>NZ_JBFTNI010000002.1:0-962297 GCF_056397405.1 Variovorax sp. 05N34
TCTTCGTGGAGCCTTCCGCTTTCACGAGGAATTGAATTCGCGGTCGCCGTCGAACTGCTCAACAAGGGGCTGGTCGACGTCAAGCCGCTGATATCGGCAACCCTGTCGTACCGCGATTCGGCCCGCGCCTTTGCGCTGGCGGCCGATCGTACGCRGGCGATGAAAGTGCTGCTGAACTTCGAGTGAACGCATCCCCTCGCGCCATTCTCGAGCTTCGATCCCATCCGCCAGCACTTTGCGCTCGAGCATCACCTGTTGCGCCCACCGCTCTATCGCAAGCAACTGGCTGCGCGCTTCGACGCCTGGCGTCTTTTCACGGGCCTCACCCAAAATCCGCTTGCCGCCTTCTGAATCGCAACGCCGCCTGCCGATGTTGCGACCATTCACCTTCAACGTGACAAGGCCCTTCACGTCAGTCGAGGGTCGCCCGCGCCAGAAAGGGGGCCAGCTGTTCGCGCGCCATTTCAGGCGTCACCACATCCGCGGGGTCGAGCTTTTCGTAGCTATAGCTCTCCGGGTCATCGTAGATGCGCTCCGCAATGAGCTTCGGCTGCGGGTCGTTGGTGTACGAGAAGATCTGGAACAGATGGTGGTTCATGAGGTAGTAGGCACCGGGATCGGCATCGATGTCGTGGTCCCCGAGGCAGCTGCCGGGCACCACGTGGGTCCAGACGGCCTCCGTGGTGACGCCATAGTCCTCCGCGCCCATGTTCATGGTGCGCGCACCCATGACGTTCTGCCGGGTCTCGAACGCTTCCCTGTAGAACCCTTCGACGGCTACCTTTCCCGATAACACTCGCATCTCCCTGCGATCTCCCACGCGGTACATGGGCTCGTCAATCGTGAGTTCGGGCACGATGATCTGATCCCAATAACCGGCAACCTCCAGCAGAAGGTGACGGAAATAGTTCTTGAGGATTGCCCGGTGCAAGGGCTTCTGTGTCTGCTCCAGAAAGCGTTCGACCTGTCGCGGCCACTCGGTGACGTCGAACTTCGGCGGAATGCGCATGAGGGTGAGCGCGTCGGTTGTATTGAGCGCTGGGCTGCGCCCGGACAGATTTGCGGTTGTCATCTTCTCTACTCCTGGTGAATTCCCGATCGGCGATAGCGGGCTCGCCGCTGCCGAATCAGGAGGTGATTCCGTGTCCAGCCTGGGCTAGAAATTCACGGCGTCTCGCCCTTTCAGGCGAAGCATCTGCCTGGCCTCATCGGGCGTGGCGACATCGAGCGAAAGCGCCTCGATGGCTGTCCTGATGCGGCGGACCTGATCGGCATTGGAGCGAGCGAGACGACCCGGACCGTCCCACAACGAGTCTTCCAGTCCCACGCGCACATGGCCGCCGACAGCAACTCCCAGGGTCGCCATGGGGATCTGATTGCGCCCCGCACCCAGCACCGACCACACGTATGCATCCCCGAACAGGCGCTCAGCCGTTCGGCGCATGTGCATCAGGTCTTCCACGTGCGCGCCGATGCCGCCGCGCAGGCCGAACACGGACTGAATCAGGAGCGGCCCCTTGACGAGACCGCGATCCAGAAAATGCGCAGCGGTGTAGAGGTGGCCGATGTCATAGCACTCGATCTCGAAGCGCGTTCCATTGGCCGAGCATGACCTCAGGATGTATTCGATGTCCCTGAAACTGTTGCGGAAGACGAGATCGTCGCTGTTCTGCAGGTACGGTCGCTCCCAGTCGTGCTTGAACTCCTTGAAGCGATTCAGCATCTCGTAGAGTCCGAAATTCATCGAACCAATGTTGAGCGACGCGACCTCGGGCGCGAACTGGGCCGACCGTCTGACGGGTCACGTGCGTGAAGGTGCACGATGGCCGCGCCCGCGCTGGCTGCATCCAGGGCAGCCTGCGCGATCTCGGCTGCCGTCACTGGCAGGTAGGGCGACATCGAGGGCGTGTGGATCGCGCCCCTGATGGCGCAGGTGACGATGACCTTGCGCGGATCGGACATTGGTTTTCCTCAGTCGCCGTCGATGACGGGGTTCGAGAGCAATCCGACGCCTTCGATCTCCACTTCGCAGACGTCACCTGCCTTCATGAAGATCGGTGGATTTCGAGCTGCGCCGACGCCCGAAGGCGTGCCTGCGATGATGATGTCGCCGGGCTCCAGCGCAAAGGGCTCAGAGCAGACGGCGACGAGGCGTTCGACGTCGAAAATCATGTCGCGCGTATTGGCATCCTGCAGGATCCGACCGTTGAGGCGGGTTTGCAGGCGCAGCCCCACCGCGCCGCGAGGCAGTTCATCGGCAGTGACGAATTCAGGCCCGAAGGACCCAGACCGGTCGAAGTTCTTTCCCATCATCCATTGAGCGGACTTCGTCTGGTAGTCCCGAACGGAGCCGTCGTTGAATATGGAATAGCCAGCCACATGCTCCAGTGCACGCGCCTTGTCGATGTAGCGGCCCGCCTTCCCGATCACTACGACCAGCTCTCCTTCGTAGTCGAACTGGGTAGACACGTGCGGCCGCTCCAGCGGCATGCCATGCCCCACCCATGAACTCGGGTAGCGATGGAAAAGCACAGGGTACTTTGGCGGCTCGAAGCGGCTCTCCGCCACGTGGTCCACGAAATTCAGCCCCACGGCGATAGCCTTCGCGGGCGCGGCAACAGGAGGCAGCCATGCGATCTCCGACGCATGCAATCGGCTGCGCGCGGTCTCTCCGGCGTGCCTGGCTGCTTCCATGCCGGCGGACCCGGCGCGAAGCAGTTGATCCAGCGTGGAAGGCAAACCTTCGGCAGTAAGGTTGACGATCTCCTGATCGATACGCAGGCCGAGTGCAGGTTTGCCGTTGCTGTTGAATGCTAGAAGTCGCATGGTGTGATTCCTGTTGCTAGATCACGGAAAGCAAGCCACCGTCGACCAGAAGCGCGATGCCGCTGACGTAGCTCGACATGTCGGAGCCGAGCCACGCGACCGCATCGGCAATCTCCGATGGCTTGCCGAGGCGCCGCAACGGCGTGCGCTGCCTGAAGCCGTCGGATACGGCGGCAATCGCGGGATTGGTGCGCAGAAGATGCGTGTCGATGATTCCTGGGGCGACTGAATTGACGCGAATGCCTTCAGGTCCCAGCGCGTCGGCAAGGGCCTTTGCCATCAGCACGACACCGCCTTTGCTCGTCGAGTACGCCACGGTCATGCCAGCACCGGCGATCCCGCCCATGCTGGCCATCAGGATGATGCTGCCCGCCCTGCCGCGCGCCTTCATCTGCCGCGCCGCTGCCTGAGCACTGAACAGAACGCCATCGAGATTCACAGCCATCAGCCGGCGGTAGTCTTCTTCGGCTACATCGGCACCGTCCGAACGCAGCGTGATGCCGGCATTGCACACCATCACATCCACTCCGCCGAACTCCGAAGCCGTATCGAGCAGTGCGTCGACCTGCGAACGCTTGCTCACGTCCGTGCGATGAAAACGAACGGCGACGCCAAGCACCTCGATTTCCGAGACGGTCGTGCTGCCGCCTTCATTGGAAGTCTCGGTGATGTCCGAGACGATGACGGCCTTTGCACCATGCTGGGCAGCACCGATCGCGATGGCCCGTCCAATGCCGCTGGCCGCGCCGGTGACGAGGACGACCTTGCCTTCGAGAATGTTGCTCATGTCAATCCTGCCCCTGCATGGCTGGCGGCCAGGCGCCGAGTTGCCGCAGCAAGGAGAAGAGATTCGCTACGCCCCAGTGCTCTGTGATCTTTCCGTTCTGAACGCGCATGGCATCGACGGTTTCGAAGTGGATCTTTCGTCCAGTGGGCGCAATACCGAACATGGCGCCCTGGTGCGTGCCGTGATAGGTCTTGAACGTCGTCACGACGTCACCCTCGACACGCTGCCAATGGATGTCCGCGTGAAAGTCCGGAAACGCGGTGCGCAGCGTCTTGTAGAGGCCCAGGGCGCCAGCCTTGTCCGGCGTGCAATTGGGCTGCGGCGTGTGGTCGAGGAAGTCATCGGCAAAGAGCTCATCGAAGAGCGCGTAGTTGCCACCACCCTGGACCTCTTCGGTATTGCGGCGGATGAGGGCCTTTGCCGCTTCGCCCGCAGCGTTCGTGGTGCTCATGATGTTCTCCGGGAAGGGTCAAGACTCAACCGAACAGCTTGGCTGCCGTCTTTGCAATCAGCTCGCCCTGGTGCCGCGCACCCGCGAGATCGATCTGCGTCGGCTGACGCGATCCATCGCCTCCGGCGACGGTGGTCGCCCCGTAGGGAGCACCTCCGACGATCTCGTCGACGCTCATCTGGCCCTGGTGGCTGTATGGGAGCCCGACGATGGTCATTCCAAAGTGCAGCAGGTTGGTGATGATCGAGAACAGCGTCGTCTCCTGGCCGCCATGCTGCGTGGCAGATGAGCTGAATGCGCCTCCGACCTTGCCGTGGAGAGCACCACGCATCCAAAGCCCACCGGCCTGGTCGAGGAATGCAGCCATCTGCGATGACATGCGACCGAAGCGCGTGCCCGTACCCACGACGATCGCGTCGTAGCTCTCGAGGTCCGCAATCGCCGCGATGGACGCCGTCTGGTCGAGCTTGAAGTGCGCGGCCTTCGCGACCTCCAGGGGCACTGTTTCGGGTACGCGCTTGATGTCCACCTGCGCCCCCACGCTTCGCGCGCCCTCGGCCACCGCTTCGGCCAACTTCTCGATGTGGCCATAGGACGAGTAATACAGGACAAGAACTTTGCTCATGATGATCTCCAGGGTTGCTGGTGCGGCCGAACGCAGCGGCCGCGAGCCGACGTCATTACCGGGGTCCTGTCGTAGCGGACTCCGGCGTGCTGCGATGACATGCCTGAAGACTAGGAGCTCGTCATTTCTCCCGGAAGCCTGTTTGTCTCGATGGCATCCATCGTCGGAGCCGATGGCAGCCGATTTCCCGCGGACCTCGCTAGCCGCAGCTTCCAATGTGGCCGCACGCCGTGCAGAAGTCGCAACCGTCCTTCTGGATCATCGTGGCGTTGCCGCATTCGGGACACGCGGCGCCGAGCATGGGCAGCGGCTGGTCGGCCATGGTCACGGGGGCTTGCAGGATGCCCATCGCCCGCAGCGGATATCCCTCGGCGTCGAGCACGCCCAGCATGGCATAGCGATGGATGATCAGCCGCGCCACATAAGCAACGGTCGAAGGCCAGACCTGCTGACGCTGGCTGCCCGCCGGTAACCCCGGCACAAACGCCATGAAGTGGCCCAGGGGCTCGGCGTAGTTGAGCAGCTTGCGCAGCTTCATGCCGATCCATGCCGGGTCGAGCACGCGCATGTCCAGCGACAGAATTCGCACCAGCCCGTCCAAAGCCCTCGGGTAGTTGCCCGAGAGTCCCAGCGCGCACGGCCGGGCAACCTTGCCGCCCTGCCCGTCCGGCAGCAGGACTTCCTTGAGCATCAAGGTAAAGGTCTCGTCGCTTGCCGGGTTGTGCACGTCCACGGCCCAGGCGAGCGTTCCGTTGGGCCCGGTCTGCGGCTCCTCGCGACTGAACAGCGCGTCGATGACCGGCGTGGCCGCGCCCTCTGCGCCCTTCTCGCCCTCGTCGCCCTGCCAGAGCCCCAACTGCTCGCATCGCCAACGGATCACCGCCGCGGTGGCCGCCACGACGCCAGGAAAACGCC
The DNA here is from genome assembly GCF_056397405.1 of Variovorax sp. 05N34. Classification (NCBI taxonomy): domain Bacteria; kingdom Pseudomonadati; phylum Pseudomonadota; class Betaproteobacteria; order Burkholderiales; family Comamonadaceae; genus Variovorax; species Variovorax sp. 05N34. Next base: position 5,605 of record NZ_JBFTNI010000002.1, read on the forward strand.
GCATCTCTCCGTTCGGCGGAAACGGCATCTCGAACGAACGCTCTTCCTGCACGGTGGTCAGCACATCGAGCTTCAGGCGCATCCACGTGGCGTCCTTGGCGCGAAGATCCATCGACAGTGTCTTCGCCAGCGCACCCAGGCCACGCGGCTGCTCGGCGCCGTTGATCCACACTTCGAAGGGCGCTTGCTTGCCATCTTCTGGCAGTTCGCCGATGAAGAGAGCGAACTCGCCGTAGGGATGACGAACCATGTACGACCACGCGGCGTTCCCCGCCGGCAGGTCCGGGCGGCCCGGCCAGCGCAGTGACGCGAGCACCGGCTGCGGCATGCGTTCGAGCAGCAACCGTTCGTTCAGCGGGCCGGCATCGATCGTCATGGGTTGCTGCGCACCGGCCGAAGATGGCGTGCTCAGCACGGCGCCCAGCACGGCATTGGGCCGATAGGTGGCCATGCCCTTCAGGCCGGACTTCCAGGCACGCAGATACAGGTCCTTGAAATCCGAATAGGGATAGTCGGCGGGCACATTCACCGTCTTCGAGATGCCCGTGTCCACATGCGGCGCCACGGCCGCGACCATTTCCTCGTGCGCCTGCGCGCTCATTTGCAGCGCAGTCACGAAAGCCTCCGTGAGCGGCGCAGCCTCTCCCTTCAGATGCCGGTACAGCCGCCATGCGTGGTCTTCGACCGCATGCTCTTCAAAGTCGCCTTCGGGCGTGCGCTTGCGGCGCGTGTAGGTCCACGAGAAGGCAGGCTCGATGCCGTTGCTGACGTTGTCCGCGAAGGCGAGGCTGATGGTGCCCGTGGGCGCGATCGAAAGCAGATGCGAGTTGCGCAGGCCCGTCGCACGGATGCGCTCCTTGAGGGACGCGGGCAGCCGCGAGGCGAAGGTGTCGCGCCTGAGATAGAGGTCGGCGTTGAACAGCGGAAAGGCGCCCCTCTCCGCCGCGAGTTCAATCGATGCTCCGTATGCGGCATCGCGCAGGACCTCCGCAATGCGCCGGGCGGCATCGCGCGCCGCGGCGCTGTCGTAGCGCAGGTTCAGCATCACCAACGCATCGCCGAGCCCGGTAAAGCCCAGGCCGATGCGGCGCTTGTTGCGCGCCTCTTCACTCTGGCGCTCCAGGGGCCACACGGAGATGTCCAGCACGTTGTCGAGCATGCGCACCGCCACGGCCGCGAGCCGCGCGAAGGCCCCCTCGTCGAAAACAGCATCCGCTTCGAAAGGATGGCGCACGAACCGTGTCAGGTCGATGGAGCCCAGGCAGCAGCAGCCGTATGGCGGCAGCGGCTGCTCGCCGCAGGGGTTCGTGGCCGCGATGCTCTCGCAGTACGAGAGGTTGTTGTCGCGGTTGATCCTGTCCAGGAACAGAACGCCAGGCTCCGCATGGTCGTAGGTCGATCGCATGATCTGGTCCCACAGCGTGCGCGCCGACACCGACCGATAGACCCACAGGCCGTCTTCGCGCTGGCGTTCACCGCCGCCTTTCCAGCGCGGTCCCGGTGCGGCGCGGTGCACCAGTTCGAAAGGCTTGTCTTCCTGCACCGCATTCATGAACGCATCCGTCAACCCGACCGAGATATTGAAATTGCTCAGGTCGCCCTCGTCCTTGGCATGGATGAATTCCTCGATGTCCGGATGGTCGCAACGCAAGACGCCCATCTGGGCGCCCCGGCGCGAACCCGCGGACTCGACCGTCTCGCATGAACGATCGAAGACGCGCATGTAGGACACCGGCCCGGATGCGCTCGACCGCGTGCTTTCAACCCAGGCGCCGCGCGGGCGAATGCGCGAAAAGTCGTAACCGACGCCCCCGCCACGGCGCATGGTCTCGGCCGCTTCGGTCAGCGCGACGTAGATACCAGGATAGCCTTCGTCGTCGGCCGCAATGGAGTCGCCCACCGGCTGCACGAAGCAATTGATCAGCGTTGCGGACAAGGCCGTGCCGGCCGCCGACTGGATGCGCCCCGCAGGCAGGAAGCCATCTTCCAGAGCACGCAGGAAGCGCGACTCCCATTGCGCGCGCAACTCAGGCTTCTCGGCTTGAGCGACCGCGCGGGCCACGCGCCGACAGACGTCGGCGATGCTGCGCTCGTCGTCCTTGGCGTACTTCTCGAGCAGCACCTCGCGGCTGATCGGCTGCACAGGCAGCGTCTCGCGCGTGGGCGTAGGCGAAGTCTTCAGGGCATCGGTATCCGTCGACATGGCGCACCCTCTCGGATGAAGCACAGGCGTACATGATGCGATGCCAACGGGTCTTTCGTCCAGCCCGGGGCCGGCGCCGCCGTTTTTGCTTCTTGAACCATGTCGCGGTAGGCTCGTGGCTCCCGCGCCCGAAGCGCAGCCGAGCCCATGGAAAAGCACTACCTCGCACCCCTGTTTTCCCCTGCCTCCGTCATCGTCTTTGCCGGAGCACGCGGTGAAACGGGCGGCCCGTCCGTGCCGGTGCTCGTCGAAGCACTGCAGGAGGCCCTGCGCGCGCAGCGCTTTGCCGGCACGCTCCACTTCCTCGACATCCACACAAGTGGAACGCTCGGCGATCTCGCCCAGGCCCGCGCGGATCTCGCCGTCATTGCGCTGCCGCCTCAGGAGATCGCCGCCGCGCTGGAGCTGGCGGGGCGCATCCGCTGCCGGGCCGCGTTGGTGATATCGAACGGCATCGACAACGGGCAAGCCGCGGCCCTCAAGAAGATCGCCCAGCGCGAGGACATGCATCTGCTGGGGCCCAACTCGCTGGGATTCCAGCGCCCGCATCTGCAACTCAACGCCAGCGTCGCGGGGCCGCTGGCCAAGCCGGGCTCGCTGGCGCTGGTGTCGCAGTCAGGCGCGCTCACTGCGTCCATGCTGGATTGGGGGCGCAAGAACATGGTGGGCTTCTCGGCGGTCGTGTCGGTCGGCCCGCACAGCAGTCTCGACATTGCCGAAGTGCTCGACTTCCTGGCGCACGACTCGCAGACGCAGAGCATCATCGTGTACTTCGAAGGCATCAACAACGCGCGCCACTTCATGAGCGCGCTGCGTTCCGCAGCCAACGCCAAGCCGGTGGTCGTACTGAAGGCCGGACGCAAGCCTGCCGGCAACGAAGCCGCGCAAACGCACAGCAGCACCATCGTCGGCAGCGACGATGTGTTCGATGCCGCACTTCGCCGCGCGGGGGCCGTGCGGGTGCGCTCTTTCGTGGAGCTTTTCTCCGCCGCCAAGTGCCTGGCCTCGCGCTACCGGCCCGTGGGACGGCGGCTTGCCATCATCACCAACGGGGGCGGCCCCGGTGTGCTCGCGGCGGATTGGGTCAACGAAATCTCGCTCGACCTCGCCAAGCTGTCGCCCGCGTCGGTCGCTGCACTGGCGCCCCAGTTGCCCGCATTCGCGTCGCTGTCCGACCTGATCGACCTGTCTGAAGACGCCACCCCAGTCAACCTGGAGGCGGCCATCGCGGCGGCCGGCAAGGACCCGGCCGTCGATGGCCTTCTCGCCATCTATTCGCCCAAGATCGGCACCGATGCATCGGCCATGGCGCGCGCRCTCGTCAGCGCGCACCGGTCCATCAGCAAGCCGCTGCTGTCGTGCTGGATGGGCGATGCGTCGGTGGGCGAGGCGCGGGCGATCATCAACGAGGCGGGCATCCCCACCTTTCGCACGCCCGAAGCCGCCGTGGGTGCCTTCGGCAACATCGCGGCTTTCTACCAGAACCAGCAACTGCTGCAGCAGATCCCGCCGCCCTTGTCGACGATGGCCAAGCCGGACATCGAAGGGGCCAGGCTGGTGATCGAAAGCGTGCTGGCGGAGCGGCGCAAGGTGCTGACCGAGATGGAGTCCAAGACCTTGCTCTCGGCCTTTCACATCCCGATCACGAGGACCCTGCTGGCGCGCACAGCGCACGAGGCCATGATGATCGCGACGCAACTCGGCTTTCCGGTAGCCCTCAAGATCGATTCACCCGACATCAGCCACAAGTCCGACGTGGACGGGGTGGCGCTCAACATCATGAACGGCGCCAGCGCGCGGGACACCTACCTCGACATGGTGGAGCGCGTGAGGCGCCTGATGCCCGATGCGCGCATCAACGGCGTGACGGTGCAGAAGATGGCCCGGGCGCGTCGTGGGCGCGAGATTCACGTCGGCCTGGTGACGGACAAGCCTTTCGGCCCGGTGATCGTCTTCGGCGCGGGCGGCACCATGATCGAACTCATCAACGACCGCTCGATGGAGCTGCCGCCGCTCAATACCTTCCTCGCGCGCCAGCTGATTGCGCGCTCGCGGGTGGCGGAAACGCTGGGAGAGTGGCGCGGCGCCAGCGCGGTCGACATGGAGGCGCTCGAGCAACTGCTGTTGCGTGTCTCCGAGATGGTGTGCGAGCTGCCCGAGCTGCGCGAGATGGACATCAATCCGATCATCATCGACGCTTCGGGCGCAGTGGCGGTGGATGCCCGCATCCTGATCGACAGTGCGTCGCGGCCAGCCAGTGGCCGCTCGAACGACTATCACCACCTGTCGATACTCCCCTACCCCGCCAGGCACGAGCGCGAATGGCCGATGCCCGGCGGCGGCATGTACACCGTGCGGCCCATTCACCCCGGCGATGCACAGATGCTGCAGGAACTGGTGCAGCACTTGTCGCCGCAGAGCCGCTACTTCCGCTTCGTGTCGTGGTTCCAGGAACTGCCGGCGACCATGCTGTCGCGCTTCACGCTGATCGACTACGACCGCGAAATGGCGATCGTGGCGGTGTTCTCCGAGCGTTCCACCGATGCGTCGGGCGCCAGCCACGAGACGGAACGCATCGTCGGCGTGTCGCGCTACATCACCAACCCCGACCAGCGAAGCTGCGAATTCTCACTGTTGGTCGCGGATGAATTCAGCGGCAAGGGCATCGGTTCTAGACTGATGGAAAGCATCATCGAAGCGGCGCGCGAGAAGGGCCTCTCGGAAATCGATGGGCTCGTCCTGACAAGCAATTCGGAGATGTTGAAGCTGATGCGAAAACTGGGCTTTTCGGTCAAGCGTTTCGACGAGGATCCCGATTTCCGGCTGGTGACTTTCAACCTCTGAACCGCGCGACGATGTTGCCGTCTCGCAGGAGGTCAAAATCCGCAGATGCAACAAGCCAGATCTATATTGCCTCGATTTCCTCGCATCGCCTCCTTGATGTTGACCGCGACGGCCGCGCTCCTTGCGGGATGYGCCTCCGGGCCGCCCGCTGGGACGTCATCGCCTGCCGTTGCCGCTGGGAGTGCACAACCCACGGCGAAGCCTCGTGCAACAGCAACGCCAGTAGCGCCAACAGCCCCAGCAGTGCCGCCCGCCGACGACGCAGCGTTGCAGCAAAAATTCGCTGCGTGGGTCGCAGACTTCCGCACATCCGCGCGCGCGTCGGGCATCAGCGAAGCAACGCTGCACAGCGCCTTTGATGGTGTTCAATTCCTGCCGCGCGTCATCGAACTCGATCGCGCCCAACCCGAATTCACGCGCTCCGTCTGGGACTACCTGGACAACACCGTGACAGCTCAACGCGTCGCGCTCGGCCAGGACAAGCTGCTTCAAGTGCGCACCGAAGCCGACGCAGCCGCACGCCGCTATGGCGTTCCGCCCAGCATCGTGGTCGCGATCTGGGGCATGGAAAGCAATTTCGGCGGCAACTATGGCAGCACACCCACCATCGACGCATTGGCAACGCTCGGCTTCGAAGGGCGCCGCGAAGATTGGGCAAAACGCGAATTGCTGTCGGCACTGAAGATCCTCGACAACGGCGACATCGTTCGCGAACGCATGATCGGCTCCTGGGCCGGGGCCATGGGCCAGACGCAATTTTTGCCGTCGAACTTCCTGGCCTACGCAGTGGATGCGGATGGCGACGGACGGCGCGACATCTGGGGCAGCATGGCCGACGTCACTGCCTCCACCGCCAATTTCCTGGCCCGTTCAGGTTGGCAAACAGGGCAGCCTTGGGGCGTCGAGGTTCGCTTACCGGAGGGCTTCGAGTACGCCCGCGCGGACATGGCCGTGCGCCAGTCCTCCGCCCAATGGTCGGCCGAAGGAATCAAGAGCATCGACGGCAACGCACTGCCGGATTTCAGCGACGGCTCGATCCTGCTGCCCGCCGGCTCGCGCGGACCGGCCTTCCTGGTCGGACCGAATTTCCGCGCGATTCTTCGCTACAACAACTCCACCAGCTACGCGCTGGCGGTCGGGCTTCTCGCGCAACGGCTGGATGGCGGCCCGGGCGTGCAGGCGGCCTGGCCGCGCGACTTGGGCACTCTTTCGCGCAGCCAGTTGATCGAACTGCAGACTGCGCTCAATCAACTTGGCTTTGCAACGGGCGCACCCGACGGTGTCATGGGGCCGGCCACGCGCGATGGAGTGCGCCGCTACCAGCGCAGCATCGGAATGCCCGCAGACGGTTATCCCAGTGCGCAATTGCTTCAGCGTTTGCAGCAGCCGTAGCCGAAGCCTCCATCAACGAACAAAGGACGCGAGCGGTGGCAGCTTGAACCATGGCAAGGCTGCGTCTACATTGGGCGCGTTTGCACGGCGGTCTTTTTTTCTTCTTTCTTGAAAGTCCAAAGGGATTCCCATGTCCAGGCTACGTGTTCAATGCTTTTCCGTTTCACTCGATGGCTTCGGCGCCGGGCCGAATCAGAATCTCCAAAATCCGCTCGGCGTTCGAGGGCCCGAGTTGATGGAATGGTTCTTTCCCACGCGCGTGTGGCGAAAGATGCAGGGCCTCGAAGGCGGCGAAACCGGCATCGACAACGACATGGCAGAACGAGCCTTCGAAGGCATTGGCGCGTGGATTCTGGGTCGAAACATGTTCGGTCCCGTGAGGGGCCCATGGCCAGACGATCGTTGGAAGGGCTGGTGGGGCGATGAGCCGCCATATCACACGCCAGTCTTCGTGCTGACGCAGTATCCCCGCGCTCCGCTCGCAATGGCTGGCGGCACCGAGTTCCGCTTCGTCACCGAAGGCATCCACGTCGCCTTGGCACAGGCACAAGCCGCTGCGGGTGGGCAAGACATTCGCCTGGGAGGCGGCGTATCGACAGTCAGGCAATACCTTCAGGAAGGACTCATCGACGATCTGCATCTCGCCTTCAGGCCCGTGCTGCTGGGGTCCGGCGAGCATCTCTTTCGCGACATCGACTTGCATGCACTGGGTTATGAATGTGCTGATTCAGTCGCGGGTGAACGCGCAACGCATGTCTTTCTCAAGAAGCGCTGACACACCGCGGAAACTGAATTGCCGAACCTGAAACTTCCAGTCAGGTTGACGCTCTATGATTGACTCACATATTGACTCACATTTGGAAGCGATTAATTAATGACTCAAAGCTACAGCCAGATCCAGAAGCAGATTCAGGCCCTGCAACTCAAGGCCGAGAAACTGCGCGACAAGGAGATCGAGGGAGTGGTGGCGCGCATTCGGGTCGCCATTGAACATTACCGACTGACGCCTGAACAACTGTTCGCCAGACTCCCCGCCGAACAAAAGACTCGCCGGCCGGGCAAATCGGGTGCCCGCGTCGCACGCTATGCCGACGGAACGGGAAACACCTGGGGTGGCATCGGCAAGCGACCTGACTGGCTGCGCGAAGCTCTCGCCGCCGGGCGAGCACTCGAAGAGTTCGCGACCGGCGCCGCGGCAAAGCCCAATGGGCGCGCCAACGGCGTAAAGCCGAAGAAGTCGCGCGTTCTGTACCGCGACGATGCCGGCCACACCTGGAGCGGCATGGGGCCACGTCCGCGCTGGCTGAAAGAAGCACTCGAAGGCGGCAAGACATTGGAAGAAATGTCCGCCTGACCGCCTGATCTTCCGGCCACTCGGTCTTTCGGCCGAGCCCACTCCACCTTCTTGCGGATGGACAGCGGCGGGTTCGCTGTGCTGAACTCGCACACGCCGCAATAGCGCGGAGGCCAGGCGAGGGACCCCGCAATGGATGACGAACAACAACGCGCGACGGCATGGCTGTCGTGCGACCTGGCCGAGTTGGCTGACGAGTTGCGGCTTTACGAGCCGACTCATTCCAGAGCCGAACCTGACTTCGACGTCGTGATCGTCGGCAGCGGGTATGGCGGCGCCATGGCATTGAGCGAGCTTGCGGGCCATGGCATCAATGGAAGGCCCCTGCGCATCGCCATGCTCGAGCGCGGCAAGGAATATCTGGCCGGCGCTTTTCCTTCCCGAATGGCCGACTTGGCGGGCCATGTGCGTTTCAGCAGGGCCGGCACCGGTGCGGTGCATGGAGAGACTCCCGGGCTCTTCGACCTGCGCATAGGCGGCGACGTGAATGTGGTGTTGGCCAACGGGTTGGGGGGCGGCTCCCTGATCAATGCGGGCGTGATGGCCGCGCCGCTGCCGGAGGTCCTGCAGCATCCGCGTTGGCCCGATGGCATCCGTCAAGACGCGGCACTGCTCGCCGCGATGGCCGAAGTCAGCGAGCAACTGGAGTCGACTTCGAGCCAGGCATTTGCTGGTCGCGGTGCCTTGATGAGCCAACTCGGCGGCGGAGTGGCGCACCCGGTCGATGTCACGGTGGCGCAGCATGACGACACCACAAGAGGCATCCGGCACTGCACGGGCTGCCGTGCCTGCGCCACGGGCTGCAACGAACGCGCGAAGTTGTCGCTCGACGTCACATTGATGGCCGACGCCTGTGCGCGGCATCCGGCGCCACTTCGCATCGTGACCGGCGCGACAGTGACCACCTTCGCAAAGCTGGGCGATCACGACTGGAAAATTTCGGTGACGCACACGGACACCGGCTTGCGCCGCCACATTCGCGAACCCTACGCATTGCGCACCCGGTGCCTCATCGTTGCGGCAGGCGCGCTCGGTTCCACCGAGCTGCTCATGCGTTCCCGCAACAACAAGCTCGCGGTATCGGCCGTCCTGGGGGAGCGCTTTTCCACCAACGGGGACAACCTGAGCACCATCTATCGACACGCGGGCGCCACACCTTCGGCGGTCGATCAGGACGGACCGACCATCACGCGGATGATCGATCTGCGCGAAGAGCACAACCGGCTCAAGAAGGACGACAAGCCCGTCGTGATCCAGGACTTGGCGATTCCGGCCGCGCTGCGTCGACTGCTCGAGGAAACCGCCACCACGGTCGCCACCATCCGCTCGCTGACCAAGGCCGACTCGACCCGTTATGCAGGCACGCCGGACGAACCCGACAGCGCCGGCATCGACAAGGATGCGATCGACAACAGCCTGGTGGTTGCCGTCATCGGGCACGACAGCGCGAGCGGGCGCCTCTCGCTCCCTCCCGATGCGGCCGAAGGCACGAAGGGCAACAAGGGCACACCGAAGGGGACTCAAGGCACGCTTGGCGTGGTCTGGCCGGGAGTGCGCAAGGACCCGAGCTTCGAGCACCATCAGGACATCCTCGAACGTCTGGTGCACCAGCAACTGCCGGGCGCGGCGGTTCTGCCGAACCCGGCGTGGCGTCCGCTTCCGGACATGCTGGAGCAGCTTTTCGGCCCGGCTCGCGGACCGGTGTTGACGGTGCATCCGCTCGGAGGCTGCGCGATGGGCGAGTCTTCCGCGACGGGTGTGGTCGACGAACACGGCCGCGTCTTCGAATGCGATGCGAAGGGCGGCGTCCACAAGGGACTGGTCGTGCTGGACGGCTCGATCATGCCGACTTCGCTCGGCATCAATCCATCGTTGACCATTGCGACCTTGGCGCGTCGAGCCATCCGCCATCTGCGCACCGAATGGGGCTTTGTTGCATTGGATGCCGCAGTGGAGCCGCCGAAACCGCCGAAAGCGCCATCGACATGGAATCCGCTGCGGCCGGTGTTTACCTATCCGACCCCGCCGAAGCCGGCGCAGCCGACGTGCATCGAGATGACAGAGCAGATGAAGGGACGCGTGACCATCGACTGCAAGGGAAAGCCGGTGCCGCTGGACATGGAACTGACGCTCTGGTTCGAGCCGGCGGCGATTCCCGATCTCATCGCCGCGCGCTCCAAGCGGCAGATGATCGTCGACCCCACGCGCAGCCGCGTGCGGCTCTTCACGCCTTCGCCGATCCTGCCTGCGGTCATTGAACTGGGTGCGCCGGCCAGGCAAGGCTCTCCAGCCAAAGACATGGTCCTCGAAGCGCCAGTTCAGGGCGAGCTGACCATGATGCGCCACTCGCCGTCGGGCCGGCTCTCCCGCACGCTGTCCGGACTGTGGTCGTGGTTTCGCAATCGCGGATTCCGCGACGCTTCGCAATCGGTGATCGACTGGTTTCGCGGGCGCCCGTCCAAGGGTCGCGCGAGCATCTGGACGCTGGTCAAGTCGGTCTTCAACCTGGCCTCTCGCGCAGCGGACACCCGTTTGCTCGAATATGACCTGCGGCTTCTCGAGCCAGCCCACGTTGCCAAATCGCTTGGCGACGCGAAATGGGAGGACGGACGCGTTCGCGCAGTCAAGCGCCTGACCTACGAGCGTGCCGCGAATCCCGCCAATCAATGGATGTATGCGGATCTGGTCGACTTTCCTCATCGGCATCGCTCGGACGAGCGCAAGCCGATCAGCGTCGATCTGCCCTACTTCGCGAGCGTCAACGTGCCGTTGGCGCGGGTCGTGTCGCAATCCGATCAGGCAAGCGCATTGGTCGACGTCGCATCGCTCTTGCTGTATGTGTCGCGCGTCATGCTGCCGCTGCACGCATGGTCGCTTCGTCTTCCGGATCGGCCGGAGCCGCGTGAAGCCAAGCGGCTGCCGGGCGCCATCGAAGGGTTGCCGCTGCCAGACATCGTGGAGCTTGCCGTCGATCGGCTCAGGGACGACACCCCGGTCCACCTGCGCCTGACGCGCTACGGGCCGGGCGCGAAGCACGGGGCCAACCCCGTGATCCTCATCCACGGCTACAGCGCCAGCGGCACGACCTTCGCCCATCCGCTGCTTCCGGCGGGCGGGCTTGCCGGCGCGCTGTTCCGCGACGGTCGCGATGTGTGGGTGCTCGATCTGCGCAGCAGCGCCGGCATGCCGACGGCACGCGAGCCGTGGTTCTTCGAGCAGATGGGTTGCCAGGACATTCCCCTGGCAGTCGACCATATCTGCCGCTGCACCGGTGCGCAGCGCGTGGACGTCGTCGCGCATTGCATGGGCGCGGCGATGCTGGCGCTGGGCCTCTTCGCGGACAAGCTGGAGTCCGGCGTCGACCGCTTTCCGAAACTGCGCGCGGCGCTGCACCAGCGTCTGGGCTGGCTCGTGCTGTCGCAGGTCGGCCCCGCGCTGGTCATGTCGCCGGCCAACATGGCTCGTGCCTATGTCATGCAGTGGCTGCGACAGTTCGTGAATCTGGGACGCTTCGAGTTCACGCCCGAGAAGCCAGGTACGGCAGACGACATGGCCGACCGCCTGCTCGCGGCCGTGCCCTACCCGCAGGCAGATTTCTTTCGCGAGAACCCGATGTGGCCCCCGGGCGCACGCACCACCTGGGTGGCGGCACGGCACCGCATGGACGCCCTGTATGGCGTGACCTTCAAGCTGGACGGCATGTCGGATGCAGTGCTCGAAGCCATCGACGATTTCTTCGGGCCGATGAACTTGCAGACGGTTGCGCAAGTCATTGCCTTCGCGCGCTACGGCATCGTCACCGACCGCCGCGGCGATGGCGCCTGCATGGTGCCGAGCCGGATCGCGGAGGTCTGGCGGACCAGGGACTCCACACACCGGACGCTGTGCCTGCACAGCACCGAGAACGGGCTCCTGGACATCGCGACACGCGAGAGGATGATCGACCTGCTCAATGACGCGCATTGCGCGGGGCAGTCGATCGAGTTCCGCGACATGGGCCACCAAGACAGCCTGATCGGTCGCCGTGCGCCGGCCGTCTATCGCGCCATCTGCCAATTCTTGTCCAAGGAATCGAGCTATGACGACCAACCCCGCGTTGACCCCTCGGCGGCTGCTGCGCAAGATGCTGGCGCCGAGGTCCTTCGCTGCGCCGCCAATTCTTGAGAGCGACGGCAAGCTCACATTCCGGGCGAGCTTCGACCAGCGCAATGGGGTGCCGACGTCGGCGGTCCTCATGCCGGTAGTGGTGCACCAGGATCAATGGAAGATCCTGAAGGAAGGACAGCCCGTCGACCTGCGCGACATCCGGCGAATCGGCGCCGAAGCGGTCATGGCGGACGTTCTTGCCGACGGCGCAACCGTGACCACGACCCTCTCCTGGCCTTCCGGCACCGATCGTGCCGTGCTCCTGCTGATTCATCCGCAGACGAAGGTCGACGTGGAGATCGCGAGCGATCAGGACTTCGACGAGATCGTCGATCACAAGGAAGCCATTTCGCTCGAAAGCGGCGTCATCACACGCCGGGGATCGGGAGCGGACGTGCCCAACACGCATGCAGCATTCGCCGTCAGCAGCTGCCAGTACCCTGCCGGCATGCTCGACGGCAGCGTGAGAGTGCGCAGCCGCGCACTGGACGATCGCTACATCGGACCCGCAGAGCGCTCGCTGTGGCGGCTGGGCGAGCGCCTGGAGAACGACGAGTCGATCCGCTTCACCGTGCTGACGGGCGATCAGGTGTACGTCGACCGCACGGCAGGCTTGTTCGATCCGAGCAAGCTGCTCGAACGGCTTGCCTTTGCATACGAAGCCTTCATGCTCAACGCCGGGCTGCAGCGCGTACTGCGCGTTGCCGGCGCCGAGATCTTTCCCATGCTCGACGACCACGAGGTCTCGGACAACTGGGAGCCCCGGCCGCGGGGCTTCGGGCACGACGAGATCCAGGACGAGATCAAGCAGAGCCGCCAGGCGTATGTCGCGCGCCAACGGAGCATGTGGCCGAAGTCGACCCACGACGAGTCGCCCAGCAAGGACCAGCTGTGGGTCAGCAGGCAGGTGCATGGCTACGCGTTCTTCTTTGCCGACGCGCGCACGCAGCGAACGGGCCGGACCATCGAAAACCTGAAGGACGCCACCATCCTCGGCACAGGCCAATCCGACAACCTGCACACGTGGATCAAAGGCCAGCGCGCCTCGGACGGACCCAGCTTCGTGGTCTCTTCATCGATCCTGCTGCCGCGCTACCTGTCGATGCAGAAGTGCGGAGTCACGAGCGCATGCCACGCTGTCGCCCTGCAGACGGATTCGTGGGCGGGATACCCCAAGTCGTTGCACGATCTTCTGGCATGCGTGTATGACGCCGAAGCGCATCGGATCGTCTTCCTGTCGGGCGACGAGCATCTGTCTTGCCTCGCCACGATCAAGATCGAACGCCTCGACGTGCCGGGCAAGTGCGTGACCGTTCATTCCATTCACAGCTCGGCGCTGTATGCGCCTTATGCGTTTGCCAATTCAAAGGTGGAAGATTTCGCGTCGCCTGACTGCTTCGAGTTCGAACAGGATGATCAGGATGACCACAGCGGCAAGCGGCGGCGATTCCGGTGCAGCGTCGAAACCTTCTTTCCGCGCACCGGTGACGGCTTCGCAATCGTCAGGCCTTGCCCGACGGGTGCCTCGTCCTGGCGGCTCGATGTGGATTTCGATGGTGCGGACGGGCAGGTGCGGCGGTCGATCCACCTTTGATCGCTCAGTGCGCGACCGATTCGACGGCGCGGCCCATGGCCTGGATTAACTGTACGCCATCGACGGGCTTGTAGAGCACCGTGATCCCGGCTTTTCGCGCATCGGCAATGCGCCGCGGTTCGGTCTCGCCGGTGATCATCAAGCCCGGCGCATCGCAGCCACGGCGCTTCAATGCCTCCCATGCGTCAAGGCCCGATGCGTTGTCGCGCAAGCGAAAGTCGATGAGCAGCACGTCGGGCGAGAAGCCCCCTGCGTGAATCTGCTCGGCTTCCTGTTGATCGCTGGCCGAACGCACTTCCCAGCCGAGCGTGTCCAGCAACGTGCTCAACGATTCCCGAATCTCGGGCTCGTCGTCGATGAAAAGAACCCGTCTGCGAACGCTGGTCGGGTCGAATGCCGAATCGGCCCGAGTGACTTCGGGGCCGACCCGCGCGGGTGACGGTATGCGCGGCAGCGAAATCTCGAAGACCGCGCCCTGGCCCGGCGCACTGTTCATCGTGACGCTGACTCCCAGCAGGTCGGAGATGCGCCGCACGATGGCGAGCCCGAGCCCCAAACCGCGGCTGCGATTGCGTTCCGGATTGCCGCCCTGGTAGAACTCCTCGAAAACATGCGCCTGCGCCTCGAGCGGAATGCCCGGCCCGGTGTCGGACACGCGGATGCAAACTCTTTCCTCGGGCGCGCCGTCCGCGAATGCCTCGATCGATACATGGCCTTCGCGCGTGAACTTGATGGCGTTGCCCACCAGGTTCTGCACGATGCGGCGCAGCAACGCGACATCGGTCCGCACCCAGAGGCCCTTGTGATGCCCGCCGAGGCATCGAAGGTCGAGGCCGGCGGCATTCGCCACCGGCGTGAACGTTTCGCCCGTGTGGGCCAGCAGCTGCATTACGTCGACTTCCTGCGACTCGGCACGCACCGCACCGGCGTCGAGCTTGGAGACTTCAAGCAGGCTGTCGAGCAGCGAACTGCTTTCCGACAGGGCGCGGCGAATGCCCTGCCCTACTTTGTCCAGCATCTCGTCGCCGCTCAGCCGTGCGAGTTCCTGCACTGTCGCCGCGTTGTACGACAGCGCCGTCAAGGGCTGACGCAGGTCGTGGCTGGCCGCGGCAAAAAACCGGGTCTTGGCTTCGCTCGCTTTTTCAGCCCGGTCGCGCTCGCGCCGAAGCGACTCGGACAGCGTGACGAGAGTCACCAGCGTTCGCCCCTCATCGCGCACATAAAAGGTGAGCACCGTGAACAGAAGCAGCAGCAGCGTCGCAATGGCCGTGCCGTCGATGGTGCCGCGCGTCAGCCATGCGATCGACAAGGTGCCCCCGATGATCGCCGCCCATCCGACATAGGTGCGCAAATGCCCGGTCACAGGCGAGATCGCGCCGACCGCGCTGCCGACGAAGATCATCGTCAGGATGTAGTGCAGTTCACTCACGGGTCGCGCAAAGATCATCAACACCACCGAGGCGCGGACTACGGCCAGTCCCACCATGGCGGCGGCCGAGCGCGAGAGCCATTGCGCCGGCGTCACGCGGCCCGGCTGCCCAAGCCACAGCAAATAGATGACCCGCGCCACGTGCGCCGCCGCCATGACGGCGAACCAGATCCATGCATAGACGCCGAGCCCCGCTTGCAGGGCCACCCACGTGACGAAGGCGTCCGCGATGATGAGCGGCCCCAGAAGGCGGCGCAACTGCTGCATCGACAGGCGCGCCTGCTCCGCTTCGACGAGCGGCCTGAGTTCCGCGGCCGGAAGGCCGACGCTCGCGTCAGTGATCACCTGCACCCCTGACGCGAGCCTCGTGCGCCGCTTCTCCTCGCTTGTGTACGCCCACGATCTGAAGAATGGCTCGCACGTGCGTCTTCACCGTGGTGTCCGATATGTCGAGATCCCGCGCGATCTGCTTGTCCGAGGTGCCCCGCATCAGCGCACGAAAGACCTCCGCCTGGCGGGGGGTCAACTCCGGGTAGAGCGCCTCGACATCGATCGGATGCACGACGCCGCTGGGCGGCCCTTCTCCTGCGCGGCCCGGGTGGCGCTGCGGACGGCTGATGCCGCCTCGCAAGGCGACACGCACTGCGTCGAGCAGCGCCGCGGGGTCAGCTCCCTTGGAGACGTAGCCGGCCGCTCCGAGGGCGAGCGCCCGGTCCATGACGACGTCGCGGTCGTCGCCCGAGACGACGATGATGGGCGTATGGCTGTTCGTCTCGCGCAGCGCACGGATGGAGCGCTCGCCGTCGTGCGTGCCGAGCCACCAGTCGAGCAGGACGAGTTCATAGGGAAAGGTTTCGATCAGCCGCTTGGCGCTGTCGAGATCGCGCGCCTTGTCCAGGGACGCGTCCGGCATGATCAATTGAAGCAGAAGCTCGAAGGAGTCGCCGACGAGTTGATGGTCTTCAATCCAGAGCGCGCGCATTTCAGATGTCTCCAGGGCTGCCTGCAACGCCGGCCAAATGTCCCAGAAGCCGCGGCAGCCGGAACGCAGCCTGGGAATCGCGCCAGACTACCACTTTGCAAATGCCGCCGGGGTCCTTCTTTTGGAGGAGCGGGCCCCTTGCGCGGAGAGGTGCGCTTCAGGTGATCAGGTCGTGCGAGCGCGCGAAATCCAGCAGTTCGCCGGGCGTGGAGATGCCGAGCTTCTCGAACAGGCGGGCCTTGAAGGTGCTGACGGTCTTGTGGCTGATGACGAGCGCATCGCCGATTTCGCGGTGGCTCATTCCGCGCGCCAATTGCTGCAGCACGGTGAGTTCGCGGTCGGTCAAGCTCGACAGGGGCAACCCACCGCTTTTCCGGAGCGCCAGGATGGCGGAATGCGGAAATACGCTGTAGCCCTCCATGAGCGATTTGGCGGCGTTGCCTACCATTCGCATGTCCTCGCTCTTGCTGAGGAAGGCGCCGGCACCCGCGCGCAATGCATGCCTTGCCAAAATGCCTTCATGCTGTGCCGTGAGCACCAGGATCTTGATGCCGGGATGCTCGCTCCGGATGTGCCCGATGAGAGCGAGGCCGCTCATTTCCGGGGAGAGGTCCAGATCGAGGATGACCAGATCCGGCATCTTCTCTTGAATCATCGGCAGAGCGGCCGGTCCGGAATGCGGGGTGCCGATGACTTCGAATTCACCATCAGATTCGATCGTCGCCTTGACCGCAAAGCAATCGCGGGATGGGCATCGACCACCACAACTGAGTACATGTCGCTTCCTTGGGCTCGCGCCGTTCAACGGTCGATGACTTGTGCGCCGCAAAATGCTTCGCACTGCCGCCTCCACGTCCTGTGAGGCGCCCTGGATTTTTTCACGACCCGAACTTCGAGATGCGTCTTCGCCGCTATGGAAACTGCCTTATTCCAATCAGAATTTTCTGATTCTCTCGGCCGCCATCAAGGTTTGCCGCGGCGATTCAAGGGCACACCCGGTGCCGTCGGTGCGTCGGCGTCGGCCTTCCCTTGGCCGATATTCACCAGCAGGCCTTGCATGGTCAGCATGCGCAGCGCCTCGACCTGCGTGAACTCCTGGTCCGTTGCGATGAACCGCATCTCGTAGCCGCCCAGGCGAATGGCGTCGCCGTGCGCGAGGACCTGGCTCTCGATCCGAATGTCGTTCACGTACGTACCGTTTCGGCTGCCGAGGTCGGTGATGGTGACGAAGGCCTGTTCCACCGCGATCACCGCATGGTCGCGGCTCGCCTGCGCGGAGTCGATGACCACGTCGTTGGCGAGGCCGCGGCCGATCTTGTTGTCGAGCGGAACGAGCTGCACCTGCCGGCTCTCGCCGGTCGCGGTCATCATGAGGAGCATCGGCATGGCGTCGACCTCAACAGAAGCGGGTTCCGCAGTCAGCAGGAACGAAAGCGAAGGTGTTCATGAGCCCTTGAGAATGTTGCGTCGACCAGACTATCGGCAGCCAAAGCCAATGCTGAAGGCCCGCACCGCGCAGGACGTGCTCCATTTGTGGAACTCGGCCTACGCCGAATCGGCCTGTCCTGGATGATTTTCGCGCAGGCTCGCCTCGTAGTTTCGCCCCATGACGGACGTTCGCAAAGGCCAGGCACCGGGGCAGCTCGAGCGCGAAGAGTTCCACGAGCGCTTCATGGATTCGTACCGTGATCCCGCATTCAACGCCGAAGCCGAGGCGCTGGGGCGCCTTGAAGCCATCGCCTGGAAGGCTTACGCGGAGGGGCGCAAGAGCCCAGTCACCCGCAAGGCGGGCGCTGGATTTGCAGACCCCGAGTACGAGCTTTCAGTCGAATGGCTGGCGGCAAGCGAGCGCATCCAAAAGGCGCAGGCTGAATGGGGCAATCCGGCGACGCCTTCGCGCGTCCTGCTCGTCAACGGCTCGCCGCGAAACGACGGCACCTGTCCCGGTGAGATGTCGAAAACGCATCGACTTCTGCAGTTCGCGCGCGAAGTGCTCGAAGGCCAGCAGATTCACACGGACGTGCTCGACCTGAGCATGCTTACATCCGAGTACGGGCGGAAGATCCACCCCTGCAAAGGCTGCGTGGCGACGGCCATGCCGCTGTGCCACTGGCCTTGCAGCTGCTACCCGAATCATTCGCTGCGGCAGACGGGCGACTGGATGAACGAGATCTTCGAACGCTGGGTTGCGGCGCACGGCGTGATCCTCTTCACGCCGACCCACTGGTATCAGGCCACCAGCGCGCTCAAGCTCATGATCGATCGCCTGGTGTGTGCGGACGGCGGCAATCCCGATCCCACATCCACGCACGGCAAGAAGCCCGAAGAAGCCAAGGAACTGGAGCTCAAGGGATGGAACTACCCCAAGCATCTGAAAGGCCGCGCCTATGGCGTGGTCGTGCATGGGGACGTGGCCGGCATTGAAAGCCTGCGGCGCAATCTCAGTGACTGGCTCGACTGGATGGGCCTGGTCGATGCCGGCGCCGTAGCACGGCTCGATCGGTACGTCGGCTACTACGAACCCTATGCAACCAGCCACCAGGCGCTGGACCGAGACCACGGCTTGCACGAGGAAGTCCGGAACGTCGCGCGTGCAGTGGCTCGCACCGTCGAGCAGCTGCGAACGGGGCAGTTGAAACCCCCAGGTTCGGGGCTCCGGGACCCGCGGCCCAAGTGAAAACAGGGCGGATTTCACGAACCCGCGCGGTAGGCGAATTCACCTTCCAGTTACATGGCGTTACCATCGCCGCATCCTGAACAGAGTTAGTTGCCCCGCGCGTCGTTTGTTCAGCCGATTGGACTGAGCAAGAACTGCGAGCGGACGCTTGAAGAAGAAGAAGAGATCCCTGAGCCGGTGCGGACTGACCGCCACCTTGGCGTTTGCAGCGGCCACGGCCGTCGCCCCATCCGCCGCCGCACATGCAGGCTCCGCAGAAGTGCAATTCGACATCACGCGCTTCCAGGTCGAAGGCAATACGTTGCTTCGGGCTTCGGAAATCGACAGGCGCGTCGTTCCACTCCAGGGCCCGGGCCGCACGTATGGCGACGTGCAACTGGCCGTCGAGGCACTGCAAGACGCCTACCGACAGGCGGGCTACAGCACCGTCGCCGTGGGGTTGCCCGAACAGGAACTGACGGGCGGCGTAGTTCGCATCAAGGTGACCGAAAGCGTGATCGCGTCGGTCACCGTCGTCGGCAACCAGCATTTTGGCGCCGACAACATCCGCGCCAGCATCACGCCGCTGCAAGTGGGGCAGCCGCCGAGGCTGCGCGCGATTTCGGAATCGCTCCAGCTTGCCAACGACAACCCGGCCAAACAGATCGGCGTGACGCTGGCGGAGGGCGCCACGCCCGGCACCATCGATGCGAAGGTTGCCGTCAACGACTACCGCCCGCTTCGCGTGATCGCGACGGTCGACAACACGGGAGTGCCATCGACCGGCACATGGCGCACCGGCATCGCTCTCCAGCACGCCAATCTTTTCGACCGGGACCAGGTCGGAACGCTCGCCTATACCACCTCGCCCGACAAGCCCGAGGGCGTGCGGATGGACCTCTACTCATTGGGCTATCGCATTCCGTTTTACGGAGCGGGCGACAGCCTGGATTTCATCTACGGCAAGTCGAACACCAATTCGCCGGCCGCTTCGCCGACGCTCGGCGGCGTGCTTGGCTTCACCGGCAAGGGCAACGTGTACGGCATGGGCTGGAACCATTTTCTCGGCCGTGACGGTGAAAGCTCCGCCAAGCTGGTGCTCAGCCTGAACCACAAGAACATCGACTCGCGCTGCAACATCGGCGGCGAGGAGATCAGCATCGAAGGGCCAACCCCGCCTATCGCCTCTTGCGTGCCTTATCAGACGACGCCGCTGAGCCTGAGCTATGTCGGCCAGCGCGACGGGATCGACCAGAGCCTGAGCTACACGGCTGGCGTGTGGCGCAACATCCCGACCGGCAGCCGCTACACCAACGTCGACGGGCGGGTCGACCGCTATTCGTATCTCACCTCCGGCAACCGCGACACCATCGACGGCTTCATGGCCGTCAACGGAGCGGTCGCCTTCAACAGGGCATTGGCGGGCGGCTGGCAGATGCGCCTGGCGGCAACGGGGCAGTACACCTCTTCGCCCTTGGTGAGCAGCGAACAGTTTTCGCTGACCGGCGCGACGCTGGTGCGCGGCTTCGAGGAGCGCGCGGTGGTGGCCGACAGCGGCCTCGTCGTCAACGCGGAAATCTACACGCCGGAACTGGCAGGGTGGGCCGGCATCACGGGCCAATGGCGGATGCTCGCGTTTCTCGACGCCGGGCACGGCAGCAACAACCGCGCGGATGGCGTCTCCGTGCCGAGCACGGTCAATGTGTCGAGCGTCGGCATCGGCACGCGCTATGCCTGGACGCGCGACTTCAATTTGCGACTGGACGTGGCTCGCGTGCTCGACCCAGGCACTGCGCCGAACGAGAAGCGCGGCGACTGGCGTGCACAGTTTCTCGCGGTGCTGGCGTACTGAAGACAACAAGTCGACAAGAAGAAAAAGGAAAGATCCCAATGCGCTGCTTCAGACTCCGTCATCTGCCGTTCGTCATCGCCACGCTCTGCGCCGCAACCAGCCCGCCGCTGTGGGCGCAGGTGCAACCCGGCGCGCTGCCGACGGGCTGGAACGTCACCTCCGGCAACGCCACCATCTCGCGAAACGGCACCACGCTCAACATCAACCAGACGAGTTCGCGAGCGCTGGTGAACTTCCAGACCTTCAACGTGGGCTCGGGTGCCGTTGTCGACATTCGCCAGCCGGGCGCGCAATCCGCGCTGCTGGCGCGTACGACCGGCGGCAACGCTTCGCAGATCGACGGGCAGATCAAGGCCAACGGCGCTCTGTGGCTCATCAATCCCGCCGGCATCATGGTGGGCGCAGGTGCGCGCATCGATGTGGGCACCTTCGTCGCCAGCACGCTGGGCGTGAGCGACAGCGACTTTCTCGCAGGCCGGCTCACCTTCAAGAGCGGCGCCATGGCGGGCGAGGTGCGCAATGCGGGCACCATCAACGCGGCCAGGGGCGGCAGCATCTACCTGGTGGCGCCGAGCGTGGTCAACACGGGCGCGCTGAACGCGCCGAATGGCGAAGTGCTGCTGGCCGCCGGGCAAAACGTGCAACTGATGGACACCGGAACGCCCGGCGTTTCCGTCGAGATCACCGGCACTCCGGGAGAGGTGAAGAATCTCGGACGCATCGTTGCCGAAGCGGGACGCATCGGCCTTGCGGCCGGCCTGGTGACCAACAGCGGAGAGATCCATGCCGACAGTGCGGTGAGCGAGGGCGGGCGCGTTTTTCTTCGCGCATCGGGCGACGTGAAAACATCGGCTGCATCGGACATCAGCGCCAACGGCACCACGGGTGGGCGCGTGGAATTGATCGCCGACGGCGCCGCATCGATCGACGGCAGGGTCGCAGCCACGGGCAGCGCAGGCAAGGGAGGCTACATCGACACTTCGGGCCATCGCTCCCTGGACGTCGTCAACGCGCCGGTGGTGGGCCGGGGCGGAGAGTGGCACATCGATCCGTTCAACATCGACATCGTGGAGTCCGGCCCGACGTCAGGCATGGACGGCGCGCTCGTTTCCAACGAGTCCGGCGCGCGGATCAGTGCCGGCACCATCGCGGCGCAGCTCGATCAGGGCGCCAACGTGAGCATCACCACGGGCACGGGAGATCCGAGCGTCGATTTGACGCACGGCGACATCACAGTCTCGGCCGCCATCACGAAGACGGGCAGTGCCTCTTCGGCACTCACGCTCAACGCCAGCAACAACATCACCATCAATGCGCCGATCACCAGCGTCAACAGTGCGCTCGGGCTGAACCTCAACAGCAACTACCAGGCCAACTATCCCGCTGACGATCATGCGGTGAAGCTCAACGCAAACCTGGATCTGCACGGAGGCGTGCTCAACGTGTCGGAAGGCTTGGGCGGCAATGGCAACGGCACGCTCGACATCGGCGCCGGAACGACTTCCCTGGGCATGGTGACGTCCTCGATCAACGCAGCCACTGTCAACGTGCTGCCGAACGCCACCTTGGCGATCTACCGCACCGGGTCCGCGCTGACAGGGAGCTTGAACAACGGCGGCACGGTGGTGGTCGCCTCCCCCGGACCGGCGGCTCTAGACCACGGCGGGGCGCACACGGGCGAGTTCTACGTCGCGCCGGGAGCGGGGCTGTCGATGTCGGGCGGCCAGACTTTCAACCCCGGGTCCGTCTTCACTGGCAGCGGTACTGTGGAGTGGGCCGGCGAGGTCGCGATCGGCACTTCCCTGCTCTTCGTCAGCGGCGGTAATGCGCTCGTATTGCACGACACCGACATATGGGGCCTTGGCTCCAGCATGCTGTCGACGCGGGGCGCAGGCGTGGTGGTCGATGGCCGCGTTGCGCTGCACGGCTCGGCCGCCTGGACCAACGGCGCGAGCGTGGCGGTCGTGGGCAACGGCGCAATTTCATCGTCCGACGAAGGCACGCGCTTTCAGAACGACGGGATCATCACCACTTCCGGGACCGAGACCTATGTCTTGCGCGGCGCCGGAGGGGCGATTTCCAACTTCGTCAACAACGGCAGCCTGGTCAAGACGAGTGCGGTGGATCAGGTCTACACGGGCTTTGGCAGCACCGCAAGCAGCGTGGTGCGCTCGGAGGCCGGTTCGCTCAGCGTGACGAGTGCGCAATTCGATGGGCAAGTCCAGGTCGCGGGCGGCGCGCAAGTCACGCTCGACAACGTAGCGCTGAACAGCCATGCCTCCTTTTTCGGCGCAGGCACGATGGTGTGGCAAAACTACATCACGCTGACGGGCGCCGTGGACGTCGGCGCCGGCGCACCCGAGCTGTCGCTGGGGCCGAACACGGTGATCAATGGGCAGGGCAATGTGCTCACCACGCGCAATCTGGTGCATGCGGACGGGGCGCAGGTCACCTTGCTCGATCAATCGGTCTGGAACAACCTCGGAACCCTGAGCGTCGGTCCGGCAAGCACATCGGCGTTAATCCTGCAGGACGGGGGCAGCTTCAACAACCAGGCCGGCGGGAAGGTGCTCATCAACCAGGGGTTGCTCGATGCGACCTTCGACGAGGCGCACATCAACAATGGCGCCATCGTGCTCCAGGGCGGCGGTACGCTGCGCACGGGCGGCACGGACATCTACAACAACGGCAGCATCAGTGGCAGCGGCACGCTTGCGATGGGCGGCGCCAACGGCGGCACGCTGTTCAACAACGGCATCGTGGCGCCAGGCACGAGTGCCGCGGTCGGCACGCTGTCCGTGCAGGGCAACTATCGTCAGGGCAGCAGCGGCGTGCTCGACGTGAAGCTGGGCGGACTGGGCGCCGGCGAGTTCGACTTGCTCGACGTCGACGGCTCTGCGCGCCTCGGGGGCACGCTGCAGGTCCATGCCCTCGGGACTTTTGCGCCGGCGAACTCGGGGTCTGCGGACTTCGTGGTCGCGCGCGGCGGCAACAATACCGGCGCCTTCGATCAAGTGGTGGCGTCGGCCGTCTCATACCCTGCCGGTGTGGCGACGCTGGCGGTCAGCTATCCCGCACAAGGCACCGCCGCGGCGCGCGTGACGGCGACCGTCGTCCCGTCTTTGAATGCGTGCATCGCCAATCCGTCCGCCGCCGGTTGTGCGAGCGTCCTGCCGTCGTTGCCGACCTGCATCGCAGCACCGGAGACGGTGGGTTGTTCGGCAGTGTTGCCGTCGGTGGCCCTCTGTACGGTAAGTCCCGGATTGGCGGGCTGCCAGGTGGTTCTCCCGCCGACAACACCGACACCGACACCGACACCGACGCCTACGCCTACGCCTACAGAGCCAGCAGCGCCAACAACGACAACGACAGCACCCTCGCCTGACATCTGCACCATCGCGCCGGATTCAGCGCTCTGTCAGGTGCTGGCACCGCCGATCGCATCCGCATCCGCGAAGCCGGCCGTGCAGGCGTCCAATCAAGTCATCAATACGATCAACACAATATTGGCGCCGCCCTCGTCCAGCAGTACGAGCGACAACGGCAAGAGCCCGGACAAGGCCACGACCAAGGCAGCGGACAAGAGCGACACCAAAGAGCTTGCCTCCGCGGACAAGTCCGGCACCAAGAACGAGCCCGTCAAAAAGATGTACTGCAATTAAGGAGCAACGCATGAATCCAAACAGCCTTCTTCGCTTGCCTCTTGCTGCCCTGTTGTTCTCGGCCCACGCTGTGTTCGCTCAGGCAGTCGGTACGGTCACCGACCTGTCGGGCATGCTGGTTTCGAGAGCGTCCGACGGCACGAGCAGGGTGCTTGCCGTGAACTCGCAAGTACGCGAGGGTGACACGCTCTCGACCCAGCGCGACAGCTACGCCCGGGTCGTCTTCAAGGACGACGCCGAAGTGCTGCTGGAGCCCGATTCGATGCTGGTCGTCACCCGCTACACCTACGACGCCGACAAGCCGCAGCAAGACAAGGTCGAACTCGGTCTGGCGCAAGGCGGCGCTCGCACTTCCGCCGGCAAGCTCGCGCGCCGCAGCACCGACGCGACCGTGATCAACACGCCCATGGGAGTGCTCCAGGGGAGCGCCAGCATGGTCGTGTCCCTGACTCCGCCCCGTCCCTGATTGCCGAGAGAGAAAACCCATGAACAAGTTGCTGATCGTCCTGGTGTTCGGATGGCAGTGGGCAGCGGCCTCGGCCCAGGTGGTGCCCCCGTCTGCACCGCGTGCTCCGGGGCTCTACGTGCAAGTCCTTGACGGCCTGATCCATGTCACCAATCCGGCCGGCACGACAAGCTTCGCGGCGGGGCAGTTCGGCTTCACGCCATCTCAGGTGAAGCCCCCGGTCGTCTTGCCAGTCAATCCTGGCATTCGTTTCACGCCTCCGCCTTCTTTCGTTCCGGTGTCAGGAAATCCATCAACCTCGCCCGCAAAGTCCAACACGGTGGATTGCGAAGTGCGATAGCGATAGAGGCAGAGATAGGCGCCTCCCGCGCGCACAATGCGCCAGGAGGCTGAACCCATGAGTCCCATCCTGGTCGGGCTGATCGTGCTTGCCTGCACCTTTTGCGGTGCGCTCGCGGGCATGGTGCTCCACCGGAAGCTGCCAGCGCACCACAAGGCAGAGAACTCCAGAGATGTCATCAAACTGGTCCTGGGCTTGATCGCGACCATCTCCGCGCTCGTCATGAGCCTGCTCATCGCGACGGCGCATTCGGCTTACGTCACGCAAGAGTCAGAAGTGCAGGCGCTCGGAATTCACATCGTCCAGCTCGACCGCGTGTTTGCGGGCTATGGGCCCGGTGCGGCGCAAGCGCGAAACATGTTTCGCGGACTGGTCGCGGCCAGGCTCGAACAGACATGGCCGAATCGTGGAGAAGCCAAGGCGAGTCCCGAAGCCTCCCGCGCCACGCGCGAACAGAACGAGGCGCTCATCGAGCATGTGGTCAACATGCAACCATCGACGGACAGCCAACTCTTTGCAAAGACCCGTGCCCTGCAGCTCCTCACCGAAATAGGCGATGAGCGGCAGCTGCTGCACGAACAGGCCGGCGGCTCCATTTCATGGCCGTTCCTCGTGGTGCTGGTGTTCTGGCTGGTGGTCCTGTTCGTGGGCTTCGGCTTTCTCAGCCGCAGCAACGGGACTGTGCTGGTCGCGCTCTTCGTTGGATCGCTTTCCGTGGCGGGCGCGATTTTCCTGGTGCTGGACATGAACCAACCCTTCAGCGGACTGATGCATATCTCCAATGCGCCGCTTCGCCTTGCGCTGGAGACGATCGGCCGGTAGGCCTCTGATACAGCGGCCCGCAGTCAGTCGCCTTCACAGACCACCCGCGCTTCGTGAACCAGATGGTCGCGCACCAGCGCCAAGCCTTCGTCATCCTCGCTCACGCCGCGCAGCGCCTGCACCATGTCGGCGTAGTCCAGCGCCAGCAGCATGCGGATCCCGTAGCACTGGGATTGGGAGAACTGGCCTTGTGCAGTCAGCGCCTCGAGCTTTCGGGTCGCCTCGTTGGGCGCCAAGAGGTTCACTTCGACAAGCTCGAGCACATGGCTGATCTGCTCGGCGTTCAGGATCTGCGAATCGGACGGCATGAGGGTTCCTTTCGGGGTGTCGCCTCAGTCTCAGCCGCACAACTTAAGCGGCGCTGAAAACGCCTGCGTCATCGCTCAGCGCGCGTGGGCCTCCGCCCATCGCACGATGTCGGCGGCGCCCATGGCGCCCGCCTGCCGGGCAACTTCGCGCCCGCCCTTGAAGAGCGCCAGTGTGGGAATGCTGCGAATCCCGAAGCGCGCGCCCAGGGCCGGCACCGCCTCCGTGTCGACTTTCGCCAGGCGGATGTTCGGCTCCAGCCGCGCGGCCGCCTGCTCGAAGCCAGGGGCCATCTGGCGGCATGGCCCGCACCACGGCGCCCAGAAATCGACGAGCACCGGAATCTCGTTGCGCGCGATGTGGCGGTCGAACGCCGCTTCGTCGAGCGCCGTCGAGCGCCCCTCGAAAAGCGGCCGGTGGCAATTTCCGCAATCGGGCGCGCTGCCGAGTTGTTCGCGCTTGACCCGGTTCGTGGTGTTGCAGTGCGGGCAGACGATGTGCAGCGATTCATTCATGGCAGTTCCTTCGGCATGGCCTCGATCCGGTTGACCTGAGGGCTTCCGCGCCGTTTTGCAAGGTCTGAAGGGTCACTCGATCCGTGGCAGCATGACGCTTCCCCGTTCCGAGAGGAGCAGCACCGCAATGCGAAGTCGAAGCCACCTGAATGCCGCGATCTTCTGCGCCGCTTGCGTGGCCAGTGCGACCGCGTCCGCCCAGCAGCCACCCGATGCCGCCAACGCCCAGCAGCGCTATGAGCGAGCCATCGCCTATTGCAACAACTCGAATTTGCCGCGTCCGGAGCGCGACGCCTGCGTGCGGGATGCCGGAAGGGCCTTCGATCGCGCTCGCGGCGGCGGCCCGGCGCCCAACTCGCCGCCCCCGCAGACGAACGACAACACCATCACTTCACCCGATGGCCGATCGACGATCGTGCTGCCCGCCGGAGGCTCCAAGCCTGTGCAGCAATGAGCCTTGCTACGACGCACGGGTAGCTTTCGGCACGTTTCGGGCAACCATGTCTTCCTCCTTGAGCGCGCCCATGCGCTCGAATATCAGGTCGTGCAGCGCCTGCGCGGCGAGCGAAAGACTGCCTTCTCGCCGTTGCACAAGATGAATCGTGCGACTCAGTCCCCTGGCGGAGATCGGCCGGGTCAACAGCGACTCGCGCTGAAAGTGAAAGAGCGTCAGCGTCGGCACGACACTGATCCCGATGCCTGCTTCGATCAGGCCCGTCACGGTCGCCAGGTGTTCGACTTCGAAGACGGTGTTCAGTCGCAACGGATGAAGCGCTGCGTCGAGCGCCTGGCGCACGCTGCTGTTCCGGGTCATCTGGATGAACGGAAAAGGCGCGAGTTGCCGGGGCAACAGGCGTGCGACCTTGGCCAGGGGATGATCGCTCCGGCACACGAGATGAAACCGGTCGCTGCATAGCCTGGCGCTGCGCAGATCGGCTGCCGGCGCCGAATGCATGCTGCCGGCCGAAAGCGCGAAATCGGCTCGATGATCGCGAACATGTGCAATGCACGCATCCGAAAGTGCATCGTGCAACTCGACGGCGATGCCCGGCCACGCCTGCATGAACTCCGCGAGGATGGCAGGCAACCAGCCGGCCGCGAGCGACGGCAAAGCCGCAACACTCACGCGGCCCTTTTTAAGCGCCACCCGATCGCTCAAGTCGCTGATCAGGTCCTGCATGTCTTCGAGCAATCGCCTTGCCGAGCCCTCGAACTGGCGCCCTTCGGGCGTCAATTGCACGCTGCGGGTGTCGCGGTCGAAAAGCCGCGCGCCGACCGCGTCCTCCAACGTGCGAATGAGCGCGCTGAAGGCCGGCTGCGACAGATGGCAACGCTGAGCGGCCCGTGTGAAATTGCGCTGCTCCGCCAGCGCCGTGAACGCGCGGAGTTGGCGAGTCGATAAATCGGCGGGCCGCATGATTATTTGAAACTCCAATGAACTGATTCGAACTTTCGATTTTGCAGATAACCGGCGTAGCCGTAAATTGCGGGCACCAGAGACAACCGCCCGAACATGAATGCGTCAACTGTTCCATTGCTGATTGGCTGCGCAGCCGGCTTCTCCGGCGACCGCACCGATGCGGCAGGGCCGGTGGTCGACACCTTGATCGCGTCACTCGCGAACGGCCCCGCGGGGCAACGCGCCTTCCTCATCTTCGAAACGCTGGCAGAGCGCACACTGGCGCTCGCGCAATTGCGTCGCCGCGCCGATCCGGACACCGGGTACGAACCCTTGCTCGACGAGATGCTGCGCCCGGTGCTCAAGCGCTGCCTGGACAACGGCATTCGCATCGTCAGCAATTTCGGCGCCGCCAATCCGCGCGCGGCGGCGCGGCACATCGCTCGCATCGCCGTGGAACTCGGCGCGCCCGCGCCGCGCATCGCCGTGGTCGAGGGCGACGATCTTTCGGCGCCGGAACAGCGTGCGCTGTTGCGCGAACAACTTGGCGAAGGCCTCGACAAGCTGCGCATCGTGAGCGCCAACGCCTACATCGGCGCCGAGCCCATCGCAGCCGCACTCGACGCAGGTGCCCAGGTCGTCGTATGCGGACGGGTCGCCGATCCGTCACTCGCCGTCGGTCCTGCGATGTCGCACTTCGGCTGGCGTCCTGACGATTGGGAAAAACTCGGCCGCGCGACCATGGCGGGCCATCTGCTGGAATGCGGCGCGCAAGTCTGCGGCGGCTATTTCGCCGACCCCGGCTTCAAGGAAGTACCCGGGCTCGACAATGTCGGCTTTCCCATTGCAGAGATCCAGCCCGATGGCAGTTGCACCATCGGCAAGTCCGCCGGAACCGGTGGACTGGTGACCGAGGCGACGGTCAAGGAGCAACTGCTCTATGAGGTGCATGACCCGGCGGCCTACCTCACGCCCGACGTCACTGCCGACATCAGCGAAGCCCAGGTCAACGCCGTCGGAGCCAATCGCATCAAGCTGACCGGTGTGCGCGGCCATCCTCGCCCAACGCACTACAAGGTGAATGTCTGCCACGAAGGCGGTTGGCTGGCAGAAGGCGAGATTTCATATGCCGGACCGAGAGCGGAAGCTCGCGCGCGACTGGCGGCCGAAGTGCTGCGAAGCCGCCTGAATCGGCTCACCCTTCGCGTCGACCTGATCGGCGCCCTCAGCATCCTCGCCGACGACGGCGGCCGCATGCTCGAGGCCACGCCCGACCGCGGGGCCCGCGACGTGCGCCTGCGAGTCGCCGCCACGCACGATGAGCGCGCCGAAGCCGAACGCCTGATCCGCGAAGTGACGGCGCTCTACACCTGCGGCCCGGCAGGCGGCGGCGGAGTCCGCGGAACGCTCACGCCACGGCTCAACACGATTTCATGCCTGCTGCCGCGAGAAGCGGTGCCGGCCCGCTTCGAAATGGTGTCGCCATGAGTTCGACCCTGGTTCCCCTCTATCGCGCAGCGCACGGGCGCACCGGCGACAAAGGCGATCGCTCCAACATCAGCGTCATTGCCTGGCATCCGGACTTGTTCCCATTGCTCGTCGAACAGATCACAGCCGACGCAGTCGCCGCGCAGTTTCGCCATCGAGCGCCGAGCCGCGTGCAGCGCTTTGTATTGCCGAAGCTGCACGCCATGAATTTCGTGCTCGACGCAGTGCTCGACGGCGGCGTCAACGATGCCCTGAACCTCGACACACATGGCAAGTCGCTGTCGTTCCTGTTGCTCGACATGCCCATCGAAGTGCCCGAGACGCTTCGGCACCTGCTCGTGAGCAAGACGGACCACTGAATGCCGATCACTGATATTCCTTTTCGAACTCAACTCAACCACCATCCGGAGACAACAAGACATGACCCGCATTCACTCGATCGCACTCGCTGCCGCGATCACTGCCCTTGGCCTCGCGCCTGTGCTGGCGCAGGCCGATGGGTTTCCTGAAAAGAGCATCACCTTCATCGTGCCCTTCGCTGCCGGCACCGCGACCGACCAGATCGCGCGGGCCATCGGCAACGCGGTCGCGGCTGAAACCAAGCAGGCCGTGGTCATCGACAACCGGGCTGGCGCCAACGGCTTCATCGCCGCTCAGAACGTGGCCAAGGCGGCGCCGGACGGCTACACCGTGCTCATCACCACCAACACCACGCACGCAGCCAACGAGCACCTCTTCAAGAAGCTGCCCTATGACCCCGTGAAGGACTTTGCGCCGATCACCGCGCTGGGCAAGGGCGGACAGATCATGGTGGTCAACCCCTCATTCCCTGCGAAGACGGTCGCCGAATTCATCGCGCTTGCGAAGAAGGAACCCGGCAAGTACAGCTTCGGCAGCGGCAGTTCGTCCAGCCGCATGGCGGGCGAACTGCTGCAGCAGATGGCCGACATCAAGCTGCTGCATGTGCCATACAAGAGCAACACGCTGGCGGTGACGGATCTGCTCGGCGGCCAGATCAATATGATGATCACCGACACCGCGACCGGACTGCCGCAGGTCAAGTCCGGCAAGCTGCGCGCGTTGGGCATGTCCAGCAGCAAGCGCTCGCCCCTTGCGCCGGATGTTCCAACCATCGCCGAGGCGGGGGTGAAGGGCTACGAAATGGGCTACTGGTTTGCCGCATACGCGCCGGCGAAGACGCCACCCGCCGTGGTCAAGCGGCTGAACGAACTGCTGGTCAAGGCCGCCCATACCGAAGCCGCGAAGACGGCCTTCTATGAGCCGACCGGCACCGAGGTGTTCACCAGCTCGCCCGAAGAAATGGCGAAGTTCCAGGCGGCCGAATCGAAGAAGTGGGGAAGCATCGTCAAGGCGGCGGGGATCGAGGCTGAGTAAAAGGTAAAGGCGGGAGCGCGGACCGGATTGGCAGCTTGCAGGCGCTAAGCTTTGCCGGATGAACTTTCGATCCGACGCGGTACGCGCGTCTGCCGCGCTGATACTCCTGCTTGCTTTCGGCCTGACCGGCATCGCCGTTTCACCAGCCCGCGCCGAACCGGCCTCCAGCCCCAGCTGGGGCGCGATTGCAGCCATGTCAGGCTGGTACGGCTTCTCCTATAACCATGCATCCCGCGAAGAAGCCGAGCGCACGGCACGCGCCCAATGCGACCGCGCGGCGGGACGTCCGGGCACTTGCGTGGTCCGCGCGTACTTCGATCGGACTTGCGGCGCACTGGCGACCGGCAACTATGGCGAATGGGGCACCGCGCTTGCTCGTACCGCGAGCGATGCCGGCGTGGCGGCCGTCAGGGAGTGCGACAACCACCTTCCCACGGAGCCCTGCAAGCTGGTCGTCAGCGTGTGTTCGCCGCGCTGAGCCAATGAAGGCTCTCAGGTCTTCGACTCACGCAGTAGGCAACTTGTAATCGCGGAACTGCTCGCGCAGCTTCGTCTTGAGAAGCTTGCCGGTGGCAGTGTGCGGGAGTTCATCGACGAACACCACATCGTCTGGCAACCACCATTTGGCAATGCGTCCGGCGAGGAAATCCAGCACTGCTTCCTTGCTGACATCGGCGCCCTGACGCTTGACGATCAGCAGCAGTGGACGCTCCCCCCATTTGGGATGCGCGATGCCGATGATGGCCGCCTCCGCCACCCCCGGGCAACCTACGGCGGCGTTCTCGACGTCGATGGATGAAATCCATTCGCCGCCCGACTTGATCACGTCCTTCGCGCGATCGACCAGTTGCAGGAATCCATCCGGGTCGATGGTTGCAATGTCGCCGGTGCTGAAGAAGCCTTCATCGTCGATCACCACGCCGCCTTCTGCCCTGTAGTAGCCGCTGGCGATCCAGGGCCCGCGCACGCGCAGATGTCCGAAGGCTTGGCCATCCCAGGGCAGCGGCATGCCGGCGTCGTCGACGATCTTCAGGCCGACGCCCCACACGCCTCTTCCCTGCTTGAGCTTGACCTTGACCAGTTCTTCGCCGGAAAGCGCCTGATGCTTTGGCAACAGCTTGCTGATGACGCCGATCGGGCTGGTCTCCGTCATGCCCCAGCCCTGCACGACCTCTGCGCCGAACTGGCCTTCGAAGCGCTCCAGCATTGCGCGCGGCACGGCCGCACCCCCAATACCGACGCGCTTGAGCGACAACCCTGAGATGTCGACATCGGGGTTGGCATCGACGTATTGAAAAAACATGAGCCAGACGGTAGGCACGCCTTGCGAGAAAGTCACCTTCTCGTCGCGCATCAACTCGAAGACGCTTTTGCCATCCAGGAACTGGCCCGGTAGCACGAGCTTGGCGCCGACCAATGCCGCGCCATACGGCGTGCCCCAGCCATTGGCATGGAACATCGGCACGATCAGCATCAAGCTCTCACTGGAGTTGAGGCCGAAAGTGTCCGGCGCGAGTTCCATCAACGCGTGCAGCACCGTCGAGCGATGCGAATACAGCACGCCCTTGGGATTGCCCGTCGTGCCAGAGGTGTAGCAGAGCGACGAAGCCGTGCGCTCGTCGAACTCGGGCCAGTCATAGTCCGTGCTCTGCGCAGCCACCAGTTCATCGAAGCTGCGCAGGTTCGGCAGCGAAGTCTTCGGCAAGTGTTCGCGCCCGCAGAGGGCGATGAAGTGCTTGATGGTCGTGAATCGAGGCGCGAGCTTTTCGACAAGCGGCGCGAAGCAGGCGTCGAAGAAGAGCACTTCATCCTCGGCGTGATTCACGATGTAGTCGATCTGATCCGGAAAAAGCCGCGGATTGACGGTGTGCAAAACGGCGCCAGACCCCGACACGCCGTAGTAAAGCGCCAGGTGACGATCGGAGTTCCAGGCCAGCGTGGCGACCCGGTCCCCCTGCCGGACGCCCAGTTCGCGCAACAAACCAGCGACCTGACACGCCTGATTGCGAATGCCGAGCCAGGTGGTGCGGTGCGTTCCACCCTCGGGTCTGCGAGAAACGATCTCGGTCGAAGGATGAAAGGTGGCCGCGTGCTCCACCAGCGAGGAGATCAGCAAAGGCCGATCCTGCATCAGTCCCAACATGGCGTTGTCTCCTTGCTTGGCGGCTTGTGGCCTGTGGCTTTGTGGCTTTTGGATGGCTTTGTACTATGGAAACGCCGTTCCGCATCTCAGTTGATTCGCCAACTTCGCAAGCCCGCCGAATCGTGAGTCAAGGCTCCACGGGCGCCCATCGCCCCGTTTGCGGACACACACGCAAGCGCTTGCCGCCCCGGCGAACTTGCTCTTCGTCCATTTGCAACGAGGTGGCGGGATCGACGTCGAAGGTCACGCCGAGCATGCGCGCGACGTGCGCATCCTCGATCGGCAGTTCCCAAGTCAGAAACACCTGCGTGCAATCGAGAGACGCGAAATCGACGGGGTCGAAGCTCTCCCCGCCTCGTTGAACGACGCCGTGCGGCTGGCACGTGTCAAAGATGATGGCCGTGCCTCGTCTCAGTGGGATTCGATCGCCGCTGGCGAAGAAATGCACGTCCAGCCCCATGTCCTCGCTCAGGAAGAGATTGCAGAACGCCGCGCTTCCATACTGCTCGCCGTCATGGTGATATCTCGCGCCGCGGCAGGCCATGAGCGCCATGTCCGATTCGGCGAGTGCTTCATGCAGACCCAGCGAGCGCGCCCATTCGGATGTGGACTGCACGGTTCGCCTGAAGTCCGGCCAGCGCGCACGTGCTCTCGCCAGGGACAAGGCTTCGACGTCCCCAGGTTCCAGGCCCAGTCGCAAGACCTCCCTCTCCCAATCCGCCGTGAGCCTTGCCGCAGGGGAAGGTATGTCGACCAGGCCCGAAAGCACAAGGTCGCTGACGCTTCGGCTGCGGATGGCATCGCCGCTCCAGAAATGGGAGGTGAGGACGTCTTGCACCGTTTGCGGTTGACGAGGGTTTCTCATCGGGACCAGTGTAGGGCAGGTGAAAGCGCGGTTCGGCGATTCCGGGGCTGCTCCACCGGAACTGCCGCATCAGCCGCCGCCTTGCGCCTTTGGCTGCATCTGAACGAATTGGCGTCGCCCCATTTAAATGGGGTTTTGTTTCATCAGAAACATTCTTTTTCATGACTGTCTCTTTAATGAATTAAATTCAAAAAATAAAGGCCATGAGGAACTAAAAAATCCGTAGTGAGAGTGCAATAGTTCACATCCGCTACGCGACCACGATTCATAACCGTCTCAAGCGGCTTAGAGACTTTTCCGGATTCTGGAACCTTTTTTCCTCAATTTCATTGGCACCGAGACACTTCTTAAGACGAATAGCGCTCTTGCCATCGCGCGGAACTCGCCCAAAAGACCTCCACCGTGCGTCCAATCTCCCTCTCAACACCGGCCGAGCGCGCAATACGCCCTCGACCGTCGCTCATGGGATCCGGTCTCCCCTCGGGCCACTCGAAGAGCGGCTTCACTACGCGGTGAACAGGCTTTCAGTCGAAAACTGTCGAACGATTCGTCAAGAGAATTAGGAACATTCCCAATTCCCATTGACGCATTTGAGAAAACTCTGATTTTTAAATCGCGATGAATACCTCGAAATAGCGGTGCTATCCTTCGGCCGCCCTGTACAGGCAACAACCTTTTCAAGCCCTTAATTCATCGGAATCAAATGCAAAAGACTAAATTCGTTCAAATCGCCGCCTTGGCCTTCGCTGGCGTTCTGTCGCAGGGCGCTTTTGCCGCCGACGGCACGATCAACTTCACTGGTGAGATCGTCGACGCGCCTTGCTCCATTTCGCCCGTCAGCCAAAACATGACCGTGCCGCTGGGCAACGTCTCGCGCACGGCGCTCGACGGCGCAGTCGGCAAGAAGGCACCGCAGCCTGCCAAGTTCACCATCGACCTCCTGGCCTGCGGCGCCACCGCCAAGGGCGCCACTGTGTCCTTCGAAGGCGTGCCTGACAGCGACGACAACACCGCACTGACCATCGTCAATGCAGGGGCGGTCGGCGCTGCACGAGCCACCGGCGTGGCGGTTGAGCTCGGCGATTCGAACGGCACCAAGATTGCCCTGGGCTCGGAATCGCTGGAATACATCCTCGGCGAAGGCGACAACGCCCTGAAGTTCCAAGCTGTGTACGTGGCAACCCGCCCCGTCGTGACCGTCGGCCCCGCCGATGCCGTTGCGCAGTTCACTGTCAACTACAAGTAAGTCGACAAGCAAGTCCGCGGTTCCCGCGGCACGCGCGGCCGGCTGAGCCCTGCAGGGCTTCAAGCCGCCGCGCACCCGCCTGACGCCTGCGATAGGTCCTGCACCTTCGCACTGCGCAGGCCCCTCGTTTTCCTGAATGTTTCCCGACGGAGCGTCGACACAGACGCGCCGCTGTGCTTTTGCCTGCGTCTCGTGCCTTGTGTCCGACGCGTACGAAGGAATGTGTATGTACGTTAAAAATCGCTGTCAGTGGGCCATCGGCCTGCTGCTGATGCTCGGTCTCCAGTGGTCCGCCAGTGCGGGCGTGATGCTCTCAGGCACGCGTGTCATCCTCGGAGAGAAAAACCGCGAAGCTTCCATTCCAGTCAAGAACACCGGCACGTCCCCGTATGTCGTTCAGGCCTGGATCGACGCCGGAGAGGGCAGGGGCAAGACGCCGCTGCTCGTCACACCACCGCTGTCGCGCCTCGACCCCGGTATGGAAAACATTCTGCGGATCATGCGCGTCGGGGGCTCGCTGCCGGTCGACCGGGAATCGATTTTCTGGCTCAACGTCAAGGAGATCCCGGAGAAGTCGAACGAAGAGAACGTCCTTCAGATTGCCGTGCGCACGCGCATCAAGCTCTTCTATCGGCCATCGAATCTCGCCGGCAAACCTGGCGAGGCACGGACAAAGCTCAAGTGGGCGGTCAGCGCAAACGACAACAAGCAGGGAGCCGTGCTCAAGGTCGCCAACGAGTCGGCCTACCACGTGACCTTCACGAGTCTGAAGGTCAACGACGGCCAGCAGCAGATCAACGCCGACCTCGTGCCGCCTTTCGGCGAAGTCTCGTATCCGCTGAGCGCCGTCGAGGCGCCGGAGTCCCTACGCGTTTCCTACACCACCATCAACGACTACGGAGGCGAAACGCCTGAAGAGCGCGTGCAGGTGCCTGTGGGTGCCACGCCCGTCGCCGTCAAGACCGAGTTGGTCGAAAAGCCGGCAGACGCCGCGAAGCCCTGAGGACGGCCCATGCACGAAAGATCCAGCCCCTCCTCCATCCCGTCCCCGGCACCCTTCCGGCTGACCATTTGCGCGGCGTTGCTTGCCGCAATGGGAACTCCGGGCCATGCGCAACAGCAAGTGGCCGCCTCGACATTCAATCAGGAGTTCCTCGGCATCGGCGGCGATCAGGCGCATGCCGACCTGTCGCTGTTCTCCTTCGGCAACCGCGTCACCGCCGGAACCTACACCGTTGACGTATCGCTCAACGCACGCAGCGCCGGGCAAAGCACGATTCATTTTGTCCAGCAGGACGGCAAGGCCGACGCCGTCCCGTGCCTGACGCGCACCCTTCTGGACGAATGGGGCGTCAACACGGCGGTGTTTCCGGCGCTGGCTGCAGCATCGACGGATGCCTGTGTGGACTTGGGCGCGGTCATTCCCGAATCGACCGTCACCTACGATGCCGGCAAGCAGCGCCTGTACGTGAGCATTCCGCAAGCCGCGCTGAATCGTTCGGCCCGTGGAGCGGTCGACCCCGCAAGATGGGACAAGGGCATCACCGCGGGCATGCTCGACTACCAAGTCAACTTCGCGCGCAACAGCGGCAGCGACTACGGCAGGAACACCCCTGTCTTCAGTGGCAACACTTCGTTCGGGCCCGACGGAGGAAATCGCCTCGAGCGCGACACACTTTTTGCCGGCGTGCGCGCCGGCTTCAATGTCGGCGACTGGCGCTTTCGTCACTTCTCGACTTTCAGCCGCGGCATCGATGGCCGCAGCAATTGGCAAGGCATCAACACCTTCATTCAACGCGACCTTCCGTCCATCCGCGGCCGGGTGCTGGTCGGCGATGGCGCCACGCCGGGGGACTTGTTCGAGAGCACCCAATTCCGGGGCGTGCAGATTTCGTCCGACGACGCGATGCTGCCCGACAGCCTGCAGGGCTATGCGCCAACGATCCGCGGCGTCGCGCAAACCAACGCGCGCGTCACTGTTCGACAGAACGGCTTCATCGTCTACAGCACCTTCGTCGCTCCAGGCCCCTTTGTTCTGGACGACCTCTACCCCACGGCTGCGAGCGGCGACCTCGAGGTGACGGTGACCGAGGCAGATGGTCGAGAGACGCGCTTCGTCCAGGCCTTCTCGGCGGTTCCGACGCTCCTGCGAGAAGGCGCATGGCGCTACTCGGTCACTGGCGGCGAATACCGCAATGGCTACAGCACTGCCTCCTATGGCGGGCAGTCCGATCGAGGGACACCCTTCTTCCTGCAAGGCACGCTGGCGCGCGGCCTCGGAAACGAATACACGCTCTACGGCGGCATGACGCTGTCCACGACGCACGTGTACCAATCCGTGCTGGCCGGGGTCGGCAAGAACATGCGGGGCTTCGGCGCGGTGTCCGTCGACCTTTCGGCGGCGAGCTCGACCGACCGCGATAGCGCGGGCTACAGCGGGCAATCGCTGCGCTTTCTCTATGCCAAGTCGTTCACAGGCTCTGGCACCAACTTCCGCATTGCCGGCTATCGCTATTCGACCAGCGGCTATCGCACCTTCCAGGAAGCCGTGCAGATGCGAGACCCCGTGTGGTCGTCGCCAATCAACAGCCGGCGCAACGAGCTGCGTTTCGACATGTCGCAGCAGATCGCCGACAAGGGTGCCGTCTTCGTGTCGGCTCGACAGCAGTCCTATTGGGGAACGAGCTCAACGGATCGGCTCGTGCAGGTGGGCTATTCGGGCAACTACAAGCAGTTTGGCTACAGCCTCTTCTACAACTATGCAACCAACCTGAACGGACCTGTCTCCCGCCAGATCATGGCGACCTTGAGCATCCCCCTGGACGGCACGCGCGCCAGCGCACAGTACTCGGTCACCAGCGAGCGAGGCGGCCGCGTGAATCATCAAGCCAGCATCTACGGCACCGCATTCGACGACAGCCGACTCAGCTACAACGTGACAGCCGGCCATTCCAATCAGCAAGGCGGCAGCAACAATGGCAGCGCGAGCGCCAGCTATCTCTCGCCCGTGGGGCGTCTGGACGTCGGTCGTTCGCAAGGGAGCGGTTTCGGCCAGACCACCTTGGGTGTGGCCGGCGGCGTTCTGGTGCATGGCGATGGCGCGACGCTCTCGCAGTCTCTCGGAGAGACCATCGCGCTGGTGCAGGCGCCGAAAGCGAACGATGTCGGCTTTGAATCGCAGCGCGGCATCGCGACGGACGGTGCAGGCAACGCGGTGATCCCCAACCTGAGCCCCTACCGCGTCAATCGGGTCGCCATCCTCACCGGCGACCTCGGCGACACCGTGGAGGTGAAGAACGCGGCGATGGAGGTGGTGCCGACGCGTGGCGCCGTCGTGGTGGCGAAGTTCGAGACATCGGTGGGCTACCGCCTGTTGATGACCTTGGTGGGTGAATTCGGCCAGCCTCTGCCGCTCGGTTCGAAGATCGAGAACGAAGCGGGCCAGGAAGTCGGGATCGTCGGACCCGACGGGCAAGCTTTCGTCACCGGTGCCGCCAACTCGGGCCACCTGAAGGTGATCTGGGGCCATGGCGAAAACGACCAGTGCATCGTGCCCTACAGCTTGGCGGACGAAGAGAACCCGCCGCCGATCCGCGAACTTGACGGACAGTGCACCGGGCCCGGCGCCAATGTTGCGTCACGGGAAACCCCACAAGATGCCAATGCAAAGGAATGAAATGAGCAGCACTCGATCTTCAACGACGAAGGGCCTGCGGCGCGGTCGAGCGCGCGCAGCCTTGCTGGCCTTGTGCCTACTGTTCGGCGCGCCCGGCGCCTGGGCGGCATGCACGCGCTTGCCTGGAATCACAGACCGCAATATCGACATGGATATGGGGAACGTCCTTATCTCCCCGACCATCCCGCTGGGCGGCCTCATTGCGTCGCAGCTGTTCTCGATTCCGACCAAGGGGTCAGCGGAAATCACCACCCGCTGCGACACCAACGGCGGCACTGTGAACGGAACCATGGAGCAGGGCACGCCTGACCCGAATTTCCCCAACGTCTATTCAACCAACGTACCGGGCGTGGGCATTCGGCTGTCGCGCAAAATCTCGTCGACCCAGACGGTCTACTATCCGCACACGCTGCGATTCTCGAGCGCCTACCAGTTCTATTTCGAGGTCGGCACGCAGTTCCAAGTGGAACTGATCAAGACGGCTCGGATCACCGGTAATGGCCCGCTCGCCGGCGGCATCTACACCCGCTACTACGGCGACGACGGGCTCTCGGTACTGACCACTCGACTCCTGGGCTTCGGCACCACGATCATCACACCTTCGTGCATCGTGGACGCGGGCTCGCGCAACATCCCGGTGCGGTTTGGCAAGGTGCCGCTCACCAGCTTCAGCGCCAGGGGCTCCCCCGCCGCCAACTACGACCAGAACTTCAACATCACGTTGAACTGCGGCGCTGGCGCGAACATG
Source organism: Variovorax sp. 05N34 (assembly GCF_056397405.1). Classification (NCBI taxonomy): domain Bacteria; kingdom Pseudomonadati; phylum Pseudomonadota; class Betaproteobacteria; order Burkholderiales; family Comamonadaceae; genus Variovorax; species Variovorax sp. 05N34. The sequence continues at coordinate 45,128 of NZ_JBFTNI010000002.1, forward strand.
CGGAACACGGTCTATCTGCGCATGGATGCAACAAAGGACCCGTCGAACGAGCCGGGGGTACTGCAGATCACGCAAGGCGGTACGAACGTTGCCAACGGCGTCGGGATTCAGATCCTTGACAACAACGCCGCCACCCCAGTGACGTTCGGCGACGACGCGCTCGTGGGCCAATCGAAGGATGGCGCCTATGTACTCCCGTACACCGCGCGCTATTTCCAGACGGGCAGCCAGGTGACGCCGGGTCGCGCCGACGGCACCGCGACATTCACGCTCAACTATAAGTAGTCATCCAATGCGCGATTCCTGATCACGCGCGTGCGTGCCATCCAATTCAACCGAATAGATCAGATCGAAATCAATTCGTCATAAAGATCCGAAACGAGAAGAAATGCACAAATAAAACAAGTCTCTCAAGCGATTTCCCCGATGTGCCGGGAATCGAAATATCATTTGCGTGCACTCAATCAATGAGTGCATTATCTGAAACTCTAGTGTTGTATAAAATGCATAAAATTGACAGGGATGAACTCGCAAAATCGTTGATCGCAGGAGGCGCCGCAAAATGCTGTAAGACAGCTTGCCCACCAGCACAAGCAATACCGGCACCGCCGGCTAACTATCCAGGTATCCCGACCATTCCTTATTCAGCGTCCTAAAAAAGCGTAAACGGATCGAAAGGTCCGTTTACTCTTCAGTGAAAACGAAAAAGTTTTGCTTTACTTTGCGACACTGGACCACGCGCACAAAATACAAAATCCAGATTGAACTGATAGGCCGCATTCCATTGGCCGTATGTGGCCGACGGATAGTGGTTTGGTTTTTCGTTGCCAGTTTCTTCAGTCGTCGCACTCGCACCGATGGCGTGATACGCGCTGAAATGGGTCGCGAAATGTTCCAGTTGACGCCAGCGCTTGCGCGCCGCGCAAGCGCTGGCTCCTTGCTGGAAAGTCTGATTGATCGGCGGATTTATTTCGGGAGGCGCCGGCGAGCTGATGAAGCCTGGCCAGACCTGCAAACTGTGGCTGCGGCACTGGCCGACGAGATTGCTCGGCTGAAGGACCAGACTCCGGAGCGTCCCGTCGTCGTTTCGCCATTCCACTACGTCTCTCAATACGCGAACATCTATGTCATAGATCAATTGCAAAAACTTTTGGGCGTTGAATCAATTTCTGTTGTCTCTGGTGTTCCCAGACATATCTATGGGAACGACGATGCGCAAATTCCGGGCATCAAGGTCTTGTACACCTACGGAGATGAAAACCGCAATGGATTAGGCGTGCGTGTTGCACGGGCGCTGAGGCGCAACGGCATTGTTGCCATGTTCACCGACGCGCCGCCATTTGCAATGCACCAATATCCGATGCAGACGGTCGATGTTTCGATATTCAATCGAAATGCGCGCATTCACAATGGCGTGTTTCGGCTTGGCGCATCTCATGATGCCGTACTTTTGGCGTTTTATCTGCGCTTCGACCAAGGGCGATTCAGTGCCAAGCTATTCGAGCCCATCGCGCTCGCCGACGCCGCTGCACCGCAACAACTCGCTCATTGCATCGAAACTGCATTGATCGACAATTATCCGAACTGGCTTCTCGGAGGTCACCCCTCCATGTACGCCTTCTCCCCAGCCAAATAAAGCGAACACGCTGCACGATGCAGACAGCGTTCATATGGATTCGACCCATCTTCCTCATTTTCGCGATATTTCCTGGCGATGGATTTGCTATGCGACATCGACATTCCTTGTGGCCGCAATTGCGTTTTCCTTCTTTCATGAGATCGAACTGAAGCAGGACGTCAAGGGTGAAATCGTTTCTCCCGCGGACTTCAAAATCCAGGGCCTGACCGGGCTCGTCTCTGTGGTCCACGTTCAGGCGAACGAACACGTCGCGCAAGGCACGCCCCTGTTCGTTCTCGAGAAGGATCTCTCACTGTCGAGCGACGGCCGCCAGCGCCCCCTGTTCGATGAACAGGTGCGCGACGAGCAGGTTCGAACGATCGCAATGCAATACAGCCAACGCAAAAGCAACCTGAAGGCGCAGTTGGACGCTTCCCTGCTCACGCAGACCAGCCGGCGGGCAGAAGCTGCGGCACTCGACGATCAACTCGTTCACAACCGCCGGTTGGTGTACCAGTTCGAAAAGAAGGTCACGCGGCTGCAATCCGTCTCCGACTACGTGATGGTCGACCGGATCGAGCAGGCCACGGCGGAGATGCACCAGGCGAAAGCCGTCGTCGCACAGGGCGCGGCGCGGCGCCAGCAGTTGCAGGGCGAGCTGGCCATGCTGCGAAGCACGCAAACCGATGTAGAGACGCAGCTCGCGTCGCTCGACGCGCAGCATGCGCGCGAACTCCAGGACCTGAGCGTGCGCTTCGAAGAGGCGCGGCAGAACATGACAATCTCCGCGCCGAAGGCGGGGGTCGTGTCCTTTTCCAATCTGGTCGCCGGCCAGTCGCTGGAACCGGAAGATGTCGCGTTGGTCATCGACACGGCCGAGAGCGGGCCCTTGCGCGCCGCGCTGCACATTCCATCGCGGCGGCGCGGCTTCGTGCGCGAGGGTCAGACGGTTCGGCTCAAGTTCGACGCGTTCCCCTACGAGCGATTCGGCAGCTACGAAGCCCGGATCGATTCGATTTCGGGGACGACCATGCGGGCCTCCGCTCCGACGGAAGGCACGCCCAACCCGTCGGCGGCGGAAGGCGGCGGCGACTACATGGCATGGGCGACGCTGCGCGGCGACACCTTCGAATTCGAGCGCCAGCAATTCAAGATCCTTTCCGGCATGCGTGCGACGGCCAGCATCGTCGTCGAGCGCAGAACGATCGCAGAGTGGGTTCTCGCTCCCCTGTTTCGCGTGCTGAGGGGCTGACGTGCGCACGATCTATCAGAACGAAGTCGCCGAATGCGGCTATGCGTGCCTGGCCATGGTCCTGTCGCACCTCGGCCGTGCCACTGAAGTGCGCGAGCTGTCGGCTTATCGCCCGATCTCCGCCAACGGCCTGACGCTCATGGATTTGTACGACGTTGCCGTGGATTTCGGCCTGTCGGTGCAGCCGTATCGATTCGACCCCGCGAATTTGTCAGAGCTTTCGCGCGGATCGATCGTCCACTTCGGCGGGGCGCATTTCGTGGTGTTCGAGAAGGTTGTCCGCGGCTACGTGCACCTCATCGATCCGGCCTCCGGTCGCCGGCGCGTGACCAGGGAAACTTTCACGACGAATGTCTCCGGCTACTTGCTCGAGTGCACGGCGACACCGCAGATGCAGCGCATCCGGGCCAAGTCCGGCGTGCCAGCAGCGTTGGCTCGCGTGCGCTCATGCAATCCGCAACTCGGCGCGCAAATCGCAAAGGTGATGTTCGTCGCGCTGGGCGGTCAGTTCGCCATCCTGGCGATGCCCTACCTCGGCAATCTCGTACTCGACCAGGTCGTGGCCACTGACAACCTGAACCTGTTGAACGTGTTGGCCTTAACCTTCGCCAGCATCTTTGTCATTGGCGCGCTGAGCCAGTTCGTCCAGAGCTACCTCGTCGAACTGTTGTACGGTTTGGCGCAGATCAACATGACAGCAGGGTTGCTCGGGCATCTCTTGCGCAATCCCATCCCTTGGTTCGAGAAGCGCAACGTGGGCGATTTGTTCGCCCGGATTAAGGCGCAGGATGAGATCAGCGCGTATGCAACGCGAACTCGCATCTCGCTGTACATCGACTTGGCGGCAGCCGCGCTCGCGCTGGTGCTGATGCTTGTCCAGAGTTGGCAGCTGACGATCGTAGCGCTCCTGATCTTCGCGCTCTACGTGGCCGTCTCCTTCGCGCTCTTCTTGCCCATGCGCGATGCGCACGCGCTCGTGATGGAGAACTCCGCGCGCTGCGATGACGCGCTGTTCGAAACGATCCGCGCGGCGACCCTCATCAAGCTGGCGCAAGGCGAGACACGGCGCACGGCAATTTACATGGCGAAGTACAAGGCATACATCGCGGCGGTCCTGCAAGGCAGCCGGCTGGGGAGCATGCGCGATGGCGTGCTCAAGCTGCTCGACTACGGAGACATGATCGTCATCACTTGGCTGGCGGCGAATTTCATGCTCAGTGGCGTTGTCTCCGTAGGCGTCTTCTATTCGTTCCTGATCTACAAGTCACTGATGTCGGAGCGGCTCGCACGCTCCATCAATGCCGCGTTCGGTTATTTCATGCTGAGCGTGCCGGTCGCGCGGGTGGATGACATCGTCAAGTGCGACCCGGAGCGCTACACGCCATTGAGCGACAGCCGCAAGAGCGTGGAAGTGCGCGAGTTTCAACGCATCGAGATGCGCGATGTGACCTTTCGCTACGGCGTGTCGGACCGCCCTGCGCTCGAGGAGGCGAACATCGACATCCGCAAGGGCGACAAGATCGCCATCACCGGACCATCCGGTAGCGGAAAGTCAACGATCTTCAAGCTGCTTGCGGCCGCGGAGCCGCTCAGCGAAGGGCACATCGCCCTGAATGGCATCGCGTGGCCCAACCTCGCGGTCGACGAGATTCGACGTCACGCGGTTCACATGCGGCAGGGCGACATCATTCTGCACGGTACCATTGCCGACAACGTGTCCTCGTTCGAAGGAAACGCCGACGAGGCGCGCATTCATTCGCTGCTCGAAGATGTCGGCTTGCTCGATGACATCATGCGGTTGCCGATGCGCACGCGCACGATCATCAGCGACACGATGGCAAACGTCTCCGCAGGGCAGCGCCAACGCCTCCTCCTGGCCCGCGCGCTCTACCAGATGCAGCAGCGCGAATTGCTGCTGCTCGATGAGCCGACGTCCAACCTGGACCCGGCCTCGGTGCGGCGCATCGCCGCGCTGCTGCAAAGGCTGGACTGCACCGTGGTCGTCATCACCCATGACATGCACCTGGCATCCGCCTTCGAGACGCGTTACGAACTGGTCGAAGGTCGGCTCGTGCGCGACCGGCGGACAGGAGCGCTGGTATGAAGCTGAGGGTGCTCTTGCTGGCCTTGTCTGCCCAGGCAGTTGGTGCGAACGCTGCCAACCTCATGACGGTGATCGACTCGGCCATCCAGCACGACGCGGATCTTGCCCAGGCTCGCGCAGGCTATGAGGCAGCGCGACAAGCGGTTCCCAAGGCGCGCGCCGCTCTGTTGCCGAAGCTCAGCGCAGGCTGGGGACGCGCCTACAACCGAACCGCCACCGATGGACTTCCGACGGCAGACTATTGGCAGAACGGCTGGACCGTCGGCCTGTCGCAACCCCTGTTCGACTGGACGAGCTGGACCAGCTACAAGCAGGCGGATCTCATCGTGGCGCGTGGCGCGGTCGATCTCGCCGACGCGCACCAGGCAACGATCCTGCGTGCGGCGCGCAACTACTTCGAGGCGCTTTCCGCCGAGGACGAGCTCAAGAGAGCGACGGATTACGCGGCAGCGGTCGCTTCGCATCTCGAGGTGCTTCGCCGCCAGCAGGCCGCAGGCGAAGCCACGGTGATCGATCTGGACGAAGCCGAATCCGTCGGCCAGCAGGCGATCCTGCAGCAGATGGATGCGCAGAACGAACTACGCCTGAAATATCGCGCGGTCGAGCAGGCGACCGGCGTGCCCGTCACGTTCCTGTCGGCTTTGCCGGACACCGCGATACGCCCAACGCTGGAGCCACAGGACGCGGAACGCTGGGTCACACAGGCGCGATCGCAGAACTATGCTGTGCAACGCTAACAGATCCAGCTGCGCATTGCGGAACTCGAAGTGGGCAAGTTGAGATCCGAGCACTATCCGGTGATCGGCCTGACGGCAAACCATACGCCGGCCGGCGCGGCAGCGGGCTATTCGCAGCCCGCGTCGACGACGACAGCGATGCTGACGATCACCGTCCCCCTCTTCAACGGCGGAGAAACGCATGCGCGCCATAAGGAAGCCGTCGCGCTCGAACACAAGGCACAAGCTGAACTCCTGTCGGCGTCCCGGCAAGCGGAAGCTGCCACGCGGGATCACTTCTCGCGCTTCCGAAGGAGCCTCGCACGGACCGACCGGCTGGCGCAACTCGTGGCGACCTCCCACAAGGCGCTCGAATCCACTCGGATCGGGTTCAAGGTGTCCGGCAGGACAAGCGGCGACGTGCTTCGCGCCGTCGAACAACTCTATGCCAACCAACAGAGCCTCATGCGCGCGCGATACGAATCGCTGATGTCGCTGCTGGAGCTCAAGGCCGAAACGGGCACGCTGGACCTCAATGAAGTCGCGCAAGTCGATGCGCTTCTGACGCCCGGTGGGCCTGTTTCGCAATAGTCACAAGGCTCCCGCCAGCGCTGCCGCCAGCGCCATATCAGGCCTTCAGCGTGTTCTTGTGGATCTTGCCGTCTTTCATGATGACGAGAAGGCTGGCGTCGGGATTGGCGAGCAGCGCGATGTTGTCCAGCGGGTTGCCGTCGACCAGCAGCATGTCCGCGTAGGCGCCTTCTTCGAGCACACCGAGCTTGCCCGGGTACGGGTTGCGCGGGCCGGACAGGCCGAGCAATTGCGCATTGACCGAAGTCGCCATGGCGAGGATTTCGCTGGTGGAATACCACTGCGTCAGGTGCGTGAGCATCGTGCCCTGGCGCGTCGCCAGGGCCGGCGCAAACAGCATGTCCGACCCGAATGCCGTCTTGATCTTGTGCTTCTTGGCCAGCTTGTAGGCGCTGTCCGTGCCTGCGAAGACCTGCAGCGCCGCGACTCGGTTGGGGCCGCTCATGGGGCCGGTATCTTCCTCCGAGAGGAAGGGCTGGATGCTCAGCCAGACGCCCTTGTCGGCCATCATCCTGGCCGTGGTCTCGTCCATGAGATGCGCATGCTCGATGCACTGAACGCCTGCGTTGATGGCGCGCTGCACGGTCGTCGGCGCGTAGGCGTGCGCGGCGACGTAGGTGTTCCAGTCGCGCGCGACTTCGACACCCGCGCGCAGTTCGGCCTCGCTCAGCGTGGTCAGATCCAGCGGGCTGCGCGGTGAAGAGACACCGCCGCCAGCAACCAGCTTGACCTGCGATGCACCTTGCGTGAGCTGCTCTCTCACGCGCAGTCGGATCTCGTCGGGGCCGTCGACGATCGCCGCCGCGCCCGTTCTCTCGACGGCGCTCGGCGTACCCGGGCTGCGAGGAAGCTCGCCCAGCGGACGCAGGTCGCCATGGCCTCCGCTGCCGGTGATCATGGCGCCGCAGGGATAGATGCGCGGCCCCACGACCAGGCCTTCGTCGATCGCCTGCTTGAATGCAAAGGCAGGGCCACCGAGGTCGCGCACAGTCGTGAAGCCGCGCATGAGCGTCCGCTCGGCTTCTCCGGCGGCGGCGAGATGGATGTAGCCGATGTTGCCCTGCAGCAGGACAGGCAAGGGCAAGGCCGCAAACAGGGAGTGCCAATGCGCGTCGATCAAGCCCGGCATGAGCACACGGCCGCCTGCGTTGACCACCTGTGCGCCCTCCGGTGCAGCCGGCGTGCCTGGACCGATGCCCTTGATGCGATTGCCCTCGACCAGGAGGTACATGCCGTCACGCACCGAAGCGGACTTGCCGTCGAAGAGCCGCACATTGGTGAACAGCACCGCCCTGGGCGCCGCAGGCGAAGCCGACTGCGCGCCAGCCCGAAACGGAAGGCCCAGCGATGCGATGGAAGCGGCCATTCCGACGACGAAGCCGCGGCGCGACAGGTCGGCGTTGATGCGGTTAGTAAGCGTCTGGATTTCCGGGCGGTGGCAAAGACATACGGCGCGGCGCACCACGGCGTCGTCTGTCAGGGATGCGCAGGCGTACATGAGTCAAATTTCTCCGTTGCAATCGATCGAGTCCACGCGACAGGCAGGCGCGTTCATGGCGCCTGTCCGCGCGGCCCCGTCATCCTAGGCGGAGGAGGCGATCCCGCCAAGGCAAGCGCATGCCGTTGACAATTTCTCGCCTTTGTCGCTGGGGCTGGCTCGCTGACTGCTGGCTCGCTGACTCTCCGGTTCGATCTTCACTCGAAGGCGACCGTGTTGGCGATCAAAACGCCATCGATCACCTGCGTGCCCTGCACGTTCACCTTGACGCCGTTGGCCAGATTGGCCGCCGTGCCGTTGGAGAACACGACCCCCGGCCCGCCCGCATTCACGGGTTGTCCCTTGACGCGGAAGTCAGAAGGCGACTTGAAGGCGCCCACCGGCCCAATGAGATTGAACGACGCCGGTCCGCCGGTGCCCGGCACGTTACGGATCTTGAGCTTGGTCGCCCGCAACACGCCGTTCGACACTGTGCCTCCGACGACCACCTTCACACCATTGCCAAGACCCCTGGCTGGTCCGCCCGTGATCTGCGCGGCGCTGGCGTCAATCGGGAAGCCGAGCAGGTGGAACGCACCCAATCCTGCATAGTCCGTGATGACGCCCTCCAAATGGGCGGTCGTTGCATTCGCCATCGGCACCGGATACCACCATTGCACCAGCGTGGCGCCGAGGCGTCCCGGTGAAGCGATGTTGGCCCGCACGCGAACGATGGTGCCGTTCGCAAGCGGCTGGTTGTTCAGGCTGCCGCTGAGAACCGCGCTGCCATAGTCGATCACGAGGCCGCTGAGCGTGAAGGTATGGGCCGCCGCGTCCAGGTTCTGAACGGGTCCCGACAGAATGGCTGTCGAGGAATCATGCTGCTCGATGCGCGTCGCGCGAACCACCCCAGGTCCGGACGGCAAGCCCCAGATTTGCAAGGTCTTGCCGACGGGGATCGCGGAAAGCCCGGACGCGTCGGCCCAGACGGTGGCGTCGTCGGTCGTCACCCGCGTGCCGAGGATGACGAAGCTGCCCTTTGACAGATCGAGCGATTCGACCGGRCCGCGCAAGTCCGCAGCGGAGTCCACCTGGCGGGCAATGCCGCCCGTGAATTCCGCGTCGACCGGCCCGGTCACCTTCGCCGTCATTCCCAGCTGAATTCCATTCGGAGCGTCCTCGACGTGGCCTACCGTGGCGCTGGTGTCGTAGCGAAGTCCGTTGACGATGATGCTTCCCGCGCCGTCGACTGCGCCGACGCCGACCGCATCCGCGGTGGTCACGCCGGTGCCGCCGGAGCCCACGCCCGATCCGTCGTCGCCTCCCGAAGCCGTCGTGGTGCCGCCGTTCGTGTTGCCGTCGATACCGCCGAGACCATTGCCCCCGGAACTCGCGTCGCCGCTCGTACCCGGACCCACGCCCGACCCCGAATCCGGAGCGCCACCGGGACCGCCGACGGGGCTCGTCGCGGTTGCGCCGGGGTTCCCAGGCGCCGAAACCCCGAGGACCAGGCCTGCTCCGCCGCCCCCTCCACCGCCACCTCCCCCGCATGACAGCAGCAAGGCGGCGAACAACGACAGCAGGCCGTGGCGCAGAAGGAATTTCGTCATGCTTTTACTTTCGGTGGTTTGGACGGGCCGGCCTTTGCCGCAGCGGGCTCAGCCTCGACGTCTTCGTAGAAGGTGTAAATGCCGACTCGAATGCGCCCCCTCTGCTGCTTGTTCGCAGCTTCGAAGGCGCGTCGCATTTCCTGGGTCAACTCGTGGTGAAGGCCTCCCCAGCGTTCACGCGCAAGTTGATGAATCCGCTCGCAGTCGGCCAGCGAAATGCCGGCCGCGAAAACCGATCGCTCGAGCATCGGCGGCTTTCCGCCCACGGTATTCGATACGCCGGCCAACAAGTGATCGCGTGCGTTGTCGCCAAGGAAGGCGAGCATGGCCTTCAGGTCGCCGACGGGCACGAAGGCGGCAACCGCCAACTCTGCCGTCTCCTCATGTTCGATGACCATGTTGAGCCGCGCGAGCTCATCCAGGATAGCGCGGTGATGAACATTGCCACGGCTCGCACGGCGCGCGAGCGCCTCGAACGATGGTTCGTCTGCTTCCTGCGATGCAATCGGGAGCAACCGCGCGGCAGGATCGTTCGCGAACATCTCGAGCCACAACGTCAAGGTCTTGGCTTCGACCGACATCTCGGTTTGCGGCAAGGAGGCGTCAGCCTCTCGCACCCTGCTGGTCACGACTCTTCGGTTCAAGCCGGTCGTGACCGACAACTGGCTGATGTTGGCTTCGGTGCCTTTGGCGGACCATGCGCGACGCGCCTCGTCGACCAGGACATCGCGCAGCAATTCCTCGAGGTGCGCGTGCTTCACGCCAAACGAGAGCGCGAGCCTCACCAGGGGACGCAGCACTCGCGCGCACGCCTCGAGCACCCAGCCGAGCTGGCCTTCGCGGGCTTGAACCATCGGCTGGCGCAGCAGCCGCGGAGCCTTTTCGTGCGTGGCGTTGTTCGATGCAGTCCGTTTCATGGCCATGGCATTCAGGCCGAGTGCCGTAGATAGCGATGTTCCTGGGTCCGGACCCGTGAAGTTAACCGGCAGTTACGCATAGGACAGTGACATCAGGCGCTGTCTGACATCAGCACGGGATTCACTATAGGACAAGAGCATTACATCTGTGAAGTTTTCACATTTTTAGCAACTGAGGAACCCATGCCGAACCCCGCCACGCAACGAATGAGATTGATGAGTCGACGAGCGAGGCACTTTGTGCTGGATGCACGCAGCAGAACCTTGACCGCGCGTGAACTCCTGGCGGTCCGCGCCATGAGTTCGCGCAGGACCTGGGTCATCGCGATGCGAGCAAGGGAAGCCATTCATGAGCGGATCGTGCTCGCGTTTGCCCAACGGATCGAAGGGCGCGGCCCGGGGCCGACGGACCTCGATTTGCGACTGTTCGCGCGGCTCGCGGTTACGGAACAGCGACTGAAGCGCGCTTTCGGGAAAGCCAGGGCCCAGCGTTCGTGTGCCGCAGGGCCGGCTCGATGAATCCGGATGAACTTCACACGAGGAGAACCTTCATGACAACTGCCGCCATTGTTCCTGTCGAGTCTTCACGCCGGCCCTCCGACATCGCCTTCGGAAGCATCGTGGATCTTGCGCGAATGCAAATCTGGAGGCCATCCGCAGAGGTGTGCGATGCGTGCAACACCATCAACACGCGCTCGGCGCAACTGTGCAAGTGCTGCTCGCACAAATTGCCCGCCTTCTATGCCGCGGGAGACCACGCAAGGCCCACGCACCTCATGGCTTCCATCTGGCCCACCGCTGCCGCGCCGGAGCGCGCGTGGGCCGTGGATTTCCTGGCCTTCTCGGTGGTGATCGGTTCGCTGATCGTGATCACTGCCTTCATATCGATTCCTTGAATTGCCGGGGCCTGGCGGAGTGGCGCAATGACAAAGTTCTGCGAAGCGTGTCACACACCGAACAGGGATCGCGCCAAGTACTGCCGGGGCTGTGCGGGAAAGTTCTCCGGCGTCCGCACTCTGGCGAATGCCTTCGGTCCGACAGAGCCCTCCGTGCCCTTGACGACTGGGGCGCACTTGCCGCACTTGCCCCTGGCGGTTCATGGCCAATCCCTGACCGCCGCCCCGGACTCCTGGCAGATCGCGCCCAGGCCCCGGCGCGATGTGCAGGCTCATTTTCCAAAGAGCGTGGATGCATCCGTCCTCCTGATGTTGATCGCCATCGTCATCGCGAGCGCAGCCTTCGTTCTCTGGTACTTGAATCTGAAGCACGCAGCGGAGTACAGCCCTGTACCGAAGCCGTCCGCATCGGCCCAGTTGCAATTGCCAGCGACCAAGCCGGCGCCAGAACCACCGCCCGCAAGCGCTCCGGCCGTTGCGGCGGAACCTCCTGCCGCGACCCCTGCCGCATCGAACGAAGTACCGGCGGTGCCGCCCGAGCCAAGCGTCGCCGCGCCGGATCCGCCGCAGCCACAAGTTGCCGCTGTTGATGAGGCGACGACGGGGGCACAAACGCACGAGCAACCGCAATCTCAATCGCAATCGCAATCGCAATCGCAAGTACGTACGGTCACCGCAGCGCCTCGGCACGTGCGAACGTCGCGTCGGGACGATGAAACTGTGCACGCCGCAGCGCGCACTTCCGAAAGCGAGCGTCGGGAGGTCGTGCCTCTCGCGGCGCCCTCCGAGCCGAGGCCATTTGCACCTGTCGAACCGCCGAGCGCCAACAGGACCCCAAAGGCGCCTCCTGTGCGCCCTCCGGTCCAAACGGCGGCGCGAACTGCTCCGGGCCAGGGCGGCTCGGCACATTGCGATCCGTACAACCCATTTGGCGAAGCGTTGTGTGTGAACGCAGCTCAGGCCTCAGGCCGGGCGCCGCAGTCCGGGTCGGGCGTGAATGCAGCATCTACTGGACGGGGAGCAACAGGAACTGCGATGTCGAAGGGTCTTGGCGCCATAGGAGGCTTCGCCGCTGCCATAGCCCCTGAGGCCGGCGCAGCCGCGGGAGGGGCCTCGGGCGGCGGCGGACCCGGAGCGGGAAGTGGATCAGGTGGTGCCAGTGGTAGCGGCCCGGGCGGTGGCGCCGGTGCCGGAGGTCCTGGCGCTGGTGCCGGAGGTGGTGGTCCTGGCGCTGGTGCCGGAGGTGGTGGCGCTGGCGCTGGTGCCGGAGGTGGTGGTGCTGGCGCTGGTGCCGGAGGTGGTGGTGCTGGCGCTGGTGCCGGAGGTGGTGGCGCAGGTGCTGGTGCCGGAGGTGGCGGCGCTGGTGCTGGTGCCGGAGGTGGTGGCGCTGGCGCTGGTGCCGGAGGTGGTGGCGCAGGCGCAGGTGGCGGCGGAGGTCCCGGTGGCGGAGGCGGTGGGCCCGGCGGTGGCGGTCCCGGTGGCGGAGGCGGTGGACCCGGCGGAGGCGGTGGACCCGGCGGAGGCGGTGGACCCGGCGGAGGCGGTGGACCCGGCGGAGGCGGTGGACCCGGCGGTGGCGGTGGACCCGGCGGTGGCGGTGGCCCAGGCGGTGGCGGTCCCGGCGGTGGCGGTGGCGGTCCCGGCGGCGGCCCGGGAGGCGGTGGTCCCGGCGGCGGACCAGGCCGTTGACCGTTGAACACTGCCCGAGGCAGCCCTTCAACCCCTCGATCTCACGACCCCGCTTTCAGGCAAGCCACTGCACCTCAAAAACATGACAGCCCCATCCCGCCACATCAAGAAACAGCCCCCGGTCGAGCAAATCATCCCCGGGCCGGTCATACACAGCCTGCCCGAGCAGATCCTTCAACCTCCACATACGACCAGCAAGCTGCGAAAAGGGAAGGCTCACGAAGCACTGGCACTGCTGAGGCGAGTAGTTCACCACGCCCACCAACCACTCGCCCGATGAGGGGTTCCAGCGAAAGGCGATGAAGCTGTCCCACGTCGGATTCCCGGCCCACGTCGGAACGCATTCCAGCAAGCTCCAGTTGCCATCCCGAAGAAGCGGCCGACGCAGTATCTCGAGCAGCCGGGCGTAGAACTGCGCGATGTCTTCGTCCACCGCCTCGACCGGCGCGCGGACCAGATGCGGCGAAATGCGTGCGCGCCGCCCCTCCAATTGCCCTTGGTGAAAGAACCTCATCCCGGGCGACATGAAGGTCACCACTGCCGCAGCCTTGTGAACTTCAGGCGCAAAGGCCGAGGCCGCGCGAGGCTCGTCATGGTTCTCCAGAAAGCGCGCCAGCTTGTCCTGATAGTCCAGCCCCGCCAGCAGATGCTCACGCACCGGCTGCGCATGCTGCTCGCGCAAACGGTCGTACAGGCGCTTGTCATAGGTGTCGTCGAATCCCTCCTGCTGCAGCGTCCACTCCATATCCCAATAAGCTTCCGCGATGAAGAGAAACGCAGGACTTCGAGCGCGCACCGAATCGATCGCCTTTCGCCAGAACGGCGCGGCGCGAATGCCCCAGGTGCGCTCGAAGACCTCCGGCAGCACGAGCATCGCCATATCGCAGCGCACGCCGTCGCATTGACTCGAGATTCGCTCCAGCTCGATGACCATTGAGGCCTGCAACTCCGCGTTGCCATAGTTCAGCTGCAGCGTGTCAGGCCATCCATCGAAGTACGGATCGCGGCCATAGGCGAATACCGCCTCCCCGCTCTTCGTGGTCAAGCGGCAGTAGTTCTGCGGAGAGCGCGCCAGATCGACTTCGCTGCCATGGACAAAGTAATCGGGATGTTCATCCACCCACGGGTGGTCCGGTGCCATGTGATTGGGCACGAAGTCAAGCATCAGGCGCAATCCTCGCTGGCGCATGCGCGCGCGCAATCTCGCGAGTGCGGCATCACCCCCGAGGCCCTGGTGCACGGTATAGCCGGTGATGGCAAAGCCAGAGCCTGCGATGTCTTCCTCGCGAAGGTCGGGCAAGGTCTGCTCGAACTCGCGTCGCCATTGCGGGTTGCTCCGCGAGATGCGTTGAGCGGCAGCGCCCGTCTGCCAGACGCTCAACAGCCAGATCCAGTCGAACCCCATCTGCGCCCAGCGATCGAGTTCGGCGTCCGCGATATCGTCCAGCGTCGCCGCGCGCCCCAAAGAGGCGGACAACCCCGTCAGCGTGACGCGCGTGTTGATCTGATAGAGGGCCGGGTAGCGAGGGTTGGCCACCGCATCACCGCGCTGAATTCTCTGGCCCCGCCTTGCCTCGAAGCGCCCGCGCCGCCGCGGCTTCAGCACCGGGCATCAGCAGCAGGTCTTTCGTCAGCACGGCGTTCGTCTGAATGATGCGCGCAACACAACCCGTCCAGCCGGTCTGGTGACTTGCACCGATGCCCGCTCCCGTGTCTCCATGAAAGTATTCGTAGAACAGCACCAGATCGCGCCAATGCGGATCGTCGCGGAACCTCTGGGCGCTGCCGTGCGCAGGCCGCTCGCCTTCGCTGTCTCGCACGAAGATCCGGCTCAGGCGCTCGCCCAGTTCCTTGGCGACTTCGAGCAGCGTCATCATCCGCCCCGAGCCCGTAGGGCACTCGACTTTGAAGTCTTCGCCGAAATAGGCATACAGGCGCAGCAACGATGTGTAGAGCAGGAAGTTGATGGGCATCCATACCGGGCCGCGCCAGTTCGAATTGCCGCCGAACATTCCCGAGTCGGAATCCCCCGGCACATACGCGACCCGATACGACTGCCCCGAGTGCTCGAAGACATAAGGGTGATCGCGATGGACCCGCGAGAGCGCGCGAATGCCGTAGGGGCTGAAGAATTCGTCCTCGTCCAGCATGCGAGCGAGGATGCGGCGAAGCTTCTCTTCATTGACGATCGACAACATCCGGCGATTTGCGACGCCGGGCTCCTGCGGCAGATGCACATTGGCCGCAAGCTCTGGATGGCGCATCAGGAACGTGCGGGCACGTTCGCGAAACCTCGGCATCTTCTCGACGATGTTCTCCTCGAACACCGCCACCGCTGCCAGCGGCAACAGACCGACGATGGAGCGCACCTTCAGGCGCGTGGCGCTGCCGTCGGGCATTCGCAGCACGTCATAGAAGAAGCCATCCTCTTCGTCCCACATCTCGTCCTGGCGGTCTCCCACCCTGTCCATCGCTCCGGCAATGAAGAGTGTGTGCTGAAAGAACTTCTCGACGAACTCCTCGTAAAGAGGCTCGCTGAGTGCCAGTTCGACGGAGATGCGAAGCATCTGCTGGCTGAAGAACACCATCCATGCGGTGCCGTCTGCCTGATCGAGATAACCGCCCGTGGGCAGCGGCGCCGAGCGATCGAAAACGCCGATGTTGTCCAGCCCCAGAAAACCGCCTTCGAACACATTGGCGCCGGTGCGGTCCTTTCTGTTGACCCACCAGGTGAAGTTGGCCAGCAGCTTGGAGAAGGCGTACTTCAGGAACTCGATGTCACCGCTGTCTCCGCGGCGTTCCTTGTCGACCAGAAAGAGCTGCATCGTCGCCCACGCATGCACCGGCGGATTGACGTCGCCGAAGTTCCATTCATAGGCCGGAAGCTGGCCATTCGGATGCAGGTAGTCGTTGCGCAGCATCAAGTCGAGCTGCTGCTTGGCAAAGTCCGGATCGACCATTCCGAGCGGAATCATGTGGAAAGCCAAGTCCCAGGCGGCATACCACGGGTACTCCCACTTGTCCGGCATCGAGATGATGTCGTCGTTGAACATGTGCGACCAATCGATGTTGCGCACCTTGCGGCGCTCCGATTGCGGCAGCTGGCTGCCGGCGCCGTGCTCGTCCAGCCAGAGATCGAGGTCGTAATAGAAGTACTGTTTGGTCCACAGCATGCCGGCCAGCGCCTGCCGCATGACGCTCGCCCGGTCAGGATCATCCTGAACGGTGGGAGGCGTCAGCGACGCGTAGAAATCGTCCGCTTCCTTCAGCCGATTCGCAAAGATGACGTCGAAGTCGCCGAAGGGCGCGGGCAACGCCTCGGGCCCTCGCGTGGTCAACCGCAGCCGGACCGACTTCGATTGGCCCGCAGCCACGTTGAGTTTGTAGTGGGACGCGACCTTGGTCCCCTGCCCTGCCGGGTTGACTGCATCCGAGTCTGCGTTGATGACGAAACGGTGAAAGGCGTCTTTCACATAGGCCGAGGCATTGGTTCCGCCGAAGAGGCGGGCGTTGTTGGTTTCGTTCTCGGTAAAGAGCAGCGGGACTTCGGCGTTGCGATCACCATCGCCATCACCATCACAATAGAGGTAGTACTCGTCCAGCGATTCAAGAAAGAGCGGATCGGTATGGCGCGCATGAACCGTCGCAATCCTGCTTGAGGCAACACGCTCCAGGACCGGTTTGGAGCCGCCACCCGACTGCGTCCACGTGTTGCGGAACCACAGTGTCGGCAAGAGATGAAGGGGCGCCGCTTCAGGTCCGCGATTGAACGCAGTGATGCGCACCAGGACATCGTCGGGCGCCGCCTTCGCATATTCGACGAAGACATCGAAATAGCGGTTGTCATCGAACACGCCTGTATCCAGCAGTTCGTATTCAGCCTCCTGCTTGCCGCGCCCACGGTTGGTGGAGACCAGATCGTTGTATGGGTAGGCCGCCTGCGGGTACTTGTACAAGTACTTCATGTACGAGTGCGTCGGCGTCGAGTCGAGATAGAAGTAGTACTCCTTGACGTCTTCGCCATGGTTGCCCTCGCTGTTGGCAAGTCCGAAGGCTCGCTCCTTCAGGATCGGATCGCGCCCGTTCCACAACGCCAGCGCAAAGCACAGGATCTGATGGTCGTCGCTGATGCCGCCCAGGCCGTCTTCACCCCAGCGGTAGGCGCGCGAGCGGGCCTGGTCATGGGTGAAGTAGTTCCAGGCGTCGCCGTTGTCGCTGTAGTCCTCGCGCACCGTTCCCCATTGCCGCTCGCTGAGATAGGGACCCCACTTCTTCCAGGGCGCACGCTTGGCATGCGCGTCATCGAGCCGTCGCTTTTCCGCAGGTTCAGTGCTCATGGGAGGTCTCCTGGAGGAACGACCACGATTGGGCCTCATCCCCGCATGTTTGATCAAGACAAACATGGAAGCACCGGAACAAGGTGAAACAAGCGAAGTCGGGTTTATCCCGTAGGCGCGCCCGTGTAGTGGCTTTTACCGTTGCCAGCCAACCTGGAGGAGACAAGCCCATGATGCGCAATGCGATACGTAGTGCCTGCTTTGTAGCCGCGTGTGCCGCGCTTCTCGCGCAGACGCCGTCCTGGGGTCGGGACGACCACGACGATCGCAGCGATCACGGCAATCGCCCGGACCGTGCCGACATTGCCCGGCGCACCCACTTCGGCAAGATCGTTGGCGTGGACGACTCCAGCAACACCGGGACGCTCGCATGGAAGGGCGTGCCCTTTGCCAAGCCGCCAGTGGGCGACCTGCGCTGGAAGGCTCCGGTCGATCCCGATCCATGGAAGAAGCCCAAGGCGACCCAGCAGTTTGCCAATGCGTGCGCGCAATACGGCCGCATCTACGGCCCGGGCGTCAACAACCGCTACGACGCGACCATCGGCACCACGCTGAACCAGGCCGTGGGCAACGAGGATTGCCTCTACCTCAACATCTGGCGTCCGGCGAATGACCGGGACGACTTGCCCGTCATCGTCTTCGTCCACGGCGGAAGCGACGTGTCGGGCTATACGGCCGACCCGGTCTACGACGGCGCTGCGCTCGCCAAGGCGGCGCAGGCGGTCGTCGTCACGGTGAACTACCGGCTCGGCATCTTCGGCTTCCTCGACGTGCCGCAACTCAAGTCGGGCACCCAGCCGGAGGAAGACTCTGGCAACTTCGCCTTGCTCGACATCGTCAAGGCGCTTGAATTCATTCGAAGCGACATCGATGAGTTCGGCGGTGATCCACGCAACGTCACATTGATGGGACAGTCAGCGGGGGCCATCAACGTCTATGCGCTCCTGGCTTCGCCCGTGGTCACGAACGCGCGCCACAAGCTCTTCCACCGCGCGGTGCCGCTCAGCGGCGGACTGTCGCTTGCCACGGACCTGCCTCCCGGCAGTATCCCGACACTGAGCCCAGAGCCGGTGTATCTCGCCCAGGGCAATGCCCTGCTCACGAACCAGCTCATTGCCGACGGGCTCGCCAGCGACGCCGCCTCCGCCGCCGCCTATGTGGCCAGCCAACCGCCCGCGCAGATCGCAGCCTATCTGCGCTCCAAGAGCCCCGCGACGCTGTTCGGCACGCTGCTCACCAAGCTCGCGCCGCTCGGGCTCGCAGGCTCCGGCCCCATCCCCGACGGCGCCGTCCTGCCCGTCGACCCCATCGCCGCCATTCGCGCCGGAAACTATCTGCGGGTGCCCGTGCTCGCGGGCAACACACGCGACGAGGCGAAGCTGTTCCCGACCTTCCTTGCGCTGTCCCCCGCGCTCGGCGGCGTCAGCGGCCGGCTCGTGAGCGATGCAACCTTGTTCTCGACCCAGTTCAACTACCACCCAGACGCGCCGCCCACGGTGAGCATCGAACAGTGGATTCCGGCGCAATACCTCCCGGTGACGACGCCCGTCACGGGCTTCAACGCAAAGACGGATCTGCTGAACCAGATCTTCTTCATCGCGAGCCGCGACAACATGCTCAACACGCTGAAAGCGCAGCAGCACGAGGTCTGGTATTACCGCTTCGACTGGGACCAGGAGCCGGCGCCCTGGAACGACATCTATGGCGCGGCGCACGCTTTTGACTTGCCGTTCATCTTCGGCACTTTCGGGCCCTCGCTCTTCTCGAACATCGCGAACTCGACCGCGAACAAACCGGGGCGGCTGCAACTGTCCGAAGCAATGATGAAAAGCCTGGGCGCCTTCGCCCGGCGAGGCGATCCGAACGCGCAGGTGCTGGGCGTCACCTGGCAACCGTGGCCTTCGATGCTTCTCTTCGACGCGACGGCGACCAGCAAGGCCATTTCCGTCCAATAGCCCAGGGTCCATTGAACCGTTTCCTCGTGGGCTGGAATGAACCGTTCCAACCCACGAGAAGCGCATGGGCCCACGAACACGTCCCACGAAGGCAGGCTGCCCCGTCCCGGAGCACGAGGAGTACAGTGCGCTGGAGCCCCTCTCTCATGAGCTTCCGATGCCGAGCATGCCCCTCGATGCCATCCGCACGCAGGCCGAGGAAGCGTCCTTGGCCGAGCGCGCGGAGGTGGGCTTGCTTGCCCGAACCACCAGGGGCGACTTGCAGGCTTTCGAGCAGCTTTATCGCGCCTATCACCCGCGCCTCACGCGCTTTCTCGATCGCCTGACGCGCCGCCCCGGCCTCGTCGAAGAAGTCCTCAACGACACGATGCTGGTGGTCTGGAACCGCGCCGCGACCTACAACGGCCGCAGCAAGGTGTCGACCTGGATCTTTGCGATCGGCTATCGCAAGGCCATGAAAGCGTTGAGCCGGCTGGATGAGCCCGTTTCGGAAGAAGGCGACGACGATCAGCCGGCGCCGGCGGAGGCCAATCCCGAGTACCGCGCCGCGCAGTCGCAGATTCGCGAAGTGCTGGCACAGGCCATGGACCAGCTCTCGTTCGAGCAGCGCGCGGTCGTCCACCTGACCTACTTCCACGGCATCGGTTGCCGCGAAATCAGCGAGATCGTCGACTGCCCCGTGGACACCGTGAAGACGCGCATGTTCCATGCCCGTCGCAGATTGAAGAACCTGCTCGTCGGTCGATTGGAGGATTGGCTGTGAGCGGGCGCGTCGTTCCCCTCGGCACGGACGTGCATCAGAAGGTGCAGGCGCTGCTGCCGTGGTATGTCCGCACCGGCGCAAGCCCCGGCGAAGAAGATCGACAAGCCAGGGACGAACGCGCCTGCGTCGAAGCGCACGTCGCCGAATGCGCGCGCTGCCAGGCCGAACTGGCCTGGGAAAGGGAGATTCAGGCCGCCTGCGCCAGTTCGGAACCTCCGCCCATCGGCAACGCCGACCACGGATTCGCGCTATTGCGCGAGCGCATCGCCGCCGATGCATCGCCACCACGACGCCAGGGACTGCTGGCGCGCCTGAAGGCGCACTGGCGGGACACTCCCGTGTGGACTCGTTGGGCGCTTGCCGGTCAATGCGCGCTTGTCGCGACGTTGAGCGGCGTGCTCGTGACGGCCGTGATCCCGGAACAGCGCTTCCGGGCGCTCGGCGGAGCCGCGCCGCCTGGCGCCGCCACTCATGGCAACCTGATCGTGCGCTTCCGACCGGAGGCGACGGAGCAGCAAATGCGACGCGTGCTGCGCGAAAGCGAAGCCCGGCTGGTCTATGGGCCGACCGCCACCGATGCCTACCTGCTGGCGGTGCCGGCCGGCCTCGAAACAGCGGCGGTCAACCGTATGCGCAAGGAAAGCACGGTGATGCTCGTCGAGTCGCTCGATGGCCGGGCACCGCCATGAAGCGCCTTCTCGTGGTGCTGGCATCGCTGCTTTCCCTCGCTGCAGTCCAGCCACTCGCAGGGGCCGCGCCAGCGGAGCCGACCGTCACGACGTCCGCTCTTGATCAGCAGGTGTTGCTGCTGTTGCGCCTTCCGCCGGAGCACTATCGGCCCGAGAGCGCCTATTCAGGTGGCTACGGCGACGGCCCGGCGCACGGTGCGCGGCGCCGCGTGGCTGCAGCGCTCGCACGCGAACATGGCCTGACACTGATCACCGACTGGGCGATGCCGCTGCTGGGCGTGGACTGCTTCGTGATCGCCGTGCCGGACGGCCAATCGCCCGAACGCGTCGCGCAGGACTTGTCGCGCGATCCACGCGTGGCCTGGGCGCAGCCGATGAACGTCTTCCAGGCGCAGGCACAGGCGGGCCACGACGACCCGCTCTACCCGCTTCAGCCCGTGGCGCAAGCCTGGCACCTTCAAGACCTGCACGAGATCTCCACCGGCCGCCAAGCGCGCGTCGCCGTGGTCGACAGCGGCGTCGACGAACTGCACCCCGACCTGGTCGGCCAGGTGGTGCTCAGAGAGAACTTCGTCGTCGGCCGCCGTGACGTCGCCGAGGACCATGGAACGGCGGTGGCGGGCATCATCGCCGCGCGCGCAGACAACGGCGTCGGCATCGTCGGCATCGCGCCGAACGCACGTCTGCTTGCCTTGCGCGCATGCTGGCAGCAAAGCAGCGACAGCACCTTGTGTACGAGCCTGAGCCTCGCGATGGCGCTTCACTTCGCCATCACGCACGATGCCTCGGTCATCAACCTGAGCCTCAGCGGGCCGCGCGATCGCCTGCTCGACAGGCTGCTCGATGTCGCGCTCTCGCGCAGCATCAGCGTGATCGGCGCCTTCGACCGGAAGTTGCCCGACGGCGGATTTCCGGCATCGCACGCGGGCGTCGTGGCAGTCGCCGAGGACACCGGCGAGCCTGCACTGCGCGGCACGCTGGTCGCCCCCGGTCGCGACGTGCCAACCACCCTGCCGGGTGGCCGCTGGAATCTCGTGTCCGGTTCATCGTATGCCGCAGCCCACGTGACGGGCTTGTTCGCCCTGATGCGCGAACGATCGCCGGCACCGGCAGCGGCGCCTTCCTTCGCCAGCGTCGTCGCCTTCCCCGGCGGAGACATCGACGCTTGTGCCACACTGGCACGCGTCGCAGGCGATGCTGCCTGCGTCCGCACCGTGACGCGATCCACGACACCCTTCAACATGCGTCAGTGACATGCCGACCGCCGGTCTGCGTGCCGCGCTCTGCCCCTCGCTCTTCCTCGCCTGCGGCGTCGCTTTCGCACAGGTCGGTGCAAGCGTCGCGCTCCTCTCCGACTATCGCTATCGCGGCATTTCGCTCAGCGACGAGCGGCCGACCCTTCTCCTGAGCGCCGCCTATGACCATCCGGGCGGCTGGTTCGGCGGCGGGTCGCTGACTGAAGTGATGCTGTATCGGCCGCGCTGGCAAGTGCAGGCGCTCGGCTATGCGGGGTACGCGAGCCGGCTTTCGGATCGCTTCGGCTGGGAAGCGGGTGTGACCGGCGTTCACTTCGGCACCGACTCGCGCTACGACTACTACGAGGTGTTCGCTGGCCTGAATGGCGAGAGATGGAACATGCGGGCGCACTACTCGCCCGACTATTTCGGCAGCGGCGCGCGTACGGTGTACGGCGAATTCAACGTGGGCGTGCCTCTTTCAGCCCTGATGCGCGCAACGGCGCACGTCGGCGCGCTGATGCGAGTCGGCGGCACCCGCACCGAAGACGCCAACGCGAGCTTCGATGCAAGCCTGGGGGCCGCCGTCGCGCGCGACGCGTGGGAAGTGCAGCTCGCCTGGGTGGCGGGCGGCCGCAGCGCCGTCTACCCGACTGCCTATGGACGCGCATCGCGCGGTGCGCTGGTGCTGAGCGCTTCGCTCGCCTTTTGAACGATGGCGGCATGAACCTTTCGGCGCCGGCCCGGAATACACCGAGCCCCGTCCCAAAGGAGATGCGCAATGAGAGCCAATCGCCTGAAGTTGTACGGTCTCGCCTGTGCGAGCGCGTTCCTGCTGGCCGCCTGCGGAGGCGGTGGTGGCTACTCTGGCAGCCCGTTCGTGCCAGGCGCCGGATCAGGGATGGGCACCGGCACCGCTACCGGCATGGGCCCAACCACCGGCATGAGCTATGCCGCGACCAACCTCGTGTCCGATCTCTCCGCGGCCAACAACCTGTACGGCAGTTCGAGCAGCGATGCACGCCTTGTCAACGCATGGGGCGTGGCCTTCAACCCCAAGGGATTCGCCTGGGTCGCGAACAATGGCTCATCGACCTCCACCCTCTACGACGGCAACGGCGTTGCGCAATCGCTGGTCGTATCGATACCGCCAGGCGCTGCCGGCAATGCGATGCCGACCGGCATTGTCTTCAACGGCCATCAGGACTTCATGGTCACGCAAAACGGTGTCACCGGCGCGAGCGCCTTTATCTTCGCGGGACAAGGCGGCACCTTGTCGGGCTGGTCGCCCAGTGTCGATATGACTCACGCGGTCACGGTTTTCGACAGCGGACCCGCGGGCGCGGTCTACACGGGCCTGGCCATCGCCAGCCAAGGCTCCGCGGACTTTCTGTACGCAGCGGATTTCCGCCACGCGAGAGTCGACATGTTCGATTCGACCTTCAAGCAGACCCGCGTCGCGGGCCCCTTCGTCGACCCGGCATTGCCGGCCGGTTACGCGCCATTCGGCGTCCAGGCGATCAATAGCCTGATCTATGTGAGCTATGCCATGCAGGACGCGCAAGCGGCCAACCCCATCGCGGGAGCCGGTCTTGGAGCCATCGACGTCTTCGACACTGCCGGCCGGCTCGTCAGCCGCCTCGTTCCGCCGGGCGGCCCGGTCAACGCGCCATGGGGCATGGCGATGGCGCCGGCCGACTTCGGTCCCTTCAGCAACGCTTTGCTCGTTGCCAATGCCGGTGACGGGACGATCAATGCGTTCAACGCGACCAACGGTGCGTTCATGGGGACGCTCTCGACAGCGGCAGGAAGCCCTGTCGTCGTTGATGGCTTGAAAGGCATTGCCTTCGGCAATGGCATCGACAACCAGCCCACGAACACACTATTCTTTGCCGCAGGCCCCGGCGGAGGAAGCCATGGCGTCTATGGCCGCATCGACAACCGTTGAATCTCGTGTTGTGAAGGAGAAACTCACCATGAAACATGCAGTCGTGATGTTGATTTCCAGCCTGTCCTTGGCCTTCAGCCTTTCCGCGCTGGCGGCCGGTGGTGGTGGCGGCGGCGGAGGAGGCGGTGGTGGTGGGGGCAGCGAAGCCGTCAACGTCAACCCGGACCCGGACTTCCGTGCAGGAATGGCGGCGGTCGGCAAGGAGGACTGGCAGCAGGTCCAGACCCACATGACCGCCTACGTCGCGCGCAGTCCCGGCGACGCCGACGCGTGGAACGAGCTGGGCCATGCGCAACGCAAGCTGGGCAATACCGAGGCCGCGCTGAGTTCCTACGACAAGGCGCTGAAGATCAATCCGAAGCACAGGGGCGCGCACGAATACCTCGGCGAGGCCTATCTTCAGATGGGTGACCTCGCACGAGCCGAGCAGGAACTCAAGGTGCTCGACAAGCTCTGCTTTCTCCCGTGCGAAGAGTTCACTGACCTGAAGGGCGAGATCGCGAAGTACCGGAGCCAGCGCGCGGCGAAGACCGGGACGTGATGCTTCCACTGCTCACGGCGACAGTCGGGGTACCGACGGACAAGACCGCAAACTTGCCGGTGCCGAGGACCTCGTGCAGTCGCTGCGGCGGCGTTCATCGCGTCCTGCATGCCGGTGTTCATGCCTTGACCACCGGCCGGACTGTGCACATGCAACGACGCGAAAGCGACCATGTCCGATCGGGAAGAACACCAGCGGGCTGCCCCGCGCCGATGATGAGGACCTGAGGGTTCATTGCATGTACTTGCTTGAGGCGCAGACAGCTTGCTCGGCTTGAGGGTTTACCCCAGCCATCCGCAACCCCGGCACTCGTTCGGGCTAGCTTCGGGTTAGCGAGAGCATCCTGTCACGCAGGCGAAGGCGTATCGTCCGTGGCAGGATTAAATTTGCAGCCAACGACACGAGTGAGGAGGCGGCGACGCGGAAACCGGAGAACAGGGCCGGGCGCGATCGCCACAGACAGTGAATAAGCTTCGAATCACTGGCCCTGGAGGGGCTCGGTACTGCCTGGGCGACCCGATTCTGGTCCTGGACGGGGAGGTCCTGGTTTGCACTGTCGACCCGGTGCCAGTCAGTTCGTCCGGCAACGAGATATGGGTCGAGCATTTCACGCCGCCCTTGTTCAGCCTGGAAGAAAGCCGGCATCTCAGCCGGCTCATCTTTCTCGAAATCTGCGCCTTCGTCGCCGAACAGGTCCAGCAGGTGCAGGCGGTGTCTTTTGCGTTCTCGCGCCCGGCGGGGCTTCTGTCGAACCCTTCGGCGGATCGCGTGGAGACCATGCACCGCATCGGCATCGAGAACGTTCAGGTCTCGCCGAAGCCATGTGCCATCCCTGGGCACTTCGTGGTCAGCGGCACCTGGCACTACAGCGAGCGCAACCTGGCGGCCCTGAACGAGGTACTTGCGGAGCTGCGTCGGCTGTACCGCGATCGGCCGATCGGCACCGATCCGGAGGGCAGCGCGCGCGCGATCAAGCGCCTCGTCGCGCGCTGGCGCAAGCAGTAGCGGCCCCGCCCGCTAGCGGCGCCCGCGCATCAGCGACAGCAATAGCGCCGTGAGGACCGCGCTGCCGGCTGCGGCATAGACCACGGCCTTCATCGGCTCGTCGGAGGCGAACTGCATGCCGCGCTGTTTCAGGTCGACCGCCTGCCCCTTCATGCTGTCGATCTTCTTGCCTGCCGCGTTGACGGCGTCCTTCGCATAGGCCTTGCCGGCTTGAGCTGCCGCGCTCGCCTTGGCCTGGGCATCTTGCAAGTAGCCCTGAGCCGCGTCCGCGGCCTTGCGGCCCATGCTGTCGGCGTCTTCCGTTGCCCGGCGAACGGGGTCCTCTTGAGTACCGGCTGCGCCCGTGGTCCCCATGGTCTCTGAGCGCGTGTTCGATGAATTGCTTTCCATGATGTCGTCCTGGTTGTGAGTGTGTGAGCGGCGGTCGTGCACGGTTGTGTATCGCTTCGTTAGCGCCGCTGATTGATCAGCCGTCATGCCCTGCCCGTGTAGGCGCCGGCTCGCTTGGATGTGCATGGGCCGGCCTCCGCGCACGGCGCGCGAGGCGCCTACGCCGATGCGGGTCGGGGGCTCACGCCCGTTGGCGGCTCGATGCGCTATTGCTGTTGAAAAGTGTTGCAATCCAATGGGAGAGCACCGTGATGACCATCAGCCTCGCACTTCAAAAACATCTTCAAAACCAGAACGGACTGGCGTTCGCGCCATTGTTCTTCGCCATGACGCTGGCGTTCGCCCAGCAACCGCCCGCGCCGGGAGCGCCGTCGCAGCCCGCCGAGATCTCGAAGGAATCGCCTGCTCCGGCCCCGCAGCGGGCCAAGGATGCAGCGGCGCCAAAGGCGCCGGCATTGGAAACCCATCCGAGTCCGGCAGCAGCAGCCAACGCGCAACGTGCCGCGCGCCAACCGTACGATCCGGCCCATGCCGAGCCCAAGGAACCCGGCCCCTCCGACCCTGAACCGATCACGCATCCGGACAAGGCGCCTTCGCCAACGCCGCCGCGCTGACAACGACCTACTGTGAGGGCGCAATGCCTTGCATCAGCAGTGACAGCGCCTTCTGCACGCCCTGCGAAGACAGCGCTTCGCCCTTGTCGTAGCCCAGCCGCACGACCACGAGGTCATGCGAGGGAACGATGATCACCACCTGCCCGCCTGCTCCGAGCATGTAGTAGGCCGACGCGGGCACGGGCCACTGCCCCATTCCGTTGATCCAGAAGAAGCCGCCGTAGATGGGCCGCTTGTCGGCCGCCCACGCCGGCGCGACGGTGCTCACGAACTTGACGAATCCTTCGGGCAGGATGCGCTCGCCGTTCCACACGCCGTCCTGCAAATACAGGTTGCCCAGGCGCGCCCAATCGCGTGCGGACATGAAGTCGTGGCCCTGCGTGAGGAAGTTGCCGTAGGGGTCGGGTTCGATGGTCATCGAGCGCACGCCGATCTTGTCGAAGAGCGCGCGTTGCGGAAATGACAGGTAGTCCTCGCCGCGCGCTTCGACGGCGAGCCGGATCAGGTAGTTGGCCAGCACAGGATCGGTGTTG
The DNA here is from genome assembly GCF_056397405.1 of Variovorax sp. 05N34. Taxonomy (NCBI): domain Bacteria; kingdom Pseudomonadati; phylum Pseudomonadota; class Betaproteobacteria; order Burkholderiales; family Comamonadaceae; genus Variovorax; species Variovorax sp. 05N34. The sequence goes on from NZ_JBFTNI010000002.1 coordinate 72,008, forward strand.
CGATAGCGGCCGATGGTGTTGGGCGGCCATTGCTGCGGTCGAGTTGCCGCGTAGTTGAACGCGTCGATGCGGCCCGTGTAGAAATAGATGTGATCGGGGTAGGTGCCGTTCGGGTCGAAGTCCGGATCGTCGGGCGCCTTGATGCGCAGGCCGCTCGACATGTGCAGCAGGTCCGAGATGCGGATCTGCTGGCGCTTGTCGCCGGGGGCTTGCCATTCGGGAATGGGCGCGGGCTGGTCCAGCGTATAGACCCCCTGCTTAATGAGAATGCCCATCAGCGTGGCCGTGACGCTCTTGCCCATCGACCAGGATTCGAGCGGCGTCGTCGCAGTCGCGCCGTTCGCGTAGCGCTCGCCGATGATGCGTCCCTTGTAGGTCACGACGAAAGCGGTGGTGTATGCGCCCGACGCCTCGAAGGGCGCGGCCATCGCCTGATCGACCTTCGCCGTGTCGATGCCCGTGGCGCGGTCGGTCGGCAGCACGTCGCCCATCGGCCACGGCTGCGTGGCGGGATCGGGCAGCGCGCTGGTCACGGTCTCGGGCTTGAAGGACACCTCCGTCGCCCCCGGTGCCAGCGTGACGCATCCCTGCGAGCCGTAATACCTGGCGGTCAGCGTCGTGCCGTTCGGCATGGTGATGCGCACTTCCTTGTTGGCGTGGTCGACCACCGGCTTTCCCACCTTGCTGCGCTGCGCATAAGGCCCGGTGAAATACCCGGTGGCTTCGGCGGCCACATCCGGATCCATGCCGGTGATGAAGACGTTGGAACACACCGTCTTGGCGAACCCGGCGGTGTTGTGCTCCAGCGGATCGCCCGGCGGCGGAACGTAGGGCGTGTCGATCTCGAAACTCCGGGCGCGTGCGATCAACGCGTCGCGCGCGGGCAGTTGGGAAGCGGTCGCTCCTGACCCGGCGGATCCCGCGCCAGCGAGCCCGCCGCCTCCTCCTCCACCACCACCTCCGCACGAAACCAACGCCAGCGCCATCAGCGCCCCTGCCATCGCCGCGAGTGCGATGCGCACCGGCCTTTTCATGAGCTTCTCCTTTTTGTTTCGACCGTGAGTCTCCACGACAACCGGGACATTGCTTCAGCGGAGGACTCAGGGTTTGCCCTCGCGGGCAGGGCCCTTGAGCAACACGCCCGCACCGGGGCTCGTTCAGCGCCTTCTGAGACGGGGGCGTGTCATCGTGCTTACATCGCGGCGTCACGGTCCGCGCCTAGTCTTGGCACGCCCAAGTTATGGAGTACCCCACTATGAACCCGTGGTTTGTCCTGCGCGCGCCTGTCGCGCTTTCGATCCTGGCGTGCGCCCTGACCGCTTGTGGCGGCGATGGCGGCGGCAGCGCCCTTGGCGGAGCAACCGCTGCGACCGGCACCACCGCCAGCAGCAGCACGCCGAGCAAGACCGATTCCGCCGCTTCCTCATCCGACACCAGCCAGCCGAACGTCAGCTACGCCCCCTGACCCTCGCGCCATCACTCCCAAAGAAATCCAAGTCAAACACATGACGACACGACGCAAGTTCCTCCAAAGCACCACTGGCACCGGCATTGCCGCCGCTACCTTGGCGACCTTTCCGCCCAGCATCCGCCGCGCGTTGGCCATCCCTGCACACCACGAGACGGGCACCGTCAAGGATGTGAAGCACGTCGTGCTGCTGATGCAGGAGAACCGGTCCTTCGACAGCTACTTCGGCACCTTCAAGGGCGTGCGCGGCTTCGGCGACCGCTTTGCAGTCCCGTCGCCCAACGGCAAGAACGTCTTTTCGCAGACCTATACGAAGACGACGCCGCCCAGCACCTTCGTGCCCTATCACCTCGATGCGAGCAAAGGCAATGCACAGCGCGCCGGCAGCACGCCGCACTCCTGGTCCGACTCGCAGGCGGCATGGGACCACGGCCGCATGTACAAGTGGCCCGATGCCAAGGGCCAACTGGCCATGGGCTACTACGAGACTGCGGAAGTCCCCTTCCAGCGTGCGCTGGCGGATGCCTTCACGCTGTGCGACCACTACCACTGCGGCATGCACACCGGCACGATCGCGAACCGGCTCTTCTACTGGAGCGGCACCAATGGCCCCAACGGCATCAGCCCAATCGATGGCAGCAAGGTCCGCGTCGCCGGGTTGAACAACCAGTTCAACGGTGGCAACGACATCGGCGCCTCGACGGCCGGCTGGACGTGGACCACCTATGCCGATCGCCTGGAGAAGGCCGGCGTGAGCTGGAAGGTCTACCAGAGCCTGATCGACAACTACGGCTGCAACGAGATGATGGGCTTTCGCCATTGGCGCGCCGCCATCGAGCAGATGCCGCCGGCGCGCCGTCCGGTTTACGTCGCGGCAACGGACATCACGCAGCCCGTCACCGCGGCCGGCCCGTTTTACGACCCGGTGGTCGACGACGCGCTCAGCCCGCTCGCCAAGGGTTTCGGCAACACCATGCCGTATGGCTTTCTCGAAACCTTTCGCGAAGACATCAAGAACGGCACGCTGCCGGCGGTGTCCTGGATCATTTCACCTTCCGCCTACAGCGAACATCCCGGACCGTCGAGTCCGGCAAAGGGCGGCTGGTACGTGCAGCAAGTGCTGGACGCGCTGACTGCCAATCCGGAGGTCTGGAGCAAGACCGTGCTGCTGGTCAACTTCGACGAGAACGACGGCTTCTTCGACCACCTGCCCTCGCCTGCGGTGCCCTCGCGCAATGCCGATGGTTCCTTGTCCGGCGCGCACACGTTCGCGGAGGCGGACGTGGCGGTCGAATATCACGACTTCGCGCCAGCGACCACGAGCCAGCCCGCAGCCGACGGACGGCCCTACGGTCCAGGGCCGCGCGTGCCGATGTGGGTGGTCTCGCCCTGGAGCCGCGGCGGCTGGGTCAACTCGCAAGTCTCGGATCACACTTCGACGCTGCTCTTTCTCGAGAAGTGCTTCGGCGTGGTCGAGCCGCAGATCAGCAACTATCGCCGCGCGATCTGCGGCGATCTCACCAGCGCCTTCAACTTCGAACGGCCCAACGACGAGCCGCTGCCCACGCTCGCCGGACGCAAGACCAAGGAAGAAGCCGATGCGCTGACTGCCGAACAGCAAGCACTGCCGAAGATCGTGCCACCGGCCGATCCCACGTTGCCGGTGCAGGCCAGCGGCGTGCGTCCTTCGCGTGCGCTGCCCTATGAGCTGCACACCAGCGCGCGCAGCGATTCGGCCAACGGCCGCATCCAATTGCTCTTTGCCAACAGCGGGCGTGCCGCCGCCGTCTTCCATGTGTACGACAAGCTGCACCTGTCGGACCGCCTGCCGCGCCGCTACGCCGTCGAAGCCGGCAAGCAACTCAACGACTACTGGAGCGCAATGACCGACAACGCGGGCCTGTACGACCTGTGGGTGCTCGGCCCCAACGGTTTCCATCGCGAGTTCAAGGGCGACTTGAATGCACTGCGCGCGGCAGGCGCGCCGGCGCCCGAGATCCGCGTGGGCTACGACACGCGAAGCGGCAACATCCACCTGCAGCTGCGCAATGATGGCCGGCGCGATTGCCGCTTTACCGTCAAGCCGAACAAGGCCTATGCCCGGCCACAGGTCCTGGGCCCCGGCGGCGGCAGGGACGACCGCGGCGACCGTCACGACAACAAGGGCCACGGGCACAACAATCATGACGACCACGACGACCACGACGATCACGGTAACCACGGCGGAATCGGCACCAACCCCGACGGTTCATGGAGCGTTCGAGTCAAGGGCGGCGATGACGCCGGCATGCGCTGGAGCCTGGACGACAGCGGCCAGTGGTATGACTTCGTGGTGACCTGCGATGCGGACGCCAGCTTCTACCGGCGCTTCGCGGGTCGCGTCGAAACCGGGCGCCACCTGGTGAGCGATCCGGCCATGGGGCTCGCAGACCGCTTCTGAGCGGCGATGCCGCTACGCCCCTCGTGGTTGCAGCTCAGCGTGCCCGAATGACGTCGGAGACGACGCCGTTCTCGTTGACGGTGCAATTCACGTTGGGCTTGCCAGGGCCGATGCCGAGCGTCACGACGTAGAACCCATCGTTCATGGTCTGTGCATCGGTGATGGGTGTCACGCTTTCCTTGGGCACCTTGTACTCGCGGGACACGGCGTCGATGCAACTCGTGCGTGACACCAAGGGCGACATGAAGCCGCCGACGAGAGGCGGCAGGGGTTTGTAGTTGGCGCAACCGCTCGCAACTGTGATGAAGGCGATGACCGCCAGTGATGAACGACTGCGAACCCACATGCTGACTCCTTGGTATGCCGGCCGCTCCGGCGGGATGGTTTATCGATGGCTCACGGGAAGGTGAAGTCGACGGCCTTGGGTGCGCCGCCGATCGCCACGCGCTGCGTCTTGGTCTTGCCCAGCGCTTGTCCCTCGACGGTGTACCTGCCCTCCGGCAGCTTGACCAGGCAGATGGGGCCGGTCGAAGGAACACTCAGGACGCTGGCACCCTTGGCATCCTTGATCGTCAGGTTGACGGAAGCCATGTATTCGCCACTGGACGATGCAAAAAGCAGCGACAGCGGGTAGTCCTTCCGCGCAGCAAGCATCGCCTTGGAAGATCCCAATCCGATGCCGCCACATGTGAAGCTCGCCGTGCCTTGTGTTTGGAGGGGCGGTATTGCAGGCGCATCCTGCGCCGGCACGGTGACTGACGCACAGGTCAAGACAACAGCGGCAATGGGAAGGGTCAAGAACGAAAGACGCATGCCAGTCTCCTTGAATTGAGGTGGGGTGTCGGACCGCTGCGTAGATTCTCAAAAAGCGGGGCCAGTTGCGCCATCCCGGCGCCCACCTAGCCGCACGTACGTGGCAATCACCCGAGGCCCACATAGACGCCGCGAACCAGCAACGCCGCCATGGCGGCCATGGTCAGGCCGACGAGCGCGTCCAGCACTTGCCATGCCTTGGCTCGCGTGAACAGCGGAGCCAGCCAGCGCGCCCCGTAGCCCAGGAGCCCGAACCACGACAGACTGGCCACGCTCGCGCCGGCCACAAACCAGCCGCGCATCGATGCCGGCTGCTGGGCTCCGATGCTGCCCACCAGCAGCATCGTGTCCAGGTAGACGTGTGGGTTCAGCAACGTGAATGCGGCCGCCTGCGCCATCGCGGCAGCCCGCCCGAGGCGCACGCCCCCTTCGGATGGCAACAACGCGTGCGCGTGTCGCGCGCGGCGCAATGCCTGCAGGCCGTAAACGGCAAGGAAGGCGGCGCCGGCCAATGCCAGTGCCCGAGTCAGCCCGGGGTGGTCACCCAGCGCGCGCGCCATGCCCGAAACCCCGGCGACGATCAGTACGCCGTCGGCCAATGCACAGAACAACACGATGCTGCCCACATGCTCGCGCCGCAGTCCCTGGCGCAAGACGAAAGCGTTTTGCGCGCCGATGGCAACGATGAGTCCCAGGCTCAGGAAGAGACCTTGCGCGAAAGCCGAGGACGCAAGCGAAGCGGAGTCGGAAATGTTCAACATCAGGGAATCTTGCCTCCATGCATCAATGAAGACAAACTATCTTTACTAACGTCAATTTAGGATTGCTAATTTCATGCTGGACTATTCAGCGCTTTCGGGACTCGCTGCCGTCGTACGCGAAGGCAGCTTCGAACGCGCGGCCCGCGCGCTGCACGTGACGCCATCGGCCGTGTCGCAACGCATCCGGCTGCTGGAAGAGCGCGTCGGTTGCGCCCTGGTGGTGCGCGATCAGCCCTGCCGCGCCACGGAAACGGGTCGGCGCCTGTGCCAGCACGTCGATCGCGTCCGCCTGATGGAGCAGGAACTCGAAGGCGCCGTCGCGGCACTGGCGCCGGAGGGAGTCGCGCGGGTGCCGCTGCCGGTGGCGGTGAATGCCGACAGCCTGGCCACCTGGTTCGCTCCTGCCGTGGCCGCCTTCGCCGCCGAAGCGCCGGTGCTCATGGAAATCGCCATCGATGACCAGGAACACACGGCCGAATGGCTGCGCAGCGGTGCCGTGCTGGCAGCCGTGACCGGCACCGCGCGCCCTGCGGTCGGCTGCGACAGCCGTCCATTGGGATCGATGCGGTACGTGGCTGCCGCCACCCCTGCCTTTATGGGTCGCCATTTCGCGGATGGCGTGGGAGCCGGCAGCCTCGCGCGCGCGCCCAGCCTGGTGTTCAATGCCAAGGACGAACTGCAAGCACAGTGGGCGCGCCGCCTTTGTCATCGCCATGTCGAACTGCCCCGTCATACCTTGCCGTCGACGCAGGCTTTCGTGACCGCGACGCTGGGCGGCATGGGTTGGGGCCTGCACCCTCGGGCGCTGATTGCGCCGCAGCTCAAGAACGGCTCGCTCGTGGAGCTCGTCCCCAAAACCCCGCTCGACGTCCCCTTGCACTGGCAGCAGGCCCGCGCAGCGTCCGCCCTTCTCGATGGACTCACGCGCCAACTGGTCGCGGCCGCGCAGCGCGCCCTCTTGCCGCACCAGTGAGCGAGTCTCCGGCGGGAGTCATGCGACATACTTCGGCTCGCATTTTTCGCTTTCGCCCATGTCACTCGCGCTGCTGCTCCTGCAACTCACCGTCATCCTGATCGTCGCCCGCGGATGCGGCCTCTTGCTCCGTGCCTTCGGGCAGCCGATGGTCATCGGCGAAATGACGGCGGGCGTGCTTCTGGGGCCGGTGGTGCTGGGTGCGCTCTTTCCGCAATGGCATGCGCAGCTGTTTCCGCCCGCCTCGCTGCAGGGTTTGTCTTCCCTGGCATCGCTGGGTGTCGTGCTTTTCATGTTCGTGGTCGGTGTGGAGCTTCGCGCGCCAGTCGGCGTCGCCGCGCAAGTGAAGGCGGCGGGGTGGGTCGGCCTCTGCAGCATGCTGTTGCCCATGGTCCTGGGCTTGTCGATCGCCCCCGTGCTGCATCCTTCACTGGCGCCGAGCGGGTTGCCTTTCTGGCCGTTCGCGCTTTTCCTTGGGGTGTCGCTGTCGATCACGGCATTTCCGGTGCTGGCGCGCATCCTGAAAGACCGGAACATGACCCAGACCCGGATCGGGCAATTGGCACTGGGTGCGGCGGCCGTGGTCGACTCCCTGGCCTGGGTGCTGTTGGCGCTCGTGGTCGCTTTTGCGAGTTCGCACAGCGGTTTGGAGGGCTTCGTCCGGATCAGCCTTGGCCTCGTCGCGCTGGTCCTGGCGATGTTCGTCGTCGTCAAACCCCTGCTGGCGAGGGCACTGCGCCTGCATGCGCCCGAAGGCGAGCCGTCTCCGATGATGCTGGCGATCCTCATGATCGGGCTGTTCATCTGCGCGATGGTCACGGAGTGGCTGCACCTTCACGCGGTGTTCGGCGCTTTCCTGTTCGGCGTGAGCCTTCCACGCGACGATCGTCTGCTGAAGCATCTGGTCGACCGGCTCGAGCCTCTGTCGATCGTCGTGCTGATGCCCATCTTCTTCGCGCTGGCGGGCTTGGGGACCACCCAGGGCGCGTTCGCCGGCGCGGCCCTGGGAGCGCTGGCGCTGATCCTGCTGGCGGCGATGTCCGGCAAGATTGCAGGGGGCGCGGCCGGCGCTAAAGTGTGCGGCTATGGCTGGCGCGAAAGCCTCGCGACCGGCACGCTGATGAACTCTCGCGGGCTGATGGAGCTGATCGTCATCAAGGTCGGCCTGGACGCAGGCTTGATCGGCCCCGAGCTTTTCACCATGCTGCTGGTGATGGCGCTGGTGACGACCGCCGCGACCGGTCCCTTGCTCACGCTCATTGCCAGACGCAGCCACGCCCCCGTGGGCACCACGAATTGAAAGAGAAAAGAGAAGGAGACTTCGCTCATGCAGGCAAACCAGGAACAGGAACGCACTCAGGACTGCGATGTTCTCGTCATCGGCGGAGGACCAGGGGGTTCGACCATCGCCGCACTTCTCGCGCGCGAAGGACGGCGCGTGGTGCTGCTGGAGAAGGAGCATCACCCGCGTTTCCACATCGGCGAATCGCTGTTGCCGGGCAACGTCGACCTGTTCGACAAGCTGGGCGTGCGCGCCGAGGTAGAGAAGATCGGCATGCCCAAGTTCGGCATTGAATTCGTGTCGCCGGACCTCGACTACTGCAGCTACGTCGATTTTTCCGAAGGCTGGGACCCGTCCAAGGATTCGGCATGGCAGGTCCGCCGTTCGGAGCTCGACGAGTTGCTCTTCCGCAATGCCGCCAAGGAAGGCGCGCTGACGATGGAAGGCGCCAGGGTGCGCGAAGTGGATTTCGACGACAGCGGCGCGACCGTACAGGCAGTGCTCGACGACGGCGGAAAGCGCACCTGGCGCGCACGCTTCGTCGTCGATGCCAGCGGCCGCGACACGGTGCTGGCCAACAAGTTCAAGTCCAAGAAAAAGAATCCCAAGCACAACAGCACGGCGCTCTTCGGGCACTTTCGCAATGCACGGCGGCTCGAGGGCAAGCGCGAAGGCAACATCAGCATCTGCTGGTTCGATCACGGCTGGTTCTGGTTCATTCCACTGGCCGATGGCACCACGAGTGTCGGCGCAGTGTGCTGGGCCTACTACCTGAAGGCGCGCAACAAGCCGCTGAAGGACTACTTCTTCGACACCATCGCCATGTGCCCTGAACTGCACGACCGCCTGAAGGACGCGACGCTCGTGGACGACCAGGTTCACGCGACGGGCAACTTCTCGTACTCGAGCACGCATGCCGCCGGCGACCGCTACCTGATGGTGGGGGACGCCTTCACCTTCATCGACCCGATGTTCTCGTCGGGTGTTTTCCTGGCGATGCAAAGCGCCTTCGACGGCGCCCAACTGGTGCAGACAGCGCTCGACAGGCCGGCGAATCTACCGAGGGCGCGCGAGGAGATGGAGAAACGGATGCGCGTCGGCCCGAGCGATTACTCGTGGTTCATCTATCGCGCCACGAACCCGACCATTCGCGACATGTTCATGCACCCGCGAAACATGTTCAACGTCAAGCAGGGGCTCATGTCGCTGCTCGCCGCGGACATTCATCAGGGGCGTGGCTACCGTCGTTCGTTGTGGATGTTCAGGGCGGTCTATTACTTCGTCTCTCTGATCAACTGGCGCCGGACGTACGAAGGATGGAAGCGGCACCACTTCAATGTCCGCGACCTGGGGCTCCTGCGCGAGGAGACCATCCAGAAGGCGGACTGAACGGCGGATCAGGACTGCCCCGAGATCCTGGCCCACACTGCGCGCAGCCGCCTGGCCCGGTCTTCGAAGAGGAACGAGCCGGCGAGCGTGATCAGTCCCGAGATGACGCCCGTCACGATCGCCTCGGCAAAGGGAATGTCGTAGTGATTGGCGTGCGAGTAGGCATCGCCCAGCATCGTGAGGCAGCCGACCACCACCGCATTGCCGTACCGGTTCGAATAAAGCCTGGCCGCCGGCGTGAACGTCAACAGCAAGGCGAGTATTCCAGTGGCCAAGCCGGTCTGYAGCGCGGTCGCCCAATGCGCGAGGCTCATCAGGTTGCCCCAACTGCCCGGCATGCAGGTCATGCAGGCGCTGGTCGGCTGCCAGAAGCGCTGGACGAACAACCTGAGGCGCAGCTTCCAGTTGACGGACATCATTCGTCTCCGGTCGCTTGGGTCACTACTTCTTCTCCCGCGCCTTGCGCTCGAACTTGCGCCAATACTGGAATTCGTCTTCATGGACTTCGATGTCCAGTTCGGAGATCCTCGCCTGCAGGCGCTCCTGAACGTCGGCCACGGCCCGGTTGTAGATGACCGGGCCGACTTCTTCAAGAAAGAAGCCCAGGAGAGCACCGGCGGCGATGTTGCCGATGGGTTCTTCCATGTTTTCGCGGAAGTACCTCTCGATGGAGACGATGGCTTCCTTGCGGGCTTCCTTGTCCAGCTCGATGGTCATGATGGTTTTTCCTACTGCAGATGCGCAAGATCGCGCACGTCCGAACGCATCGCCGCCGCGTCGGCGCCATGCAGCGGAAGGCTGACCAGCAATTCGAGGCGTCGGCGCAGGGCGTGCAGCATCTGGATGGCCGCGTGCGCGGCTTCTTCGGCGTTGTCCAGCGCCGCAATGTCCGGAAATGCCCACAAGGCGGCGGCCGGCTGCCCCGGCCAGCGCGGCTGATAGGCGAGCGTCGCCTCATCGAGCGTGATCACGAAATCGGCCCGGTGCGAGCTCGCCCGCGCCAGTTCGTCCCAACCGCGAGGGTGAACCGGCGGGACCGGCATCCCCGCGCTGGCGAGGGCCCCGAGCGCGGCCGGATGCAGCTCTCTGCTCACCTGGCCCGGCTGGCCGCAGGACAGCGCCGTGAAGCGATCACCACCCAGCTGCATGAGGCACGCTTGCGCCAGGATGCTCCGCAACGAATTGCGGCGCGACACGAATATCACCTCAAAGCGCTTTGCGATCATTGAAACCCTGTGCGACCACGACAGCACGTAGCGTAGAGCCGACGATGCACTCAGCGCAAGGGCGCTGCATGCCGCCCCTTGCATTGGCGTGTCACTCGCCACAAAGCCCTCCTCCACTTCGAGATGTCGCACGGGATCGGCCTTCGCGACACCATTTCGTAATCAGCCTCCGGTCTGCGTCACTATTTCTGCCCCGACGCTCTTGGGTTGGCATGACGGCCGATAACGAGAGGCAGCGGCTGCTTTGGCGCGCCAAGTTCTCGGTGGCCGCCCCATCTCCGCTTACAGGGACCAGGTTGCTTGCAGGGAGGGCCGCTTCGAGTGCTCGGCGTACCAACTCGCGACGACAGGATGGCGATCGCGCCAGCCAACGTCACCGAAGCGAAGGTCCAGGTACCACAGGGCGCAGGCCACCGTCAGGGTACCGATGTCCACGCGTTGCGGCGCGATGAGCGTGGGGTTGGCCGACAGGTGGGCCAATGAGGTCTCGGCCTTGTCAAGCTGGGCGGCGCGCCATTCGCGCCAGCGTAGAGGCTCAGGTCGGGCTACGTCCTCATAGCGGGCGATCAATGCGCCGTCAAGGATGCCATCGCCTAGGGCCTGCAGCGTGAGCGCGTTCCAACGCGCATCGCCACTGCGCGGAAACAGCGCGCCGTTGCCAAGCGTGTCAAGGTATTCGCAGATCACTCGGCTGTCATAGAGCACGGCACCGTCGTCGGTGATGAAGGTCGGCACCTTTCCCAGCGGGTTCTTCGCGATGATGTCTTGATCGCGCGCGACCGGATTGGCGTTCGACGGAAGCAATTGCACGCGGTCGGCAAGGCCCAGTTCATGTGCCACGACCAGGCACTTGCGCACGTAGGGGGAGAAGGGGGAGAAGTAGAGTTGCATGAATTTCACCTATTCATAGTTTGTTGGCTTATGCATGCGCCAGTTGGCGCCCGGCGATCCAGCCGAAAGTCAGAGCCGGGCCGAGCGTGATGCCGGGTGCCGGGTATTCGCCGCCCATCACCGAGTGCATGTCGTTGCCCGCCATGTACAGGCCCGGGATCGGCCGGCCGGCCGCATCGAGCGCCTGGGCGTGTTCGTTGCAGGCGATGCCCATCGCGGTGCCGATGTCGCCAGCCACCACCTTGACCGCGTAGAACGGCCCTTGGCGCAGCGGCCCTAGGCAGGGATTCGGCTTGTGCTCGCCATCGCCGAGGTAGCGGTTGTACTCGGTGCTGCCCTTGCCGAAGTCGTCGTCCCGGCCCTTTTCGGCAAGCGCGTTGAAGCGCGCGGCCGTTGCCTCGAGCGCCGCACCGTCGAGGCCCAACGATTCGCCCAGTGCACGCAGCGTCTGCCCCTTATGCAGGTAGCCAGCCTTCACCAGGTGTTCGCGCGGGCGGCCACCCGGCAGGGCCAAGCCCATTCCCCACTTCTCCATGAAGTCGTGATCGCACACCAGGTACGCGGGCACCGTCGGCACGGTCTCGTGCGAGCGGTACATGGCTCGTACGAACTCGTGATACGACGTCGATTCGTTCACGAAGCGCTGCGCGGCGCCGTTCACCGCCATCAGGCCTGGCTTGGCGCGGTCCCACACTAGGTGCGGGTAGCGGGTCACACTGCCGTCCGCCCGCTGCAGCACGGACACGGGCGCCCAGAAAGCCGGGTTGGTGTGGCCGTGACCGAGCACGGCGCCGGCATCCCGGGCCACAGCGATGCCTTCGCCGCGGTTGTCCTGGGGCGACATTGACCAGGGGCCGCTCGGCTTCGGGTAGTGCGTCCCGCGCAGCGCTTCGCCCCACGGGAACCCGCCGGTCGCGACGACGACGCCATGTCGTGCCCTGATCCGCGTGGGTCGGCCCTCGCGCACCACCGTGACGCCGTTGACAGCGCCGTCGGTGAGTTCGAGCTTCTGCAGCGGAGTGCTGAGCCAATAGTCGATCTTGCGGTCGAGCACGCTCTTGAAGAGCCGCGCCGCCAAGGCGTTGCCCAGCACGAGACGGGTGCCGCGGTGGTAGCCGCGCAGCCGGTCGGAACCAAAACGCAGCACAAGCTTCATGCCCTCGCGCCAAGAGGTGAACGACCGCGTGACCGCCAGCAGGTGATTGGCGTCCGTCATGTTGATCATCATGCCGCCGAGCACCATGAACTCGGGCAGCGGGTCGCGGAGTTCCTTGAACTTCGAGCCGAGTTCGCGGCCGTCGAACATCGCGGGGTCCAGCGAGCGGCCACCCATGGCGGCGCCATCGCGGTCGGGGTAGTAATCGGGCGAGAAACTGCGCGCGACCAGGCGCACGGCCGTGTGCTTCTCGAAGTAGTCCACCATACCGGCGCACTCGCGCACGAAGGCCTGCTGCAGCGCGGCCGGGGCGGCGTCGCCCACCGTGTTGCGCATGTACGTCCACACCTTCTCGAAGGTGTCGGGGTGACCAACTTTGGCCGATTGGGCGTTGAGCGGCGCCCAGACCGCTCCACCTGATACAGCGGTTGAGCCACCGACCTTGTCGGTCTTTTCAACCAGCAAAACGCTGCAGCCCTCGATCTTCGCGGTGAGCGCGGCGGCCATGCCCCCGGCACCTGCGCCGATCACGACCACGTCGTACTCGGCGTCCCAGGCAGAACTCGTCATGAACCCGAGCCTCCCAGCGATTTGCCACCGTCAACAAAGAGCACCTGCCCGGTGATGAAGCCCGTCTGCGGCGACACGAGGAAGGAAACTGCCTGGGCAATGTCCTGCGGCCGACCAGCCTTGCCGGTGGGCTGCAGCGCCAACTGCGCCGCCAAGCGTTCGGGTGTCAGCGCGCGCAAGATCGGCGTGTCGATGAGACCTGGTGCAATGGCGTTGACGAGGATGCCCCGGTACGCAAGTTCCATCGCGCTGGCGCGCGTGTAGCCCACCACCGCCGCCTTGGAAGCGACATAGTGTGGGTGGTTCTTCGCGCCAAGGTAGGCGCGCGAGGCGATGTTCACGATTCGGCCGCCGTCCGGCATCGTCTTGGCTACCTCCTGCGTGAGCGTTGCTACGGCGATCAGATTGACCTCGTAGGCGCGCCGAAAGTCGGCATTGGTGACATCCATGAACTTGCGTTCGTCGAAGATGCCTGCGTTGTTGACCAGCGCGCTCACAGGCGGAAGCGACTGCACCAGACCGCGCACGGCGACTTCGTCGGTGAGGTCGAGCACGCGGCACTGCACGTCAAGGCCCAGGGCTTTCAGGCGTTCGGTCTCACGCGTGGCCAGCGCTTCGTCGCGGTCCACCATCACCACCGCGTAGCCGTCGCGCGCGAGGCGTTCTACGGTGGCCAGGCCCATGCCGCCGGCACCGCCGGTGACGAGCGCGATCGGTTTGCTGTTGTCGGTCATTTTTCCGAAGCTCCAATCAGGCCGAGAGGAAGCCGCCATCGACCGGCAGCACGACACCATTCACATAGCTCGCCATGGGCGAGCAGAGAAAGACCACGGGCCCGACGATCTCCTCGACCTCGCCGCCACGCGCCATCGGTGCGCGCTTCATGTACCAATCGGTGCCGCCGGCCACGGCCAGTTGAGGGGCGATCATTTCGGTCAAGATCAGGCCGGGCGCGATGGCATTGGTACGCACCCCGAAGGCCGCGAGGTCGCGGGCCAGCACCTGGGTGAGCGAGCGCACGGCCCCCTTTGATGCCACATAGCCTGCCGACGAGATGCCGCTCACGAAGGCCACGATCGACGACAGGTTGACGATGCAGCCGCGGGTCTTCTTCAACGCCGGCACGAAAGCGTGCGTGACATTGAACAGGCCCTGCAGGTTGACCTCGATCAGGCGGTCCCAGACCTCGGTCGCCTGCGGATCGTCGATGCGGGCGCGGCCCGAGATGCCGGCGTTGTTGATGAGGATGTCGATCGGTCCCAGTCGGCCTTCGAGCTCAGCCGCGCAGGCCTGCACCGCGGCGCGATCGCACACGTCCAGCGCAACGCTCCAGGCCTCGCCGCCTGCGGCGGTGATCTTCGCCACAGTGGCTTCGGCGCGCTCCGCATCCACATCGGCCACGACCACGCGTGCGCCTTCTCTCGAGAAACCCAGCGAGATGGCGGAACCCAGCCCGCCGCCTGCGCCGGTCACCAGCGCGAGCTTGTCCTTCAACAGATCCATTCGAATACTCCTGACTAGGAAATGGGGCGCCTTCTAGACGCCGAGGTAGGCCCGGCGAACGGCCGGGTCGTTCATGAGTCGGGCCGATGCGCCCTGCAGCGTGAGTTCGCCGTTTTCCAGGATGTAGGCGTGGCTGGCCACCGTGAGCGCCAGACGTACGTCCTGCTCCACCAGCAGGATCGTCAGACCCTGTTCGCGGTTCAGGCGCTGGATCGCCTCGAAAATCTGCTCGACCAGCAAGGGCGAGAGCCCCATCGACGGCTCATCGAACATGATCAGCCGCGGGCGCGACATCAGCGCGCGGCCGATGGCCAGCATCTGCTGCTCGCCCCCGGACAGTGTGGCGGCACGCTGCTCTGAGCGCTCCTTCAGACGCGGGAACATGATGTAGACCTTGTCCAGGTCTTCGGCCATCGCGGCGCGGTCACGCCGCAGGAAGGCACCAAGTTCCAGGTTCTCCCGCACGCTCATCTCCTTGAAGACCTCACGGCCTTCAGGCACCTGTACCAGGCCGCGGCGAACGATCTCGTCGGAGGGCAGGCGGTGGATGGTCTCGCCCGCGAAACGCACCTCACCGGCCGTGGGGTTGATGAGGTGCGAGATCGCGTTCAGCGTGCTGCTCTTGCCCGCGCCGTTGCTGCCCAGCAGCGCAACGATGGCGCCCTCCGGCACGGACAGGCTTACATCCGACAGCGCCTGGATCGCGCCGTACGACGCGCTGATGCCGCGCACTTCGAGCAAGGGGCTTTTCGTCTGTTCAGGCATGCGCGGCTCCCTTGCCCAGATAGGCTTCAATCACCATGGGGTTCTCACTGATCTCCTTCGGGGTTCCCTCGGCGATCTTCTGGCCGAAGGACATGACGGTGATGCGGTCGGAGATCGACATCACCAGCTGCATCACGTGCTCGACCAGCAACACCGTGATGCCGTCCTTCTCAGCCAACTCGGTCAGCAGACGATCGAGGTTTTCGATGTCTCGGTTGCGAAGGCCCGCGGCTGGCTCGTCGAGCAGCAGCAGGCGCGGCTTGAGGGCCAGGGCGCGGGCGATCTCGAGCAACTTCTGGTGGCCGAAGTCGAGCTCCTTGGCACGAGTTTCTCGTTCGTGGGTCAGGCCTACGCGCTCGATGAGGCTGTCGGCCAGATCGCGGATCTCGCCGCTCGGGCGGCGCATCAGGCGACCCAGCGTGTTGGCGCTGTGCGAATGGCAGCCCAGGAGTACGTTCTCGTACACGCTGAGGTCGCCGAAGAGCTCCAGGTTCTGGAAGGTGCGCGCGATGCCCATGCCGGCCATGCGTGTGGGCGCATGGTGCGTCACGTCCTCACCGTCGACCACAATGCGGCCGGCGGTCGGCTGGTAGTAGCGTGAGATGCAGTTGAAGGTGGTGGACTTGCCGGCGCCGTTGGGTCCGATGAGCGCGTGGATGGAACCACGCGCGACCTCGAACGAGAGGCTGTTGACGGCCACCAGTCCGCCGAAGCGCACTGTGATGCCGGAGACCTCCAGGAAGGGACGTGCATCGTTCATGCCTGCATCTCCTTGTGCAGCACTTCGCGCGCCACTCGGCGGTTGCGGTCGGCGAACAGTCCCTTCGGCTTGAACATCATGAAGCCCATGAGGATCACGCCGTAGATGATTTCCTGCACCGACATGAGCTGGCGCAGCAACTCCGAAATGAGGCCGAAGGCGATGGCGCCTGCCACAGCGCCTCGCACCGAGCCTATGCCGCCCACCACGACCATCGTGAGCACGAGAATGGTGGTCTGGAAGCCGAGGCTTTCGGGGTGGATGAAGGACGTGAACAGCGTGTACATGCCGCCCGCGATGCCGGCGAACGCCGCCGAGATCGCGAAGGCACTTTGCTTCGTGGCCTTGACATTGATGCCCATGGCCATGGCCGCCACGTCGCTCTCGCGCACGGCCCGCATGGACGAGCCGTACTGCGAACGCGCCAGGGCCACCGTGAGCCACAGCATCAGGCCGGTCAGCACGATCACGAAGGGGTATGCCTGCAAGTCGTTGGTGAGCTTGTAGCCAAAGAGTTCGGCCGGGTCCATCTTCATGCCGTTGGAGCCGCCGGTGACCTTTTCCCAGCTCAGGAAGCCCCATTGCATCGCCTCGCCGAAGGCGAAGGTGGCCAGGGCCAGGTAGATGTCGCGCATGCGTAGTGCGAGGTAGCCGATGAGGTAGCCCAGCACCGCCGACAGGAAGCCCCCCGCAATGATCGAGATGAAGAAGGGCGGGTGCCAGGCCGTGTTAATGATGCCGGCCGTGTAGATGCCGATGCCGAAGAAGGCAGCGTGTGCGAGGGCGAACTGCCCTGACTCACCGATCACCACGTGCATGCCCAAGGCCAGCACGACGAAGACCATCAGCAGGTTGACCACGTACAGCACGTAGCCCGACACCGTGAACGGCAGGATCAGCAAAAGGACGGCAGCGGCCACCAGGGCCCAGTGGTCGCGGGTCATGGTTTTCATACTTTCTTGACTTGAGGCTTGCCGCCCAGGATGCCCTGCGGCCGCAGAATCAGCGTGACGAGGATCGCGAGGAAGGGCGCGACCACGATGGCGTTGGTCGAGATGAACAGGCCCACGAGGTTCTCCACGATGCCGATGATCAGCCCCCCCAGCACGGCGCCGGGCAGGCTCGTGAAGCCGCCGACGATCGCAGCGGCGTAGGCCAAGATCGCGATGTGCGCTATGTCGGGCGTGATGAGGATCTTGGGCGTGATGAGCAGGGCAGCGAGCGCGGAGATCACGCCGGCCATGGCCCACACCATCATCCGGATGCGCGACAGGCGGATGCCAACGATCTGCGCCGCACGCGGGTTCATGCCCACGGCGCGCATTGCCTTGCCGATGCGCGTGTGGCTGAACATCAGGTAGATGAGGACCATCGCGACGAGCGACGCGGCGAAGATCGCCACGTCCAGCCGCGTGAGGAAGGCGTCGCCGATGATCACGGGGTCGTTGGACACGAGCGACGGCAGCGAGCGCGGCGTGTCGCCCAGGCCCGTCTGGCGCACCAGCCCCTTGAGCGTATAGGCCAGACCCAAGGTCGCGATCACGAGCTGCGGCCCGACGCCCTTGGAGTGCGTCACGCGCTCCATCACCACGCGCTGAAAGAGTGCCGCGCCTACGGCCACGGCGACCACGGTGACTGGAATCACCAGGGCGTACGACCAGCCGGCGATCAGCAGCAGGGACAACGCCACATAGCCGGCGATCATGAAGATCTCGCCCTGCGCGAAATTCGGCACGTCGGTGGTTTTGAAGATGGCCACGATGGCGATGGCCAGAAGCGCATAGACGCTGCCGGTCACCAGCCCCGAAAGAAGGCCCTGCTGCAGAAACAGCCAGATGTCACTAGTGTTCATAGCGTTGCCGGGAGCGCTCGCTCTCGCGGGCCGTCCTCTCGTCCTCGTTGGTTACTTGGGCTGGTACGTCCAGAGGCTGCGGTAGGCGCCGGGCACTGCGGCCATGTCGGTGCCATCGAACTTCAAGTAGATGGCCGACTTCTGGCCGGCGTGGTCTGTGGGGGTCAGCTCGATCGGGCCTGCCATCACGGTCGAGTCAAACTTGGTCTGCGACAGGGCGGTGAGGAACTTTTCACGCGTGAGCTGTGGGCCTGCAGCCTTCAGTGCGTTGACCACGGTCATCGCTGAAGGGATGCCGTAGGGCATGTAGGTCTGGGGGTAGCCAGGCTTGGCGGCCAGTTCGGGGTAGTAGCTCTTGTACATGTCGTACACCCACTTGAGCTTGGGGCCCCCCGCCACGTCGGCCATGACTTCCTGCAGGTACACATTCTTGAATGCATCCTTGCTGCCCACGTTCTCGACCAGTTGCTTCAAGTCGGCCGTGCCGTTGACGGCGATGACGATCGGCTTGTTCCAGCCCAACTCCTGAGCCTTCTTGACCAGCAAACTCACAGGACGGGCGTAGGTCGTGATCAAAAGCACGTCGGGGTTGGCCGCGCGGATCTTGAGCATTGGTGCGGTGACGTCGGTCAGATTCGGTGCCACCGATTGCACTTGCAGGTCCACGCCGAGCTTCTTAGCCTGAAACTCGGCCGCTTCGAGGTTCCAGCCGCCGTAGGCATCGTCGTGGTTGATGTAGCCGATCTTCTTAGCCTTGAGGTGTTCGGCCGCGAACTGCACCATCGAGCCGCCGACTGCGCGCTGCGAGATGGAGAACGCCCCGTAGATGTACTTGGACGGCGGGTAGAGCGCGCCGTCGCCCGAGGCGTTGAGCATCACCAGCGGAATTTGCGAGCGCTCGACGTATTCACGCGCGCCGACCACGGCGGCCGAGCACGAGCCTCCGTTGAGGGCGAACACCTTGTCCTGCTCGGTGAGCTTCTTCACCGCAGCAAGAAGATCGTTGGCGTTGCAGCGGTCGTCTTCGACCACCAACTCGATCTTGCGTCCGTGGATGCCGCCTTCCTTGTTGATCTTGTCGTAGTACATCTTCGCCGCGTTCATCACGTCGAAGCCGTAGGCCATCGAGTTGCCCGACAGCGGGCCAAACAAGCCGAGCTTGATAGTTTTGTCGGTCAGACCGGGATCGCTCTGCGCGTGCGCGCATAGAGTAGACAGAGCGGCCGTAACGGCCACGAGAAAGGACTTGACGGGTTTCAAGGGAGTCTCCTTTTGAATTGCGGGTGGGTACGGGGGGAACGGTTCAGGACACTGGCTGGGCAGCCGCGTCGCTCTTCTCGAAGCCGGGACGAGGGATAAGGCTGAGCCAGGCTTGTGTCAGGCCGCCGTCGACGAGGATTTCCTGGCCGCTGATATAGCTGGCACGATCGCTGGCCAGGAACAGGATGGCACCCACGATGTCCGACGGCGTGCTGATGCGGCCCGCTGGCACGATCTGTTCGCGGCGGCGGCGCACAGCTGGGTCTTGGTAGATGCCTTCGCTCATCGGCGTGCGGATCATGGCGGGGCTGACGACGTTGCTGCGCACGCCGTGCTCGCCCAACTCCACAGCCAGCAGTTGCGACAGCATCTTCACGCCTGCCTTGCTCACGCTGTAGGCGCCGCTGTAAGGCTGGGGAATGGTGGCGGAGATCGAGGCGATGTGAACCATCGAGCCGCCGCCAGCGGCGATCATCTGACGGCCGAAGGCCTGCGCGCACACCAGGTAGCCCGTGAGGTTGACCGAGAGCAGCAGGTTCCACTTGTCGACCGCAATGTCCATCAGCGCGTCGGCGTACAGAGAAGCCGCGTTGTTGACCAGCAGCGCGGCTGCCCCCCAAGCTCGCTCGACCTGCGTTGCAGCGGCCTGCACATTTTCTGCACGGGTCACATCGCAGGTGATCGTCAGGACCCGGCCTGTGTATTCGACCAAGCCAGCGGCCAACTCCGCTAGTCGATGCGCATCCCGGTCAAGCAACGCCACGCGGGCGCCTGCGCCCAGGAGTTGCAACGCCAGTTCCGAGCCGATGCCGCCGCCGGCGCCCGTGACAACGCAGACCTGATTTGTCAAACCCAGCCAGCTACCACCTGCCTCTTGATGCGCCTTTGCCATTGCACACTCTGCCTTTCTTGAAATGGACCGCTATCTCGTGAGCAGCGAGTATGTATACATGAATGGCAAAAAGACTTGGTGAATACCCTGATACTGGTCATTTTAGGTCCGCTATGTATACTTGCTACACGGCACAGGAGACACGAACATGAGAACGTTGGCGCAAGACGTGACTGAAACTCTTCGCAACTGGATCCTTCAGGGACAGATGCACGCAGGAGAGCGCCTGGAAGAAATTCCATTGGCGGAGAAGTTGGGTGTGTCGCGAACGCCGGTACGGAGTGCACTAAGCACGTTGACCGGCGAAGGTTTGATCGACCACCAACCTAAGCGCGGCTATCAGGTTCGGGGCTTCGACATGGAGGAGATCGCGGCCGCGTACGACGTTCGAGCCGTACTGGAGGGTCTAGCCTGCCGCAACGCAGCCAGTCACGGCTTGAACGATGAGCAATCGAAGCGATTACTCAGCGCTCTGGCGGACGGCGATCGCATCTTGGCGTGCGGCGAACTTCGTCCGGAAGACCATGAGCCCTATCAACAAATGAATGTGACCATCCACGATACGTTAGTTGAGGCGGCCGGCAATCCTTGGGTCACCCGCTTCGCAGAGCAAGCGCAAAACATTCCGTTCGCCTCGGATCGGATCATTCTCTGGGATGACCATGCGATCATCCTGCGTTCTCATGTTGATCACCATCGCATCGTTGAGGCGATCATGGCTCGTGATTCGGTTCGTGCCGAGCAGTTGATGCGCGAGCATGTTTACTACGCCGGGCTGATCCTGCGGCGCAACTATGAGAAATTGCTGAGCCAAGGCGCCGATGCACCCGGAGCGAAGCCACCCAGGCGCAGTGAAGCTTGAAAATCATCCGCGGCGATCACGAGCAAAGACTTTCCGGTATCAACAGCCTAAAGGCAGGTAGGAGTTGCAGATTGAGCGATTCCAAGTTTCGAACTTCGCGGCACGCAGTTCGGTTCACCCGGGTCCGGCCGCGGGCTCGCCGACATTTGATGACAAGGTCGGAACAACCGCGATCAGTCTCAAAGTTGCCTCTCAGCGCCTCGCCTTCAACGACCGCACATCGCCGAACTGTGCCACACGACGCAATGCCCAAGACAGCGCCCCGAACCTCCTACGCTGACACCGCGAGTGCGGCAACGACTGCGGAGCCCAAGGCCTCGTCGGAATCAACGTAGCGACTGCGTCGTTGCTCGTGTCGACCTCCACACATTTGGCCGACTTCACGAACGTGCCCCAGGAATTGACGGCTGCAAGTTCAAGCACCGGTTCGAAGAAGTTCGGACTGCCACGATGATCAGGCCGAATAGCCGCCGTCCACACTGACACTGGTGCCCGTCACGAAGGCCCGAAACTGGACCCTTCGCAATGGCGATGCGCACGAGGGCCTGGCCGAGACACGTCCGCGCTTGGTCCTCAATGACCCCGAGGCCATGTGTCAGGCCGCGGAGATGGCGCTGGGCGTTGCGCTGAAGGCGACTTCCGCTTCTCAAGCCGTGAATACCGGTTGAGTGCTCGTCTTGAACGACGGCTTCTGGACCGCGAGCACCAGTTCGTCGGCCGTGCCTGGGAGGCGACCTTCGGCGTGATCGCCCGGTTGGCCAAGGCCTGCTATCGGCGAGTTTGGCGAACAGGCAGTCCCGGCCAACTCCCGTCGGTCGCGCGTCTTGCCGTGATGGCCGGTCGCGAGATCCCAAGCGGACATTGACTGACGCGTCATCGCTTCCGATGACGCGTCGGCCACGCGACACACCTAATCTCATGCAGCAGCTCAGTCTGCGCGAGGAGCCCCTATGGAAGAGCGCACCGTCCGATGGCAAGTCTCGCTGAACCACCTGTCCGCCACGAAGGAATCGACCATGCTTGCCAACCTGGATCTCATCGACTGCACGGAACCGCCGAACATCACGGTGCCGCGTGGAGGAATGATCTGCCTCGACAACGTGCGCGGCATGAATCTGCGGGTCATGCGCGGACTGGTGTGGGTCACTCAAGATGGTGGCGGCGAAGACGTCAGTCTGAGCGCCGGCGAGTCGTTCTGCATCACTCGCAGCGGCCGGACGCTGGTGAACGCATGCCAATACACTCCGTTGACGCTGGTGATGCTTGAGCCGTCGGTCGCCATCGAGCCGAAGCTGATTGAGCGCCTGCGCCGGCTCTTCGCACCCATGAATGCAAACCACCGCGGCCGCCATCAAGGCCAACGCGGTGAAGTCGGGCAGCGCGAGCACCGGCCACAACCCGTTCGACTGTAGCTCTGGGAGATCGCCATGAAGTCAATCAGCGCAACTCGCGCGGGATGTTTGTCTGCATTGCGTTCGCCGCGTCCGACCCGGGGCCAACGCCGTTCGGGGACTGAAACGAGGCGTGCGGCGCGGAGCGAGACATGAACTGGTTGGGGGCAGCCCTGTTGCTGGCCGGCGTCGTGATTGTCGGTCCGGCCCGAGCCGATGGCGAGTGCCGCCCGCTCAAGCAGGTCGTCAAGGAAAGCTCGGAAGCCGGCTACGCCCGCTTTCTCTATGCGAACGAGATTGCCAACGAGGACAGATCCTCCAACGGGATCGCGACGCGCAGCGCAGGCGCGTCGCGTGTCCGGAAGGAGCTCGAGCGGATGGTTGAGGTCTCGCTCGACGCCGGGACGTTCGCCGAACAGGCGGTTGCCAACGGCGTCATCGATTCCGGCGGTGAGGAGCAATTCGTCGCCCAGGCTCGGCAACGGCTGTATGCGAGTCTGAAGCGCAACTACGCGGATGCGGCCTGGCTCGTGCTGATGGTCAACCCATCGACGAAAAAGGGCATCGTGCTGGTGCGGAAATATGAGTTTCCGCGTCAAGGGCTCGCTGGCGTCATGAATGGCGCCGACCAGGTCTGCATACGAGGCCGGCTCGATCAAGTGACTCGCTGGTCGGCCGAGCAGCCCGCGACGACGCTGATGCTGCTCGGCGGCCGCGAGCAGCCCGACTGCGGATTCGCTGCCGGTGTAGGCGTGAGCTGCTCAGGCCTCGGCAGCCAACTCGAGTTGGCTGCGTTGGACGGCGAATCGGTGTTCGCGACGGCAAGAAGCAGATCGGTGCTGTGGGTCTACACGCTCAATCCGCGGACCGGAAAAGGCCGGGCGCTACATGTGAACCCCAACGACGGCACAGCACTCCTGGACACCTGGCTATTCAATATCGACGCGCCACCGCCTTGATGCGCCGCCGGACGAATCGGTGCATCGCCTGCTTCAATGCACCTGGGTGTCCGCTCGAATTGGTGGCGTCGAGCGATGCAGGAGACTCAGCAGCTCGGCCTGCTTTGACGTTCCGGTCTTGGAGAAGATGCGCTGCAGGTGGGTGCGAATGGTCGGCTCGCTGATGCCAAGCATCTCTGCCGACTCGATCCCGCCCAGCCCTTGCGAAAGCGCCAGCAACACGCGCAGCTCGCCGCCGGTCAGCCCGTGCAGCCTGGCAAAGGCCTCGCCCGGCATGAGTGATACCTGGACGGGGTCCTGCATGAACACGGCGACCGAGGCGGCGAAGGGTGCAAGGATGCCGCCGCGCTGACCGTTCTCGATCGGCAGCAAGGTCGCAACGTAGCCGCCTCCGACACCATCCGGAATTGCCACGGAGTGTTCGCTCCAGGGTGGCCCGGCGTCGTCGCGCGTCGCTGCGTCGATGTTCCTCGCGAGTGCCGCCCGGGCTGCGGGGTCGACGGCAAAAAGCCGGTTGTGGACGAGGCGAATCGAATGGCCGGCCCTGACGTGACGTTCGGCTGCAGCATTCATGTAGACGACGTGACCATCACGGGCTGTGAGGAAGACACCGGTGGCAAGTCCGTCCAGTGTCTTCTCGAGCATCTCCGACCTCAGGGCTCGGATGTCGAGCACATCGGAGATCGCGAGCGCCCGGCACACATGCGGAGATAGAAGCTTGAACAGCCGCACGTCATGCTGCTGGTAGTGCGGCCCCTTCTCGCTACGCGAGGCATGCAGGGAGGCCATGCGGCCGCCGGTTCGCAGCGCCGGAAACCAGATCATGTCCACCAGTCCGAACGGCTCCAGCACGTCGCGATAGAACCGGCTTTCAAGCAATTGTTGGGACTCGGTCGAGAGGGCGCTGACATCGCCGACATTCGAGACGATGTCTGCGACCGCCATCGGGCTTTCAGAGAACTGGCTGCCCAGCTTCTCCAGGAATTCAGGCTGGTATCCGAACACGAACAACTGGTCGTTCTGCACCTGCTTTAGATCATGAACGCAGATTCCGCCCGCCGTGCTTGCGCAGAGGTCCGCGATGCTTCGGCAGGTGGCCGGCCAGCGCTCAGGGTCAAGCGCGCAGTCGTAGATCGCGCCGATCAGGTCGGAAAGTTGTTGAGCGGGGATGCCCTCCAGGCCGATCACTTCGAATTCCTGTCCATGAGAAGGCCGCTTTATCGTGTGAAAGAGCCTGGACGGTATCAGCACAAGGCAATGTCCGCCAGAGATGGCAAGCCCTTTCATCATCTCTTCAGATGACGCCGCGTCGAGGGCAAACGCCTAGTCTCGCGCACCGGATTGTCCCGAAGGAAGGTGTCACCGATGTTCGACCGCACTGTCCGATGGCTGTACGCAGGCGCAAAGACAGCGTCCGTGCGCTTTTACGTGACGCTGATCGCCTGCATTCTTCTGGCGTTCATCTGGAACAGTCCCGCCGGGCATGTCCAGGCGGCAATGAAGCCTGCGCCGGCGAGAGGGACCGCCGCATCCACTCCCGCAGACCCCTCGAGATTCCATTCCCTGCGCAACGAAGCGGCGAGCGGAGACGAGCGCTCCAACCGCAAACTCGCCGGCGCCTTGCTGGACAGGTACGACCTGACTGGCAACTCGGATGACCTCTACGAGGCCATGGTTTGGGTCGATCGGCGGTGGGACAACTCCGGCGAGGCGGAGTTGGCTGCGCGCGTTATCGCGCAATACTGCGGGCAGCGCGTCGTTCGTTGGCACCGGATCTGTGCTTTTGGGGAATGATCGCGCCCCTGCGCCGCATCCCGCTGTCTAAGCGCTTGGCGGCGCTTCCGCCCAGGGCACTTCTGGTGTCGGTGTTGACAACGGGAATCGCAGCGTGCTCGCTGCCGAATGAGGACCCGATGACCTACGACAACGTGATGGATACGGTCCACTCGATCACTTACGAGCCGGATCAGCTGGCCGACCTGCTCGGACACCGGGTGGTGCTCGATCTCAGGCGGTTCGGTACGACCGCCGGCTACTACGTCGACGAGGCGCATGAGATCAGCTTCGGATGCCGCGACGAGGAATTTCGGACTGGACGCCATGTGACCGCCAAGGTCGTCGACTTCAACGCCTTGCCAAGCGGCTTCACGACGATCACTCTCGACAAGTGCTCAGCGGACAAGGGCTAGTCGCCGCGCATGAAGAAATCAGCGGGCCGCGGGCTGGACCAAGCTCAGCATTTTTCTGGCAACAACCGGGACTCGTCTGTCCCAGCGGCTGAAAGCCTCCTTCTCGATCGCCATCATCCCGTCGCCTTCGTGTTCGACGTAGACCTTCACAACCTGCGAGCCTTCGCGCTAGCCGGTCGATGCTTTGAACCTCAAAGCCATCGCTACTTTGAAGTGCCTATTCAAGTGAACATTTGGGCTTCATCCTGGAATGGCCGGTCCTGGGCCGGAGGCGGCTGTCTGCCCATTGTGGTCTAGCGAGTGATCAGTGCTGCCCCGTGCCTGACCGAGGCGCCCTGCTCTGCCCTGCCCGCCCTGCTCTTTTTGGTGACTTCGGGGCCATGCTCGAGGAACTCGGTGGAGCCGAATCAACAACTTGCGCGCGCCGTCGTCAAAGTTAGGCCTTAAATTTGATGGAAATCCGGCCTAACTTTGAACGAACTCATTGAGTCCTCCAAGGTTGTCGCACTTGGTTACCCAGGAAAATCAACAGGTTGTGAGCGCCCCTTTCAAAGTTGTGCGGCCCGCTTTTTCAAAGTTTTTGGCCGTTGGGATCTGACATTCAACGACGGCTTCCGGTCAGGTTCGACGTCCGCTGTAAGCCCGCAATGGGCCCATACCGGCTGTACGCCCCTGCTCCAAAGCGGTCAGTCATCGAGCTTGGTTTTGTCTTTCGCGGTGCCGAAGAGGTCGCGGTTGCTAACCCACACCGCAAAGGGGAAAAGAAGCAGCATTGCCATCCAGCTGATGGGTGACCTCGGCACAGCGCCGGACGTATAGAGCCAAATCGAACCGACCAGAACTAGCCACAAAGAGATGCTGGCGATGACGAGTGACAGCCACGATTTCTTCCGAGGGAACGGCCTCGCGCGTCTCTTGTCCGTCATGTCTCTCGCCCTTTCTTGTTGGCTACGGGGGTCCGGTTGTGGCCGCATCCTGCCGACCGCCGGGTCACTCTGGTTGTCACGGCGTGGTCACCTTGACTTGCACCTGTGCGCCGTCCGGAAGGTCGCGCAGCTGCTTGTGCATCGAACCGGTCAGACAGTAGTGTTCGCGCGCCGGGACAGGGTTAAGGTTCTCGACCTCGTACTTTCCTTCGCGGAAGATTGGCAAGGTGACGAACGTGTAGCACTCGCCTGGTCCGGGCACCTTGCCGGCGGCGTGAAGGTTCCCGACCAGGTTCGGCAGGAACCATTCGTCTGCCAGTTCCGAGCCTAGAAGGCTTTCGAAATGCGCGACTGAGTCGGCGACCCGCGTCAGCTCGGCTGTACCGGTGTTCAGCCACCAGACGCCACCCGAATCCGGCTCGATGAACACGTCGCCGAGCGACGAGAAGAGCACTGGCGTGAACGGCTCGCGAAGGAGCCAGCCCCACGACGCACCGAGTTCTTGGAGAGCCTCAGGCGGAGGAGCAAAGGTGAGCGAAGACCAAGCGACCGACATGCGAAACGTATCCTGTCAAATGACTGCTTGCGGGCAAATGTACCCGGTCCGTTGTCGAGGGAGGCAAGGCTTTCAGCGTTCAACTGGACAGGCACGCGCTAGGTCCGCTCCTGGCCGTCAGAAGGCAGTGGCAATGCGGGCCTCGCTTGAACTACAAAGCATTCTGCGACAGGCAACGCGCTGCGGATGGGCCACGGATAGCTGCGCACGCTCAACTCCGTGACCAGCCATCGCGGCACTCGTCCTTGCCATTTCGGTAACGGTCTTTGCGGTCAGGGCCTTCCGCCTTGAGATAGACCTCCACGCGTCCTGCCCACGGGAAATATGGTTGAGTCGCCCCCTTGGCCTCGCTAACAGCGCGACCTTCTGGAACCCCAAGTTGGCGCAGTAGCTGCCGCACATAAGCAGCGCGAGCTTCTGAGAGCTCAAGCCGCGCTCGGGAAGAGTCTCCTTCGGATGGGTCCGCATGACCGGTGACAAAGGCAAACTCAAAGCCGCACCAGGAACGGGCCAGGTCGACGGCGGCCGCGAGTCGGCTTCGAGACTCAGCATCCAGAGCAACTGCGTGCCGTTCGAAATCGAGTTGAAGTGTGCTGTCCGCGTAGGTTGACATTGATGCGCACGTCAAGTGGTGTGCTGCAAGAAAGATGGCAATTGCGGCCCATCGGCCGCCTTGTCGGCGCGGCGCATTGAGCACCATGGCCCGGCCCGTTGTCGACGGTATGGGCACACACTTTGTCGAGCATGGACGGCTTTCGGCTGACACGTCGTAATCCCGGTGAAACCTAGGCAGGCAGGTTAATTTCATTCGCGCTGAGCGTAGATGGGAAGGTCCGCGATTGGTTGCGGATTGTTGACCGCCGGTCGGTCAGTGCGCACACGCTCACGATGGCTTCGTTGTGAGCCGACGACGAAGGTCTGCTCCTGGCCGGCTAAGGCAGTTGGCCGACTTTATCTGGCCAGGGCCATGACGGTCATTCGGGGTGTGCCTCGGACGCGGTGTTTGAGTCTTTCTTGGCACAACAGCGCTTCATGCCTCATTTGCCGAGAGGCGGTATCGGAATCATCCCTGGGAAGACATACGCCTGCAACATGGCGATCACCCCGATCACCGCGGCCCCGGCAATCGAATGCCAGAGCACAGTCCGGAAGATCGGGCCCAGTGCGTACGACCGCTCCTTCGGGTCGTCATAGCAGGCGGCGCACGCCACCATGATGGATTGAGCGTCGATCATCTTGCCCATCACGCCGCCGGTCGAGTTCGTGGCCACGATCAGGATCGGATTGAGGTTGAGTTGCTGCGCGGTGATGCGCTGCAAGCTGCCGAACAGCGCGTTGGACGCCGTGTCAGAGCCCGTCAGGAAGACACCGAGCCAGCCCAGGTACGCGGCGAAGAATGGGTAGAAGAATCCGGCGCCGGTGAACGCGAGGCCGAGGACCGCGTCGGTGCCTGAGTAGCGGGTCAAGAAGCCGAGGCCCAGCACCTGGGCGATGACCAGCACCGGGATCTTCATCCGGTGCATGGTCTGCAGGAAGGCGTCCTTCCACTGGGTTGCATTCAGCTTGAGGACGAGCCCGGAAAGGAGTGCCGCCACGAAAACGCCCGTGCCTGCGGCGGACAGCCAGTTGATCGTGAATCGCGCTGCTTCGGGTTTCGCGTTGACCGGCGCCACCGGCGGCATCCGCTGGACCAGATTGTGCAGCGAGGGCATGTCCCAGACGGGCAGCGACAGGGTACCGCCGAACGTCGAGCCGAGCAGCGTCGTGGTGAATGTGATCCCGGAGAACAGGTTATTGAGGAACGTCTTGAACTCCGGTATGCCCCACAGCGCGCAACAGGCGATCAGGATCACCCACGGCAGCCACGCATAGGCGGTTTCGGCGGCCGTGTACTTGTATTTCCATTCGGTGCTGTCCGTCGTCGCAGTCGCGATGTTCTTGCCGGCCTGGGCCAGCGCCTCGCGCTCGGATCTGAGCAGGAAGCGCGTCTTCGGGTGCCAGACGAAGCGCAGGAACAGCGCTGTGCAGATCACCGAGAACACGCCCGACACCACGTCGGTCATCAGGTGCAGCGCGTTGGTCCCGGATGCGTAGAACTGCATCAGCGCGAACGATCCGCCGGCGCACAACGTCGCCGGCCAGACTTCGAAGACTTCCCTCCAGGTCCCGCCTTCCATCTTCACGAACGTCGCGACCAGCCAGAAGGGCACCAGGACCGAGACGAATGGCAGCTGGTGGCCCGCCATCGAGGACAGTGTGAGCTGATCGAGGCCACTCACGGCCGCCAGCGTGATGATCGGCGTGCCGATCGCGCCCCATGCGACCGGCGCGGTATTGGCGAGCAGGTTCAGCACGGCGGACTGGAACGGCTTGAAGCCCAGGCCCACCATCACGGCGCCGGCGATTGCTACCGGCGTCCCAAATCCGGAGGTGCCCTCGATGATCGCGCCGAACGAGAAGGCGATCAGCACGCACTGCAGCCGCCGGTCGAACGAGATGTGGACGATCGATTCCTTCACGATTTCAAATTGGCCGGCAACGACGCTCATCGTGTACAGGAACATCGCGGCCAGAACGATCCAGATGATTCCCAGGAACCCCGAGAGGGAGCCGAGCGCGAAGGCCGATACGGCCGACGTGACCGGCATCCTGAAGACCAGGCAGGACACAAGGAACGCGGCGATGACGCCAAAAAATGCCGCGTAGGGCGCGGAGATGCCCAGGTGCACATTGCCCTGCGCATCGCGGTGGCGGTGCAAGGCAATGAAGTAGAGCAGCGTCAGGATCGGGACGGCCGCTACGACTGTGGAAAGGAACGCATTTCCCAATGGGTCATAGGTCTGCTGGAACATGGCTTCCCCTCTTCTCTCAGGCGCTCCGTGAAGGTGTTTGAGCTTCGGACGTCGGAACAGGCGCCGACGAGGCCCTAGATATCGACAAAGTCAGAACCGCCGTTGAGGCGTTTCGTGCGCCAGGTCAATGAAAGCGCGTGAGCGGCCGGAAAGCGATGCGATTGCGCTCCCACCGTCCTCGTGCTCCCCGCTCAGGGCGATCCGGCATTTGTGATCGCCCTTCCACCGAAGATCCGCGTGCCCCGAGATGACCCCGTCAAGAGTCGAACCGTTGAGCTCAACCAAGACATTCCAGCCGTCGTACTCGAACCGATGCACTGCAGAGTTGGTCATCGCCAGGGTCCTCCAAGTAGTGCTACCGCTCCCTCGATAAAAACTAGCCCGCGTACTCCCGGCCAACAAGCCCACGACCAATCCACAGTACGCCACGATGGGCCCGTCGAGCGCCCTCAGGCGACCGTCCTTGCGGCAATCCACCGTGATGAATTCGCCGTGGACAGCCGCAAGCACGCCAATGGCTTCAAGGACATAGGCACTTCGCAAATAGGCACGGTTTTCCCTGACACGATCAAACACGCAGACGGGACGCAGCCTGCGATTGACGATCGCATGCATGGCCGTGTACCGGAACTGCGTTCGATCGTTCAGAAGTTCGAGCGCCGCCGAAAGACCCCGCTGTGCCAGGCACGCCGTGAACACCAACAACTGCTCCTCGAAAGGGAGGTCGACGGATGACACGCTGGGCCTCGAATTGTTCTGATTGTCCAGAGGGGCGAGACTTTCAGTATAGATAGGCAATCTATCAAAATGCTACTTTTTTCTGCACGCCATCAATTCGTCGCGCGCGTGTTCCGACGGCGCCGGTTCGAAGCTGACCAGTGACTGACGGCGCCAGCCGGCGGCCCTCTCCCATCACGTCAGTGGTGCATTTTCCGATTCGCAATTCCGGCGATCATGGCCTGCAGATTGAAAGGGAAGCATGCCCGGCCGGGCGCTACCTACGCGGAGTTGCGTGGCGGCCAAGCTGCGAACTTCGGTTGCCGGTCCTCAACTGGACGGCGCGGTTCAATGACCGGTTCTGGCGCATTCTGCCCGCCGACCCGAGGTGCAAATGGCTCGTCGATGTCGAGTCGCTCTGCCATCAGCAGTGCGAACAAGCGTTCAAACGAGCCGCCCTCTCTGTCTGCGACCGACATCATCGATGGCGGGATATTGAGTCCGAGCCGCGTTGGAAACAAGCTGCCCAAGACGCTGATCCGGAAAGCGTTTCCAGAGCTCGCCAAGCAATTCGAGCATTTCAGGGATTCGAGCGGGGTCGCGCATGAAACGTCCTACGGAACAAACGCGGCCGGAGCGGTGAGCTCGGCAGAGAGTTTCTTCTTCGGATCTTTTGCCCTTGTGTAGTTAAACGGCGGATATTCAAAATGGTTTTCGTAGTACCACCAGAGCAGTTGATTTTCTGCCTCGAGCAACGTTTTTCCGAAGACTGAGTAGTCATTACAAACGGAGAGGCGAATGGGTCCATACAGTTCGATCGCGTGGGCGTTGCGTTTGATGGTGGCGTGCTTCCCAGCCCACTGTTCATAACGACGCTGGAAAGTTGTACCCGTTTGACCAATGTAGAGAATGTCGCTCTCCTTGACCAACCGGTTTACCTTCTTCGCGGACCGAAAGAGGTAGACGACCTTTTTTTGTTTTGCCGCTGCGGAGCAGGTGAAGGCTCGCCGAAAGGCTTCCTCCTTACATTCGGCGATTTGCACGCTGCGCACCGAGCCGCTGCGCGTCTCGGCCCCTCGGGCTCCGTTGCTGACGCCTCTGCGCGCCTGCGGCGCTGCACTCCTGGTTGCCTGCCGGGGGGACGGCCTTTCAAGCCCTCCCCCGCCGCGCGGCAGTTTCGGTTGCGCGTGGCCGATACCAGAACATGCGTCGAGGTAACAACGGGCCAAGCTGGTCATCCTGCGAGCAGCAGGCTTCACGCGTTACATGGAACTACTGTGTCGCACGACAGGCGGGGCCGGCGTGATGGCTTAGCGTCACTGCCAATGGCGGGCAGTTGTACTGCGAGAGACAATCCGCACATGACTTCGACCGCAGCGGACAGCACCTCCACCTTCACCATCGAGCGTTTCGACGTTTTCGTGTTCCGGGCACCAGCCGACCCGCCGGTGCAGACCTCTTTTGGAGTGATGCGCGATCGTCCCGCGGTGCTGGTGCGCCTGACCGACACCGAGGGCGCCGAGGGCTGGGGTGAGATCTGGTGCAACTTTCCGACCGTGGGCGCGGAGCATCGGGCGCGCATGGCGCTCGCGTATTGCCGCCCGGCAGTGATGGGCCGCGCGTGGTCGCATCCGCGCGAATGCTTCGACGAACTGACGCGCCGCTTCGCCGTACTGGCATTGCAGACCGGCGAACACGGCACGCTCAACCAGATCGTCGCGGGCGTCGACACCGCGCTGTGGGACCTCTACGCACGCCGCAGGGGCAGACCGCTGTGGCAGGTGCTCGGCGGCGTCGAGCCCCAGCCGGTGCAGGTCTATGCCTCCGGCCTCAATCCCACCGATCCCGAATTGCTCGCTCTGCAGAAGCGCGAAGAAGGCTATCGGGCATTCAAGCTCAAGGTCGGATTTGGCGCCGAGCGCGATCTCGCCAACCTGCGCACGCTGCGGGACGCGCTGGGCGACGATGCGACGCTGATGGTCGATGCCAATCAGGCGTGGGATTTCGACGAAGCGTGCAAGGCCGGCGAGCGCATGGAAGATTTCGACCTGCTGTGGCTCGAAGAGCCGCTGCGTGCCGACCAGCCCGCCCATCGCTGGAAAGAGCTGGCCGAGCGCCAGTCGCTCACCCTGGCGGGCGGCGAGAACCTCGCCGGCTTCGCGCAGTTCCGCGAATTCATCGCGGCCGAAGGCATGGCGATCATCCAGCCCGATCTGGGCAAATGGGGCGGCTTCAGCGGCTGCCTCGAAGTGGCGAGGCTCACTCTCGCTGCCGAGAAGTGGTACTGCCCGCACTGGCTGGGCGGCGGCATCGGGCTTGTCGCGTCGATGCATCTGAAGACTGCTGTCGGCGGGCCAGGCTATGTCGAAGTCGATTCGAATCCGAACCCGCTGCGGGAACTGCTCGCGGTCCCCAACTTCACGGTCAACGACGGCTGGGTGCAACTGTCGAACGAACCCGGGCTGGGCGTCGTGCCGGACCTCGGGGCATGCAGGGGCTTCTTGGTCGAACTGCCGCTCGTCGGTTTGTAGGGTCGTCGGGTTTGAGTCGGGTTTGAGAATGGGACGGCTGCCGGGCCATCAATAGATCGGAGGCTCCGGCGTCGGTGCGTTGCCTTCGAGACTCAGGAAGTCGCAACCCAGGTGCGCCTGCGTCACCTCGTGCTGGAAGATCTTCGTGTAGCCGCGCACATAGGCTGGCGCGGGCGGCTTCCATTGCATGCGCCGCTCGGCCAATTCTTCATCGGACACCAGCATGTCGAGGCTGCGGGCACCGATGTCCAGACGCACCATGTCGCCGGTCTTCAGCAAAGCCAGCGGCCCGCCGATCGCGGACTCGGGCGACACATGCAGCACGCAAGTGCCGTAGTGCGTACCGCTCATGCGCGAATCCGAGATTCGCACCATGTCGCGCACGCCTTCGCGAAGCAGCTTCTTCGGGATCGGCAGGTTGCCCCACTCGGGCATGCCTGGGCCGCCCACCGGACCGCCATTGCGCAGCACGAGCACGGTCGACGCATCGGCGTCGATGTTCTCGTCGGCCATCGCCGCCAGCATCTCGGCGTTGGAGTCGAACACCAGCGCGCGACCCGTGTGCCGCAGCAACTCGGGCGTCGCGGCAGAAGGCTTGATGACCGCGCCATCGGGGCACAGGTTGCCACGAAGCACGGCAAGTGTGATGCCGGCTTCGGGGCACTCGGGCGTGCCCTGCTTGAGGGGCATTGCCGGATCGAGGATGGTTCCATCGTCGTTCGAAGGCCAACCGGCGATGTCTTCCCCGAGCGTGCGGCCGGTGACGGTGCGCGCCGAAAGATCGAGATGCGCCGCGATCTTGTTGAGCACCGCGGGCAGACCGCCTGCGTAATGAAAGTCTTCCATCAGCTTTTCGCCCGACGGATAGAGGTTGGCAATGACCGGAACGCGCCGCGCGATGGCGTCTAGTTCGTCGATGCCCAGGTGGATGCCCGCGCGCCCCGCCATCGCCGGCAGATGCACCGCGGCGTTGGTCGACCCGCCGAGTGCCATGTAGGCCGCCACTGCATTGAGGAACGAAGCCTTGCTCACGATGCGCGAAGGCTTGAGGTCTTCCCATACCATGGCGACGATGCGCTCTCCGCAACGCCACGACATGCGGCTGTGCTCCGAATCGACGGCCGGGATGCTCATTGCACCCGGCAAGGTCAGGCCCAAGGCTTCGGCGATGGCGGTCATGGTGCTGGCCGTGCCCATGGTGTTGCAGGTGCCCGGCGTGCGCGTCATGCGCGCTTCCAGGTTCACCCACTCTTCCTTGCCAACGTTGCCGATGGTGTATTCAGCCCAGAACTTCTTGGTATGGGTGCCCGCACCCACCGCCTGGCCCTTGTAGCGGTCGTTCATCATCGGCCCGGCGGGCAGGAAAATGGCGGGGATATCCATCGACAGCGCACCCATGATGAGCCCCGGCGTGGTCTTGTCGCAGCCGCCCATGAGCACCGCGCCATCGATCGGCAAGCTGCGCAGCAGCTCTTCGCACTCGATGGCAAGCAGGTTGCGATAGATCATCGTGGTCGGCTTGACCATCACTTCGCCCAGGCTCAAGGCCGGCAGCTCGAGCGGATAGCCGCCGGCCTGCAACACGCCGCGCTTGACGGCCTCGGCACGCTCGCGCAAGTGCGCATGGCATGGCGAGAGTTCGCTCCAGGTGTTGATGATGCCGATGACCGGCCGCCCCATGAACTCCTCGCGCGCGAGCCCTTGCTGCTGCATGCGCTGGCGGTGTGCGAATCCGCGAATATCGTCGCTCGCGAACCAGCGTTGGCTGCGCAGGTCCTGGAGGGTCTTCGCGCGGGTGGCTTCGGTCGACATGCGTTGTGTTCTCTGGGGGTTGCTTCAGTAGGTTGCGGGCGCTGGCGCGGCATTCGGTGCGCTGCGCTGGTTGAATCGCGCCGCCACGTCGTCGGCGCTCTTGCGAAGCAGCACCTGGTCGTTGGCGACGGCCACGAACAGTGCGCCTAAATTGAGCAACTCCTGCGCGCGCGGCTCGTCGTTCATGAGAATGCCCGGCGCCTTTCCGCACGCCAGGATGCGCGCGATGGCCTTGTCGATGGCTGCGCGCACAGTCGGGTGGTTGACCTGCCCCGCGACGCCCATGCTCGCCGACAGGTCGCCCGGGCCGATGAACACGCCATCGACACCATCGACATTCGCAATGTCTTCCAGATGCTCGAGTGCTTCGGCGGTCTCGACTTGCACCAGCACGCAAAGCTCGCTCGCGGCATTGGCGACGTAGCCGGTGTCGCGGCCAAACTTCGACGCGCGCACCGTGCCGCCCATGCCGCGGATGCCGTTGGGCGGATAGCGCGTGGCGGCCACAGCCGCCTCGGCTTCGGCGCGGTTCTGCACGAAAGGAAGCAGCAGCGTCTGCGCGCCGATGTCGAGGTATTGCTTGATCAGGACCGGGTCATTCCACGGCGGCCGCACGACCGCCGAAGTCGGCCGGTCGCGCTCGGCCTGCACTGCCTGCAACTGCCGCAGCATGGTCGTCGGATCACCGGGCGTGTGTTCGGCGTCCAGCAGGATCCAATCGAAGCCGGCGCCCGCGAGCAGTTCGGAGATGTAGGGGTCCGGCAGCGTCGACCAGATGCCGATCTGAGGGATGTTCGCCGCAAGGGCGTGCTTGAATGCGTTGCGTGTGGGCATGGACTTCAATTCGGGTTGTTCATTGGCTGCCGCGCCAGAAGGCGATCTGCGCGGCGACCTGGTGATCGATCATGGGCTTGCCGCCGACGACTTGCAGCCCGCGCGCACTGCATGCGGCCATGAGTTCGGTGTCGCGCGCGGCGATGATGTCGAACAGCGCCGCATCCGCGGGCAGCAGCGTCGGGTCGAACGGCATCGGGTCGCCCGCATGCAGGCCCAGAGAGGTCGCGTTGACTGCAAGGCCCGCGCTGCTCAGGCTCTCGGCACGTGTGTCGATGCGGACATCCGGAAAGGCCTTGCGCACTTCGGAAGCGAGATGCTCCGCGCGCTCGGGCTCTCGATTGATCACATGCAGTTCTCGCACACCGGCTGCCGCCAATGCAAATGCAATGGCCGTCCCGGCACCGCCCGCGCCGACCAGCACCACGGGCCGATCCGTCCACAGGATGCCGTTGGCACGCGCGGCCTCGACGAAGCCGACGCCGTCGAAACTCTCGCCCGACCATTGGCCGTCGGCGTCGATCCGCATGGTGTTGACCACGCCCGTGCGCCGGGCCTCCGGCCCGTGCCGTACGCACAATGCATGCGCTGCGGCCTTGTGCGGAATCGTGAGATTGAGCCCCTGGAGATTGCCGACGCGCGCAAGTTGCGCCACCGTGGCTGCGAAGTCATCCGGATGCACGCCCATYGGCACGAGGCACCAATCGAGCCCCGCCGCCGCAAAGGCCGGGTTGTAGATGCGCGGTGCGCGCACATGGTCGACCGGATGCGCAAGGATCGGAACGAGGCGCGTCGCGCCGCTGAGCGATGCGGGAACCATGGCGTCAACCCTTCACAGCGCCGGCGGTCAAGCCGCTCACGAGATAGCGCCGCACCAGCATCGAGAAGACGAGCACAGGCGCCATGACCAGCGACCCGCCTGCCGCGATCTTTCCCCACTCCCATCCTTCGTAGTTCATGAAGTTCACGACCGCGACGGGCGCGGTGCGCGCATCGGTTCGCGTGAGGATGAGCGCGAAGAAGAAGTCGTTCCATGCATACAGGAAGCACAGGATCGCCGTGGCCGCGATGCCGGCCGTTGCCATCGGCATCACGATTTCGAGGAACACGGTGCCGAAGCCCGCGCCGTCCATCAACGCGGCCTCTTCGAGCGATGCAGGCACGGCATCGAAGAAGGGTTGCATCATCCAGATGACCAGCGGCAGGTTGAAGGTCATGTAGATCATGATCAGCCCCGTGCGCGTGTCCAGCAGCCCCAACCAGCGATAGGCAAGGAAGAACGGAATCGTGAAAGCGATCGGCGGCGCCATGCGCGTGAGCAGGATGCCCAGCCCGAGCCCGAAGCGTCCGCGCCCGGTCCAGCGAGAGAGCGCATAGGCCGCCGGTATGCCGAAGATCAGCGCAAGCAGTGTCGACACGATGCTCGTGATCAGGCTGTTGACGAAAGATTCCGGAAATCCCGCCTGCCAGAGTCCCACGTAGTGTTCGAGCGTCGGCATGAAGATCACGCGCGGCGGAAACTCCAGGATCATCGGCGTCGGCTTGAACGACATCTGCAGCAGCCACAGGAAAGGCAGCAGCATGACAAACAGGATCAGCGGCACGGCCCAGCGCGCGACGGGCCAGCGTTTGCGCCAGGGCGATTTGTGCAATGAAGTCGTCGTCATTCCGCCGCCCCCGCATTGCGGCTCAGGCGCATCGCACCCCAGCTGATCAGCACCGTCGCGGCCAGCAGCACCACGGTGATGGCACTCGAATACCCGAGTTCGCCAAAATTGAATGCCACGAGATACGCGTAGTAGTTGGTCACCTCGGTCACCGAGCCCGGTCCGCCGCCGGTCAACAGAAAGATCAGGGGAAACGCCTTGATGCTGTCGATGAGCCGGAAGAGCGTGCACACCAGCAGCACCGGCGCGATGTAGGGCAATACGATGTGGCCGAACACCCGCCAGGCGTCGGCGCCATCCATGCGCGCCGCTTCGACGTATTCAGCGGGCAGCGTCTGCAGTGCGGCCAGCACCATCAGGAAGGTAAAGGGCGCCCATTCCCATGTGTCGGCAATGACGATCGACCAAAGCGCGAAGTCGACGTGCGTGGTGAGCGCGGGCAAGGCGATGCCGAGCGCGTGCGCGGCTTGATAGATCGGGCTGATGTCGGGCGTGTAGACCAGCTTCCAGATCACCGCCACCACGATCGGCGGCAGCACCATCGGGATCACGAAAAGATGCCGCAGCGATTTCCAGCGTTCCTGGCCCGAATGCACCAGCAGTGCGAGCCCGGTGCCCAGCAGCACCTGCAGCACCACCGTGTAGAGCGACAGCCGCGCCTGCACGGCCAGCGAGCCGACAAAGCGCTCGTCGCCGCCCAGCAGCTTGTAGTTGCGCAGCGGGTCCGAGAAATCGCCCAGCGAGCCGGGATTGACCAGCGCGCCCGGCGTGAGACTCGTGACGAGCAGGAACAGCGTCGGCAGCCCCGCCACGATCAGCAGGAAGATGAGGCTCGGCGCAATCGCCATCCGCGTGAAGCGGCGGCGCTGCAGGTCGTAAGACTGCCCACTCATGTGATCAAGCCGGCGTTCACACCTTCGCGCCCGAGCGACGCAGCGCCGAGACGGCGGATTCCTGCGCCGCCTTCATCGAGTCGGCCGCACTCTGCTGCCCCGAGACCACGCGTTCGACCGCCTTGTTGACCACATCGCCGACGAGCGGGAATTCCTTGACCGTGCGATAGGCCATGTAGTTGTGCGTCTTGCCCGGCTGCTCCAGCACTTCGAGATAGAGCTTGCCGAGGTCTTGCCCGTTGATGGTGTTGATGCGCTTGTACTCCGCGCTCTCGATGATCGAGCGGCGGCAGACGGAAGGATGGCCGGTGTCCTTCACGATGCGGGCGGTGAGCTCGGGGCTCAACGTCCACTTGATGAACTCCCAGGCGGCTTCCTTGTTCTTCGCGTTCTTCGGAATGCCGAGGCCCTGGCTGTTCGATGCGGGGTAGTCGCCCTTGGGGCCGGCGGGCATGCGCATGACGCGCGCCGTGTCCTTCACCTTGCTTTCGGGCGCAGTCAGCATCGCGCTCACCCATGAACTCGAATGGATGAAGATGTTCGAGCGCCCGCTGATCAGCGCCGCACGCGCTTGGTCTTCGGTGTAGCCGAGCACGCCCTGCGGACTGTATTTGGACAGCAGCTTCGAATAGAACTCCGTCGCCTGGATGGAGGCGGCCGAGTCGAGCGCCGGCGTGATGTCGGTTGGTGGTTTCACGAAAAGGTCGCCGCCGTAGCCCTGGATGTACGGCGGCAGGAACCAGTGATGCAGATTCGAGCTGACGAAGCCTGTGACGCCGTCCTGACCGTTGATGGCTTCGGCCACCTTCATGAGTTCGTCGAAAGTGCGAGGTGCTTCCACGCCGCGCTTCTTCATGAGGTCGGTGCGGCTGACGCCCATCAGCATCGCCCCGCCCTCCCACGCGAAACCGTAGGCCTTGCCGGCCTTGTCGAGATACGGCAGCTGCGCGCCTTTCACGAAGTCGTCAGGGTTCCAGTTCGCCGGCGTGTGCTTGGGGTCCGTGGCGAAGTCGCTCAGGTTGGCGAGCAGGCCCGCGGCAACCCAGCGTGCGGCCAGGATGAAGGTGACGTTGCAGAAATCCCAGGCGCTGCCGCCCGACGACAGCTCCAGGTCGGCCTGCTGGTTGTAGACCGGGAAGGCCGACAACTGCAGATCGACCGTCATGCCCGTCTGCTGCTCGAATTCGGGGATGTACTTGCGCAGGATGTTGAAGAAGCCGTGCTGGTAGGCCGCACCGCGCAGCTTGACGCCGGCAAAGGGCTTGGCCTGCGCGATGGCCGGAAACGCCAGCAGGCTGCCTGCGCCGACCGCCGCACTGGCGGCCGCGGCCTTCAGGAGGCTGCGGCGTTTCGGGTCGATGTCGAGAGAGTGCGGGAGGCTCATGGTCGTTTCTCTTTCTTCCGGGTCATCCGTGTGTCGGCTGTGTGGTCGGCTGATGGAGAATATGACAGACAAATAAATTGATCTTTCTCATGGTAAACCCGGCAGTTAGGGCTGTTTCAGGTCGGATAACCTTATTTTTGAAAACAATATGTCCGACGATAAACAAAAACATGAAGCGCCGAGCGCTGCCCTGCGGCGCGGCCCGATGGCTGTGACCGAGACCCTCGCGAGTCGCGTCATCGCCGGCGAATGGGGAGATGGATCACCGCTGCCGACCGAGATGGAGCTGGCCGATGAGCTCGGCGTCGCGCGCACGTCGGTACGCGAGGCGCTCACCCGTCTCAAGGCCAAGGGCCTGATCGCGTCGCGCCAGAAGGCCGGCACGCGCGTGCTGCC
This sequence comes from Variovorax sp. 05N34, assembly GCF_056397405.1. Taxonomy (NCBI): domain Bacteria; kingdom Pseudomonadati; phylum Pseudomonadota; class Betaproteobacteria; order Burkholderiales; family Comamonadaceae; genus Variovorax; species Variovorax sp. 05N34. The sequence continues at coordinate 111,978 of NZ_JBFTNI010000002.1, forward strand.
GCGCACGCAATGGAACATGCTCGATGAAGACGTGCTGCGCTGGGCGTGGTCCGGCAACGACCGCGTGCAGATGGCGCAGCACCTGATGCAACTGCGGCGCATCGTCGAGCCGGCGGCCTGCGAGATCGCAGCGGCATCGGCGCCCGATTCGGCCATTGCCGCCATAGAGCGCGCCTACCGCATGATGGACGCGGCCGGCATGGACGCGGTCGCCTATGCCGGCCCAGACCTCGAGTTTCATCACGCGATCCTGGCGGCGACTGGCAATCCGTTCCTCGTCGCCTTCGGTGCAACCATCCAGGCCGCGCTGCGAACCTCGTTCGAGCTCTCCACACGCCAGCCCGGCGCGCCTCGCAAGAGCTTGCCGCTGCATCGCGAGGTGCTCGACCAGATCTGGGCGCGCAAGCCGGCCGCCGCCCGCCGCGCGATGGAAGAGCTGCTCGGTCTCACTGAAACGAACATCCAGCGCGGCGTGGCGAAATCCGCCGCCGCGCCATCGACCTGACTTCCGATCTCCAATCTCCAATCTTTGACCTCCGACCTCCAGGGACGCCCCACATGGCAGACATTCAACTGAAATCCATCAGCAAGCGCTTCGGCGACGTCGAAGTCATTCCGGGCCTCGATCTCACGATGCCCGACGGGCAGGTGACGGTGCTTCTCGGCCCATCGGGCTGCGGCAAGTCCACGTTGCTGCGGATGATCGCGGGGCTCGAAACACCCAGCGGCGGCGAGGTAATCATTGGCGGTCGCGTGATGAACGACGTGCCGCCCGCCGAACGCGGCTGCGCGCTGGTGTTCCAGAACTACGCGCTCTATCCGCACAAGACGGTGCGACAGAACCTTGCGTTTCCGTTGCGCATGGCCAAGGTCGACGCCGCGCGGCAGCAGCAGAGCGTCGATGAAATCGCCCGCACGCTCGAACTCACGGCGCTGCTCGACCGCTACCCGCGCCAACTGTCCGGCGGCCAGCGCCAGCGTGTCGCCATGGGCCGCGCGATGATCCGCCAGCCCGAAGTCTTTCTCTACGACGAGCCGCTGTCGAACCTCGACCTCGAATTGCGCGTGAAACTGCGGCTGGAGATTGCGCGCATGCAGCGCTCGCTCAAAGCCACCGCGGTGTATGTGACGCACGACCAGACGGAAGCGATGACGCTCGCCGACCAGATCGTGGTGCTGCGCAAGGGCCACATCGAACAGGTGGGCTCTCCGCTTGCGCTCTATCGCTCGCCGGCCAATCTCTTCGTGGCGGGCTTCATTGGCACGCCGCGCATGAATCTCTTCAACGTCGATGCAACGGAGACCGACAGCGAAGGCACGCGCCTGCGGATCGGCGACATGACCCTTCGCGTCCCGCAGCGGCTTCAGGGCGACGTCAGCACGTTCGGCTTCAGGGCCGAGCAGGTGCGCATCGGTACGCCGCTGCCTGGCCAGGTCGCGCTCGAACTCGCTGATTGCGAAACACTGGCGGTGGAACAACTGGGCGATCGCGCCTTCTGCTACTTGCGGTCGCCGATCGGCGAACTCGTGCTACTGACGCCCGGAGCCGATACCGAACTGCCCCGCACGCTGCATCTCGCGCTCGCGCCGGAAGCGCTGCATTTCTTCGATGCGAACGAAGCCGCACTGAAGCGTGCCGCACCGGCAATGGCCATGGCCTGAACGCCACTCAAGCCGGCGCGCTTTCGCCGTGCAGCCGGACGATCAGCGACCGCAGCCATGTGATGGCTGGGTCCTTGTGATAACGGCCATGCCAGAACAAGCTGATCGCGATCTCCGGCAGCTTGGCCGGATTGCGCACGTATGACAGGCCGAAGGGCTCCACCAGCGCCTGCGCGAGGCGTTCGGGCACCGTCGCAACCAGGTCGGAGTCATGCAGGATGTGCCCGACCGCGACGTAATGCGGCACCGTGAGCACGACCTTGCGTGCGATGTTCCTGCGCCTCAGGAGTTCGTCGGCCTGTCCATGGCCCGTCCCTTCCGAGATCACGACGACATGATCGGCCGCTGAAAATTCGCCGAGGGAAATGGAGCGCTTGTCGAGCGCGTGACCCCGCCGGAACATGCAGACATAGTGCTGCTTGAACAGCCGACGCTGGAAGTAGCCGGCCTTGAGTTGCGGCAGCAATCCGATCGCGAGGCTGACGTGCCCTGCTTCCATCTCGTCCTGCAAGTTCACTGCCGTGTTGCGCACGGTGCTCAGCGAGACGCCCGGCGCCACGCGGGACAGCTCCTTCATCAGCTTGGGGAGAAAGTAGATCTCTCCGATGTCGGTCATGCCGACCGTGAAAGCGCGCGTCGAAGTGGCGGGGTCGAAGTTCGCGCGCTGATTGATGGCCGCGTGAATCACCTGCAGCGCACGCGCCGTGGGCTCCGCGAGCTGTTGGGCAAAAGGCGTGGGCTCCATGCCCTTGGGCGTGCGCAGAAAAAGCGGGTCGTCGGTGAGCTTGCGCAGCCGCGCCAGCGCATTGCTCACTCCGGGCTGCGAAAGCCCGAGGCTGGTCGCAACCTTGGAGACGCGGCGGTCAATGAGCAATTGATTGAAAACCACCAGGAGGTTGAGATCGATGTCCTTGAGCTCCATGATCATTCACATCCACATTCACATTCGCCAAATCAATAAAGACTATTCGCCGTATTCTATTGAACGATGACGATGGCTTGACGATCATTGAACCGGGCGACAAGCCGCACGACACAAGGAGACACGCATGGACGACACATCGGCCGTCTTCCCCCAGAAGATCCACTGGGAAGACCAAGGCACGAGCCGCATCCCCTTCATGGCCTACACCGAGTCCGACCAGCATCGGCGCGAACTCGAACGGTTCTTCTATCGGGGCCACTGGTGCTACGTGGGCCTGGAAGCGGAGATCCCGAACGCGGGTGACTTCACGCGCACGGTGATCGGCGAGCGCTCCGTCATCATGGTCCGCGACGCCGAAGGCGCCATCAATGTGATCGAGAACGTGTGCGCGCATCGCGGCATGCAGTTTTGCCGCGAGCGGCACGGCAACAAGAAGGATGGGGGGTTCACCTGCCCCTACCACCAATGGAACTACACGCTCAATGGCGACTTGCAGGGCGTGCCTTTCCGGCGCGGGGTCAAGCAGGACGGTAAGGTCAACGGCGGCATGCCGGCCGACTTCAAGCCCGCGGAACACGGGCTCAACAAGCTGAAAGTCGCAACCCGTGGCGGTGTCGTCTTCGCTTCTTTCGATCACGATGTCGAATCGCTCGAAGACTTCATGGGTCCGGCAATCCTCGGCTACTTCGACCGGCTGTTCAATGGCCGCAAGCTGAAGCTGCTCGGCTACAACCGCCAGCGCATTCCAGGCAACTGGAAGTTGATGCAGGAGAACATCAAGGACCCCTACCACCCGGGACTGCTCCACACCTGGTTCGTGACTTTCGGGCTCTGGCGCGCGGACAACAAGTCGGAGCTGAAGATGGACGCGCACCACCGGCACGCTGCGATGATCTCCACGCGCGGCGCGAGCGGCAAGGCGGACCAGGTCACGCAGGTATCGAGCTTCAAGGAAAGCATGCAGCTCAACGACGACCGCTTTCTCGACATCGTGCCCGAGCCCTGGTGGGGCGGCCCCACGGCGGTGATGATGACGCTGTTCCCGAGCGTGATCCTGCAGCAGCAGGTCAACAGTGTCTCGACGCGGCACATCCAGCCGAACGGGCCCGGCAGCTTCGATTTCGTCTGGACGCACTTCGGGTTCGAGGACGACGACCAAGTCATGACGAAGCGCCGCCTTCGCCAGGCCAATCTTTTCGGGCCCGCGGGATTCGTCTCGGCGGATGACGGCGAAGTGATCGAGCTTTCGCAAAAGGGCTTCGAGCAGAAGCCATTTCATCGAACCCTGGCCGAACTGGGCGGGCGTGAGGTCGGCGATACCGACCACATGGTCACCGAGACATTGATTCGCGGCATGTACGAGTACTGGCGCAAAGTCATGGAGGCATGAGATGGAGTTCAGAGACTACTTCGAGCTGAACCAGCTCTATGCCGACTACGCTAGCGCCGTCAGTTCCGGCCATTGGGAACTCTGGCCCGAGTTCTTTACTGAAGACTGCACCTATCGACTGCAGCCGCGGGAGAACTTCGAGAGAGGCTTTCCGCTTGCGACGCTGTCTTTCGAGAGCAAGGGAATGCTCAAGGACCGCGTCTATGGCATTCGGGAGACGCTGTTCCACGACCCTTACTACCAGCGCCACGTTGTTGGTGCGCCGGTCGTGCGCAAGTCGGAGCCCGGCCGGTTCGAATGCGAGGCCAACTACGCAGTGTTTCGCACCAAGCTTTCGGAGCTATCGTCGGTCTTCAATGTCGGGCGATATGTCGACATCGTCGTGCGCACCGAACAGGGCCTCAAGTTCGAGTCGCGACTCGTCATCTACGACAGCGAGATGATCCCGAACTCCGTCATCTATCCACTCTAAGAACATAACGAGAGCAGACATGAACGAGCAGCTTTGGACCGATGCCGCACCCGTGGACGATGTGCCGGTCGACGATGTCATTGGCATGGTGGTGGACGGGCGTGACATCGCGCTCTACAGCGTGGATGGCCAGATCTTCGCGACCGACAACATCTGCACCCACGGCCATGCACGGCTGTGCGAAGGCTTCCTCGAGGGGCATGAGATCGAATGCCCCTTGCACCAGGGCAAGTTCGACGTGCGCAATGGGCAACCCACCTGCGCGCCCGTCACCGAGGCGATCCGTTCGTACCCGGTCAGGATCGAAGCCGGCCGGGTGTTCCTTTCGCTGACATGACCGCCGAGACTGTCGCGGAGACCATCGCCATCGTCGGCGCCGGACAGGCTGGCGGATGGGCTGCGCGGACCTTGCGTGCCGAGGGCTTCAAAGGCCGCGTGGTCCTGATCGGCGACGAGCCGCATCGGCCGTACGAGCGTCCACCTTTGTCCAAGGCCGTGCTCTCGGGCGAAGCAGCCGCGGAGAGCACCTGTCTGATGAAGACGGAGGCATTCGACGCATTGGACATCGACTGGCGGCCGAACGTCAGCGCGACATTCATCGACAAGGCCGCCAAGCGGCTTCACCTGTCGCGGGGAGATTCCATCCCATATTCCGTCGGATACGACAAGCTCATCTTGTGCAATGGCGGTCGCGCGCGACGACTGAGCATTCCCGGCGCGGATCTGCCCGGCGTCTTCACTCTGCGCAGCATCGAGGATGCAAAGGCGTTGGGTGCCGCTCTGTCTCCAGGCAAGCGCTTGCTCGTCGTTGGCGGTGGCTGGATCGGTCTCGAAGTCGCCGCGACTTCGAAGAACAAAGGCATGCATGTGACGGTGGTTGAAGCGATGGGCCGCCTGTGCGAACGCACGGTCCCGCCGGAGATGTCGGGCTATCTGCACCAACTGCATGCTTCGCACGGTGTCCACATCGAGCTCGGCACCGGCGTCGAGCAGTTGATTCCCGCGCCGCAAGGTGGCTTGATGGCCGCTTTGGTCGATGGTCGCCGGCTCGCATGCGATGCCGTGCTGATTGGCGTGGGCTTGATCGCCAACGACGAATTCGCGCGCGAAGCAGGACTGGACTGCGACGGCGGCATCGTGGTCGACGCGCAGTGCCGCTCGTCGCATGCCGACATCTTCGCCGCGGGCGACGTAGCGAACTGGCACTGCGATTGGGCCGGGCGACGGATGCGGCTCGAGTCTTGGCAAAACGCGCAGGAGCAAGGGATTGCTGCCGCGAGGTCAGCGCTGGGCATTGAAGTGAATCACCAGCCCTTGCCCTGGTTCTGGTCCGATCAGTACGACATCAATCTGCAGATCTTTGGTGTGCCCTCGCCCGCTCACGAGGTCGTGGTGAGAGGCGACCGGGACTCCAAAAGCTTCGTCATGTTCTTTCTCGATGGAGACAGGGTCGTTGCGGCGATGGGCCCCAATTCGGCAAAGGACTTGCGGTTTGCGCGACGCCTGATCGAGCTTCGCACAAGTGTCGATGCGAGCCTACTGGCGAACCCCGGCGTGCCACTCACAAAGGTCCAGGCACACTGACTTGTTGGAATCAGCGTTCTTTTCCATACTCCTGTTTTGCAGACAAGGAGCAAGGGCATGCAAGAGACGCAGACACTGATCCCCGCCGCCGTTCTGGCGAAGAAGGCAAAGAGACCGTTCCCGGGCTCGTCCGCCGAATACGATGCTGCGCGAGAAGCGCTGCTGGCCGAAGAGATCGAGTTTCGTCGTCACATGACGCGCATGGTCGAGCAGCGCCAGGCGTTGCCGCCGGGGCCGGTCATCGACAAGGACTACCGCTTCAAGGACGAACAGGGATTCGAGGCGGGGCTGATCGATCTCTTCGGCGACAAGGACACGCTCGTCACCTACTTCTGGATGTATGGACCGCAGCGCGAGCGGCCGTGCCCGATGTGTACCAACCTGCTCGGGGCACTGAACGGCAACGCAGCCGACATCAAGCAGCGTGTCGCGCTCAAGGTGCTCGGGCGTTCGCCCGTCGGGCGGCAGTACGCTTTCGCACAGGAGAGGGGCTGGCGTGACCTGAATTTCGTGCAGACGGTCGGCGACGACTATGCCAAGGACATCGGCGTGCTGCAGCCGGACGGAAGCGAATACCCGGCGTTGATCGTGTTCAAGCGCGACGGCGACAAGGTCCGGCTGTTCTGGGCGTCTGAAATGACGGGCGAGATGTCCGACCCCGGCCAGGATCCGCGCGGCGCGCCAGACATTGCCCCGCTCTGGTTGATCCTGGACCTGACGCCCGGCGGACGCGGCACCGACTGGTATCCGAAGCTCCAGTATTGAGCTCCTGTATTGACAGGGCCAAATAAGGGCAAGCTTCGGCTTCATGGCATCTCAGCTGATACAGATCATCGGACCCGGCGGCGCTCCCTATCAACTGGGCCAGCCGATGCTGATGTTCGCCGGCCGCCTGTTTCTGGGCCGCGTGGATCCGGTGCGCCTCGGCAATGGCGGCACGGAGGTGTACTTCGGAAGCTTCGCACCCACCTCCGTGACGCAGGGAGAGCCGCGAAACGTCGGCGCGTTGCTGTTCTACGAAGCCTGCGCCTATATCACTCGCCATTACCCGCAGGTCCAGGTCATCCGTTTCGCGTCTTCGCGCCCGATGCCGGGCGTTGGAGATCCGGCGTTTCAGGCGGCGTCCCGCGTGGCGGCCGTCGAGCGCATCGGTGCGACGAATGTCCAGGTGACGCCGGCGCAATCGGGGCTCATCGTCGTCTCCGGCACCTGGGCCTACAACGAGCGCAACCTGCACGCACTCAACATGGTCCTGGAAGAGCATCGCGCCATCTTTCGGGCGGTCGCCATTGGCCGCACCGACGATTGGCCGGCCTGGCTCCGGCAAGTCCGGCGCATCGTTTCGCGGCATCGGCGCGCATAGCCGGGGCGTGAGCAGCCCGGCGCAGGCGGATGGCATGTGCCTTGCTGGCGGACGCAAGATGAGCCGGCCGAGTGTCTTGCGCGTCGGGTCTTGGCGCTTGCGTCTGTCGAAATGCTCGCGCCGCGGCCCTGTCGACGGCTCCTTCTTTCTCGTGTCGCTGCGGCTTACCTCCTCGAACACCTCGCTGCCGTCTGCTTGCCTGAGCGGGATCGAATAGCCGGGGGCGCCAAAGCGCGTCTTTATGTCTTCGTCGTCTTTTTCGGCGCTCTACTCGCGGCCTGCAGCGCCGCCGCCTGCGCGGCGTGCTTCTCGCCCCGCGAGGGCCTGTGCGCCTTGCCAGCCTTGGAATTCTTGGCTTCCTTAGGCTCCTTTCTTTCCTTCGGCTTCTCTTTGGCCTCCGGGTGATGCGTTCTCACCAACTTGTCGATGGCCTTCGCCCTCGGCAGCAGCGCCTGCGCTTGGCGCTTCGCACGCTCCTCCTTGAGCAGGCGGCGCTCCTCGGTCAGCTTTTGTTCGGCTTCGGACGGCTCGTGGTCCGCCCCCAGCGAGTGGACACGGTCCATCGTGGCCTTGTGAAGCATCGCGCCGTTCTTCGCGATGCGGTGAGTCATCGATGCGATGCGAATGGGCATGTTGCGATCTCCTTGGTGAGTGGAAGACCAATGTAGGCCGGCCTCAGCGTCTTGCCAATCGATTAATGCGGCCTCGCGCGCCACTGGCTGCGCACCGCTTGCTGCTCTGGCGATGAAGGCGATGAGATTGATGGGGGCGTGAGCGCCCTCAAGTGGCCTTTGCCGAGTTCCGTGGGCTGCGACCTTCTTGCCGTCGAGCAGCCCCGCTGCGGCCGGCAGGAATGCGCCGCTGCAAACCGATGCGATACGACGCACCTGCAGCGATCCCCAGGCGCATGATGCTGGTTTAGGTGGTTGCCAGCGAACTGAGCATAGAAAGGACCTCGCAGTCCAGGAAATGCAGTCGCGGGATGACGGACATGCCGCGGTTGGCAAACGAGACGGCATCCCCGTCATGCCGAGGCGGCATTTCCGCGCCGACGTCAACGGCTTTTATGCTCCCGGGCATTTGCACCGAGACACCATGCCCGCCTACTGCATCGCGAATATCGAAGTCCACACGCCTGACATTTACGAGTCCTATCGACGTCATACGGCCGGGACGTTGCCGAAGTTCGGCGGACGGTTCCTTGTCCGTGGCGGCGCCACCGAGGTCGTCGAAGGGTCCTGGCAGCCCGCGAGGCTCGTCGTCATCGAATTCCCTTCGATGGACGATTTGCAAGCCTGGTATCGGTCTCCGGAGTATCAGGCGATCGTCCGAGGTCGACACGGGGGCGCGCGCTCGGAACTCGTGTTCGTGGAAGGCTTTACTCCTTGAAGCGCAGGACTACGCTACAGCCACACGGGGAAACCGGATCGCACTAGGAGACAAGACATGACCAGCATCTTCGACCAGGACCTGCCGCGCAACGAAGCCAATCACGCGCCGTTGTCGCCGCTGTCGTTCATTGAACGGGCAGCCGAGGTGTACCCGGACCGGCCCGCGGTCATCCATGGCGACTTGCGGCGCACATGGAGCGAGCTATACACACGCTGCCGCCAGCTGGCCGGTAAGCTGGCCAATAGCGGCATTGGCAAGGGCGACACCGTGGCCGTGATGCTGCCCAATACGCCGCCCATGGTCGAGGCGCACTTCGGCATCCCGATGGCAGGCGCGGTGCTCAATGCGCTGAACACGCGGCTGGATGCGGAGACCGTCGCCTTCATGCTGGACCACGGCGAGGCCAAGGCGCTGATCGTCGATGCCGAGTTCGCGGGCGTGGTGAAGAAGGCGCTGGCGCTGCGCAAGGAACAGCGGCCGCTGCTGGTGGTCGATGCGGAAGACACGCTCTTCACGGGCGCGGCGGAGCGCATCGGCAGCACCAGTTATGAGGCGTTCGTGGCGCAGGGCGACCCGCAGTTCGCCTGGCAGCTGCCCGGAGACGAGTGGGACGCCATCGCGCTGAACTACACCAGCGGCACCACGGGCAATCCCAAGGGCGTGGTCTACCACCACCGCGGCGCGGCCATCAACGCCATCAGCAACATCCTGGAGTGGGACCTTCCAAAGCATGCGGTGTACCTGTGGACGCTGCCTATGTTCCATTGCAACGGCTGGTGCTTTCCGTGGACCATCGCCGCGCGCGCGGGCGTCAACGTCTGCCTGCGCAAGGTGGAGGCCGGCGCGATCATCGACGCGATCAAGCGCCATGGCGTGACCCATTACTGCGGCGCGCCGATCGTGCACGGCATGCTGGTGAATGCGCCTGACGAGATGAAGAAGGGCCTGCCTCAGGGCGTGAAGGCCATGGTCGCCGGCGCGGCGCCGCCTGCTTCGATGATCGAAGGCATGGAGCGGCTGGGCTTCGACCTGACCCACGTGTACGGGCTCACCGAGGTCTATGGACCGGCCACTGTCTGCGCCAAGCACGCGGCCTGGGACGCGCTGGACATTGGCGAACGCGCGCGCCTGAACGCCCGCCAGGGCGTGCGCTACCACCTGCAGCGCTCGGCCCGCGTGCTGGACCCGCAGACCATGAAGCCGGTGCCGATGGATGGCGAGACCATGGGCGAAATCATGTTCCAGGGCAACATCACCATGAAGGGCTACCTGAAGAACCAACGGGCCACGGCTGAAACGTTTGCCGGCGGTTGGTACCACACGGGCGACCTGGCCGTGCAGTATCCGGACGGCTACATCAAGATCAAGGACCGCAGCAAAGACGTGATCATCTCGGGCGGCGAAAACATCTCCTCCATCGAGGTGGAGGACGTGCTGTACCGCCACCAGGACGTACTGGCCGCCGCCGTTGTCGGCAAGCCGGACGCCAAGTGGGGCGAAACCCCCTGCGCCTTTGTTGAACTGAAGGGCGGTGCCCAGGTGACGGCGGCCGATATCGTGGCGCATTGCAAGAAGCACCTGGCGGGCTTCAAGGTGCCCAGGGCGGTGGTGTTCGGCGAGCTGCCCAAGACCTCGACCGGCAAGATCCAGAAGTTCGAGCTGCGCAAGCGGGCCGGTTCGGCTGCGGCAATCGACATCTGAGCCTGTAACGTCAGTCGACGGTGGCGCCTACCCCGGTACGCCATAGCTGCTGCAGAGTAGACTGCTGCTGGCCCCGTCTCAGGTCGCGCCATCGGAGCGCAATGTCGCCACTTCGGCGCCACCGAGGCACGGCTTTTGGGAAGCCATGAACGTTAGGCAGCTGCGCTACTTTCTCCAAATCGCCGAACTCGGCAGCGTGACGCGCGCGGCGGAGGTCCTGCACATCGCCCAGCCGGCGCTGTCGCGCCAGATGCGCTCGCTCGAAGAAGACCTCGACGCGACTCTGTTGCACCGTTCCGAACGCGGCATCACGCTCACGGAGGCCGGCGAATGCCTTCGCGAGAGCGCCGTCGAACTGCTGCGGCACTTCGATCGGGTGCGCTCGGAGGTTCGAGATCGGTCTGGCGATCCTAGCGGTGTGCTAACGATCGCGTTGCCTCCGTCCATGTCGGAGCTGCTCGCATTTCCGGTCATACAGCGGTTCAGGACCACCTACCCCAATGTCTTGCTGAGGGTGTTCGAAGGTTCAAGCGGAGTCCTCGACGCGTGGTCGATGGTTGCACAGGGCAAGGCCGACATGGCGGTGGTCTCCTCCCGCGAACCGCTCGCCAGTCTCGAGGCCTACCCGTTCATCGAAGAGCCGATGTGTCTGCTCGGCCCACCCGAATCAGGTCTTGCCATGGACAAGCCATTGACCCTGGAAGATCTCGTCAATCGGCCGATGGTCGCGATGAGCCGCCCCAATGTGGGACGCATGATCGTTGAACGTGCGATGGCCGAGCGCAATTTGCGCCTCAACGTCGCGATGGAGGTCAACACTCGACAACTGGTGCTGAAGGCCGTGGAATCAGGGTTGGGCTTCACAACCCTGCCCCTGTGTTCCGGGAGCGACTTGCTCGAGCGGGGCGCCATCTCCATGGCACCCATCGAGGGCGTGGTGATCTCCTGGCTCTTGATCAAAGGTCGCGAACAGGGATTGTCCGTTGCAGGCCAGCGCATGCAACTCATGCTTCGTCAAGTTGCACACGAGCAGATGTCCACCGGTCGCTGGCCACTTGCCAGGCTGAAGGGGTTCATGCCGTCAGAGGACGGGCGCGGTCCGCCGCCTTTGACGTGACACCCGCTTCGGCATGGGCTCCATGCCGAGAAAGCATTTCCGCCGCTATCGCCCCGGTTGCTAACCTCTCCTCGAGTCACATTACTACTAGAGGAGACAGTCGTATGAACAGGCGAAACATGATCGCCGGGTCGATCGCGTCGATGCTGGGAACCCAACTGCATGCGCAGGGTAGCAACGACTATCCACGCCGCCCGGTAACGCTCATCTTTCCGTTCCCAGCCGGATCGCCGGGCGATGCGGAAGTGCGAGAAATTGGCAGCTCGATGCAAAAGGCCACGGGTCAGCCGCTCGTCATTGACTATCGCCCCGGCGCAAGCGGCACCATCGGCACGCAACTCGCCCAGCGTGCCGCACCGGACGGTTACACGCTGCTGTACGGCTCCACGACCTCGATCGTGACAGGACCCGCCGTCACCATGAAGTCCCCCTACAGCGGCACAACCGACTTCGAGCCAGTCACAGGCATTGGGCGGATGGACGGGGTGCTGATCGTGCCGGCCGATTCCAAGTACCGCACCGCGCAGGAGCTTGCCGAGGCGCTCAAGGCCAATCCGGGCAAGTTGAATTACGGCACGATCGGTCCTGGCTCGATGTCGCACCTCATTGGCGAACTCTACCTGCGGACCGTTGGCGCGACAGCGACGCCTGTCGCATACAAGGGAACGCCGCAGGCCGTGCAGGCGCTGGTCGCCGGAGAGATCGACTTCCTCGCCGACAGTGTGGCGTCATCCGGCGGCCTCATCAAGGCCGGAAAGGTCCGACCGCTCGCAGTGGCATCCAACGAACGCCTGTCCCAATTGCCTGATGTCCCGACATTGACCGAGACTGGCCTCAAGTTGGTACTCGGAGTGTGGCTCGGGTTGTTTGCGCCGAAAGGGACGCCTCGTCCGGTGCTGGATCAGTGGGCGCTGTACGCGAGCGACTATCTCCGCGGCGCGGACGTGCGTTCGAAGTTGCTTGCGAGGGGCATAGAACCGACCCCGAGCACGCCGCAGGAATTTGCGCGCCAGGTTGCAGCGGACGAGGCGCAGTGGCGGCCGCTTATCAAGTCGTTGAACGTCCAGATTTGAAAGTCGCGACATGACAAGCCAAAGGGACAACGCAATGAAACCAATGAACGAGTCTGAAGTTGCCGCGATCGCTGACGCCGTCGTTGTGGACTGGGACGTCCCCATCACGATGGATGACGGAACGATTCTGCGTGCCGACGTGTTTCGTCCGGTGGAGAAGGGGCGCTACCCCGTGATCCTCAGCTATGGCCCCTACGGCAAGGGATTGGCCTTCCAGGAGGGCTATCCGGCTGCTTGGGAAGGCATGATCCGCAGCCATCCCGATGTGGCGGAGGGATCCAGCGGTCGCTACCAGAACTGGGAAACGGTGGATCCTGAGAAATGGGTGTGCGATGGTTATGTGTGCATCCGCGTCGACAGCCGAGGCGCCGGCCGCTCGCCCGGACTGCTGGATCCCTGGTCGGAGCGAGAGATCAGCGACATCTGCGAGGCGATTGCCTGGGCCGCAGCACAGCCGTGGAGCAACGGCAAAGTCGGCATGAACGGGATTTCCTACTACGGCATAAACCAGTGGTTTACTGCATCGCGCCGTCCTCCGGCGCTGTCGGCGATCTGTGTCTGGGAAGGCGCCGCCGACATCTATCGGGACGCCGTGCGCCATGGTGGCATCCCTTGCACGTCGTTGTGGAAGGCCTGGTTCGGACCCCAAGTCGTGACCGTCCAGCACGGCGCTGGTGACCGCGGTGCGCGCAGCCGCGTGACGGGTGAGCTGGTTGCGGGCCCTGAGACCCTGGGTGACGAGGCTCTCCGGTCCAACCGGGTGGACCTTGAACACGAGCTGACGAGCCGGCCCCTCCCGGACCCGTATTTCGAGGCTCGGGCGGCACGATGGGACGCCATCGACGTGCCGCTTCTCTCGGCGGGCAATTGGGGCGGGCTCGGCCTGCATCTGCGGGGCAACACCGAAGGGTTCATGGAGGCGAGTTCCAAACAGAAGTGGCTCGAGATGCATGGCGGCGACCACTGGTCTTCGTTCTACATCGCCAGTTCGGTCGCCCTGCAGAAAAGGTTTTTCGATCACTTCCTGAAGGGCGCGAACAACGGCTGGGACGCCGAACCTCCGGTGAACCTGCAGATCCGGCACGTGGACAGGTTCGTTGCGCGCAAGGAGCAGGCATGGCCCATTCCGGACACGCGCTGGACCCATTACTACCTGGAGCCAGGGCATGCGGGCCTCGACAGTTCCGTCCCGGTGGACAACGCATCGGTCACCTACGAGGCCCTCGGGCCGGGCCTGGTGTTCATGCTGCCGCCCTCGAGCAGCGAACTCGAGGTGACGGGGCCCTTGGCAGCCCGTCTCTACGTTTCTTCCGAGACCACCGACGCGGATCTCTTTCTTACCGTTCGCCTGTTCACGCCCGACATGAAGGAAGTCACCTTCCAAGGCGCCAACGACCCGAACACGCCGATCGCGCAAGGGTGGCTGCGTGCATCGCACCGGAAGCTGGACGCAGGGCGCTCGAAGCCCTGGCGGCCCTGGCATGCGCACGACGAGATCATCCCGCTCGTGCCCGGCGAGGTCTATCCAGTCGACGTGGAGATCTGGCCGACGAGCATCGTGGTGCCGCCTGGCTACCGACTGGCCCTGAGCATCCGTGGCAAGGACTTCGAATACGCCGGCCCACCCGTGATGGCGTTGCACCCCACACACGAGATGCGAGGCTGTGGGGCGTTCGTTCATGACGACGAGCGGGACCGTCCGCGGTCGGTGTTCGGTGGGCGGGTCACGATCCATACCGGTCCGGCGCATCCGTCTTCCATCCTTCTTCCCGTGATCCCGCCCCGAGCGTGATTCATCCCTCCAGGAGACCATTTTCGTGAAGCAACACCGAGTGATCATCAGCTGCGCCGTGACCGGCAGTGTCCATACGCCCTCGATGACGCCCCACCTGCCGATCACCCCCCAAGAGATTGCCGACGCAGCCGTGGGTGCGGCCGAGGCTGGCGCCGCCATCATCCACTTGCACGCGCGAGACCCCGTCACCGGGCGCCCGGACCAGTCGCCGGAAGCATTCGGCAAGTTCTTGCCGAAGATCAAGGAGCGATGCGATGCGGTGATCAACATCACCACGGGCGGTGCGCCCGGCATGACGGTAAGCGAGCGCATTCAACCTGTGATCGCCTTCAAGCCGGAAGTCGCCTCGCTCAACATGGGATCGATGAACTTCGGCATGTACCCCATGCTGGAGCGCTTCAGCAATTTCAAGTTCGATTGGGAGGCTCCGTTCCTGAAGAGCACCCGCGACCTCGTGTTCAGGAACACTTTCAAAGACATCGAACACGTCTTGCGGGTCGGGTACGAGACGGGCACCCGCTTCGAGTTCGAGTGCTACGACACTGCGCACCTCTACAACCTGCGGCATTTCCTGGACCGCGGAATGTTGAAGGCTCCTCTCTTCATCCAGTCTGTCCTCGGCATCCTCGGAGGAGCGGGAACGCATCCGGAGGATGTGGTGCACATGAAGCGGACGGCCGACCGGCTGTTCGGGGACCAGTACCACTGGTCAGTGATCGGGGCAGGCGCCGCGCAGCTGCGAGTGGCGACGCAGGCGGCAACGATGGGCGGAAACGTGCGCGTCGGACTGGAAGACTCCATTTGGCTCCGCCCCGGCAAGCTGGCTGAGTCGAATGCGGACCAGGTCCGGGCCGTGCGAAAGCTGATTGAAGGATTGGGGCTGGAGATCGCGTCTGCCGAGGAGGCGCGCGAGCGCCTGCAGCTAAAGGGCGCCACAGGCGTCAACTTCTGAAGGAACGAACGTGTCGAAAGTGCTTGTTGTGACCGGCGCTAGCCGGGGTATTGGTGCCGCGATTGCGCTCCTTGGTGCGAAGGAGGGTTACGGCGTCGCAGTGAACTACCGGAGTGATCGCGATGCCGCGGAAGCGCTCGTGCGAGATATCGCTCGTCAAGGAGGCAGGGCCGTGGCCATCTGCGCTGATGTGTCGACCAGCGCGGGAGCCGCGAAGCTCTTCACCGAAGTCGACCAGGAATTGGGCCCTGTCTCCGCGCTGGTGAACAACGCCGGCATCTCCGGTAGCCGGTGCCCGATCACCGAAATCGACGAGGACAGGCTGCGGCGGATCTTCGAGACGAATGTGTTTTCCGCGTTTTACTGTTCCCGCGAAGCTGTCAGGCGCATGAGCCGCACCAGCGGCGGCGAAGGCGGCTCGATCGTGAACGTCTCGTCGGCCGCGGCACGTCATGGCGGCATGCCCGAGCTTGTGCACTATGCGTCCACGAAAGCCGCGTTGGACGGCATGACCATCGCGCTCGCCAAGGAGCTCGGGCCGCTCGGCGTTCGGGTGAACAGCCTTCGACCCGGTGTCATCGTCACCGAAATGCACAATGAGTTCGGAGGCGCAAAGCTCATCGAAAGCATTGCGCCGACGATCCCGATGCGGCGTCCGGGCACTGCGGCCGAAGTCGCTGACGCTGTGCTCTGGCTAGTGTCGGAACGCTCGTCGTACGTACATGGTGCTGTCATCGACATTTCGGGCGGAAGATAAGATGCTCTTCGAGATGCGGACCTACCAGTTGCCGCCCTCACGCCTGAAGGACTACCTCGCCATCTACGCAGAGAAAGGCAAGTCGCTTCAGTGTGACGTGCTCGGGCACTTGGCCGGGTGCTACACGACCGAAGTCGGGGACCTCAACCAAGTGATCTTCATTTGGGGATTCAGTTCGTTCGAGGACCGGATGCGTCGGCGCGCCGCGCTCGCCAACCTCCCTGCGTGGCAAGCGTATGTCGCGGAGGTCGCTCCTCTATTCATCCGGCAGGAGAGCAGACTTCTGATGCCGGCTCCTTTCATCGAGGCCTAGCCGATGCAGGACGCGATGCGGCGCCCCCTCGTCGCCGCGCTGGTGTGCGGCAGCCCCCACCGCAACCACGACTTCGATTTTGCGCGGCTGCGGCTCGCTGCTGCTCCACACGCGCTGGGGCGGCGAAGCGTTCGGCGGCATCCAGTTCGAGGAAGCCGATCGCCCGATGCTCTATCGCCGCCCGGCCGGCGACGGCGGCGTGCTCTATCTCGCGCTCGGCCACGCCAATCGGCCCTATGACAAGCCCTTCCCGCACGTGCCCGATCAGCCCGACTATCGCGGTCCCTGACGGGTTTCAAAGTTCCGCCGGCGCAGGTGCAGTGAGCTCCCAACGGCCGCTTCTGGGCTCCATTGCCGGCTGCTGTAAGCCCGGTTTGGGCCCTCTCCGGACTTTCGACTTGCTCTGAAGCGGTCATTGAGAGCGGGGCAAAAACGCTCAGAAGATGACCAAGCGGCCTGCCGGAAATGCTCCGGCCCACCCACAAGGAAATCGGCCGTTGACATACCAAAATGCCTGCGCGGCGTAGAACGAAGGGGCAACGGTGTCGGAGTACTCCGCCTCCATGAGCAGGTGCAGCACGTCCCATTGCACCGTCTCCTCAAAGACTTTCGGCAGTGCATGCTCAGAGACCACCTGCGCCACCTTCGCTCGCACCAGCGGGACCGAGACCGCCTTCATTCGCTCCACGATGGGGTTCCACTGCTGCAGCCTTTCGGGCGCGGCTTCAGCAACGCGTGAGCGCAGCTGGTTCGCCGCATTCAAGCACAGGTTTTCCCATTTAGTGGATGCACATTGCTCGATGGCTTCGGCCCAACTGGACACTGTCGAGACGTTATCGCTGGCCGGGCTGCCGACGGCCGAGAACCACTCAGCGTTGGCTAGTTGCTCAAAGGTGGCGTTTGTGGCGCTGGCGTGACCTTGCATCAGAGGGCGGCGGTTGGTTTCGTTGCTGAGGCTAATGTCCGTGCCTGGCCGACTGTAGCCGGTCGGCACCGTGCCGCGGTCCGCCATGTGGATGGCTGGCCGTAGCATGGACCTGCTTGGAAACGACTTCGAAGACATCGCCATTCGTCGGCGTCGCGCTCTCGTGGTAGATGTCATACAGGTACTGCGAGAGTTCTTCATGGG
Source organism: Variovorax sp. 05N34 (assembly GCF_056397405.1). Taxonomy (NCBI): domain Bacteria; kingdom Pseudomonadati; phylum Pseudomonadota; class Betaproteobacteria; order Burkholderiales; family Comamonadaceae; genus Variovorax; species Variovorax sp. 05N34. The sequence goes on from NZ_JBFTNI010000002.1 coordinate 129,603, forward strand.
CGACGTCAGACGGAATCGCGAGCTCCGCCTTCCGTCGTTTCCCGTCTATCCCCGTCCAGTAGTTGTTCCAGCGGCCTTCAACTCTTTCGATGGCCAAGATTCGGCCGAAAACAGTGAACACGTACTGAGTCATCTCGACTCCCGGCGGTCTGTAGCCCGAGCGGGCGGCGCCCCACGGGGCGCTGTCTGGAAAAACTGAAGGGGCATGAGGAACTTCCGGTCTTGGCCGACTGCAGCCGGTGGGCACCTTCTCGCGCCTCTATGGCGTTGCCGTTGAGAGCTCATATCGCGCATACGAGGAGGCTCCTATCTCGACGACGCTGTGCAGTGCGAAGCCGAAGCCTTCGTAAAGGTCTCGCAGCCCTTTGCGGTCCGCGACGCAATCCAGGCGTAGGTGGGCACGTCCGAGCTCCCGGGTTCGAGATCGGGCATAGGACAGCAGCTCGGTCGAGACGCCCCTTTTCGCCCACGCTCGGCGTATGGCGAGCTTGTGAACGAAGGCCGACGTGCCCGGAAGGACCTCGGGCCAAAAATAGGCATCCTCCAACTCGAACTTCATGACACCAGCCAAGCTGTCGCCTTGACGGGCAACATGAAAGAGCCCTTTGCTCACGTCCCGAAAAACGCGTTCTTGACCAACTTCGCCTGCTGACCAAAGAGCTCTACCGTCGCCGGCGAGCCACTCGGCTGCCTCTCGCAGGACGGACGCAATCATTGGCGCGTCGGAGAGCAGAGCTTCCTGGATGTTCATGGGCAAGCGTTCATTGAGCAACCCGCTGGGCCTCGACCGTCTCGTCAACAGCGAGAAGACGCGCGACCCCGTGGCTCAGACCTGGCACCGGGCGTCGCTCTGTCTGCCAGTGCCGCTTCAGCCTTGTGGTCAGCCATGTTGCGGATCACGTCCATGAACGCCAGCACAGCCGTGCTGGGGGGCTCGCCTTGCGGCGTAATCAGGCCGAAGTCGGGCATGCGGTTGGGGAGCTCGACCGCGATGCGCGTCAGCAGCCCGCGCCGTACATACTTGTCCACCAGCGCGGCAGGTTGCAGCGACAGCATGGTCGTGCTCTGCATCAGCTCCAGCGCGAACAGAAACGACGGCGTCTCGATGATGCCCGAGGTGAGCGACAGGCCTGTGCCACTGAAGATGTCATCCGACACCTTGCGCAGCGCAGTGGATGTCGGATAAAGAATCCACGGCCAGTTCGACAGTTCCCTCAGCCCGGGGGCATGCTGTCCGCACAGCGGATGGTGCACGCCTGCGGTGACCTGCAATCTTTCACCGCTCAGGTTTTCGTAGTGGAACTGGTCGCGCTGAGATTCGTCGATGAAACGGCCGATCATCACATCGATCTTGCGCTCGGCCAGCCACACGATCAGCTGGTCGCTGCTCTGTTCCAGCACCTTCACCACCAGCAGCGGCCGCAGGCGCTGTAGCTCGGCCACCGCGGCAATCAGCAGATGGGCCGCCGCACCCGAGATGGCGCCGATCGACAAATGGCCGTGCCCACCCTGTTTCAAGGTGCTGAACTCGTCCAGGAACTTGCGGTGGCCGTCCAGTGCCGAGTGCGCATAACGCAAGGTGAAGAGTCCCAGCTCATTCGGTTGCATGCCGCGCGGCAGGCGATCGAACAAGCGCGCTTCCAGCATTTCCTCGATGTCCATCAACACCTTGGTGGCTGCCGGCTGCGTGATGTACATCTGCTCGGCAGTCAGGCGCAAATTGCGCGTCTTTCCCAGGATGTCGAGGAACTGCAGATGCCGGAAACGCAGGCGCGAGACCTGCGCCAGGATGAGGGATCTCCCCGAGGTTTTGCCTGAAGTCATCAGCATTTGGAATGGATGCTAGCGAAAAAGTCAGTGGACCGGCAGGGGGCCGTCACCTAGCCTACGGGTCCATCAAGTACGGCTCCGCAGAGAGCCGGCGCGTCGCGCCAAGGTCGCTGCACCCTGCATATTTCCATTCCGGAGACATCATGAAAATCAGATCATTAGGCTTGGCGACTGCGCTGCCGGCCGCATTGGCCCGCCCCGCTTCCGCTTCGGAATCATTGAAAGGATTGGGCCATGTCAGCAGACTTGGCATGAAGAGCATCTTGATTGCTCTGCCAATCGGACTTCTGATTGCGAATGGCGCCTTGGCAGCTGATCGGCCTGCCAACCCTGCCGATTGGCCGGCGCTGAAAGACGTATACAAGAACTACTTCCTGATCGGCAGCACCAATCTCAGCGCACGCAACTTTGGCGTCGACGTGGTTCCGGGTGAAAACTCGGTCGCCGCCATGACCGTGAAACATTTCAACTCGGTGACGCCCGGCAACGCGATGAAGCCGGAATTCTGGAACGGCGGGATCAGCAATCCAAACCCGGATTTCCTCACCAATTTGACTTCGGGCATCAACGCTGACATCGCCGCGGCCAATTCGCGGGACGTGAAGGTCAATGGGCACGTGCTGCTCTGGCACAACCAGTCGGCCCAATGGCCCGCCGCCAATGTCCTGACCTCGACTGGCGGATGGGAAACTCCCTGGGACTACGCAACGGCAAAGACGAGCCTGGAGTACTACGTCCGGACCGTGGCCGGCCATTTCGATCGGGAACCCTTCAAGGTCTACGCCTGGGACGTCGTCAACGAAGCGTTCAAAGACAACCCGGACAACCCTGCCGACTGGAGGAACGCCCTCCGAACCGGTTACAGCCCCGAGGAGCGGCCATCTCGATGGGCCCAGGCCTACTCCAAAGGTGGAAAAAGCTGGGACTACCTGTATGACGCCTTCTACTACGCGCGCCAAAACACGACGGCGATCCTGAACTACAACGACTTCAACGACAACGAGCGAGCCTCCAAGGCCACCGCGATCGCCGCGATGGTCAAGGAATTCAATGAACGGTACGCGGCTGAATCGGCCGTACGCAAGGGCCGAATACTTCTGGATGCCAAGGGAAACCCCAGGCCGCTGGTCGATGTCATCGGTACACAGGGGCACTGGGACATGAGGCTCAATCTGGACGCCTTCGAGAGGACCCTCAAGACCTATCTGGAAACCGGAGCGAATGTCGATCTGACCGAACTGGATCTCGCGCCAGCTCTGGGTCTGGACAAAGGCGAACGGATTCAGAATGGCCCTGAAATGGACGCCCTGTTCATGGAGCAAGGCATCCAGTACGCGAAACTTTTCAGCCTGCTCAAGGAGTACGCCGCCGGACCGGGAGGAAGTCACCCCGAGTACAAAGGGGGCGTGCACCGGGTTACCTGGTGGGGGATGACGGACCCGGGCTATCACACCAACGGGTATCCGTGGTCGGCCGTCGGTAAACCAAAGGAGGCGTACTGGGCCACGACAAACCCGGAGCAGTACCTTATCGATGCGGGCTTGCCGGCGCACGGGGTAACCGCGACCTTCAGCTATGGCGGAGAAACTTTCAAAGCCAGGACATGGGGCGGCAAGAACGCTCACGCGATGCTTGACATCAACGTGCCAGTCGAAACGAAGAACGTCGTCTTCACCGCTGGCAACGTCTCCCTGCCCGCGGGGTTTGCCGTTGAGAGCATGAAATTCAACCCGCCCGACTGCGCCGTGATTCCCGGGAGCCCCTGCCATGTGACGGTGACCGCGAGGGGTCCCGCACCGGCAACTTCCCCTGTGGAGAACACGGCGACGTTCGTACTGTCCTTTGGCAAGATGACCGTCGGATGGATGGACGCCGCCAATGCGCTGGGAGCACCCCTGTCCTATGCGGAAGTTCGCTTCAGTGACGGCGTGACCCATTTCAAACAGTACAAGACCTCCTATGGGAGCGACGGCATGGCGAGAGCGTCCGGCGTCACGGAAACGAAGGCTGTGCCCAAACATGGCCACAGTACGCTCATCCTGTCACCACGAGACCCGGTTGCCAACCCATTTGGATTGCGGTTGCAAAAGCATGCGGGGACGGAGAAAGCCTGGCGACTCGTCACGAGATTGGAGCCCGGGAGGACGTACATGGTCGTGTCTGGGGAGTCGACTCTCAACGGACAGACCCAGGCCGCTGCTTTGACCAACAGAAGCAAGCCCGCGACGACGGCTTCACCGGAATCGCTATCGCGCACGCCTGTCATCGTCCGTGGCAACACCCTTGTGCCATTGCGCAATTTGAATGCGCCCGCGAGTGAACCCGCTCTGGCTCAGGACAACCTCAAATTCGTCTTCGAGGAGGCGAAGAGCCCTGCCGCAGGACCGTACGCGGCTCAGGAAGGGCACACGATGCAGAGCTTCATCCATGGCACCAATGCCTACCCGCATGTCGTGTTCAGAGGCAACGGAGCGAATGGCACCGTCGTGGCGGGTAAGCATTCGCTGATCACGCGGCAGACGAATGGCCAAGAGGGTTCGCAGATCGCTGATAGAGCGCTTGATCAGGCGGTATGGTTCAACACGCCCATCGACCCGAAGACCGGCGAGATGAAGATGTTCCTGTATACCGACAAGGGCGGAGTCAAGCAACGCTATGTTCTGAAGGAAGTGGCCGATGGCGAGACGCCGAACAGGGACGCCGGGAACGCCATCAGTCAGCGGCAGGCGTCCGTTGGCGGGTTCGTCGCCATGCAGGCGGAGAGTCCCAAGGAGGGGACGAGTGTCAAGCTCTACGCCTACGACATCGAGCCCTACGCGCCGGGCAATGCGACGCTGCCGACGATGACGGAGCCCCCCCTGCCCCCGACGACGGAGCCGCCGCAGCCGGCGATGTCGATTGCCTTCCCATTCAGCAGAAGCGTGCCTTAGCGAGTTGACTCGCGCCGGTGGTGTCCCTCTGGCACTCCGGCGACGGGTCCCGTCCCCGCGAAGGTGGCGCCGGCGTCAATGCTGCTTCTTGTAAGTGAACCCGCTGCGAAGCGTGGCACTCTGTCCGTCTGCATTGGTTACCACGACATCCACGTCGCCGGCCGCGTGCGCCGGGACAGCTGCACTCACCCTCGTGCTACTAGAGACGACGACATTGGTTGCGGCGACCCCTCCAAAGGCAACGGATGCGCCGGTCGCGAATCCGGTTCCCTGCAGTGTCACCGTCGTTCCCGCTGATCCATTGCCAGGAGCGACATTCTTGAGGCTCGGCGACGCGCTTTTTATCCCGTAGACGGCCACCTGGCTTGACCAAGTCGCCAGATACACCTTCCCATTGGCGACGAGCGGGGGAACGAACTTCGCAAGGTTCCCGAAGCCGTCGCTAGCCGCGTTCATGGTCGTATTCCATAACTCGTTGGCTACATTTCCAGCGTCAAAGGCATGCAGCACACCGGGAACAGGAGGATTGTTTTCTGCATCACCGCCTCCGGCGGTCGTCGCCCAGATCACACCGCTGCCCGGCGTGTCGCCATTCGCGGACAGTGCGAGGATGCCCCCGGGGAAAATCTGGTTGGTGGCGCTGCCCTGCGCGCTGGGATTCGCCGCGAACATGCGTCCATCAAAAGGGTACGCCTTGAGTCGGTCGTTCACGCCCCAGTTATAGAGAAGCGGACCACCGTTTGCCGCCGAGCGTTGCCAGTACACGGGCCCACCCCGGAACTCGGAAGCGGAGATGCGTTCCTTCTGGACAACCTGGCTGTCCGTTGCGTTGTATTTGCCAAGATTGTTCGTGTCGAGCGCGTACAGGTCGCCTGTCTTACCGCCCCCCACAAGAAGACCCGTTCCAGGAATCAGCAGCGGACCGGAACTGGTGAAATCCAGATCCTGCTCGTCCAGTACGCCCCAATTGCCTGGGGTAAACCAGTCAACCAGCCTCAAGGCGCTTGTCGGATCGAGTTTCAGCACGCTTTCGCTGAAGTTATTGACGCCGTCATAACCGTTTCCGTAGCCGTTGCCCACAAAGGCATAAACGAAGCCAGCGCTGTCGACCACCGGTGGCCGCCCCGATTGCCAGACTCCGCCGCCCCTGTTGCCGGTCGTGACGGTCGCAAAGACTCCGCTCTGAGTCAGCGTCGTCTTGTCGTAAGCCATCATCCATCCGACATAGCCGCCGGCATATTCCTCTTCGACTGCGCCGAAACCGAAAACGACCTGGTTGCCGGAAAGCGCCAGCGAGACCCGCTGTGTCTGATAACGCCCATCGAACGTCGATCCACCATAGGTCGCGCTGATCTTCACGCCGGAACCTGGTCGCGTCGCGCCGCTCGTGATGTCGACGGCGTGGAGTCGGTACACCATCGTGTTGCCCTCCAGGGTGCACGCAATCAGGTACATCGTGTTGGTAGGCCGATCGATGACGGGCGTGCTCAAGATGCCCAGATTGCCGGTGATGTTGCGGTTCCCAGCAAACGCGAAGTTGGCGATCGGCACTGGCGTCGCGCCGACGGCATTCGCAAAATTGACTGTCCAAAGCGGTGCACCGGCGACGTCCGCGTCGAACGCGTAAAGCGTGTCGCTCATGGTCGCCACGTACAAGACGTTGTGCACCCCTCGATTGGAAATGGTGATGCCCGGCACATATAGCGGTTGTGCGAAGACGACATCGTCAACTGGCAACTTGAACAACATGCCGAACTTGCTTGAATTGACGTTCGACGTATTGAGCACGGTCTCCGAGAGAGTCGCACCCGTCACGCCCGGGTCGTATCCACGCTGGAGGACCGGAACTTGCGCGCTTGATGGCTCGACGAATAGGAACGCCAGCGGGATTGCGATCCACGCCAGTGCCCGACGGGCACACAAAGGCAGGTCTGTCCAAGGCGGCGAAGGATTCAGCAGCGAATTGCTGGGCAAGTGTGCGGTCACAGCATGTCCCCTTGTATGGATGAGAACCCCGTAGTCGGCTACGCAACGAGGAAGCGCACCAGCGCGGCCAACAAACCGACGGCAGCGAACGCTCCGACAGTTGTCGCCACCAGGCCCGCTGATCCAACGTCCGTTGGATTCCGTCCCGAAGCGGCGTGGGAGCCAGATTTGGCGGAAACCAGTTCGACAGCGGGTTCGACGGGGGTGCTAAACGGGCTGTAGATGGCGCCTGCGGAATCGTTGGCGCCCCACTGGTCGATTTGATCGACAGATGGTCGCAACGGGCTTGTCTCGACCGGCCGAACACGGACATTGCCGGCTTCGGCTTCGGCTTCGGCTTCGACTGCGAACAGAGGCGCGCCGTGCGTCGAAAGCAGTGCCGCAAGGCCCAGGCCTGCTTGAGCAAACAGGATTCGAGCTTTCTTCATGGTCACGCAGTGCCCTCTGCTGGCGGAACCCGCCTCGCTCAGCGGCCTAAAGTTCTACGCCTCGCGCGAAGGCATCTCAATATCACCAACGGCCTACGCCAAAGTCAAACCAAAAGTCGCGCCTTCGGCCCGTCACTTGACCTTTGGCTTCATCGTGGTGACCTTGTACACCGCACCGTGCTTGTCGTAGGTCGTCCAGATTCCGACTTGCACCCCAAGCTCGAAGTGCCCCGAGCGCATGCGAACGCCGTCCTGCGGAACCATTCCCAATAGCCGTTCAGCAACCCATCGAGCATCTGACCGCGCGCACGGACCGCACCGTCCTTGAAGTATTCGATTCGCTCTTCCGGTACTGGCACTTGGTCTCCTATGTCCGCTGTTGGCCCGGGTTCCGACTCTAGTTCCCGAGGAGCAGTCGAACGGCTGCTGTAGCATCCTCGCACCCTATGCGGCTCTCCAACGGCCGTCCCGAGACCATCAGAACCCACAAACGCCATGCCGTACATGTTGCTCATTGTCGAACCGGTCGGCCAGCGGGAAGAGCGTGGACTTGAAAGCGGTCGCGCGGTCTACCAACGCATGCTCGACTTCAACGAAACACTGCGGGCCGACGGCGTGCTGATGACGACCAGTTCCCTGGGGACAGCGGCCACGCGCCTGCACAAGCCTCAGGCGGCGCGCCCCGCTCAGGTGATCGACGGCCCGTTCGCCGAGGCCAAGGAAATGATCGGCGGCTTTTTCCTGCTGAACTGCCAGACGCGGGAGCAGGCGTTGGCCTGGGCTGAGCGGTGCCCTGCGGCTGAGTGGGCGACAGTCGAAGTGCGCGAGACGGGTCCCTGCTACACCTGAGACCTCCCCACGGCCGCGCACCCTTGGCTGCCGAGGTCTTTTTTTCAGGCAATCGCAATCTCGTTGTCGATTTCAGGCCGTGCCGTTCGTCGTATTCGTATGAGGCCGCCAGAATCTGCAAGTCACACCACCCGCGGCCTCTGCAATGGAACCACCCAACCTGGAGATTCAATCATGCGAGTCATGGTCATGGTCAAGGCGACCAAGGATTCCGAAGCCGGCGTCATGCCGAGCGCCCAATTGCTGGCGGACATGGGCCGCTATAACGAAGATCTGGTCAAGGCCGGCGTTCTTCTCGCTGGCGAGGGGCTGCGCCCGAGTTCAGCCGGCGCTCGCGTCCGGTTCGCCGGCTCGTCGCGCGAGGTGATGGACGGGCCCTTCACCGAAACCAAAGAGCTGGTGGCCGGCTACTGGCTCTGGCAGGTGCGCTCGATGGACGAGGCCATCGAATGGGTCAGGCGCTGCCCCAACCCCATGCCGGGCGAATCCGAGATCGAAATTCGGCCGGTCTTCGAAGCCGCGGATTTCGGCGAGGCATTTACGCCGGAGCTGCGCGAGCAGGAAGAGCGCTGGCGCGCTGACGCGGGCAAGTCGGCGACCTGAGTCCGGCTACCGCACTATCGGACATGGCGAATGACCTGCACCGCGCCATCGATGCGGTCTGGCGTATCGAGTCGGCCAAGATCGTCGCCGGCGTTGCGCGCGTGGTGCGCGATGTCGCGCTGGCCGAGGAACTGGCCCAGGACGCGCTGGTGGCTGCGCTGGAGCATTGGCCGCGATCGGGCCTGCCCGACAACCCGGGCGCCTGGCTGATGGCAACCGCCAAGAACCGGGCGCTCGACCGGCTGCGCCAGGACGCCTTGCATTTGCGCAAGCAGCAGGAACTGGGCGCCGACGCTGACGCGCGCGGCGACCACCTCGTCCCCGATTTCAGCGATGCGCTCGATGCCGCCACGGACATCGACGACGATCTGCTGCGCCTGATCTTCGTTTCGTGTCACCCCGTGCTGAACCAGGAGGCGCAGGTCGCATTGACGCTCAAGCTCCTGGCCGGCCTGACCACCGCCGAAATCGCTCGTGCCTTCCTGCAGTCAGAGGCGACTATCGCCCAGCGCATCGTGCGCGCCAAACGCACCCTGTCCGTCGCGAAAGTGCCTTTCGAGGTGCCACGCGGTGATGCGTTGAGCGAACGCCTGACGGCCGTCCTGGCTGTGATCTATCTCATCTTCAACGAAGGCTATGCGGCCAGCGCCGGCGACGACTGGATGCGCCCGACCTTGTGCGAAGAAGCCCTTCGCCTCGGCCGTGTGCTCGCGGGTCTGATGCCGCACAACAGCGAAGTGCTGGGCCTCGTCGCGCTGATGGAAATCCAGGCTTCGCGCTTGGGCGCCCGCGTGGACGGGTCGGGCCAGCCGGTGTTGTTGCTCGACCAGGATCGCAGCCGCTGGGACCGCCTGCTGATCAACCGCGGCCTGGCGGCATTGGCGGCGGCAACTAGTTTCGGTGCCGAACCCGGCTTCTATGCGCTGCAAGCGGCCATCGCCGCCTGCCATGCACGCGCGCCGACCGGGCAAGACACCGATTGGCCCCGTATCGTGGCGCTATACGACGCGCTGAGCCGTCTCAGGCCTTCGCCGGTAATCGAGCTCAACCGCGCCGTGGCCGTCGGCATGGCCTTCGGGCCGGCAGCGGCGCTGCCGCTGGTGGACGCACTGGCGGCGGAGCCCGCGCTCGCCCGCTACCACCTGCTGGGTGCCGTGCGCGGCGACCTGCTCGCCAAGCTAGGCCGGCTGGATGAAGCCCGGCTCGAGTTCGCCCGCGCCAGCGCGTTGGCCAGCAACCAGCGCGAACGGCAACTGCTTCTCGATCGGTCGCGCGCCACCGCGCACTGAGGCCGAAGATCGCGGCATCCGAAAAAGATCTGTCCTTTCTGTCAAAATCGGATCGGCTCAGTCGTCGTGAAGGTAGCGCCACAACGCTTTCAACCTCAACTTCCGGAGATAGCCATGCGATTGCCGATCCTCAAGACCACAGTGCTCGTCCTCCTCGCCGGCGCTGCAGTGCTGCTGGTGTACGCCGCCACAAGGCCCGACACGTTTCGGGTGGAGCGCAGCGTCAGTGTCAAGGCTTCCCCTGAGCGGGTCTTCGCGCTGATCAACGACATGCGCGCCTTCAACACCTGGAACCCCTACGTCAAGAAGGACCCGGCGATCCAGGGCGTCTACACCGGACCGGCTGCTGGCAAGGGCGCCGGCTATGCCTGGCAGAGCAGCGAGGTCGGCGTCGGCAGCATGGAGGTCACCGAAGCCGCCGCGCCGTCACTGGTGGCGATGAAGCTCGATTTCGTCGAACCCTTCGAGGCGCACAACCAGGCCGAATTCACCGTGCGGCCGGCTGCCGGCGAGACCCACGTCACCTGGGCCATGTTCGGCCCCGTGCACTACACCTCGAAGGTCATGCACGTGCTGTTCGACATGGACAAGATGGTCGGCGGCGATTTCGAGCGCGGTCTGCACGACCTGAAGCGCCTGGCCGAGGCCGGCTGAGCGCGATCTTCACAACTGACTACTGGAGTCTTCATGCACAAGGAAATCTTCGTCAACCTCGCGGTCGCCGACCTGCCCCGTTCACGGGCCTTTTTCGAAAGCCTCGGCTTGTCGTTCAACCCGCAGTTCAGCAACGACAAAGGCGCTTGCCTGGTCCTCGGCGAAAACATCTACGGAATGCTGCTCGTGAAGGATTTCTTCAAGACCTTCACCGACAAGGCGATCGCCGACTCAGCGACCACCGCCGAGGCATTGATTTGCCTGTCGTGCGCGAGCCGCGCCGAGGTCGATGCATTGGTCGCCAAGGCGGTCAAGGCAGGCGGCAAGGCCCACCGCACGCCGCAAGACCACGGCTTCATGTACGGGCACGGCTTCGAAGACCCGGACGGCCATATCTGGGAGCTGGCCTACATGGACATGAGCGCGGTGCCGGAGCAGTGACGTGCTGACCCGTGTGCCGACGCTATCGAATAGCCGCATCGGGAACGCTGCCGCATAACTGGATATCGGCCGACTACTCTTTGCCATCACGGGAAGGTCAAGTCCAAACCGAGCATCCTGCTAAGGCCGAAGGTGAGGAGCGAGAGGCCCAGGAGCGATAGCACGAAGACTGCGGCGAGCTTGCCGCCCGCGCGTAGCACCGCACTCTGCTTCTCATTCCCCTTCTTCGCTCGCTCATAGTGCCACTTGATGGCGAAGAACATGCCCGTGCCGAACACGAGAACCTTGAACGTAACGAAGACTATAGGGACCCAATCCATCATTTAGAGTATTTCCAGGCTATTACTTCAGTCGATGCGGAACCGTGTGTGTCCGCTCCTGACCGACATGCGCTTCACGAAGGTCCCCTGACGTGATGTCCCGCGTCAGCCGCCGGTGCACGCAACCGGCATGGCGCGCCCCATGGCCCATGACGTGCGGCCCTGGTCGATGATCAGCGTTTGGCGTCCGTTGGAAAACGTGCTGCCCGACTGCCCGATCGCCGGAAGATCAACGGCTGCCGCCCCATCAACGGAAACCGAGGCGCGTTCTCCCATCAAGCGCACGGCCAAGCGTGTCCCGTCGCAGACGTAGCTGCTGACTGGATATGGATTGCCGACGCCTATTGAGGGACTCGGCGTCGGATGGTGGCATGCCGCCAGCGTCAAGATGGCAAACGCGCCGGCCATTGAAGAAAGGAAAGTTCGCATTCATCCCCACAATCTGCTCGCTTGGCCACGAGCTTTCAAATATCACAGTACGGCATCGAATAGGGCGTCGTCCAGTGAGCGTGCCCAAGCGGCAATGCTACGCCGCTCGCGAAAGCACCCTGGCGGGGATTGTGAGGCCCCACAGCAGGATCAGTCGATCCCCGCAGCGTCAGCGCGGCTGCGCTGGTGTTGCTGCTTCTCGCATGGATACCTCTCAGCTTCACCCAGTCTTCCCTGTGGGTCCAGTGCGTGCGCTCGCTAGGTTTGCCGCAGCAGTGCCATTGCGTAACTGTCGGCGTACTCGCCGTCGACTCGGAACGAGCGTCGCTGGAGGCCTTCGATACTGAAGCCGAGGCGTTCGTATAAAGCCTTGGCGTTCTCGTTGTCGATGCGAACCGTAAGCTCGATGCGCGTCAAACCCGTCGCCCACGCAGCCTCGATGGCCGACTTCATCAACTTCTCGCCAATTCCGAGATGTCGTGCCGACGGGATGAGCCCGATGCCGAGCGTGCCAATGTGTGATCTCGCTTGACCGTGAGTCGGCAACACGTCGCACCATCCAACCACGACGTCGTCCAGAAGGGCGACCATCTGGCACCATCCATTCGCAATGATGGACGAATAGAAGGCCCAACAATCTTGCTCCGGCGGCGCCTCTGTGAAGGCGAGAAATCGCTTTTCCCGTGCCACCGTGTCGAGGGCGCGTCGCAACCCCTCGAAGTGCTCCTTCGCAACCGATTCAATGGACAGTTTCATCTGTTGGCGCTGCGCATGGTCGACTCCGGGCGATTGTGACCGGGCTCGTGGGTATGGGCCCGGTATGGGCCCACACGAGTGACTCGAGGCTCATGCTTGCGCGGCACAAAGCCGACCCGACGTCCAGCACAGTTTTTTCGCATTGAAGCTGCGCCGGCACGTCGCAGCCCCTCTGCTGTTCGAGTGCGCTGACTCCAAAGCAATTGCGGCCCGCCCATGCTCGCCTGGAGCAGCTGGCGCGCATATCGCGCGCTCACGGGTTCGCGCTCGGCTTTGGCTCGGATGGCGACCAGGCCGCCTGCCTCCTCCTCCTCGAGCCTGAGCAGCAGACAGCGCGTGTGCGGTGTCTGAAGCAAAGCCTTGAGGGACCTTCAGTTCGGGCTTGAGCAAGCCATGCCCCGACATGAGCTCCAGATTCAAGATGTGAATTTCGTTACTAAAGAATTCATTTCTCAACCAGGAACCCTTGGCGCGGCTTATTGCGTGAATTTCTTCCTCTGAAATTGAGTACCTACGTCTTAACGTCAAAAGTATTCAAACCCCGCTGCTGCATGCCTTCAGCGAACCCTGGAAAAGAAATCATGAACCGCATTTTCAGAGCGTCTGAATCGACGACCGCCGTCGCGAGGCCGGCAGCAACGGGCGCATCCAAACCGAATTCCGCGTGCAACCCGCCCGGCCGTGCTTGCGCGAAAGGTCTTCAGGCATCCATTGCCCTGGCAGTCCTCGCCTTTGCAGGAGTCGCCTCAGCCGCGAACTGTGGCAACGACAAGGACGTAGGCAACGCAGAACATTGCAGCTCACCTGCACCAGCACCTGCACCTGCACCAGCACCAGCACCAGCACCTGCACCCGCACCCGCACCCGCACCTGCACCTGCACCTGCACCTGCACCTGCACCTGCACCTGCGCCTGCACCCGCACCTGCACCTGCACCCGCACCTGCACCCGCACCTGCACCTGCACCTGCACCCGCACCCGCACCCGCACCAGCACCAGCACCAGCACCCGCACCCGCACCCGCACCCGCACCCGCACCGGCACCGGCACCGGCACCGGCACCTGTACCTGCACCAGCACCCGCACCCGCACCCGCACCGGCACCGGCACCGGCACCGGCACCGGCACCTGCACCTGCACCTGCACCTGCACCTGCACCTGCACCTGTACCTGCACCTGCACCTGCACCGGCACCGGCACCGGCACCTGCACCTGCACCGGCACCAGCACCAGCACCAGCACCAGCACCAGCACCGGCACCGGCACCTGCACCTGCACCTGCACCTGCGCCTGCATCCGCACCCGCAACGAAAGCAGCAGCACCGGCGGCAGCGGCAACAGCCGCGGCCGCCGCAGAAGAACCGACCAAGAACGCAGCACCCGCAGCCGCCGCCGAGGAAGCGACTCCAAAGTCGCAGGCGAACGTGGCAGCGACTGCCCCGCCGACACCTGCATCTCAGCAGGAGACGCTTCTGTTTGCTGCCCTTCCCGCGCAGGTGCGCCAGAGTGATCTCACGATGGTGGGCAACTTGCATCGCCGCGTCGGCGATAGCGGTCCCGCGCGTGGCGCCTGGGCTCGTGCCATTTACAGCGATCTGGACATCCGCCGGAACGGCAACGCTTCGCCAAGCAGTCAGGGCCAGTCGAGCGGCTTGCAAGCCGGCAGCGACTTCCTGACCGTGGACAACTGGCGTGTCGGGGCCTACGTCGGCTCGCTCGACGGCAGCGCCGAAGTGAGCGGCAAGGCGGGTGGCGCCTTCGACAGAGTCGGCAGCGACGATCTGCGGTCGAACTTCCTCGGAGGCTATGCGACCTGGACGGGTGCGAACGGCTGGTATGCCGATACAGTGTTGCAAGCGGGTAGCCACCGCTACAGCGTGCGGCCCGATGCCAGCTTGTCGGCGTCAGGCAAGGCGCGGAGCTACTCGGCATCCCTCGAAGCGGGCAAGTCCTTTGCCATGACAGAAGCATGGAGCATCGAGCCCCAGGCACAGCTGATTTATCTCAGCAGTCGGTTCGACGAAGTGCGAATCGTCGGCGCGAGCGTCCAGCAAGACTCTGACGCAGGCTGGATCGGTCGCATCGGCGTACGCATCAAGGGCGACATCCCTACTGCGGCCGGCCGCCTGCAGCCTTATGCACGCGCCAACGTGTACCGGGCGAATGCGGGCACCGACATGGTGATGTTCGTCGGTCCCGTCAGCGCCATCCAGAGTTCGAGCGCAAGCGGCTACACCTCCACAGAAGTCGCGGGTGGTTTTACGTTGGTGCTGACGCCTATCACGATGGTGTACGGCGAGGTGGGGCGATTGTTCAGCAGCGGGGGCAATGCGCAGGTGAAGTCATCGTTGCAAGGTTCGTTGGGCGTGCGAGTGAGCTGGTGATGCCGGTCTGCTCGGCATCGCGTCACTGTGCGCGAATGTCCGTGCACCTTAGGCGCACGAACGTTTTCCCCACTTACCTCCAACTGCGCCGCGAGGGGCATTGGCGCGTACAGAACCAGAAGCAGACGTACCGGAGGTTGCGCTCTCCTACATCGTGATCAACGAAGTCCGACTTTGGCGCCAGCGCACAAGAATCTGACGCAGGTTCGTTCCTCCGGCCGTCAAAGCGATCAGGGATGAGCTTGGTTGGCACTGCGCCTGCAAGCTTCGAAATGGCGCAGGAACCAGTCGCGAGCCAGTGAGGAAACGGTCTCGAGCGCGCCGGGCTCTTCAAACAGGTGCGTGGCGCCGGGCACGATCTCCATGTGCTTCTCGCTGCGCAGCGATGCGAATGCCTGCCGGTTCAGGTCGATCACGACCTTGTCGTTGCCGCCGACGATGAGCAGCGTCGGCGCGGTCACGCGCTCCAGCGCCGGCCCGGCCAAGTCCGGCCGGCCGCCGCGGGAAACAAGGGCGCGCACCGCTTCAGGCCGCTGGGCGGCGGCCACCAGCGCGGCACCGGCACCCGTGCTCGCACCGAAATAGCCGATGTCGAGATGCGTCGGCCCCGAAGTTCGCAGCCAGTCGGTAAGGCCGGCAAGCCGCAGCGCGAGCAATCCGATGTCGAAGCGCAACTGACGTGTGCGCTCATCGACTCTTTCCTCGTCGGGCGTCAGCAGGTCGGCGAGCACCGTTGCCAACCCGGCCGCGTTGAGCGCGCGGGCGACCCGGCGGTTGCGCGGGCTGAAGCGGCTGCTTGCTGCTCGACGGATTGCTCGACGTGCTCGACGGATCGCATGAGTGCCGTCTTATTTTTCTCCTCATCGCAGTGTTGTAGGGCGATGCTCACATCGGCGTAGGTGACGCAACTGCGTCCATTCCGGGGTCGATGTCCGACAGACCGGTATCGCGATCAGCGCAAAGTCAATTTCGACCACTCAACCAGCTAGTCAGCTGGTCATTGCAACCATCATTCGGGAGCACCAACATGCGCGATCTCGCTTCTTTTGCAACCGGTGTGGCTGTCGGCACCGTTGCCATGTACTTCCTCGACAAAGACAGCGGCCGGCGGCGCCGGGCGCTGGTGCACGACAAGTTTGTTGCGGCCGAAAACGACGTGGTCGATATGGCCGAATCCACCGGAAAACTGGTAGCGGACCATCTGAAAGGCATCGTCGCCACTCGTCGTTTCGACCGTGCTGGAGGCGATGAACCAAAGACAGACTCCCAGCTTCACGAACGCATCCGCGCGCGGCTGGGGCGACTTGTGAGCCATCCAAGGTCGATTCAGATTGAAGTCGATCAGGGCAACATTCGGCTGCGAGGTCATATCCTCACCGGGGAACTTGACGACCTGCTCTACGAGATCAAGCAGATGCGAGGGATAAAGACCGTGAGGAACGAACTCACGTGCCACGATACGGCACAGGGGATCTCCGAACTGCAAGGCGCGGCCGAACCCGTTGCGCACGCGCAGCACTGACAAAGGAGAAACCATGCAGAGCGAGAACTCAAACCCGCGGCACCACGTCCAGAACATGCGGCAGCGGCTCGACGAGCTGACAACTCACCTGCGAGCGGATATCGTCAAAGTGAGCGAGCCGCAACTGAAAGCGATGTTCGAGACTTCGGCCGAAGTGCTTCTGGGTCTCGGAAAGGCGTTCGAGGACTATGAGCGCAAGAACGAGCCCGCGTGGAAATAGATGCTGTCGGATGTCGTGTCGAGGAGACGCACTCACCAGTGGTGTGCCGTGGTCGGGCTTCTTCAATCGAACGCTATGGCCGCGCCGAGATGTCTTCTTGCCTCCTGGATCGCGGCAAGATGAGCCTCCTGAAACGCCTGCATCGTCATCCGCTCGGCCCGCACCGACAGGCTGACGGCCGCGAGCGCCTTGCCTGACCCGTTTTGAATGGGCACGGCGATCGAGCGGACGCCCATTTCCAGCTCTTCGTCGCATTCCGCCCAGCCTGTGGAGCGGCAGCGCGCCACGCAGTCTGCCGCCGATTCGATGTCCTGGACGGTTCGCGGGGTCCACGGCTCGAAAGATGCTTTGGCGAGATAGCCCATGACATCCTCCCGCGGGAGCGTGGACAACAACGCTCGCCCAAGCGAAGAGCAGTAGATCGGTAGACGGGAGCCGATCGCCAAGCCGGTGGAAAGAGTGCGCCTTCCGGTGGACCTGGCGATGATCAGCACTTCGTTGTCGAGCAGTATTCCAAGCGAAGCCGACTGTCGCGTGCGCTCGGCGAGGGTATCCAGTATGGGTTGGGCCAGTTGCGGCGCAGGCCGTGACACCAGGTATGGCCTTGCAAGCAGCAGCGTACGGGGCGCCACCCAAAAACGCTTGCCGTCGCTATGCAGGTAGTCAAGCGCTTCGAGGGTCATGAGAAACCTGCGCGCCGTCGCGGGGGAATAGCCTGTCAGGCGGGCAACTTCCGCGAGGGTCAGCTTGGAGTGCTTGCGTTCAAAGCACAGCAAGACCTTCAGTCCCTTGTCGAGGGAAGCAACGAAGTCTCGAGAGTGCAATCGGTGCTCATCTGACATTTCCGCATTATGGATCGTCCGCCGCACAGCCCTTTCTGGCGGGGGGAAGGCCTTTTATTGCGCAATGCGAAGTATCGTGTTGCCTCGGCAATTGATCGTCTTCAGAATTCGCGGTTTCGATTTTTGATTTGTCGGCGGCCTCTGGAAGGTTGGCGAATTAACGCCGCCTCCGATAGGGTTTATTAGCTCACTTGAAGAAAACATGATGAAGAGACGAGAAATTCTGGCCCTTGCGGGTCTTTTGGCCACCCCGCTTGTTTCACTTGCGAATGACTATCCACGAATGCCGATCAACCTGGTGACCCCTCTAGCCTCAGGCGACGCCGCTGACACGGCCGCGCGTTTGATGGGGCAGGAGTTATCGAAATTGCTGGGTTCAGCAGTCGTGGTCGTGAATCGCCCCGGGGCGGGCGGATCATTGGGCACACAATCCGTGATTAACGCGCCAAAGAACGGCTACACGATGTTGTACGCGCAAAACAGTCCATTGACGATTCGGCGCGTGACCGATCCTGACAGCGCAAACTACGACCCGCTGAAAGACCTGATTCCCCTTGGCATGGCGACGCGGAGCCCGTCTGTACTTGTCGTGCGCAAAGACGCTCCATTCCATACCTTCAAGGAGATGGCCGAATACGCGCGCAAAAATCCCGACGCCGTTCGCATCGGCAATGCGGGGCCCGGGTCCGTGGGCGACATCAGCGTCCAGTTGATGAGCGCAGCGACCGGCGCTCAAATGATTTCGGTGTCTTACAAGGGAGCTGCCCCGGCCATCAATGACCTGCTGGGCGGCCACATCGACGCCATCGTTCTTGCGCTGGGTGCCGTGAGCGCGCACATGCGCAGCGGTTCATTGCGCGGTCTGGCTATCTCATCGAAATTCCCAGAGTTTGCAGATATACCGACGCTCGGGCAGCTGGGATACAAGCAGGAGATCCAAGGCGTCTGGTTTGGTTTCTTCATGCCCGCAGGCGTACCGAAAAACGTGGTGGACACCATGCTACCGGCGCTGGAAAAAGTGGTTCGCAATCCTGAAATTACGGCGCGACTTCAGCCGATGGGAATCCTGCAGGAATGGGCCTCTGCGGAGAAAATGTCAGAAGAAATTTCCGGCGAATATAGCTCCGTGAAGAAATTACTCGGAGCTGCCCAAAAAAGATAACCTTGATTCAAAAATCCAGTTAAAGATCTAGGAAAGTTTTCATGGCTCAGAATATTCATGTGGCAATCGTGGGAGGTGGCATCGGAGGCCTGGCCGCCGCGAATGCCTTGCTGCATCGCGGTCTCAGCGTAGCGGTGTACGAGCAGGCCGGCGCGCTTGGCGAGGTCGGCGCAGGCGTCTTTATCTATCCCAACAGCCTGAGACAGCTTGAGCGAATCGGCTTGGGCGAGCCGCTGGCCAGAGTGGGCGCAAAAGTCGGTACTGGCTCGGAGTACTACCGCATGGACGGTTCGACCGTCGGCAAGATCCTGACCGCCGACTCCAGCGGGTGGAACGGGATGTACGGCATGCATCGCGCCGATCTCTTGAACGCGCTGGCGGACGCCCTGCCGTCCTCCTCGATCCACACCGGCCACCGCTGCGTCGGGTTCAGCCAAGACGAAAACGGCGCCAGCCTGACATTCGGGAACGGGAATGTGGCCAAGGCCGATGTCGTGATCGCCGCAGATGGAATCAATTCCGTCCTGCAGAAATACGTCGTGGAGCCATCGGCACCCGAATACTCCGGTGTTCGCGCCTATCGAGGGTTGATTTCCGCCGACAAGCTTCCGCAATGGAGGCCCCAAGCGCACCAGGTCTGGATGGGCGACGGCAAGCACTTCATGGTGTTCCCGGTCCGGCGCGGCGAGTTGCTGAACTATGTGGGCTTCGTGCCCACGAACACCGAGACGGTGGAGTCCTGGTCTGCAATCGGCGACAGGGACGAACTGGCAGCTTCTTTCGGTGGCTGGGACTCTCGTGTTACCGAGCTTCTGGGCAAAGTGGAAAGCTGCTTCTGGTGGGGGCTTTATGACCGCAAGCCGCTCAGGGAATGGATCAATGGCCGGCTGGTACTGCTCGGTGATGCCGCACATCCGATGCTTCCGCATCTGGGCCAAGGCGCCAATCAGGCCATTGAAGACGGGACCGCACTTGCCGTGCTTTTGCAAAAATGCAGCAAGAGCGGTGATATCAGGGAGGCGCTGCAAAAATATGAAGCACTCCGGCGCCCGCGGACGTCACTCGTCCAGGCCGAGGCCAGGAAAAATGGCTTGCGGTATGACTCGAAGTACGAAGATCTGGCGCAGCGTGACAGAGAAATTGCAAACTCCGCGCAATTTCGCAAATCACTCTACGACTACGACATAGAGAAAGAAGCGGCGGATTTTCGGGGCTGAACCGCCGAGCCGCTTCAGTCGGCAGCGCTAAACATCACCGACGCGCGCAGACCGGTCCGGCCGTTCGCGCCTGCATTTGCGTTGGACGCCAGGGAAACCGTCGCCCCGAATGCGCGCGCAATCTCTCTCACGATGGCAAGGCCGAGGCCGGTGCCTTCCGTGTCGTGCGACGCGCGATAGAAGCGCTCGAACACGCGCTCCATCGCTTCAGCCGGGATGCCGGGGCCGTTGTCGTCAACCGAGAGCTCGACGCGATCTCCGATGCGCTGCACCTTCACCGTCACCCGGCCTTCTTCGTGCGTGTAGCGCAGGGCGTTGTCCACAAGATTGCTCACCAGCGCGCCTAGCAATGCCGGCTGCGCCACAACCCAGCCGGTGTGGCCCGTCTCCGGCAGCTCCAAACCCAGGTCGATGTGGCGCCGATCGGCGAGCGCGGCCAGCTCCTCGATGCTGTGCAAGGCCACTGCAGCGAGATCGACCCGTTCAAGGCCGGCGGACGCATCGTGGTGTTCGGCTTGCGCGAGCAGCAGCAGCTTGTTGGTGACTTCGACCAGCCGCCGGTTGCTGTCCTGCATGGCGCCCCACATGGTGTCCATGTCGGCGCGGCGCGTGTCCCATTGCTGGCGATGCTGCCGCGTATAGCGCGCGTATTCAATCTGCGATGCCTGCAAGGCAAGCGGCGTGCGCAACTGGTGCGCCGCATCGGCAATGAAGCGCCGCTGCGCTTCGGAGTGCGCGCGCAACTGGCGCACGAAACCGTTGATCGTGTCGGCGACTGGCCGCAGCTCGGTGTGCAATGAGCGCGGCTCGATCGCGAAATCAAGGCGCATCGGGTCGTGCTGCGCGAGTTGCCGGCTCAGCCGCAGGACGGGGCGGAGCTCCCACGTCAGCGCGAATGTCGTCAGCACGATCGCGAGCAACAGGGCGATCAGCAGATAGCCAACCGTCGGCAACCAGAGCGCACGCAGCATGTGGTCGCGGCTGCGCGTGGTCTTGCCCACCGCAATGGTGACTTCGGCACCGCCGCCCACTTCGAACATGGCGCGCTGCGTGACGACGGCGCGCAGGCGAAGCCCGTCGAGTTCGGCGTCATACCACTGGGCGCGGTCCACGCCTTCCAGTTTGCGCTTGGGCGGTAGCGGGAATCCCGGCGTCCCGGCCAGCACCGTACCGGCGGCGTCGGTCACGCTGAGAAAGACCTGGTCGCGGTCGGGCGAGGCAAAGAGGCTCAGGGCCGAAGGCGGCACGCTGGCTTGCACGTTGTCGCCTTCCCAGATCAGCCGTTCGGACAGTACCTTGGCGGAGGCCAGAAGGTCATGGTCCTGCACGTAGTCGGCCACAGCCGCCGCGTTGCGCCAACTGAGATAGCCGCACACGCCGACGAACACCGACAGCGGCAGCAGCAGCCAGGCCGCCAGTCGCACGCGCAGGCTGGAAAGCAACTCAGCCTTCATCGCGCGTGCGCAGCAGATAGCCGACGCCGCGCAAGGTGATGATGGTGGCCTGCGCCTTCTCCAGTTTGCGCCGCAGACGATGCACGTAGAGGTCGATGGCATCGGCGCTGGGTTCGTCCTCCAGGCCGAAAATGGCGTCGACCAGCGTTTGCTTGGAGACCGTGCTGCCCATCCTGAGCATCAGCGTCTCGAGCAGCGTGCGCTCGCGGGGCGGCAGCGCCAGCTCGGCGCCCGCGAGCGTGAACTGGCGCGTGCGCAGGTCATAGTGCAGGTCGCCGCAAAGGATGTCATTGGCCTTGCCCGGCATTTGCCGCCGCACCAGCGCCTTGATGCGCGCGACCAGTTCGCGCACCTCGACAGGCTTGACGAGGTAGTCGTCCGCGCCGATCTCCAGGCACATCACCTTCTGGTCCAGCGACGCGCTCGCGGTCAGGACCAATACCGGCACGTCGTCGCGCCGCGCGCGCAATCGCCGCAGCACACCTTTGCCCGTGAGCCCGGGAATGTTGAGGTCGAGCAGGACGACGTCATAGCGTGCCTGCTGCAGCAGGCGGTCGGCGGCATCGCCGTCTTCGACGTGGTCGATGACGAAGTCCTGTTCGCGCAAGAGGTTGGCCAGCCACAGGGCGAGCTGCGGGCTGTCTTCGACAAGCAGGAGTTTCATGGGGAGTGGGATTCTAGAAAACCTTCCGGCAGGCCGCACGTCCGAGGGTTGTCCGAGGGTTTACCAGCAGCAATCGCCGCCTGTACCGAAAGCCGGCTGAAAGATGCGCATCCCTAGACTTTGCCCGTACCTGCGACGTCTTGTCGCGCGTCATTCCTTTCAGCCCTCAGGAGACATTCCAATGCGTGCTTTCCATCGCAACCTGCTCGCCACCGCCCTGTGTACCGCCTTCGCGGCAGCGGCGCCCTTTGCCCAGGCTGCCGAGCCGATCACCATCATGGTCGGCGGCATCAACAAGATCATCTACCTGCCGGCCAAGCTCACCGAGGCGCTGGGCTACTTCAAGGACGAGGGCCTGACGGTGGAGCTGCAGTCGCAGCCTGCGGGCGTCGACGCCGAGAACCAGTTGATCGCAGGCGCGGTGCAAGGCGTGGTGGGCTTCTACGATCACACGATCGACCTGCAGAGCAAGGGCAAGGAAATCCAGGCGATCGCCGTGTTCTGCAAGGTGCCCGGTGAAGTCGAGCTGGTGTCGACCAAGGCGGCGCCCACGTTCAAGAGCATGGCCGATGCCAAGGGCAAGACGCTTGGCGTGACCGGCCTGGGCTCGTCGACTGAATTCCTCACGCGCTATCTCGCCGATCGCCAGGGTGTCGCGACCAAGGAATACTCGCTGCTGCCTGTCGGTGCCGGCAACACTTTCGTGGCGGCCATGAAGCAGGACCGCATCCAGGCCGGCATGACGACCGAGCCGACCGTCTCGGAGATGCTCAAGACGGGCGACGCCAAGGTGCTGGTCGACTTACGCACCGAGAAGGACACGGCGGCAGCGCTCGGCGGCCTCTATCCGGCTGCGAGCTTCTACGTGCAGAACGCATGGGCCGAGTCGCACAAGGACCAGGCGGCCAAGCTGGCCCACGCCTTCGCGCGCACCATGGAATACATCCACACGCACAGCGCCGAGGAAATCGCCGAGAAGGTGCCGCGCGACTACTACGGCAGCGACAAGGCCCTGTACGTCCAGGCATTGAATGCGTCCCTTCCGATGTTCACCGCCGACGCGAAGATGCCTGCTGGCGGACCGGAGACGGTGCTGAAGGTGCTGTCCACGTATAAGCCGCTCATCAAGAGCAAGAACATCGACTTGTCGAAGACCTACACCAACACCTATCTCGCAGCGAGCGCCAAGTGACGAGCACGACCGAGACGCAGACGCCTGCCATCCAGTTCCGCGACGTTTCGCTGCGCTTCATCTCGGCGGACGGGAACGCCACGGTTGCGCTGCGCAACTTCAGCATGTCCGTGGCGCGCGGCGAGTTCGTCGCCATCGTCGGACCGACGGGCTGCGGCAAGTCGACGACGCTGAACATGGTCACCGGCCTGCTTCGCCCCACGGTGGGCGAAGTGCGGGTGATGGGCCAGCCGGTTCAGGGGATCGATCCGCGCATCGGCTTCGTCTTCCAGGCGGATGCGGTTTTCCCATGGCGCAACGTGACCGAGAACGTCGCTGCGGGACCGCTGTTCCGGGGCAAGCCGAAGAAGGAAGCGCACGAGATGGCGGCGGAATGGATCCACCGCGTCGGGCTGGGCAAATTCGGCGGGCACTACCCGCACCAGCTATCGGGCGGCATGCGCAAGCGCGTCGCGCTGGCGCAGACCTTCATCAACAGTCCCGAGATCCTGCTCATGGACGAGCCCTTCTCCGCACTCGACATGCAGACCCGCACGTTGATGCAGGACGAACTGCTCAGGCTCTGGTCTGGCACGGGCGGCTCTGTCGTCTTCGTTACGCATGACCTCGAAGAGGCCATCGCGCTGGCCGATCGGGTGTTCGTGCTGTCGGCGCGCCCCGGCACGCTCAAGCGCGTCTACGACATCGACCTGCCGCGCCCTCGCATCATGTCGCAGGTGCGCTACGAGCCGCAATTCATCGAGCTTTCAAAGCACATCTGGGACGACCTGCGCCAGGAAGTCGTCCTTGCCTGAGTCTTTTGCCCAAGTCTGTTTTCCGGAGTGTTTTCAACAATGACTGAACTAGTCCTGCCCGCCGTCCTCAGCGACGAGGCACTGGCCCGCGAGTCCGAACGTGCACAAGCGCGCATTCGCCGTCGACGCTCCATGATCATTTCGCTGCGTGTGCTGGTGCTGCTGGTGGTGCTCGGCGGCTGGGAGGTTGCCGCGCGCCACAAGTGGATCGACCCGTTTTTCTACTCGATGCCTTCGATGATCTGGGACCAGCTCGTCGAGTGGATGCGGGAAGGCACCGCGCAAGGTTCGCTGTGGATGCAGGTTGCCGTGACGCTCGAGGAAACGGTCATCGGATTCCTCATCGGGTCGATCGCCGGCGTCATATGCGGCATTCTGCTGGGCCGCAACAAGCTGCTGTCGGATGTCTTCAGCCTCTACATCCAGATCGCCAACTCGATACCGCGCGTGGTGCTGGGTTCGATTTTCGTCATCGCACTCGGCCTCGGGATGGCGTCCAAGGTGGCGCTCGCCGTGGTGATGGTGTTCTTCGTGGTCTTCGGCAATGCCTTCCAGGGTGTGCGTGAAGCAGACAAGTACATGATCGCCAATGCGCAAATCCTCGGCGCGTCACCGCGGCAGGTGACGATGTCCGTTGTCATCCCCTCTGCCATGTCCTGGATCCTCGCAAGCCTGCACGTGAGCTTCGGCTTTGCACTGGTCGGCGCGGTGGTCGGCGAATTCCTCGGCGCCAAGGAAGGCATCGGCCTGTTGATCTCGACGGCGCAGGGCGCTTTCAACGCGAGTGGCGTGTTCGCCGCCATGATCGTGCTCGCCGTGGTCGCGCTGGCTGCCGATTTCCTGCTGACTTCGCTGGAGAAGCGCCTTCTCAAATGGCGGCCTGCGGCCTTCTGAACGGGTAACCCAGGCCGATGGGTGCGGGCACTGCGTTGACGATGCGGGTGAAAAGCGCGGCGTAATCGGGCTCCGGTTCGCAACCCGCCAAGGCATCCCTGTTGGCGCTGAACGCCTCGTCGAGGTCGGCCCAGTCCTCGCGCGTCAGCACTTTTTCCGCCAGCGGAAGAATCTCCCGCTCCTCCAGGGCCATGTGGCCAAGATAGAAGTCGACATAGCGCTCGACCGCCTGTTCAAAGGCCTTCCGGCGTGGCTCGCCGAGCATTTCGAACGAGAGGAGCGCGTGTTCCACTTCGCGGATCTTCCGTTCTCCGCGTGCATGGTCGTCATCCAGCCGATCGAGCAGTTCGCGCGAGATCGGCGTTCGCGCGCGCAACTTGGGAAACAGCAATTCCGATTCCTTGCGGTGGTGCCGCTTCTCGGGAAACTCGTCAACATAGAAGAGCATCGCGCGGAGGGCAGCAAAATCAGGAAGCGTGCCCTGCCGCCGATGGTCCGCCAACAGCAGCAGGATGGAACGAAGCATGGCCGACAAGGCCGAGTGTTCGTCACGGATGATTCGAGTCGTCGTGTGCGTCATGCGGTTCTCCACTAGGTGTCGGAAGGTTGACATTGCGCGGACGTTTCGACCTTGCCGTAGATCAAACGGCGACGCTTTGCAGAGCGATCATTTGGTGAGCTTGAGCGTGCCCTTCATCATTGCCGAGTGCCCCGGAAATGAACAGAAGAACGCGTAGGCCTGGTCAGGCTTGAGCTTGCTGGTATCGAAGGTGACGGAACCAGACTCTCCACCACCGACCACTGCCGTGTGCGCAATCACGCGTGCGTCGCCCGGCTTGACGTAGTTCTTGTCCAGGCCGGCGCCGATGCCGTCGGTTGCCACGCCCTGCGCATCTGCGGCCGTGGTCAGCACCCAGTTGTGCCCCATTGCCGCTTTTGGCAGCTTGCCTGCGTGCTTGAGCTTGACGGTGAACTGCTTGCAGCTTTGGGGCACCTCGATGCTGCTCTTGTTGAACTGCATTGCGTCGTTGCCTTCGATCTCCACGTCGCAAGCGGCCGCCGAGGCTCCGCCGGTCAAGGCCAGGAAAACCGCCGCGGCGCAGATGTTCCTCATCTTCTTCATGTTGTTCATGTTGTTCATGTCAATGGAAATCACGTTCAAGGTCCTTTTCTTTCTACATTGCCAACGGAATGGCGGAACGCTGCATGAAGGCGGTCAGCGCCTCCACCTTGGGGATCTGGATGTCGCGGCGACCCCGCTCGGTGAAGCGAATCACATCGCCCCGCGCCATCCGCGACAGCGCCCGGCTCACGCTCTCCAGGGTCATGCCAAGGTAGTTGCCGATTTCGGCACGCGTCATCCGCAGGGTGATCTGGTCCGTCCGAAGACCCCGCTGCGCGAGAGCCTCTGCCCAGTAGCGAAGGAAGCCGGCAACACGCGCATCGGCCGGCAGAGTGCACAGCGACAGCAGTGAATCGTGGTCGCGGGCGAGTTCCCGGCTCATGGCTTCGTGCAGCAGGGTGAGCAGTGCGGGTGTTTGCACGGCCGCCTTGAGCAGCGCGTCATAGCGCACTGCCCAGACTTCGCCGGTGTCCATGGCCACGGCGTCACAGCGATAGTGCGACGTCGCGATGCCATCGAAGCCCAGCCAATCGCCCTTGAAATGAAGTCCGACGACCTGCTCCCGCCCTTCGCCGGACAGATTGACCGACTTGAACATGCCCGAATTCACGATGTAGAGACACCCGAATGATTGGCCGACTCCGCATACGATTTCGCCGGAACGAACCACTCGCCTTTGGAAGTGCACGTTGTCCTGGATCAGCTGGAGCATGTCGGCGATTCGGCTCACTGCCGACTGGGCACCTTGGGAAAGGCTGATTGTCGTTTCGCTCATCGCGCACTCCGTTGTCTGTTGGATGAGTGCAGCTTAAAAAGCTGGCGCAACGCGACCGTGAACAGGCCGGATGCTTCCGTAACAGTGCGTGAACTCCTTGTATCGATCCGGTGTCCTGCTCTCGCAGATGCTTCAGCGACACCAGCCGTCCAGTTGGTGGCTGAGATCGATCCAAAGGCCCTGGAGCGCCGCGGCCGCAAGCAAAGCCCCGGCGATCCGGCTGCCCCACTCCTTGCGGACGACACCCGCGCCCGTTCGCAGCCACTGCCACAGCCAAGGCGCAAGGACCAGCGAAATGCCGCTGCCCAGCGCGAACGCGGCCATCAGGGCTGCGCCCTGCAGCGCCCCGTTTGCCAAAGCAGCAAGCATCAAAGCGGAGTAGAGCAACCCGCACGGCATGAAGACCCAGAGCGCGCCGGTTGCAAGAGCACCAGCGCTCGACCTTGTCAGCGGCCTCAATCGACGTGCCAGCGCGCGTCCGGCCTGAAGCGCCAATCGGGGTTGACGCCCCAGCGCCGCCAGCGAGAGACCCCAAATCAATACGAACACATGAAGAAGCATCCAAAGCGGCCGCAATGCCACGACCTGTTCGCTCGCGAAAGCCAGGCCCTGCGCCGCCACTTCCGCGATGGCGCCGGCCGCCGCATAGCCGGCCACTCGGCCCGCGTGCAGCGCCAAGGCCGCGCCGAAGCCGCTCGTGCCACCGGACAGCGAGGCAACGCCGCCTTCCGGTGCCCGAACAATCCGGATCACGCCCGAACACGCCGCGCCGCACATTGCCACGCAATGCGGCCCGCCCGCCAACCCCATGAGGAGTGCCGTGCCGATGAGTGCCGCTTGTCCTCCCACGGCCATCAGCGCCTCGAACGAGGAACGTCCGCAGCGGGCGTTGCCGAATGATTCCGCGCGGTAAGAGCAGGAAGGTGCTTCTTTTCAGCAAGCGCGCGGTTGATCTCGATACCCTCCCTGTAATAGTCCTCCGAGACCACCGGATCAGGCGTGCGAACCGCCAGCCAAAGTGTGACGAAGCTGGCGACCACCACCACGGCCGGGCCACCCAGCACCATCCACAGCAGCGGAAAGCGCCACCACGGCGCGCATGTCAAGGAGGTAGTGGCAGTGTTCCCGGTCATGGGGTGTCCTTTGGTTGTCAGCGTGGCACCACGAAGGTGGCCTTCTCCGAGACCCGGGCGCCGTCGTCCGCCGAGCGCACGTCGAAGTAGACCGGATGTGAGCCGGGCGCCGCACCGCCGTATGGCAGTTGCAGACGCACGGCGACCCAACGCGATTGCGCAGGCCCGACTTCGACCGGCTCTTGCGGCACCAGCTGCAGGTTGTCGAGCCCTGTCGCCGTGATGCGATAGCGTTGTGGCCGCTCGGTCGCATTCATGATCTGCAGCCGATACACGTTTTCGAGTTGGCCGCCTTCGGCGATGCGAGCAAGCGTGCCGCGGTCGTGCACGACGTCGACTTTGAGCGGCGTTCTGAGCACGAGGCTTGCCAGCAAGCCAATGCACAAGGCTGCCAGCACGGCGCCATAGACCAGCACGCGCGGCCGGAGTATGCGGCCAAGGACCTGCTTCGGGGACCAGCGTCCGGTCATGCCATTCTGCGTGGCATACCGGATCAGGCCGCGGGCGGTGGTCATCTTGTCCATCACGGTGTTGCAGGCGTCCACGCACAGGCCGCAGCCGATGCATTCGTATTGCAGCCCCTGGCGGATGTCGATGCCCGTGGGGCAGACCTGCACGCACAATCCGCAGTCGATGCAATCCCCGAGACCCTGCGCGCGGGGGTCGCTGCCCTTGGCGTGCACACCGCGCGGCTCCCCGCGCTCTGCGTCATAGCTGACGATGAGCGTATCGCGGTCGAACATCGCACTCTGAAAGCGTGCATAGGGGCACATGTACTTGCAGACTTGCTCGCGCATGAAGCCGGCGTTGCCATAGGTTGCAAAGCCGTAGAAGAAAACCCAGAACACTTCCCACGAGTTCATTCGCGTCTGGAGAAACGCGAGCGCCAATTCGCGGATCGGGGAGAAATAGCCCACGAAAGTGAAGCCGGTCCACATCGCGATTCCGAGCCATACGACGTGCTTGAACCATTTCTTCACGACTTTCTCGGTCGAAAGGAGGTCCTTGTCCAGGCGCATTCGTGCGGCGCGGCTGCCTTCGATCTTCTGCTCGACCCACATGAAGATCTCGGCATAGACAGTCTGCGGACAGGCATAGCCACACCACAGGCGGCCCGCGACGGCCGTGAACAGAAAGAGCGACAGCGCCGAGATGACCAGCAGCCCGGTCAAATAGATCAAGTCCTGCGGATACAGGACGAGACCAAGGATGTAGAAGCGCCGTGCGCCGAGGTCGAAGAGCACCGCCTGCCGCTGGCCCCACTCGATCCACGGCAGCCCGTAGAAGAAGAGTTGCGTGGCGAACACCATCACCCAGCGCCAGCGTGCGAACAGCCCCTGCACGGAGCGGACATAGACCTTCTTGTGCGCCTCATAGAGGCCGACGCTTGTGTCGGCGACCGCGATCGGAATCACCCGACCTTTGGGCACGTTCGAGTCAGGCGCGGAATCTGGCATTGCTTGACCTCAAGGCGTGGCAGGCGCAGGCGCGGCGGCGGATGAACCGGGCTTGTTCGACAGGCCCCAGACGAACGATGTCAGCACGTGGAGCTGCGCTTCCGTCAAGCGCCCCTGCTGCGCCGGCATCTGGTTGGTCTTGCCGGTGTTGATGATTGAGATGATCGCCTCCTGTCCATAGCCATGCAGCCAGATCCTGTCCGACAGGTTTGGCGCGCCTACCGCTGTGTTTCCGATGCCACCGATGCCATGGCAGGCCGCGCAAGCCGTGAACTTGCTTTTGCCCAGGCCGGCCCGCACGGAATCATGTGGACTCCCGGACAAGCTCAGCACATAGTTGGCGACGTTCTTCACGTCCTCCGGCGTGCCCACCGCCTGCGCCATGGGCGGCATCACTCCGATGCGGCCGAGCGTGATCGTTTCCTTGATCTTCTCGGGCGTACCGCCGTGCAGCCAGTCGTTGTCGGTGAGGTTGGGAAAGCCCTTACCACCGCGCGCATCCGAGCCGTGGCATTGCGCGCAGTTGTTCAGGAACAGTCGCTCGCCGATGGCCATGGCTCCCGGATCCGCAGCCACTCGCTCCACGGGCATCGCCGTGTAAGAGGCATATATGGGCTCGAGTTCGCGGTTGGCAGCGGCGACGTCCCTTGCATATTCGGAATCTGTGCTCCACGCGAGGCGGCCTTGATAGGTGCCCAAGCCCGGGTAGGCGAAGAGATAGCCGAGAGCGAACACAATCGTGATGACGAACAGGCCCATCCACCAGCGCGGCAACGGGTTGTTCATTTCGCGCAAGTCTTCGTCCCAGACGTGCCCGGTCGTGTTGTCCGCACCGCCCGGCACCTTGGCTCGCGCCGTAAGCCAAAGCAGCAGTCCGCAGGCCAGGATACTCAAGAGAGTCGCAATGGCCACGTACTGTGACCAGAATTCATGGATGAAGTCGCTCATGGTGTCAGTCCTGCTCGAAGGGCAAGCGGCTCGCCTCATTGAAGCCCTCTGCGCGTCGGCGGGAGTAGGCCCAGACGAGTATTCCGATGAAGGTGGCGAAGGAAACCAGAGTCGCCAAGGTGCGCAAGGTGGTGATGTCCATCGAAGGCTCCCTACTTCAGTGCAAGTCCGAGGGACTGCAGATACGCGACGAGCGCGTCCATCTCTGTTTTGCCGCTGACTTCACTCGACGCACCGGCAATCTGCTCGTCGGTGAACGGCACGCCGACATGACGCAAGGCGCGCATGTGCGCGGGGGCTTCACCAGGATCGACCTGAGTCGTCTCCAGCCATGAATAGGCCGGCATGTTCGACTCCGGCACCACGTCGCGCGGATTGTTCAGGTGAATGCGATGCCATTCGTCGCTGTACTTGCCACCCACCCGGTGCAGATCGGGACCAGTGCGCTTGCTGCCCCACTGAAACGGGTGGTCGTAGACGAATTCGCCGGCCACGGAGTAGTGGCCATAGCGCATCGTCTCGGCCCGGAAGGGCCGGATCATTTGCGAATGGCAGTTGTAGCAACCCTCGCGCACGTAGATGTCGCGCCCCAGAACCTGCAGCGGCGTTGGCGGCTTCAGGCCCGTGATCGCCTCCGTGGTGGACTTCTGGAAGAACAGCGGCACGATCTCGACCAGCCCGCCGATGGCGACGACCAGCAGGACCAGCACGATCATGAGGAAATTGTTGGTCTCGATCTTCTCGTGCGAGAAGCCGGACTTCGGGGTACTGGTGCTCATCGAATCTCCTCAGGCATTTGCCAGCACTGGCGTCGGGATGACCATGCGAATCGAACGGCCCACGACGACCGTCATGGCCACGTTCCACGCCATCACCAGCATGCCGCCCAGGTAGAGCAGACCGCCGACGACGCGAACCATGTAGTAGGGATAAGTGGCCTTCACCCCTTCGACGAACGTGTAGGTGAGCGTGCCGTCGGGATTGATGGAGCGCCACATCAGCCCCTGCATCACACCCGCGATCCACATGGCCGCGATGTAGAGAACGATCCCGATCGTCGACATCCAGAAGTGCAGCTCGATGGCCTTGACGCTGTACATCTCGGTCCGGTTGTAGAGCCGCGGGATCAGGTAGTAGAGCGAACCCATCGTGATGAAGCCCACCCAGCCGAGGGCGCCCGAATGCACGTGGCCGATGGTCCAGTCCGTGTAATGCGAGAGGGCATTGACGGTCTTGACGGACATCATCGGGCCCTCGAAGGTCGACATGCCATAGAAGGACAGCGACACGATCAGGAAACGCAGGATCGGATCGGTGCGCAACTTGTGCCAGGCACCTGAGAGCGTCATCACCCCATTGATCATGCCGCCCCAACTGGGCGCAAGGAGGATCAGCGAAAACACCATGCCGATCGACTGCGTCCAGTCAGGCAAGGCCGTGTAGTGCAAATGGTGCGGCCCCGCCCACATGTACGTGAAGATCAGCGCCCAGAAGTGCACGATCGACAGGCGGTACGAATACACCGGCCTGCCTGCCTGCTTCGGAACGTAGTAGTACATCATTCCGAGAAAGCCCGCCGTCAGAAAGAAGCCCACGGCGTTGTGCCCGTACCACCACTGGACCATGGCGTCCTGCACACCGGCATACGCCGAATAGCTCTTCATCCAGCCTGCAGGGACTGCCGCGCTGTTGACGATGTGCAGCAGAGCCACAGCAATGATGAACGCCCCGAAGAACCAGTTGGCCACATAGATGTGGCGCACCTTGCGAGTGCCGATGGTGCCGAAGAAGACGATGGCGTAGGCCACCCACACCAATGCAATCAGGATGTCGATCGGCCATTCGAGCTCCGCGTATTCCTTGCCGCTGGTGTAGCCCATGGGTAAGCTGATGGCGGCAGCAACGATGACCGCCTGCCATCCCCAGAACACGAAAGACGCAAGGCCGGGCGCAAAGAGACGGGTCTGGCAAGTGCGCTGCACCACGTGGAAGCTGGTCGCCATCAAGGCGCATCCGCCGAAGGCGAAGATCACCGCATTGGTATGCAATGGCCGAAGCCGCCCGTAGCTGAGCCACGGAACTCCGAAGTTGAGTTGCGGCCAGGCCAACTGCGACGCGATGATCACGCCGACCAGCATTCCCACCACACCCCATACGACAGCCATGATGGCGAACTGCCGGACTGCGGTGTCGCTGTACACCGCAGCGGGAGAATTCGGAGATTGCATCATCAGGTCCTTCCTTGAACTCGGGCAAGTGTCCCGGGGGACCACCACCAAAGGCTTGATGCAGATCAATCGCTTCGCAGGATGCGCTCGCCCTCGGGCTCGATGTCCTCGAACTGCCCATCATCGACGGCCCACCAAAGCCCGCCGAGGATCACCAGCACGAGCACGACCGAGAACGGAATCAGCAAAAAGAGAATGTCCATTGGCGTTCAGCTTCCTGCCTGCCGCGCCAGGCGCGCGGCGTTGAGTACCACCACCAGAGAACTTGCCGCCATACCGAGGCCCGCCAGCCACGCCGGAAGCAAGCCCATGAAGGCCAGTGGCACACAAAGCGTGTTGTAGGCAGCGGCCCATCCCAGGTTCTGCCGCACTGTGCGAAGCGTGCGGCGGGCTTGTTCGATGGCCTGCGGAATCACGGCAAGCTGATCGCCAAGCACGATGAAGTCGGCCCTGGCTTTCGCCAGCGGAACTGCGCCGCCAAAGGCAAACGACACATTCGCCTGCGCGAGCACAGGGCCGTCGTTCAATCCGTCGCCGACCATCGCAACACGGCGTCCGCGCGCTTGCTGCTCTTGCACCGCGCGCAGCTTTTCCTCGGGCATGCAGTCGCCACGCGCGTCCGGGATTCCGACTCGCCCGGCGACCTCCTGTGCGGCGGCGCCGCGATCCCCGGAGAGCAACTGCACGGCCACTCCTTGCGCCATGAGCGCAGCGATCGCAGCTTTGGCGTCGGCACGAAGATCCTCCGCAAGAACGAAGGTCGCGGTCCATCCTTGCTCGTCGGCGAGATGCACGTGCATGGCGTCCGAAGGCAGAGTCGGCACGCGGCAGAACGAGGCCGATCCCAGATGCACGTGGCGTGCGAGGGGGTCGATGCTCCCCTTCCGCAGCAATCGACCTTCGATGCCGTTGCCGGGGTGCTCCGTTGTCTCCAAGGCCTCCCACGAAGGTGACGAGCGGAACTGCGCATTCCATGCATTCACGAGTGCGCGCGAAACGGGATGCAGCGACTGCGCAGCCAATGCGGCAGCGATCTCGAGCGCATCACCAGGCCGCAAGCCGTGACGGCAATAGACGCGCTCCAGCCGAGGTAGATCGCGCGTGAGGGTGCCGGTCTTGTCGAAGACCACCGTGTCGATCGACGCAAGGGCTTCCAATGCCTGAAGATTGCGGACGACCACGCCGCTGCGAGCCAATGCCCCTGCGCTCGCGAGCATTGCGGCCGGCGTGGCGAGCGACAGCGCACAGGGACATGTCACGATCAGCACGGCGACGGCCGCCATCAGCGCCTTGCCGGGATCGATGTTCCACCAGAACACAGCCGCCAGCGCAGCGGCGGCAAGCACGGCAAGCAGGAAGGGCTTTGCGGCGCGGTCGGCCATTTGCGCCAGGCGCGGCTTCTGCAGCGAAGCACTTTCCATCAATGCGACGATCTGCCCGAAACGCGTGTCTTGTCCCACTGAATCCACCCGCACACGTACCATCGACGCGACGTTGTGGCTTCCGGCGAGCACGCGCGCGCCTTGCGAGCGCTGCACAGGGCGCGATTCGCCGGTCAAGAGCGCCTCGTCGGCCATCGTGTTGCCGTCAATCACGATGCCGTCAGCCGGAAATGCTTCACCCGGCAGGACCCTGACGACGTCGCCTGCCGCCAACCGGCGCACCGAGACACGCAAGAACGTTCCGTCGCCACCGAGCCGCTCGACGCTGTCGGGGAGCCGGTTCATCAATGCCTCGAGTGCGCCGGCGGTGCGGTCCCGAAGTCGCGACTCCAGCCAACGACCGGTGAGCAGGAAGAAGACGAACATCGTGAGTGAATCGAAATACACCTGTTCGCCCAACCGCCCTTGAGGATCGAAGGTCGCCGCACTGCTGACGATGAATGTGATCGCGATGCCGAGCGCGACCGGAAGATCCATGCCGACGCGATGCACGTGCAGATCGCGCAGCGCGCTGCGGAAGAACGGCCCACATGAAAAGGCAATGGCAGGCAGCGTGAGAACCCAGGACGCCCAGCGAAGCAATTGGGCGGCATCCGCAGACATGTCGCCCGGACGCGCGATGTACGAGGGGTATGCGTACATCATCACTTGCATCATGCAGAAGCCCGCCACCAGCCAGCGCCAAAGCGCAAGGCGGCCCTCTCGCTTGCGCCGCGCCCGCGCAAACATGTCACCGGCCGGCACCAGCGGATAGCCCGCTGCTGCCGCCGCTTCGAACCATCGCGAAGGCCGAACTGTGGCCGCCGACCAGACGATGCGGGCGCGTCCGCTGGCGGCGCTCACGTCGATGCGTTCGACGCCCTGCACCCGGCCCACGGCCTCTTCAACGGCGAGCGCGCAGGCCGCGCAACGCATGCCGTCGACCACGACTTGCGATTCCCAGCGCCCCGTGGCCGGGTCTCCGTCGATGGCGCGGCCGAACCCCGCCCATTCGGCCGGATCGTCGAGCACTGCCTGACCAAACGAGAGCACAGCTTGCATCGGCCGAGGCTATTGCTTGTCTTGCACCCGAAGCTTGATCTGAATCAAGCCAATGGCAGTCTCGCCACCCCCGCTCCCCCCAACGGTGAAGAAGCCGGTTTCCGCATCTCTGGCCGCAGCGTCTCCTGCGAGATAGTGGCCGCGCAGTTCGGAAGGAAAGTAGCTTGTGACGTGACCTTCTGGAGTGCACTCGCGATGGCCGTGACCTATGCCGCGGGCACTTTCTTCGGGACGGTCGTTGCGTGATCCTGGCCTGGGGCTGCGATGCGCGGCTTGAGATTCAGCGTTGCGCACCCAACCGTGGCCTCGCTTGCGCCATATCAATGGGCGACGCTGGGACGATCCGATACTGGTCACATCTCCATTGCCAAAGGAACGCGCCATGTACCAACGAATTCTTGTTCCGGTTGACGGAAGTCCTACATCACGCCGCGGTTTGGACGAGGCCATCCATCTCGCCCAACTCACTAAAGGCCGCCTGCGTCTTATTCATGTGGTCGACGAACTCTCATTTGCGGTCGCGATGGACGCGTATTCAAGTTATTCCGGGGACTGGCTGGGCCTCTTGCGCAAGGCCGGCCAAGGTGTGCTCAACGAGGCCAAGGGGATTGCGACAAAGGCGGATGTGGAGGTCGAAGCCGTACTGAGCGAAAGCTTCCACGGCGCGGTTCATGAAATGGTCACGGCCGAGGCCATCAAATGGGCGGCGGATTTGATCGTCATCGGCACCCACGGCCGCCGCGGGGTGAGGCGGCTGGTGCTGGGCAGCAGTGCCGAACATATCCTGCGATACGCGCCGGTTCCTGTGCTTCTGGTGCGCGCGACGGGGTCTGAGTCGAAGGCCGACAACGGATCATCCGCGCCTTCGCAAGCAGACGCGCCGGAGATTGAAACTGGAACAAACTGAATTGCGGGCCGGGGCAACGACGCCACGGTCGCCAAGTCCAATCGGCTCGGTCAGGAAATGCACGGCGCCAGTTCGAGTCGCCGCGCATCAGTTGCGGATCTCGCGATCGGGCAGCGCGGGCAAGATATCCCAGGCCTTCGGGGCCCGAGTTCGACACGCCTGATTTTGATCGAGCGCAAGTAGCCTGTGGACGCCCTTACATAGACTGAGATTGCAGATTGACGACTGTCTCAGCGACGTCCGTGGCCAAGCTCGAAGACGGCGTGCTACGTCTCACCTTGCCCCAGCGCGAAGGCTCCGCCAGCCGAACGCTGAAGATTCAGTAGAGCCCAGTGCAAATGAGCACCAAGCAATCCACGGCGCTCAGGGCGATCGCTTTCGTCATGGCTACGCTCGGCGCGACGGGCCTGCTGATTGCCGCGGGCCTGACAGAAGCATGCGTCATCCTGGGTGCGGCACTCTGCGCTGGATTTGCGCCACATCAAGATCTCTCCAGGGTGGGGCTCCGATACTGAGGGACCTATCTACCTCCGGAGCACGCCATGTACCAACGCATTCTGGTTCCCGTCGACGGCAGTCCGACCTCTCAGCGCGGATTGAACGAGGCCATCGAACTCGCGAAGATCACCAAAGGCTGTCTGCGGATGCTGCATGTCATCGACGACCTTTCGTTCTCCCTGGCATTGGATGCCTACTCCGGCCATCCCGGCGAATGGATGAAGCAGTTGCGCGACGGCGGAGGGCGCATCCTCGATGCAGCGAAGGCAACCGCTGAAGCGGCGGGCGTAGAAGCCGATACCCTGTTGTGCGATCGTGTCATCGGGCCGGTCTACGAGCAGGTCACGACCGAGGCGAACAACTGGCACGCGGATCTGATTGTTCTGGGCACTCACGGCCGTCGTGGTATCGATCGATTCGTGATGGCAGCAGTGCAGAACACATCCTGCGTCATGCGCGCATTCCCGTGCTGCTGGTGCGCGCATCGGAGGCTGCCACGAAGGCTCAGTCCGTATCGGACAGCGTCAAGGTGCATCTGCCCTCGGCCGCGCTCTCGCTCGAATAGCCGCGCACAGAGTCGAAGCTCGACGCAGCGTCTCTACACCGGCGGTTGACACAGTGTTTCTCGAGCGATGATGGGCATGGAAGTGTCATGGCCAGATGTTCGCCGGAGCGCAACGCACTGAATTCCACCGGGCCGTCGAGCGGCTGAAAGGCTGGCGAAGACGGTTCGAGTTTCAGTCGCTCTCACTTGCCCTTGAACAACCGTTTTCTGGACGAACTACGATGCCAGCGATCGCCTTGCTCATAGGTGCAATCCTGGTTCTGGCGACCCTCGTCGACGCCTTTGAAGTGGTTCTGCTGCCGCGGCCAGTGCGTCGGCGAGTGCGGCTGAACCGGTATTTCTTTCAAACCACCTGGTACCTGTGGGCCCGATGCGCCAAGGTCTGGCCTTTAGGCCGCCGGCGCGAGGACTTTATTGGAGTCTACGGACCGCTGGCAATGGTGATGCTCTTCGCCCTGTGGGGCTGGAGCCTGATCATTGGGTTTGGACTGATTCACTGGGCCCTTCAACGCCTGGTGCACACCGCCGGGGCTGACGCACTGATTGACCTGATCATCATCAGCGGAGACTCCTTCTTCACGCTTGGCTACGGCGACAACGTGCCGCACCATCGCCTCGCGCGGCTGTTGGTGATCTTCGAAGCCGGCGTGGGCTTTGGCTTCATCGCGCTGACTGTTGGCTACTTGCCCGTGCTCTACCAACATTTCACCCGTCGAGATCTACAACTCATTGAATTCTCCGCGCGCTCGGGCTCGCCTCCCACCGCCGAGGCACTGCTCGCCTGGCACGCGCATGACAGCCCGGAGGCACTTGAGCGGTGGCTGAGGGGCTGGGAAATCTGGGCAAGCGATCTGATCGAGAGCCAAGCCGTCTATCCCATGCTGGCGTATTACCGTTCTCAGCACGAAGGCCATTCCTGGCTTGGCTCTCTCGCGGTGGTTCTGGATGTGTGCACGTTGCTGATCGCGGGTGCCGACGATTCACGCCGACACCAAGCGACCGCCACCTTCTGCGCTTTGAGGCGAGTCCTCGATGAAGCCAGCGAATCTCTGCGCGTGGCGCCTGCGCATCAACTTTCGGCTCGTTGTATAGATGCCGCGGCCCTGAAGCATCTCACGCGGGCAATGCGAGGGATCCTGCCAAGCTGGCGTAGCGACGAGGCCAGCTTGCGCGCGATTGAGCAGCTACGCAGAAGCTATGAACCCCGATTGGAAGGCTTAGCCGCCTACTTGCTGCTGAACGTGCCGAGCTGGACAAATACCGCTGCAACGGGAGCCGAGCGCTTCAGTCGCGACGCGATCGTGCAGCAACTCACGCAGGGGCGCCGGGAGTGATGCCGGTGTCCCACGAAGCACAAGCCCCTTCAGAACTCCGAGGCGGACCCGCTCCCGCGACAGGGCTGCAATCAGCGTCCTCCAGCGTCGCGGACAGCTGCCATGGACGACGCCACCTCAGTGCGCTTCGGAGAGCTGATCCAGGATCGCCGGGTTCTCCAGCGTCGATATGTCCTGGGTGATGGCTTCGTTCTTGGCCACGGAGCGCAAGAGCCGACGCATGATCTTTCCGCTGCGTGTCTTCGGCAGGTTGTCGGCAAAGCGGATGTCCTTGGGCTTGGCGATAGGGCCAATCTCTTTTCCGATCCAGTTTCGCAGCTCGATGGCCAGCTTGCGCGCCTCCTCCCCGGTGGGCCTTGCACGCTTGAGCACGACGAACGCGCAGATCGCTTCGCCGCTGGTCTCGTCGGGGCGCCCCACGACAGCCGCCTCGGCGACCAGATGGGTACAAGCCACAAGTGCGGATTCGATCTCCATCGTACCCATGCGATGTCCGCTGACGTTCAGCACGTCGTCGATGCGCCCCCCAATGGTGAAGAAGCCGGTTTCCGCATCTCTGGCCGCACCGTCACCCGCGAGGTAGTAGCCGCGCAGTTCGGAAGGAAAGTAGCTTGCGGCGTAGCGCGCATCGTCGCCCCACACTGTTCTGATCATGCTTGGCCAGGGCTTCTTGATCACCAGCAGCCCGCTTTGCCCGTTGGGCACGTCACCACCGGTTTCATCCACGATCGCTGCCATGATGCCCGGGAAGGGAAGCGTGCATGAACCCGGCACCAATGTCGTGGCGCCCGGCAGTGGCGTGATCATCTGGCCGCCTGTTTCAGTCTGCCACCAGGTATCGACAATGGGGCAACGACCGCCACCGACGTGCTCGTGATACCACTCCCAGGCTGCCGGGTTGATGGGCTCGCCGACAGATCCGAGCACGCGCAGACTGCTCAGGTCGCTATTGCGCGGATGCACGTCTGGATGGCCCTCCGCAGCCTTGATCAAAGACCGAATGGCCGTCGGCGCCGTGTAGAACACTGTCACCTTGTGGCGCTCGATCATCTTCCAGAATCGTGCGGCATCCGGGTAGGTCGGAATTCCTTCGAACACCACTTCCGTCGCTCCAATAGCCAATGGTCCATAGGCGATGTAGGTGTGCCCAGTGACCCAGCCGATGTCGGCCGTGCACCAGAACACATCGTCGTCATGGATGTCGAAGGTCCATTGCGTGGTCACGGCCGCATGCACGAGATATCCGCCACTGCAATGCTGCACCCCTTTCGGCTTGCCCGTCGAGCCGGACGTGTAGAGAAGGAAGAGCGGGTGCTCGGCCCCCACCCACTCAGGCTCGCAATGCAAAGGCTGCGCCGCAGTGATTTCATGCATCCAGTGATCGCGGTTTTGCCACGAGACCGCGCCGCCGGTACGCCGGTAGACGATCACCTCGCGCACGGTCTCGCAACCGCCCAGTGCCAGTGCCTCGTCGACCAGCGCCTTGAGCGGCAGAGCCTTGCCACCCCGCATCTGCTCGTCCGCGGTGACCACCGCCACTGCGCCGGTGTCCGCAATCCGGTCATGGAGCGATTGCGCGGAGAAGCCGCCGAAGACGACAGAGTGCACCGCACCGATGCGGGCGCATGCCTGCATGGAGATCACGGCTTCGATCGACATCGGCATGTAGATGACCACGCGATCGCCCTTGCCAACGCCCAGCGCCTTTAGCGCGTTGGCCATCCGGGCCGTTCGCGCAAGCAGTTCAGAGTAGGTGATGCGCGTCACGGCACCGTCGTCCGCCTCGAAGATGATCGCCACCTTGTCACCGCGGCCGGCTTCCACGTGGCGGTCGATGCAGTTGTACGACACGTTCAGCGTGCCGTCGGCGAACCATTCGAACATCGGCGCGCGGCTGCTGTCGAGCACCTGCGTGAAGGGCTTCTTCCAAGCCACGAACTCCCGCGCCAGCCGGGCCCAATACCCCTCGTAGTCGGCATCGGCCTCCGCTGCGAGCGATTCGTATGCCGCGCGGCCAGCGACATGCGCCGAGCGAAGAAGCCGCTCCGGCGGCGGGTACTGCTTTGGGGCCTTGGATACGTCGAGCTGACTCATGCATTTCTCCTTGAAGGGTTCGCGGATGTTGGAGGCACTTCAGGCTGCGAACCTTGAGCTAGCGCAAGCTCACGGAAATATCCCTGGCTTCCAATCGCATCGGCCCCCAGTCATTTGCAGGAGACCCCATGGACGACAAACTGGTTCGACGAATCGTCAGCCAACCCAAGTACAAGGAGTTGAAGGCCAAGCGCACGCGCTTCGGCTGGATGCTCACGCTGCTCATGCTGATCGTCTACTACGGCTTCGTGCTGCTCGTGGCGTTCAACAAGCCATTCCTCGCTCAAAGGCTGGGTGAAGGCGTCATGACCGTCGGCATGCCGATTGGCTTTGGGGTGATCGTGTTCACGATCCTCATTACCGCCTACTACGTCCGTCGCGCTAACGCCGAGTTCGACGTGCTCTCAGAAGCCGTTCGCAAGGAGGTGCTGTGATGAACCGGCACACCCATGCACTGCGCGCCTTGCTGGCTCTGGCTGCGCTGCTCGCGCTGTCTTCCGGGGTGATCGCCGCCGGCGCCGACCTCGGCCAGGCGCAAAAGCAGGCAACGAACTGGACGGCCATCGGCATGTTCGGCTTGTTCGTGGTCGGCACTCTTTTCATTACCAAGTGGGCCGCGGCGAAGACGAAGTCGGCCTCGGATTTCTACACCGCCGGGGGCGGCATCACGGGGTTCCAGAATGGCCTGGCGATCGCAGGTGACTACATGTCCGCCGCCTCTTTCCTCGGCATTTCGGCGGCGGTCATGGCAGCGGGCTACGACGGCCTCATCTATTCGATCGGCTTCCTCGTTGGCTGGCCGATCCTCACCTTCCTGATGGCGGAACGCCTGCGCAATCTTGGCAAGTTCACCTTCGCGGACGTGGCTGCGTTTCGTTTCAAGCAATCTCCCATCCGCATCTTCGCGGCTTCGGGCACGCTGGTCGTGGTGGCCTTCTACCTGATCGCGCAGATGGTGGGCGCTGGGCAGCTCATCAAGCTGCTGTTCGGTCTTGAATACTGGATCGCGGTGGTCATCGTCGGCTCGCTGATGATGGTGTACGTGCTGTTCGGCGGCATGACCGCCACCACGTGGGTCCAGATCATCAAGGCCGCACTGTTGCTGGGCGGCGCCACCTTCATGGCGCTGTCGGTGTTGTGGCACTTCGGCTTCAGCCCGGAAGCCATGTTCGCGGGCGCCGTCAACATCAAGACCGACCTCGCACTGAAGGACGGGAAGACCGCGGAAGCGGCCGCGGCGGTCGGACAGTCGATCATGGGCCCGGGCAATTTCGTCAAGGATCCTGTCTCAGCGATCTCGTTCGGCATGGCTCTCATGTTCGGCACGGCCGGCCTGCCGCACATCCTGATGCGGTTCTTCACGGTGCCCAGTGCAAAGGAAGCGCGAAAGTCGGTGATGTGGGCAACGGGCTGGATCGGCTACTTCTACCTGCTCACCTTCATCATCGGCTTCGGTGCCATCAGCTTCGTGCTGACGAATCCACGCTTTCTGGACGCCGATGGGCTGCTACGCGGCGGTGGCAACATGGCGGCCATCCATCTGGCCAGTGCGGTGGGCGGCAACGTGTTCCTCGGGTTCATCTCGGCGGTGGCTTTCGCGACGATCCTCGCGGTCGTCGCAGGACTGACGCTGTCCGGCGCATCGGCGGTTTCGCACGACCTGTTCGCGACCGTCGTGAAGAAGGGAAAGGCCGACAGCAAGTCAGAGTTGCGCATGTCGAAAATCACGACGGTGGCACTGGGCGCGCTGGCAGTGTTGCTCGGCATCGCGTTCGAGAAACAGAACATTGCCTTCATGGTGTCGCTGGCATTCGCGATTGCCGCCTCCGCCAATTTCCCGGTCCTGTTCATGTCGGTGCTTTGGAAGGGCTGCACAACGCGCGGCGCCGTCATCGGCGGCTTTCTTGGGCTCGTCTCTTCGGTCGCGCTCACGGTGGTCTCTCCATCGGTATGGGAAGCGACGCTCGGTCATCCGGCCGGGTCATCCCTGTTTCCCTTCGCATCACCGTGCCTGTTCTCCATGCCCATGGCCTTCCTGGGCATCTGGCTCTTTTCGATTCTGGATGCCAGCGATCGCGCGACCATCGACAAGAACGGCTTTCTGGCGCAGCAGGTGCGATCGGAGACCGGAATCGGGGCGTCAGGCGCCAGCGGGCACTGAGTGGGCGGCGCCCCCGGAGCGCACTGCTGCATTGCGATTGCGCGGTATCCACGACTAACATACCGGGGTGATATCTCCCATACATTTGGCCGTTCTCGATGACGAAATCGAGATCGCCGTACTTCTTGCGACTTATCTGCAAGGCCAGGGCTTTCGGGTCAGCCAGCTGCATTCTGGAAGAGAGCTTTTCCGGCTCATGGAGCGCGACGCCCCGGCACTGGTCCTGCTTGACCTCGGCCTGCCGGGGGAAGACGGATTCTCCATTGCTCGCCAATTGCGCGAACACTGGCGATGCGGGCTGGTCATCGTCACCGGTCGAGGCGATGCGGTCGACAAGGTGGTCGGACTGGAGGTGGGGGCCGATGACTATGTGACCAAGCCTTTCGACCTGCGGGAGCTGGTGGCGCGGATCAAGGCGGTTCTTCGGCGTCTTGCGCCGACCGAAGCGGCCGTTCCCGCCGCCACCGCCGCCGCGGCGCCAACCCATCTGCAGTTCGGGCCATGGGCGCTCGACACCGCAGCGCGGCGCCTGCTGAATGCCGAGCGAGGCGAGGTCTCGCTCACCTCCGGCGAATTCGATCTCTTGCACATCCTGCTCACGCATCCTGGCCGCGTCCTGTCGCGCGACTTCCTGCTCGGACTCACGCGAGGCCGGGAAGCCGGGCCGTTCGATCGCACCATTGACGTTCAAATCGGACGGCTGCGCCGAAAGATCGAAACTGATCCCGAGAATCCCCAGATCATCAAGTCAGTGCGGGGTGCGGGCTACATCCTCGTTCCCAAGGTCGAGGCGGCTTGACCATGGGCGGATTCAATGTGCCAAAGCTCGACGATGGCGCCGTCTTCCGCTCGCTGTTCCTCGCCTACCCCGATGCATTGCTGCTGGTCGATTTGCAGGGCGTCATCGGACTTGCCAATCCGGCAGCGCTCGCATTGCTGGGTTACACGGAATCCGAACTGATCGGCCTGTCGGTCGACGAGCTGGTGCCCAACGCCATCAGGCCCCGCCATTCCGCCTACCGCAAAGCCTATGCGGAATCTCCCCGCGCCCGCCCCATGGGTACGCAGATGGACCTGGTTGCAAAGCGGCGGGACGGCAGCGAAGTGATGGTGGAAATCGCCCTGAGCCCTTTGCAGGAT
Organism: Variovorax sp. 05N34; assembly: GCF_056397405.1. Classification (NCBI taxonomy): domain Bacteria; kingdom Pseudomonadati; phylum Pseudomonadota; class Betaproteobacteria; order Burkholderiales; family Comamonadaceae; genus Variovorax; species Variovorax sp. 05N34. Next base: position 173,309 of record NZ_JBFTNI010000002.1, read on the forward strand.
CATGGCCTCCCCTACGTTGTCGCGGCGATCCGCGGCGTCGGCGCCTATCCCCGCGTGAAGCAGGCGCTGCAACGCGCCCGCTACGCCGAATACCTCGCCCAATTCGGTCGTGATGCGGTCGATGCGCCCCATTCGTCCACGCTCGCCGAACTCGTTTCCAGGATCGCCGCCGAAGCCTTGCAGGTCGAGATGGCGAAGGTCCTTCTTCTCAAGCCGAGCGGTCTCGAACTGCGGATCGCCGCCGGTGTGGGCCTGTTGCCGAACGAGCAGATCGGAGACCCTCTTCGGATAGAGCCTGGCACACCCACCGGCTGCGTGGTTGCCGAGGGCAAGCCCATCCTGATCAGCGACTACGCCCACGAGCAGCGCTTCAGAATCCCGGAGCGGTACGTCGGGGCGGGAATGGCTTGCGAGCTCTCCGTGCCGCTGGCTGACCGTGGCCGCACGATCGGTATTCTGGTGGTGCGCTCGCGCACGCCCGGGCGCCTGGGCGACGAAGAGACGCGATTCCTCGAATCTCTTTCGAGCATGCTGGCTACCGTCTTTCAGCGGGAACGAAGCGAAGAGGCGCTGGATCATGCACAGCGGCTCGAGACGGTCGGGCAACTCACGGGCGGTGTGGCGCACGACTTCAATAACCTGCTGACCATCATCTCCGGCAATCTCCAGGTCCTGGAGGACTCCCCTCAATATGCGGGCGATGCATTTCTTCAGCAGCTCGTGGGTGCCGCTTCACGCGCCACGAAGCGCGGCGCCGAGTTGACGGGCAAGCTGCTGGCCTTCTCGCGAAGGCAGGTTCTGCAGCCCACCGTCGTCGACGTGACAGCGCTGCTGAGTTCGCTCAGGGACATGTTGCGCCGCACGCTGGACCAGCACATCGTCATTTCGCTGGAATCCGAGCAAACACTTTGCATGGCGGACCCGATGCAGCTCGAGTCCGCACTGCTGAACGTGGCCATCAACGCCCGTGACGCCATGCCCCGAGGCGGCTCGATTGCATTCGTCTGTCGCTCGGTGGCTTCCCTGCCCGACGGGCTCGACATCGAGCACGAGCAGCCTCCTGAGGACGGATTCGTCGCCATCTCGGTTTCGGACACGGGAGACGGAATGTCCGAATCCGTCAAGGAGCGCGCGTTCGAGCCCTTCTTCACCACGAAGGAAACCGGCCGCGGTACGGGCCTGGGTCTCTCGACGGTCTACGGATTCGCGAGGCAGTCCCATGGTGCCGTCAGCCTCGCCAGCGCACCCGGCGTGGGGACGACGGTGACGATCTACCTCCCGCGGGTGGGCCTGGACCTCGCCGCAGACGACCTCGACCCGACAACGCTCGACGAACTGCCTCCGGGCCTGCGCGTCTTGCTGGTGGAAGACGATGCCGAAGTCCGCGACGTCGTCCGCCAGTTTCTGACTTCGCTCGCTTGCGAAATCGCGGTTGCCAACAACGCCGAGGAAGCGATGCGCGTGCTTGCGCAGAATTCAGGCATCGACCTGTTGCTCACCGATGTCCTGCTCGGCGCGGGCAAGCGCGGCACCGAACTGGCCGATGCTGCCCTCGCGTCTCACCCGGGCCTGCCGGTCTTGCTCATGTCCGGTTTCTCGAGCGAACTGCTCAACGAACCCAGCGGCCGGGAACTGCTTCGCAAGCCTTTCACACGTGCAGAGCTCAGGCAAGCATTGGCACGGGCGCTGGTTACAGTGCCATAGCTTCGCGGTTCGAGGGGCGCCGGATTTGACGGCGGTCAACATCGGCCCGCGGCATGTGCCATACCGTCGCCGGTGTGAAAGGCGCTTCTCCCGCTCTGTTGCATCGTTTGCCTTTTGACAGTCTCTCGGACGCGAGCCCGATTCTGTCGGTGTTCGCGTTCGCCAGGTGCCTGCGCGCCGAAGCGCGGTCGGGTTCGATCCGCCACGCGCTGCAAGGAAAGAATCTCTCATTGCTGGTCGAGACGCCGGGACCGAAGAGTTCGCCGCTTCAACGGGCGGCGATCGACCTCGGTGCTCGCGTCGCCGAGGTGCCTTTCGCCGATGCTGACGGCTCCGTACCTCGCGACCTCGGCGCCCTGGCCCGCATCCTGGGCCGCATGTATGACGCGATCGACTGCGGGTCGCTCGCAGCGCCGGTGGTCGAGCGCATCGAAAGGGAAGCCGGCGTGCCGGTCTATGCCGGGCTCGGCCTGGACGACCGGCCCGCCCGGGCGTTGGCGGATCTGCTCACGCTCTCGGAAGCCGGGCCACCCACCGGGGCCCCGCCAGGCATTGTGTTTCTGGGGGACACGCAGACTCTGCGAAGCCGCGTGTTCCTCGCGTCCGCGCGGCAGGTGGGCTTTGTCGTCAAGCCTGGCAAGCCCGGCCATGAGTCGGCAGCCAGCGAAGCGGACTTCGTGGTCGACGCGACCCATCCCCCCCGATGGTCCCTGCGCAGGGCCAACGTGCCTCTGGACGAGGAACAGCGTTCGGAGAACCACAAGTGCTTGATGCAAACCGTTCTCATGGACACGATGGCCCGAGCTTGAGCCGCTGCATCCGCGTTGGCAGCATCCGGCAACGAATTGCGCTCGTTGCCGGCTAGACTGATCGCCTTCTCACTGGCTCTCGGGAACGGCACTATGCGGCGGCTTCGCTTCCTCACCAACCGGCACCGGGCTCCGTCGACGAACCGGACCCTGGGATTGCTCCTCGCGTTCAATGCCGGCGCCGTCAATGCCGGAGGATTTCTGGTCCTCCACTTCTATACGTCGCACATGACGGGCTTCGCCTCTCAGCTCGCCGACGGCCTGGTGCTCGAAAACTCCACGTTGTTGATGAACGCCCTCGGGGCCATCGTGTCGTTCATGTCGGGGGCTGCGCTCTGCGCCGTGCTTGTCAACTGGGGCCGTAAACATCATCTTCATAGCGTCTATGCCCTGCCGCTCATTCTCGAAGCCGTGTTGATGTTTCCGTTCGGCCTGATGGGCTCCGTGACGCTCAACTGGCGTACGCCTTTTGCGGTGCCGCTCACCGTGCTGCTCCTCTCGTTCATCATGGGCTTGCAGAACGCCGTCGGCTCCAAGACGTCCGGCGGGAGCATCCGAACGACGCACATGACGGGCAACATCACCGACCTCGGAATGGAAATCGGCAAGATGATCTACTGGAACCGCAGCGGAAGGCCCGCTCAGATGTTCGTGCGCGCGGACCGGCAGCGCATGCGCATGGCAGGCGGTCTCGTCCTGATGTTTGTCGTTGGCGGCATTGCGGGCGCGTTTGGATTCAAGAACCTGGGATTCGTCTGCGTGATTCCACTGGCGGCGCTTCTGCTGCTCCTCTCGGTGCCGCCCTTCCGGCGCGACCTTGAAAAGCTGCATGCGCTGGGCTTCACATTCGGTTTCCTGAACCGCCGCGGGCGATGAGTCGTCAGCAATGCTCAGTCCGGCGTGAACTTCTTGTTGAAGATGTCGACATCGGAGGCAAGCTCGAAGGTCGCCACCTGTCCCATCTTGCCGTCACTGAGACGGCATGCCGAGAACAGGCTGTAGCGGCCCTTGAAATAGAACTCGTCCATCACGATGAGCGCATACGGGTACGGCACGAAGACCTGGTGCTCGAACACGATGCGATGCACGTTCCTCGGTGAGGGAAAGAGCTTGTAGTCGGCTGTGTCAATGGATTTTGCGGTGGCCATGGTTTGCTGGCTCCTTCATTTCAATCTGCAAATGCAAGAAAAGCCTTCAATTTAAGGTACCGTTTGCCCGAAACTGGAGGTCCTGATGCGTCGCTTGTTTGCCAACCGGCTTGCTACTGCCACGGGCATTGCGGTGGTGCTGATGTCAGCCGTTTTCGCGCTCGTGCGCGTGCTGTAGAGGCCGTCACGCGAGTTCTCAAAACGTGCGGGGTGCGGCAACGCTCGCACTGAGCCCGGTGCCGTGCTTCAGGCTTTCCTGTTCCTGATCCTGGTCCTGGCTGTCTTCGTCTTGTTGCTGGCTGCAGGCGTTCATCAATGGCCCGGGGCACTCCGAGCGAAACTGCATGAACCCCAGTGTGCTGCCAGCAACTGTCAGGCAGGCGAATAGAAGCCATGCCGCAGCGGAGAGCCCACGGCGTGCGCCCCAGCGACGTCCGAAGTGTTTCTGCAAGCCGCCGCCAGCGACTTGGCCTTCCAGCTCCCGGAGATACCCGCCCACCGCGGCGATGTGCCTGCGGATCGCCAGGGCCTTCAGGCCCCCATACGCGGCAATGGCGACCGGCACCCACCACACCAGACCCGCAAAACCAACCAGCGACTCCGCGTTTGTCGCCACCCAGGCGAAGATCGCTGCGGCGCCGATGACGCATGCACGTTCGAGCATTGCAAGCTCAGACATGCAGCTCGTCGCCTCTTTGTGAAGTGCTGCGTACTCATCGTTCTGCAGCGTGGGCTCAGGCATACATTGCTCCCGTCGTCTTTATCTTTGTCTTTGTCTGCATGCGCATCTATCGCAAGTAGGCCTGCGCCAGCGAGACCCAATAGCTCGCGGTGCTGGGCAGGATCTCATCGTTGAAGTCATAGCCGGTGTTGTGCACCATGCAGCCCGGGCCGCTCCCCGGCTTGCCATCGCCGTTGCCGACAATGAAGTAGCTGCCCGGCACGGCGTTCAGCATGAAGGCGAAGTCGTCGCTGGCCTGCAATGGCGCCATGTCGGGGATGAGCGCCTCCTCGCCCATCGTTTCCAGGGCCACCTGGCGCGCGAAGGCCGTCGCGGCAACATCGTTCACGCAGGGCGGCATCTTCCACTGGTAGTCCACTGTCGCGCTGGCGCCATGCACGGCAGCCTGGGCTTGCGCCATGGCAATGATGCGGTCGCGCAGGAAGGCGCGCACTTCAGCTCTTCGCGCCCGGATCGACAGCTTGAGCTCGGCGCTTGTCGGAATCACGTTGGGCGCCTTGCCCGCGCTCATGGCGCCGACCGTGACGACAGCCATGTCGTTGGGGTCGACTTCGCGCGAGACGAGCGTCTGCAACGCAAGAATCAGGTGCGCCGCGACCATCACCGGGTCCACCGTCGTATGCGGCATAGCGCCGTGGCCGCCCTTGCCTTCGATGGTGATGATGGCCGTGTCCGAAGAGCTGTAGATCACGCCCGGCAGGAACCCGAACTGCCCCGCCGGGAAACCGGGCTCGTTGTGATATGCGTACACGGCATCGCACGGAAAGCGCTCGAACAGACCCTCCTCGACCATCTTCTTCGCGCCCATCAGTCCTTCCTCGGCGGGCTGGAAGATGACGTTCAAAGTGCCGCTGAAGCTCTGGCTGACTGCCAGCAGTTGCGCCGCGGCAAGCAGCGTCGCCGTGTGTCCGTCATGGCCGCAGGCGTGCATGGCGCCGGGCTTGCGGCTTGCCCATGAGAGGCCGGTGGTCTCCGTCATCGGCAGCGCATCCATGTCGGCGCGCAGGCCCAGGCGCCTGGAACCGTCGCCGAGCTTGAGCGTACCGACCACGCCCGTGCCGCCGAGGCCGCGATGGACCGTGTAGCCCCATCGTGCCAATCGCTCGGCCACCAGGTCACTGGTCTGGAACTCCTCATAGCCGAGCTCGGGATTGGCGTGGATTTGCCGCCGCAGTTTGACCATTTCCGCGGTCGAGGCCCGGATGCCGGGATGGATGGGTACTGAAATCATCAAGAGGCCGCCTTCAACGCACTGGGTTCGCATTTTCCACGCCAATAATGCGGGGTGCCGCGATGGCCTCGATATTGCTTCCGAAGCGGCTGCCTCCGAAGGCTTCAACTCCGACGATGACTCACCACTTGCAGACCCCCACCCTCCCCCTCCTGACCCGTCGCCAGCTGACGCTCGGCGCGCTCGCCGCAGCCGGCGGACTCGCGACCACTCGCTACGGCCGCGCCGCGACCGGCAAGGGCACCGCGGTGCTCGCCATCGATGCCGATCCGCCGACGCTGAACCTCGGCACCACCACGGATTTCGCCGCCGGCGACGTATCCGCCAAGATCCTGGAGGGCCTGGTGTGGCTCGACCCCCAGTACAACCCGAAGCCCTCCCTCGCCACGGCCTGGACGATCTCGCCGGATGGCAAGACTTACCGCTTCGCGCTGCGCAAAGGCGTGAAGTGGCACGACGGCAAGGACTTCACGAGCGCCGACGTCAAGTTCACGTTGATGGAAGTGGTCGGCAAGCTGCATCCCCGCGCGGCGCCGGTGTTCAAGAACCTCGGCATCGAGGTCGACACGCCCGATGCCCTGACGGTGGTGGTCAGGCTGCAAAAGCCCTACGCGCCACTGCTCTCGCAGATGACGGTGTTCGACGCACCGATGCTTCCGCGCCATCTCTACGAAGGCAGCAACATCGGTACCAATCCGGCCAACCAGAAGCCCGTGGGCACCGGCCCCTTCAAGTTCGGCGAATGGAAGCGCGGCGCCAGCATCAAGCTTGTGCGCAATGACCAGTACTGGGATGGCGACAAGCCCTTTCTCGAATCGATCATCTTCCAGGTGATTCCGCAGGCAGCCAACCGCGTGCCCGCCTTGCAGACGGGCGAGATCGACGAGTTGCTCGACTTCTACACGCCCAAGCCCGACGTCCCGCGCATCCTCGCGGACAAGAGCCTCGCGCCGCGTCGCGGTGTGAACATCCCGGCGATCTATTTCCTGATGTTCAACACGCAGTCGCCGATCTTCTCGAAACTCGAAGCGCGCCATGCGGCCGCCCTGGCGATCGATCGGCAGCGCCTGGTCAAGCAGGCCATGAACGGCATTGCGCGGCCGGGTGCGGGTGCCTTCGGCGACGGCTTCAAGTGGCTTTTCGACGAAGACGTGAGCTACGCGAAGAAGTACCCGCTCGAGCCGGCACGCGCCAAGGCTCTCTTCGAGAAGGCCGGCGCCAAGCCCGGCACCACGACCTTGCGAATGCCCTTCGACGCAAGCCGTGCGCAGATGCGCGCGCAGGCGCAGATCATCCAGGACAACCTGCGCCAGATGGGCATCGAGGTGAAGCTGGAGCCGTTGGAACGCTCGGTGTACTACGACCGCGTGTTCGCCAAGCGCGACTACGACATGATGCTGGGCTCGTACTTCTCCGCAGGCGACCCGGCCATCGGCTACACGCGCCTGTACAGCACCTACACCGGCACCGCGCCCAATACCAATGCGAGCGGCTACTCGAACCCGAAGGTCGACGACCTGCTGAACCGCGCCGCCACGGCCACCGATCGCGAGGTCCGCGCCAAGCTCTACAAGGAGTTGCAGGTGATCCTGAACGAGGACCTGCCGACGCTGGTGCTGTTCGACGAAGAGACGGTCGATACGGCGAGCAAGAAGCTCACCGGCGTCTTCCCCGCGCTCGACGCACGCGACCAATGGGCCGGCGTGAAGCTCAGGGATTGAAGGGGGCCGCAAGGCGCCTTGGCCTGATTCCACATGTCCTCTTTCATCCTGCGGCGTCTGCTGCACGCGATTCCGCTGCTGCTTGCGGTGGTCGTGCTCAACTTCCTGCTGATTGCCTTCACGCCGGGCGATCCGATCACGCTGCTGGTGGGCGATTTCCCCGCGCCGCCCGAATACCTCGACCAGATGCGCCGCGAATTCGGGCTCGACCAGCCCGTGTGGATCCAGTTGCTGCGCTATCTGGGCAAAGTGCTCCAGGGCGACTTCGGCTACTCATTCGCCAATCAACAGCCCGTGGCGACGCTGATTCTCGAACGGCTCGGCGCGACGCTGGAACTCACGCTGACCGCGCTCGCTTTCGCCAGCGTCCTGGGGATCATGCTCGGCGTGGTTGCCGCGCGTTCGGCAGCGCGCTCCGGCCGCGCTCTGGTTGATTCGGCCATCCAGGGCGCCTCGTCGGCAGGTTATTCAATCCCGGACTTCTGGCTTGGCCAGTTGCTGATCCTGGTGTTCGCGATCGGGCTGGGATGGCTTCCCTCGCAAGGCAACAACCCGGTCCGTGGCACGCTGCCAGGCTTTGATGGATTCGTTCAGCATCTGTCGTATCTGGTGCTGCCGGCTTTCGCTTTGTCGCTGCGCTATCTCACGCTGATCACCCGCATCACGCGCGCTGCAATGCTGGAGGTCATGAATGCCGACTTCATCCTGGCATCGCGATCGCGCGGCGCTTCGGAGTGGACGGTCGTCGTCGTGCACGCCTTGCGCAATGCCGCAGCGCCCGTCCTCACCGTCATTGGCTACAACGTGGGCTTCGTGCTTGCGGGGTCGGCATTGATCGAAGCGGTTTTCGCGTGGCCCGGAATCGGCCGCCTGCTGTATGAATCGATCTCCAAGCGCGACTATCCCGTGATGCTGGCGATCTTGCTGATGGTGTCCGTCACGGTGGTGATCGCGAACCTTGTCACCGACATCGTCCACAGACTCATCGATCCGAGGATCGAACGCGCATGAACGACGCAACGCAAGTCCTGATCGCGGTTCCGACGGCGACTACGGCATTTCGCAAGGCCGGGTTCTGGCGGCGCCTGCTGCGACGGCCGACGACGCTGCTTGCAGTGTCCTTCCTTGTGCTGCTGTTTGCGCTGGCGCTCTTCGCACCGATGGTGACTGCCTACGATCCGCTCGGCGGCGGCGACAGTTCGCTACTCGAACCGCTCTCCCCCGGCCACTGGCTCGGCACCGACGACCTGGGGCGTGACATCGGGTCGCGCGTGGTCTTCGGCACACGCATCTCGCTCACGGTCGGCGTCATGAGCGCCTTGTGCGCAGTCGTTGCCGGCGTGATCGTCGGCGCGCTCGCAGGCTACTTCGGCGGATGGCTCGACACGCTGTTGATGCGCATCGCCGAGTTCTTCCAGACCCTGCCGCGCTTCGTGGTGGCGCTCATCGTGATCGCGCTGTTCGGCACCAGCGTCTTCAAGATGATCGTGGTGATCGCCGCACTTTCATGGCCGCAGCTTGCGCGGGTGGTTCGCGCCTCGGTCGCGACACTCGCGCAATCGCAATTCGTGGATGCGGCACGCGTGGCGGGCATGGGCCATGGCGCCATCATCATGCGGGAGATCTTGCCCAATGTGGCCGCGCCGATCATCGTGCTCGGCTCGCTGGACATTGCCATGGCCATCCTCATCGAAGCCAGCCTGAGCTTCTTCGGGCTCGGCGATCCCAATCATGTGTCGTGGGGGGCGATGCTGAACGACGCACAGCAATACCTGCGCAGTGCCTGGTGGATGTCGGCCTTTCCCGGCCTGGCCATTGCGCTCACGGTGCTGTCGTTCAACGTCTTCGGCGATGCGCTGAACGACGCGCTCAACCCGAGAGGTTCGAAATGAGCGCCACTGCCGAACATCTCTTGGACATTCGCGGCTTGTCGGTCGACATCCGCCAGGGCGCGACTGCCCTGCGCGTGGTGAACGACCTTTCGCTCACCGTTCGCCGCGGCGAGGCGGTAGGCCTCGTGGGTGAGTCAGGCTCGGGCAAGTCGATGACGGCTTTCGCGATCATGAATCTCTTTCCCTCTCCGCTGGCGCGCGTTGCCGCGGGGCAGATCCTGCTCGAAGGCCACGACCTGGCGCAACTGAAAGCGTCCGATTTGCGTGCCGTGCGCGGCGCGCGCGTGGGCATGGTTTTTCAGGACCCGACCAGCTACCTCGATCCGCTCATGCCTGTCGGACGGCAGATTGCAGAACCACTCCGTGCGCATGGGCGAACCGACGGCATGCAAGCGCGCGTGCTCGAATTGCTGGACATGATGGAACTGCCCAACGCACAGCGGGTCGCGCGTCAATATCCTCACGAGCTCTCCGGCGGCATGCGCCAGCGCATCCTGATCGCAACGGCATTGGCGATGCGGCCGGCACTGCTGATCGCCGACGAACCCACGACAGCACTCGACGTCACCGTGCAGGCGGGCATCCTGAAGTTGCTGATGCGGCTTCGCAAAGAGCTTGACCTGGGCATCCTGTTGATCACCCATGACCTCGCGGTGGTCGCCGAGACCTGCCAGCGCGTCAACGTGATGTATGCGGGACAGGTGGTCGAATCGAACGAAGTCGCGGCGCTCTTCGCGGCGCCGCGCCATCCCTACACGCAAGGGCTGCTCGGGAGCATCCTGAGTCCGCAGTCGCGCGCGCATTCGCTGTTCTCCATTCCGGGGAGCGTGCCGATTGCGGGGCATTGGCCGCAAGGCTGCCGCTTTCATCCGCGTTGTCCGATGGCGCGCCGAGGCCTCTGCGACAGCGTCGCACCCGCACTGACGGCGCATGGACTCGGCGCCGACCGCTGCCTCCTGAGCGATGAGCCGCTCGCCGCCGACGCGTGGCAGCGCAACAAGGCGACATCGCCATGAACGCAGCCACGACCACCCCGCTGCTCGAAGCGCGCGACCTGAGCCGGCTCTTTCCAGTGCGCGGGAGCGGAGGATTGTTTCGCGCCCGGCAGATGCAGCGCGCGGTAGATCGCGTGTCGCTCTCCATTCATCCCGGTGAAGTGCTGGCGCTCGTCGGTGAAAGCGGCAGCGGCAAAACCACACTGGGTCGCATGCTTCTGGGCCTCACGGCGCCGAGCGAGGGAAGCATTCTCTACAAGGGCATGGACCTCGCCACGCGGTCCGGCGAAGCGGCGCGCATCTTTCGCCGCGAAGTTCAAGTGGTGTTCCAGGACACCGGCGGGTCGCTCAATCCGCGCCGCACCATCGGCCAGAGCGTTGCACTCCCATTGACCTATCACCGCAGCCTCGACCGTCGCGCCGCCGCAGCTGAAGTCGATGCGCTGCTCGATCAGGTCGGCCTGCCAGCCGCGCACTTCCGCGATCGGCTTCCGCATGAGCTCTCCGGCGGCCAACGCCAGCGCGTGGGCATTGCACGTGCGCTGGCGTCCAATCCTGCGCTGATCATTGCCGACGAGCCGGTGTCTGCGCTCGATGTCTCCGTGCGCGCGCAGATTCTGAAGCTGATGTTCGATCTGCAGCGCGAAAGGAAACTGTCTTACCTCTTCATCACGCACGACCTGGGCGTCGTGCGCGCCATGGCCGATCGCGTGATGGTGATGCACCAGGGCCGTGTCGTCGAAAGCGGCGATGCCGACGCAGTGCTGAACTCACCCCGCGACCCCTACACCCAGCGCCTGCTCGCCGCCACGCCGGTGCCCGATCCTTCGCGCCAGCTCGAAGTGCAATGAGTCGGCGACGACATGATCATGACCCGTCATTTCACTGAAGCCACCACCGACTACTGGCAGCGCATCGTCGCAGCGGATGCGGTTGAACAGCCCGAAGCACCATGGCAGTTCGCCTATCCGGCACGCCTGCCGGACGGCCGCGTTCTCATGCTGCCCATCCGGCAGTTGCCGAGCGAGCCGTCGCACGCCGTTGCTTCGCTGCTGGTCAACCACGCTTCGCTCGAAGTGGTTGAAGCGCTGGGCACCATGCTCGCGCAAGGTCTGTCTGCGCATGCGCCCGATGTGGTCATCGGACTGCCCACGCTGGGGCTCACGCTCGCACCCGTCGTCGCCCATGCGCTGGGCCACACGCGCTACGTGCCGATGGGCTACTCGCGCAAGTTCTGGTATGACGAAGCGCTGTCCGCGCCCGTGCATTCGATCACCTCTCCGACGCCGGGAAAGCGCATCTACCTCGACCCGAATCTCCGCCCCCTTGTCCAAGGCAAGCGACTGGTGCTGGTCGACGACGCGATCAGTACCGGAACCACACTGCTTGCGGCATGGGACCTGATCGAATCGCTCGGGGGCCATGTGGTGGCCTGCGGAGTCGCCATGCTGCAGGGCGGCCGCTGGGTTGACCGGCTCGGCGCAGAACGCGCAACTCGAGTGGTCGGCGTGTTCGAGAGCCCCCTGCTGAAGGCCGTCCCCGAGGGATGGGTCCTGCGGGACTGATCAGCCCGCGGCGCGCGCAAGAGCTTCGAGCACCACGCGCCGCAGCAACGCCTCGTCCGCGACGCTCGCCACCTGCGCATTCGGCGAAGCCCGTTTCGGCACTCGCCATTCAACGACCGTCATGCCGCGCGTGTGCTCCCCCTTGCATTCGGCCACCACGTGCGCCGGCCTGAACGTCATCCCTTGGGGAGCCACCAGCGCCGCCGCGACCGTCGGGTCGTACAGCGACATCGGCAGCGTGCCGGCCGGGCTTGCGATGCGAACATAGCCGAGCAGCAGGTCGGCCAACACTTGCGCCTTGTCGGAGCCGAGCGCGCGCAACGCTTCGGCATCGCTTGCATGTACGCGCACCTGCCGGCAGGCGTCGAGACCCACCATGTGCAGCACCACGCCCGCTTCGAGCACCACGTTGATCGCTTCCGGATCGACCGCCGCATTGAACTCCGCCGCTGCCGTGTGATTGCCCGGCCCTGCGCTGCCACCCATCCACATGAGGCGCCCGATGCGCGCTGCAAGCTCGGGTCGGCGTTGCAGAACGGCGGCGATGTTGGAGAGCGGACCCAGCGCCAGCACAGTCGCCGGATCGCGTGACGAATCGAGATAGTCAATCAACGCAGCCACGGCATCGCGCGATGCCAACGAGCCGCGAGCCATCGGCAAGCTGCGGCCTGCTGACGCCATGCCATCCATGCCGAGGATGTTCTGCGCTGTCACCAGTTCACTGGCCATCGGCCTGGAGCTGCCCGCGTGAATCGGAAAGCCCCACTCGAAGAATGCCGCAGAACGCAGCGCGTTGTCGATCACCACTTCGAGCGGTGCGTTGCCCGCGACAAGCGACATGCCGTCCACACGCCAACCGGGCGTCTGCGTCACGGTCAGCACCGCCGCGAGGTCATCGAAGCCCATGTCGGTGTCGATCCAGATGCTGTTCATTGAGTCAGTCGCGAATCCAGGTGGAACGCATATTGTGCTGGACTGACCTCATACCCATCCGCCTGTGCCAGCAGCCGGGCCGTGGCAGCAGCAGCCATCTCCAGGCGTCTCACGTCGCGCTCGCCCAGATGAGGACACGCTTCACGGCTGAACCCGCACAAGACGCCGTAGAGCGTGCCGTCGGCGAACCGTACCGGCACACCGATGTGCGCACCGATGTTCTTGAAATACTCGGGCATGCCGTACATCATCCGCACCCCCGACAGGTCATGCAGGAGATGGGGCAGCCGACCGTCGACGATTCTTTGGCACACGCTTTGTTCGAGAGGATGAGACTGCCCCACCTGGAAGAGTTCGCGTGCGCTCGATGAGATCTGACGGAACACGCGATGGCCGTCGACGAACTCTCCCACGAACACGACGTCGAGCTTGAGCTGCTCGCGCACGATGCGCAGAAGACTTCCGATGGAGCGCTCGACGATTTCACTGCCGGGACGCGTGCTCGCTCCGGCTGCGATGCTGGCCACGCGCGCCGCCCATTCGTTCAACCCTGCATCCCTGTTTTCAGACGAAGAATTCATCGCCAGTCACCTCGAATTGCGGAATTCAGATCACCCAATCGAATGGAGCAACGGGTGCCGCGGCCGACGACCGATTGGAGGCGAACCTCCGACTGGAGCGTCTTGGCGAGGCGCGAGACGAGTGACAGGCCCAGCCCGACGCCGTCGCTCGACAAGGCCGCGCCTTCGGCCACCTTGTAGAACTCGTCGAACACCTTGTCGATCTGGTCGGCGGGAATGCCGATGCCCTGGTCCCATACTTCGATGCGAACACCGGTCCTGAGAACGCGCGCAGCCAGGAGAATCTGCTTGCCTGGCATGCTGTATTTGATGGCGTTCGAAAGGACATTGCCGATCATCCTTTTCAGGCGCACGCGATCGGAATGAATCAATGCGTCGCAGGCGCGGACACGCAGCTTGATGTTCTTGGCGGTGGCCAAAGGTTCATGTTGAAGCTGCAAGTCGCGCATGACTTCGGCAATTTGCACAGGCTGTACTGTCAGGCGCACACGGCCACTGTCGAGGCTCGACAAGTCGAAGAGAGAGTCGAACAGATGACTCACCGCGGCAGTTGCGTTTGCAATCTTCGGCGCCAGTTCGTGGCTCGCCTCCGGATCGTCATTGAGAAAATCGACGTAGAGCCTCAATGCCGCAACGGGTTGCCGAAGGTCGTGTGTGGCGACGGCCAGGAAGCGGCTCTTGAGGTCGAGCGATTCGAGGGCCTGGCGCTCTTTTTCGGCCAGGTCGTATTGAAGCCCGAAATGCTCGGTCTGGTTCCGGAGGAAGGATTTCGCTTGATATTGGATAGAGAACCACTGGAAAAGAATCAGCGCGACAAACCAAAGATGGAAGCGATGATCGTCCGGATACGCCACGAGCGTGTATGCAATGCCCGAAAGCGCGACCGCGAAGAGAGTGCCGATGTATCCCTGCATCAACCGGGGCACGAAAGCCAGTCTCGTGAGCGGGCCAACGACTTGAATCGTCAGGATGACCCAGCACCCGAACTGGTCCACGACCGGAATACGCTGGAAGAATATCCAAACCGATATTCCCCAGAAGGCGCCCTCCACCATCGCCAATGGCAGCAACCGACGGACGAATTCCGCCTTGATCTCCGCAGGTGCGTCGCGGTATGTCCGTCTGTAGGTCCGACACACGAAGAGCCTCGCCACGGTGATCGGAAGCGCAGAAAAGAGCCAAAGGATCAATGCCATTCGATTGGCGTTGTCCCAGCAGAAGCCGACCATGAGCGGGATCAACGTCACGCTTATGACGCCCCTGCCCGGCGTCACATTCATCAGGCTCTTCATCAGTTGTGCGCCGATCCACTGCGAACGCTCGACGGTCAGATCCAACTGCCGCTTTGGCTGTTCGACGGCAGTACCCGTACTGCCCTGCCCTTCATTTTCGGTTTCCATAGCAACAAGTTCGAGACGACGTCAGCGGTGGCGTCGAACTGTTATCGGCAGGCGGACAGGATTTCTGAAGGGTTCTTTTCGAGCACGGTGCGCAGCGCTTGAACCAGCAACTGCACTCCCGCGCTGGATTCGCCGGCACGTCGAACGGTCATGCCCACGGGCCCTTCAGTGCTGCTTGTATCGAATTGGAGGCGGCACAGGTCGCCGAGCGCCAGCGCTGCTTCGGCCGCTCCTTTCGGCGCAAACCAGACGGCGTCGGTTCGACCCAGCAGCGCCAATGCGAAGGTCGTATCGGTGGCCTCGATCAGTTGCCGGGGCGGCGCGACGCCCCGTGCGTAGAGAAAGCCGTCCGCGGTGTCGCGAACCAATGTGCCCTGCACCGGCAAGATGAGCGGAAAGTCCGCCAACGCATCGAGCGTCGGTTCCCTGGACTCGGCCAGGGGGTGATGGGCCCGGGCGACGAGCATCAGAGGCTCGCTGTAGAGCTGCTCGAAAGCCAGGTCCACCATGGCCGAAGCTTGCGCGAGGCGTCCGAGCACCACGTCGATCTCCCCCTGACGAAGCTGCGTCATCAATTGCGCATTGGTGCCGCTGACCACGCGCACGCGCAGGACGGGATGCGAAGCAGTCAACAACGCAATGGAGGCGGGCAGCAGGCTCGCCGCCATGTTCGGCAGCGCGCCAACGGCGAGGCGGACATGGTCCGTTTCCGGCTGGTCGAGCGCGAGCGACAGCCCCTCCCGCAGTCCACGCAGCATCACGACCGCGTGCCGCACGAGCACTTCGCCTGCGGGCGTCAGATCCACGCCGCGGCGACGGCGCACGAGCAATGGCCGCCCGACGATGTCCTCGAGTTCGGCAATGGTCTTGGACACCGCAGGCTGCGTCAGCGCGAGCGCCTTGGCCGCGCGAACGAGGTTGCGCTCCTGGCCGACGATGGCCAGGCACTGGAGGTGACGCAGTTTCAGGCGGGAGAAATTCATGGCTTGTTGCGCGGCGCTTGAGCAGAGCTGAGATCCAAATATAACGATCAGGAATACCACGCAGAAGAGCTTTCATTTGTGCGGCGGCCGTCGCGCTCCTAGAGTGGCCGCATGTCGACGCCGCCTTCCGAGCGTCGCGAACGGACCGGAGACAAAACGAATGAACCTGCACCTTCGCCAAGCGCGCAGCGCGCCACGCCGAGGCGGCCTGATTGCGAAGGCCGCCCTCGTCATTGCCGCCAGCCTTTGCGCGGTCACGGCCGCCGCCCAGGCGGGATTCCCTGACAAGCCCGTCAAACTCATCACCAACTTTCCGGCGGGCGGCCCGCTGGACATCCTGGGGCGTGCGCTTGCCGTACCGCTTCAACACGAACTCGGGCAGCCTTTCGTCGTCGACAACCGCCCTGGGGCAGGCGGCAACATCGGCGCCGACGCGGTTGCCAAGAGCCCCGCAGACGGCTACGCCGTGCTGCTGAGCATCGACACCACCTTCACGATCAACCCGCATCTCTACAAGAGCATGCCTTTCGCGCCGAAGGACCTGAAGCCGCTGATGATCTTCAGTTCATCCGGGCTCACGTTTGCCGTGAACCCTGCCGTCCAGGCCAAGGACTTCAACGACTTCGTTGCCAAGAGCAAGACACGCGAGATCACCTTCGGCTCTGCCGGGAACGGCAGCCCCGGCCACATCGCTTCGGAAATCTTCTCGACCGTCACTGGCGCGAAGGTGGTCCACGTGCCCTACAAGGGCAATGCGCCGGCCGTGATGGCGCTGCTGTCGAACGAGGTCCAGGCGGGCATCCTCGCGACGCCGGGGCTGCTGCCGCAAATCCAGACCGGCAAGATCACGCCCCTGGCCGTCACCGGACGCCAGCGTGCGCCGCTCCTTCCGCAGGTGCCCACAGTGGGCGAACTGGGCCTCAAGGACCTGGAGTTCGAGGTGCTCTACATGGCGATGGTCCCGGCCGCAACACCGGAGCCTGTCATGGCAACGCTGCGCAAGGCGCTGCAGACTGCCCTCGCGACGCCGGAGGTCAAGGCACGCCTCGCCGCGCTCGACATGGTGGCGCTCGGCGAAACCGGCGATGCAGCCGCGCAGCACCTCGAGAGCGCCCGCGCCCGCTACGGCAAGATCGTCAAGTCGACCGGCATGAAGCTGGATTGAAGCTGGCACGACATGATGTGCGCACCCGTTGCTGCTCAATCCGCCTTGGCGCCGCGCCGCCGGCGGTCCGCCTTGGGCAGCACTGCCTCGGCAACCATCTGTTCCGCATGCAGTTGCAGGCGTGCGAGCGATTGGTTGAGTTGCGTGGCGGCGTCGGCGTCGAGTGCGCCGAGCAGGTCGGTGTTGATGCGGGTCACCAGCGGGAACAGTTCGTCGTACACCTCCCGGCCGCGCTCGGTGAGACACAAGAGCACCTGCCGCCGGTCACCCGCCGGACGCGAGCGAGCGATCAGTTGTTTGTCCACCAGCGAACCGATGGCTTTCGATGTACGCGCGCGATCGAGCTGCGCATGCTCGGCGAGACCGGACGAACTCAGTTCGCCATGGCTCGCCAGCGTGGCAATCAGCCGCCACTCGCGCCGCGTGATGCCGAAGCGCCCCTCGCAGATCCTGATGACCATGCTGCCCGCGACCGAGAGAAGCCGCGACAGCCGATACAGCAGCAGGTCGTCGAGCGGTCGGCGCGGTGCTGGCGTCGGGTTCATCTGGGGTTCATCTGGGGTTAGTCCGGAGAATGGTTGATTAGATCAATCGAGTGTCGCAAATCTAAAGTGATCCGAGGCCGGTTCCTCCCGAAGGCCTGCAGTTCGAACCCATTCCAGGAGACATTCATGCCCCGCACCGATCTCGACCGCCGCAGCCTGGTTGCCGGCCTCTGCGCCCTCGCGCTCTCGCCCCTGGCAAGCGCCGAAGCGGCCTTCACGCCCGGCCAGCCGATCAAGGTGCTGATCGGCGTTCCGGCCGGCGGCACGCAGGACGTGCTGACGCGCGCCATCGCCCAGGAGGTGCGCGACTCGCTCGGCCCGCTGATCGTCGACAACCGTTCGGGCGCATCGGGCCGCATTGCGGTCGAGGCGGTCAAGACCGCGCCGCCCGACGGACGCACCCTGCTGCTCGGCACCGCCAGCATGATGACGATGTACCCGAGCGCGTACGCGAAGCTGTCGTACGACCCGATCAAGGACTTCGTCCCGATCGTCAATGCAGCGCGCTTCGAACTCGCGCTGGTGGTGAGCAAGGACGTGCCGGCCAACACGCTGGCCGAGTTCATCACGTGGGCCAGGGCGCAGGGCGACAAAGTCAGCTTCGGCTCGTACGGCGCGGGCACGCCATCGCATTTTCTCGGCGAGATGCTCAATCGCTCGGCGGGGCTCAAGATGGTCCATGTGCCTTACCGGGGCTCTACTCCTGCGCGGCAGGACGTGATGGGCGGGCAGATTCCGGTCTACTTCGACACCGTCGGCGGTGCGCTCCAGATGCAGCCCGGCGGCCGCGTGAAGGTGCTCGCGACCAGCGGCGAGAAGCGCTCGCCGCTGATGCCCGATCTTCCGACTTTCGTCGAGGCCGGGCTGAAAGATGTGGTCGCGACCGCATGGTTCGCCTACTACGCGCCCGCGAAGACGCCGAAGCCGATCGTCGAGAAGCTGCGCGCCGAATTCACCCGCGCGGTCAATTCGCCCGAGGTGAAGCAGCAACTGCTGCAGAACGGCATGTATGTCACCGGCGACGACGCGAACGCACTCCTGAAGACAATGCGCGAAGACACCGCCCGCTGGGCCGTGATCATGAAGGCCGTGAATTTCCAGGCGAATGACTAATGAAATCCGGCTACCAACCCTGAAATCCATGCAACGACCCAACATCATCTTCATCGTCGCCGACGACCTCGGCTATGCGGATCTCGGCTGCTACGGCGGTCGCGAGGCCGACTTCGGGCCTGTGTCGCCGGTGCTCGACCGGATGGCAGCGCGCGGCATCAAGTTCACGCAGGGCTACTCGAACTCGCCGGTGTGCTCGCCCACGCGCTTCGCGATGATCACGGCGCGCTATCAGTACCGCCTGCGCGGCGCGGCCGAAGAGCCGATCAACAGCAAAAGCCGGGGAAGCACGACGCTCGGGATGCCCCCGGAGCACCCGACCTTGCCCTCGATGCTGCGCGACGGCGGCTACCGCACTTCGCTCATCGGCAAATGGCACCTGGGTTCGTTGCCTTCATTCGGGCCACTGCGCTCGGGCTATGAGGAGTTCTTCGGGCCGATGTCGGGGGGCGTCGACTACTTCACCCATTGCGACTCGACCGGACGGCACGATCTGTGGCTTGGCGAGGACGACTGTCAGCAGGAGGGCTACTTGACCGACCTGCTCTCGCGCCGTGCCGTCGACTATGTCGACCGCATGGCGCAGCAGGACGCGCCGTTTTTCCTGAGCCTGCACTACACCGCGCCGCACTGGCCCTGGGAAACCCGCGAAGACGCAGGCCGGGGGCCCCAGGTGAAGGACAACCTGTTCGATCTCGCCGGGGGAAACATCCACGTTTACCGCCGCATGATCCATCACATGGACGAAGGCATCGGCTGGATCATGGATGCGCTCGACAAGCACGGCATGGCCGACAACACACTGGTCGTCTTCACCAGCGACAACGGCGGCGAACGCTTCTCTGACAACTGGCCGCTGGTTGGCGGCAAGATGGACCTCACTGAAGGCGGCATCCGCGTGCCGTGGATTGCGCATTGGCCGGATGTCATTGGCCCCGGCGGCGAAAGCGCGCAGCACTGCATGACGATGGACTGGTCGGCCACCATGCTCGATGCAGCGGGCGTCTCGGCGAACCCGGCCTATCCGCTCGATGGAATCTCGCTGATGCCTGTTCTTCGTGACGCGGCCTCCAGCTTCCGGCGGCCTCTCCATTGGCGCATGAACCATCGCGGCCAGTGCGCAATGCGCGACGGCGACTGGAAGTACCTGCAGGTGGACGGCAACGAATATCTCTTCAATATCCCGGCCGACGAGCGCGAGCGCGCCAATCAGGCCAAGCGCGACCCAGAGCGGCTGGCCGCGATGCGTGCGGCCTGGCAGGCATGGAATGCGACCATGCCGCCCATTCCGGAAGACGCGACGGTCAGCCTCGGCTATTCCGCCAAGGACATGCCGCAGCGCTGAAGTGCTCAGGTGCGAACGGCAGGCCCGGAGGTGCGGCGCGGCCGCTCGATGTTCGGCAGCAGCACGGCGACGACGCCCAGCAGCGGCAGGTACGCGATGACACGGTACACGTAGTCGATGCTGGTGTGGTCCGCCAGGAGCCCCAGCAGCGCAGCGCCCAGGCCACCCATGCCGAAGGCAAAGCCGAAGAAGAGCCCCGAAACCATGCCCACCTTGCCAGGGATGAGTTCCTGCGCATAGACGAGGATCGCCGAGAACGCGGACGACAGGATCAGCCCGATCAGGATCGTCAACGTCGTCGTCCAGAACAGGTCTGCATGCGGCAGCAGCAACGCGAACGGCGCCACACCCAGGATGGATGCCCAGATCACCGGCTTGCGTCCGATGCGATCGCCGATCGGCCCGCCGGCGAGCGTGCCCAGCGCCGAGGCAAAGAGGAAGACGAACAGGTGATATTGAGAACTCTGAACCGAGAGCCCGAAGCGTTCTATCAGATAGAAGGTGTAGAAGCTGCTGATGCCTGCGATGTAGAAGTACTTCGAAAAAATCAGCAACAGCAGCACGCCGATGGCGCCGAGCACTTTGCCGCGCGGCAGTGGCGCGGCCGCGGGCCTTCGCGCAGCGCGCGCGCTGGCTGCGGCGTGATGCGCGGCATACCAGCGGCTCACCTGGGACAGCAGCACGATACCCAGCAGGGCCGCCAGCCCGAACCAGGCCACGCTGCGCTGGCCGAAGGGAACGATCACCGCCGCGGCCACCAAAGGTCCGAGCGCGCTGCCGGTGTTGCCGCCAACCTGGAACAGCGACTGCGCCAGCCCGTGCCGCCCACCGGACGCCATGCGCGCCACGCGGGATGACTCCGGATGAAAGATCGACGAGCCGGTGCCCACCAGCGCGGCCGCCAGCAGCAGCATGGCGTAATTTGGCGCAAACGCCAGCAGCACCAGGCCGCACAGCGTGAAACCCATGCCAACCGGCAATGAGTACGGCACCGGCTTGCGGTCGGTATAGAGCCCGACCAAAGGCTGGAACAGCGAGGCGGTCAGCTGGTAGGTCAGCGTGATCAGCCCGATCTGGCCGAAGCTCAGGTGGAAGTCCCCCTTCAACACCGGATAGATCGCGAGGATCAGCGACTGCATCATGTCGTTGATCAGGTGAGAGGCGCTGATGGCTCCCAGGATGCCGAAGGAGACACCGCTCGATGTCGATGCCGCGGAACCGGGTGATGTGTGGGCAGTAGCTGTCGAAGACATGGTGTGGGCGCGAAATTTCGCGCGAGGCTTGCGAAAAAAGCGGATCGTAACGCTAGCATCAGAGCCTGTCGCACGCCATTCGGGCTGCGATCTTCGCGAAAAGGACACCCGCATGAGCCGCACCGCCCGGGCACCGGACCCGGACTTCCTGGCGCAAGTCGACAGCCACCCGGCACCCGTGAGCTGCAGGGCCACCGACTATCCGGCTGGTCACATGATCGCGCCGCATGCGCACACCAAAAGCCAACTGATCTATGCAGTGCACGGGGTCATGATGGTGAGCGCCGGCAAGGGGCGGTGGATCGTCCCACCCACGCGCGGCATCTGGATGCCGGCCGGCCTTCCGCACGCCATTCGTTGCATCGGCGAGCTCCGCATGCGCAGCATCTACGTGCGTCCGGAAGCGGCACCGCAGCTGCCCACGCATTCGCATGCGGTCGGCATTTCGCCGCTGCTGCGCGAATTGATCCAGGCGGCCACTGAAGTGGCTCCAGGCTATACGGAGAATTCGCGCGACGGTCGGGTGATGCGCTTGCTGCTGGATGAACTGCACGCGCTGCCGGTGTTGCCGCTGCACCTGCCACAGCCCACCGACGCACGCCTGCACCGCATCTGCGCGCGCCTGCTGGCAGCGCCCCACGACGCGACAACGCTCGGCGAATGGGCCGGGCTGTTGTCCGTCGACGCCAAGACCTTGCAGCGCGTCTTCGCGCGCGAGACCGGCATGACCTTCAGCAAATGGAGGCAGCAGGCGCGCTTGCTGCACGGCCTGGAGCGGCTCGCCACCGGCGCCAAGGTGGTCGACGTCGCGCTCGCACTGGGCTACGACAGCCCGAGCGCTTTTGCGACCATGTTCAAGCGTCAGTTCGGCCTTCCGCCGAGCGAATTTTTCCGCTGAAGTCGGCCCTTATTTGCCCCTTGCTTTTTTCGCGCTCAGACGGTCATAGCCACTCAACTCCAGGAACCCCTCGCCTTGCAGATCGCCGGTCACCTTCACTGGCCCCTCCCAATAGACATTTCCGGTCGTTCCGCCCGAATCGAACTCGCTGTTGGACGCGAAGGGCTGCACCTTCAGGACGCCAGCCGGAAGCTTGATGTTCCAGTCGAGCACATACCTGATGTTCGTCTTCGGACTGGTCCACGCCGCGCCCGGCATGAGTTCGATCTCACCCGGCTTGATCGGCACCGATCCCTTGGCATTCGACAAGGTGCCTGCGGTCATGACTTTCCGCTCGTCCATGTCGAAAAGCTCATAGAGCATCAGGTCCGACCCGTCCGAGAGATGAAGCGCGAACCAGTTCCAGCCCAGGGACAAGACGTCGAATTCACCCCACTGGTGATCGAACCACACTTCGCCGGACACCGGGAGCGACTTCGCGCCGACGGCGACGGTGCCTTGCGCCGAAAGCCGGGGGCGCGAGTAGTAGTAGCTGATCCCGCTGTTGCCGAAATCGAGCACGCCCGGCGTTTCAGAGCCGGGGGCACGATGCGCGACTGTCGGGCCCGACTCCTTCAGCTCGACCGAGATGGATGCACCGTCGAAGTCAGCATGCAGCATCTGCGACGAAGGCGACGACGACGCCTGCCATCCTTCCTGCTTGAAATCGAAACCGTTCGGAACGCTCGTCGTGGGGACGCCAGCGGTGCGGGTCTGGCTTACGTAGCGTTTGCCGGTCTGAAGGTCGGTCAGCGCCGCATGCATGGCCGTGTGCTTGACCAGGCCATTGGCCACGAAGACAACCATGTGGAACGCATAGCGAGGGCCGCCCTTCGCTCCGAGAAAGCCGTTGTAGTACCACCATTCCATGGCCGAGCCGTGGGGTGCATCGTCGGCGGGCAGGTTGAGCGGGGGAAGTGCGGAAGTCCGCTCGGCGGGTTTTCGGGTTTCGGCCGTTGGCGCGATGGCTGCGGCGGCAACCGGACTCGGTTCGGTGTCCGAGAGATACAGCACGCCCGCTGCGATGACCGCTCCAACCACAATGACCGTCGCGAAGAAGGCCAGCAATCCCTTCTTGTGCGATCGCTTCCGATAAGAGCGCGGACCGCCGGAGGTGGAGTGCCTACGGCGTCTAGGAGCGGGATCGTTCGCGTTCATGCTCGGGCGTCCTTTCGTCTTGCGCGTCCTGCGCGTCTTTTGGCGTGCACTCGATCGGCCGACATCTTAGCCAAGCACTGAGGAAAATCGCCCTGGCGGCATTCTTGCGCGACCATAGACACCCATGACCAGCCTCGACGCCCCTGCTCTTTCGCTCATCGAAGCCTGCACCCAGGCATCGCTCGATCTCCTGACACGCAACCTCACGCGGCACGGCATTCTTGCGGCAAGCCGCACGGAGGCAGCCGAGGCCAGGCGCTATACGCGCATCTTCGGCCGCGACGCCGCAATTTGCGTGATGGCCATGTGCGGCAGCGGCGTGCCGGCGCTGGAAGACGGCGCTGCCGCCAGCCTGGATGCGCTCGCGGCGCAGCAGGCGGGCAACGGGCAGATCCCCAAGTACGTCGATCCGGAAGGTCTGGACGCGGACTTCTGGTACCTGGGCTGTATCGATGCAACTCTATGGTGGCTCATCGCCGTGGACCATGTGCGGCGCCATGGCCGAGTCGAGTCGTCACGCTGGGATGGCGAGGTGAATCGCGCGATCGGATGGCTGCTCGCACAAGAGCACCAGCATTTCCGATTGCTGCAGCAGAACGAGGCCAGCGACTGGGCGGACATCATGCCGCGCTCCGGCTACGTTCTCTATACGAATGCGCTCTGGTATGACGTCAAGCGCCGCTATGCGCTCGACAACGCCGAGGCCACGCAGCGCCACTCCAATCACCTGTTCAATCCATTCCAGCGCGACCTGCCTGAATACCACCGCGCGCGACTGCTTCGGCACTATGCGCGCCGTGGGCGGCGGGACCCGGGGCTCTATCTCAGCTTCGTCAATCTCTCGTTCGTCGGCAACGAAGGCGACGTGTTCGGCAACATCCTCGCAATCCAGAGTGGGCTGGCCGATGCTTCCATGGCAAAGCGCATCGTCAAGTCCATCGTCGCCGCGCATGCATGCGAACCTTATCCGGTGCGCGTGGTGCTGCATCCGATGTCGCATCACCACGCGCTCTGGCGGGCCTACATGGCGCGCCACCAGCAGAACCTCGTGCACCAGTATCACAACGGCGGCATCTGGCCTTTCGTCGGTGGCTTCTGGGTGATGGCTCTGGCTCGGCTGGGAATGCACGAGATGGCATGGGCCGAGCTTGCCAAACTCGCGCGCACGAACGAACTGGACGGCTGGCGCTTCACCGAATGGTTTCACGGGCGCACGCTCGCGCCGATGGGCATGGCCGGCCAGAGCTGGAATGCGGCGACCTTTCTGCTCGCCAGGCGGGCTCTTCTCGGCGAGGGAACGGCTTGGTGAGATCCCTTTCTTTGAGCTTCGTGGAATTTTCCCGTTGTACAGGACGTATCTGAAGGCACTCAGAGCTTTCCCATTTCGGTTGCGACGGTGGCCGCAAACAATGGAGTCAACCGGGCGAAGAGCGCATATCCAACGTCAACGAGAGATATAGCGCCCTGATGCCCTCTCATCCATCTAGGGAGGGTCCTACATCGGCCTTCAATGATTTCTTGGAGGTTTGTATGCAGGTCAGCCGCCTGTCCGAATTCAAAACTGGTAGCCATCTGCATCACCGACCTCTTCGCGCGGCAAGGCGGCGCCGGCTGCTGACGATTGCCATGTTGGCAACCACAGGAATCTCCGCCATCGCCTTTGCAGCAGGGATCGCGATGGGCATCAGGCTCGCCCACACTGAACTCGACGAACTCGACCATCATTGCTCGCACCACGCTGATCATCAGGACAGCGGCGGTCCCGAATTGGCGGCCAGAGATACCCTCGACGCGATGCTGCCCATGCGCAAGCTCAAGGCCAAGGCACAGACCACCGTCGCCTGGGAATCAACTCCAGGACGCCCGCCGGTTCACGACGCACGCATTGGTTCTTCATACGGCAATCGAGTCGATCCATTCAAGCGCCGCACACGCTTTCACTCGGGCATCGATTTCGTCGCCAACAAGGGCACGCCCATTCGCGCCTCCGCAAGCGGGCGTGTCAGCTTCGCCGGCAGAAAGCCCGGCTACGGCAAGCTCGTCGAGATCGATCATGGCAACGGGCTTGTCACGCGCTACGCGCATGCTTCGCGCCTGGTGGTGCGTCGGGGTGATGAGGTGACACCGCTCCAACATGTCGCCGACGTGGGATCCACCGGTCGATCGACCGGACCGCATCTGCACTTCGAGCTTCTCGAAAACGGGGAGCACATCGATCCCGCCGCCTACCTTGAAGCCTTTGCCAAGGACGCCAACAGCCGCGAGCTTTCCGCGTGACGAAAGTCGATCGGACGGGCTGCAAGTTGACATTGCCGCCCCGCCGATGCCAACTTCGGATCCATGAGAATCATCGACGAACAGACGGTGCACCGGCTCTTGCGCATGGACGCGCTGATCCCGGCCATGGAGAAAGCCTTGCTGTCGCTGTCGGCCGGACATGCCGTTCAGCCATTGCGCAATGTGCTGCCCATTGATGCGCACCACGGATTTTTCTTCTCGATGCCCGCGTATGCATCCGGCCAGCTTGGCGCCAAGCTCGTCACCTTTTACCCGCAGAACCGGGGCACCCCAACCCATCACGCCTTGATCATGCTGTTTCGGCCAGAGACCGGCGAGCCCCTGGCCGCCATGGATGGCCGCCTGATCACCGAGATGCGCACGGCAGCGGTCTCGGCTGTCGCGACCAAGCTCCTTGCGCGCCCGGAGGCCTCTTCCCTGGCCATTCTGGGTTCCGGCGTTCAGGCCCGAAGCCATCTGGAGGCCATAAGGATGGTTCGGCAGATCGACGATGTCCGCGTCTGGAGCCCGCACAACGCTGCGGCCTTTGCGCAAGAGCATGGGGCCCGTGCAACAGCATCCGCGGAGGACGCTGTCCGCGGCGCCGACGTGGTGGTCGTCGCGACCACCTCCAGCAGACCGGTGTTGTCGGGGCGGTGGCTCTCACCCGGCACGCACGTGAATGCAGTGGGCGCACCGCGCCCTGAATGGCGTGAACTCGATGATGAAGTGCTGTCGCGCTGCAGGCTCTATGTCGAGTCGCATGAAGCGGCGTCTCGGGAATCGGGCGACGTGATCGCCGCCGGCAGCATCTTTGCTGAGATTGGCGAAGTCATCGCCGGCACCCACCCAGGCAGACAGCAGGCCGACGACATCACCCTTTTCAAATCGGTCGGCGTCGCCGTCGAAGACATCGTCAGCGCGGGCCTCGTGTACGAGCGCTTGATGGATGCAGAGAAGGTACCCTCCGCGACGTCTTGAAACGCAGGTTCGGTCCCCGCATCAATCCTCGATCCAACGCACGGCTTCTTCGAGGTCGGCGCGCGAAGTCCGGAAGCGGTTGGCCGGATGCTCTGGGTCCTCGTAGCCGAACGATATGCCGCAAACGACTTGCCGATCGTCCGGAATGCCGAACCAGCGATGCAGGAACTTCGAGCGTGAAGCGACGGCCGCCTGTGCAATGCAGGCCACGCCGCGGCTGCGCGCCGCGAGCATGAAGTTGCTGACGTAGGCGCCGCAATCAAGTACGCCGTACGCACCCAGTGCGGATTCCGTCGTGATGAGCGCCATGTGCGGCGCGCCGAAGAAGCTGAAGTTCAGTTCCGCCTGTCTTGCGGACGCAACCCGGTCACCATGCGCGATGCCTACGCTGTCATAGAGGCCGAATCCGCATTCGCGTCGCCGATCGCGATAGACGCCGCGGTATTCAGCCGGCGGCGCAATGTCGAAGCCCTGATCGGCCAGACCTTCGGGCGATGCCATTGCCTCTCGCAGCCGATCGGTGGCACTCGGGCTCGTCACGGCGACCTGCCAAGGCTGGGAGTTGCACCAGGAAGCCGTACGTTGGGCGCTGCGCAAGATCGCTTCGATGGTGTCACGAGGCACTACCGCGGACAGGTAGCCGCGGCAGCTGTAGCGCGCATCGAGTACGGCATCGAAAGCCAACGCAAGGGACGGGTCGGGTATCGCTGTGTTCATGTCGGAGCCTGATTGGACCTTGGCCGACCATTCTAGGGAGCCCATCGAAACACCTTGCTTCACCAACGCATGCGGCGCGCGTAGGATGAGCCTGGCCTCTTTCGCCTGCGCTTCCATGCTTCCATTCATCCATGATCAGGAGCCGACATGAGCAACGTACGGATCGAACACGACCTGCTCGGTGACCGCGAGGTTCCCGACGATGCCTATTACGGCGTGCACACGCTGCGCGCCAAGGAGAACTTCCAGATCTCAGGCACCACGGTTTCCGCTTACCCTGAATTGATCAATGCACTGGCCTCTGTCAAGCAGGCGGCGGCAGCGGCCAATACAGAACTCGGCCTGCTTCCTGACAAACTGCGCGACGCGATCGTCGGCGCCTGCCGCGAGATCCGGCGCGGCTCGCTGCATGACCAGTTCGTGGTGGATGTCATCCAGGGTGGCGCCGGCACCTCGACCAACATGAACGCCAACGAGGTGATCTGCAATCGCGCGCTTGAAATCCTCGGCCATCGGCGCGGCGAGTACCAATACCTGCACCCGAATGAGCACGTCAACATGGCGCAGAGCACCAATGACGTGTATCCGACCGCGATTCGCATTGCCACCTGTTTTGCGATCGAACGCCTGCTCAAGGCCATGGAACATCTGCGTGGGGCGTTCGCCGCCAAGGCCGAAGAGTTCGCGCATCTTCTGAAGATCGGGCGCACGCAGTTGCAAGACGCCGTGCCGATGACCCTCGGGCAGGAGTTCTCGACTTATGCCGTGATGGTCGAGGAAGACATCGCACGGCTGAACGAGGCCTCGAAACTGATCCTCGAAATCAATCTGGGCGCCACTGCCATCGGCACGGGCATCACGGCGCATCCGCAGTACGCCGGCAAGGCACTCGCCGCCCTGCGCGAGATCACGGGGCTGGACCTTTCGACCGCGCCGAACCTCATCGAAGCCACGCAGGACTGCGGCGCCTTCGTGCAACTCTCGGGTGTGCTCAAGCGGGTGGCGGTGAAGCTGTCGAAGACCTGCAACGACCTGCGGCTGCTCTCCAGTGGTCCGCGCTCGGGCTTTGGCGAAATCAATCTGCCGCCGATGCAGGCGGGTTCGTCGATCATGCCGGGCAAGGTSAAYCCGGTGATCCCCGAGGTCGTCAACCAAGTGGCTTTCGAGGTGTTCGGCAATGACGTGACGGTGACCTTTGCGGCCGAAGCCGGGCAATTGCAGCTCAATGCCTTCGAGCCGATCATCGCCAACTCGCTGTTCCGCAGCTTCAAGCATCTGACCAATGCCTGCACCACATTGGCTGACCTGTGCGTGAAAGGCATCACGGCCAATCCGGATCGCCTGAAGGAAAGCATCGAGCGATCCATTGCGCTGGTCACGGCACTCAATCCGATCATCGGCTACAAGGAAGCGACCGAAGTGGCTGCTGAAGCCTATGCCAACGGCACCAACGTGCGCGAGGTCGTGCTGCGGCGCAAGCTCATGACCGAAGCGGAACTGGAGCACGCGCTTCGCCATGAGGTCCTGACACAGCCGCGGATTTACGAGGAAACCCGGCGCGCGAGCTAAAGCGCCAAGCCTTATGCAGGCTTCATGCCGGTAGACGACACTGTCGTCATGAACGACAGCGCGCAAGAAAAAGACGATTCGACCGGCTCCGCTTCCTCCCGCATCGCGCTCACAGTGGCCGCGGCGTTCTTCATGGAAACGCTGGACTCCACCATCATCGTCACGGCGCTCCCGGCCATCGGCGCGGGATTTGGCGTCGACACGCTCGATGCCAGCATGGGCGTCACCGTCTACCTCATCGCAATGGCGATGTTCGTGCCTGCCGCAGGTTGGTGCGCAGCGCGTTACGGAGCGCGCACGGTGTTCGCCACTGCCATTGGGATCTTCACGCTCGCGTCGCTCGTCTGCGGCCTCGCGCCGTCTTTTGCAGCATTTATCGCCGCGCGCGCGTTGCAAGGATTTGCGGCGGCATTCATGTCTCCCGTAGGGCGCCTGGTGGTCTTGCGCGAAACGCCCAGGCACCGGCTCATCGAAGCCATCGGCATGATTACCTGGCCTGGGCTGATCGCACCGGTGATTGGCCCGCCGCTGGGAGGATTGATCGCCACGCATGCATCGTGGCGTTGGATTTTCCTGCTGAACGTGCCGATCGGGATGTTGGGTATATGGCTGATCCTGCGTTTGTTTCCACGCCGGGCGGCCGACAGCAAGGCACGTTTCGATGCGCTGGGCTTCTTTTTGACGGCGCTGGCCCTGGGAATGCTGGTCGAAGGCTTCACGCGCTTGGGCGAAGTCCACGATGGCAACGGCTTCACCGCCGCCCTTCTTGCCGTCGGCACCTTGGCCGCGATAGCGTCCGTACGCCATGCCCGACGCGCCACGCATCCGATGCTCGATCTGCGAGCGCTCAGTGTCCCGACCTTCATGCTCTCCTCTGCGACGGCCGGGTTCATGTCGCGAGTGGCGATCAACGCTTCGCCTTTTCTGCTTCCTCTGATGTTCCAGATCGGCTTCGGCATGAATGCCTTTCAGGCGGGCTCGATGCTGCTGGTCTACATGGCCGGCAATCTCGCGATGAAAAGCGCGACCACCACCGTGCTCCGGCGTTTCGGCTTCCGGCGCGTGTTGTGGGTCAACGGCGCGCTGTGCACCATCACGCTGTTTGCATGCGGACTGATATCGCCCGGCGATCCGCTCCCAGTGGTATGCGTGCTGTTGTTCGTTGCGGGCATGGTCCGATCGATGAACTTCACCGCCATCACCACGCTTGCCTTTGCCGACGTGCCGGACGACCTGCGCGCCGGCGCGAGCGCTTTGGCCACCATGCTGCAGCAGGTGTCGATGGCACTTGCGGTGGCGTTGGCCGCTTCGGTGCTCGGTGCATCGCAGGCATTGCGCGATGCCTCCACCCTGGCGCTCGTCGATTTCCGGCACGGCTGGTTTGCGATCGGCCTCCTGATGGCCGCCGCCACGCTCATGACGATACGGCTCGACCCTCTCGCAGGAGTGGCCGTGTCGCGGCGAAACTGAGTGAATGCCACTGTCGCCCTCTGGCAAACTCAGGCGACTGTTCAGGTTTTAACCAAAATGACTAAAATCCCCAAATTGGGTAAACCAGACGTTCATCGGAGCTTCTCATGTCCAGCAGTGCAGCCATTTCAAGACCCGAAGCCATTGATCGCTTCACGCGCGGCCTGCCCGCCTTCTCGGCTACGCGGTTGGTCGCCGGCATGCAAAAGGTAACCAGTGCCGTCATGGCGCATGGTGCCGTGGTGGTCACCCGACATGACGAGCCGTCCATGGTGCTCATGTCCATTGACCGATATCTGGCCCTGGAGCAGGCGGCCGAGCCCGACCTGGATGCCCTCACAAAACAGTTCGACGACATGTTTGCCCGGATGCAGGGCGACGCAGCCGCCCAGGCAATGGAAGACGCATTCTCGATGCCTCCGTCCGAACTCGGCAAGGCCGCCGTCCGCGCGGCCGGCGGCAAGCCGGCCAAGAAGTAGCTGTTGGACGTCGCTCGATAGATGGTCGCCCGCATCTTCGTTCTCGCCGGCGTGAATGGCGCCGGCAAGAGCAGCATCGGCGGCGCGGCGCTCCAGGCTCGCAAAGTCCCCTATTTCAATCCCGACTTGGCAGCACGCACGCTGCGGGACGCCAATCCGGCGCTCACGCTCGAGTCGGCCAACGGGCAAGCGTGGGAAATGGGCCGCATCGGCCTCGAACGCGCGCTTGCCGAAGGGCTCAACTTTGCCTTCGAGACGACGCTCGGCGCCCGAACCATTCCCGATCTGCTGCTCGCAGGGGCCCGCAACGGCGCCGAGGTCCATATCTGGTATGCGGGCCTGAGTTCGCCCGAAAAGCACATCGAGCGCGTGCAGGAAAGGGTGAAAGCCGGTGGCCACGCCATTCCCGAAGCCAAGATCAGGGAGCGCTACACGAGCAGCCGAGCCAACCTGATCAGGCTGCTGCCGCACCTGGCGAGCCTGCGCGTGTACGACAACAGCATCGACGGCGACCCGAAAGCGGGGATCAGACCGCAGCCGGTTCTCGTGCTGCACATGGAAAACGGCGGGATCGTTTCGCACGCGGAGCTCGACAAGGTCCCCCATTGGGCAAAGGCCATCGTTGCTGCGGCCTTCGAGCTTGCCGACAGAAAGACCAAGGCGCCGAATCCACGGCGCTCCTGAAAAAACCGGACATCTTCAGGCGGCAAGGCAGTTGTCGACGGTCCAGCCATACAGCCACTCCATGGCGTCGTAGTAGCGCTCCGGGGTGCGGCCCTTCCAGAGGTCGTTGCGCACGAGACGCTCGACGCCCTTCGCATGGAAGATGCGCCCCATCTCGCGCGCGGACAGCACGACCCGAGCGGTGCGTGCGACACGCGAGCGCTGGTAAAGCTCGAAGGCCTTGCCGAAGTCATTGCCGCTGACGCGCAGAGCCTCGCCCAGAGTGACCGCATCCTCCATCGCCATGCAGGCGCCTTGCGCCAGGTATTGCAGCGTGGGGTGCGCCGCGTCACCCAGCAGCGTGGCGCGGCCGAAGGTCCATTGGCCGATCGGCTCGCGATCGGCCGTCGCCCAGCGCTTCCAGTCCTTGGGGAGATCGATCAGTTGGCGCGCCTTGGCGCAGATGCCCTCGAAATAACTCTGTACTTCCTCACGACTGCCTTCGCGCACGCTCCACTCTTCTTTCTCGCGGCTGTGGAAGGTCACGACGACGTTGTATTGCTCGCCGCCGCGCAGTGGGTAGTGCACGAGATGGCAGTTGGGGCCTACCCAGATGCTGGCGGCGTTCCATTGCAGGTCGGCCGGGAAGTCTTTCTTGTCCGCGACCGCCCGGTACACGACATGGCCCGACACGCGCGCCTCGTCGCCCACGTACTGCCGGCGCACCGCGGACTTGACGCCGTCCGCGCCGATCAATGCAATCCCGCGGTGAGTGTTGCCCCTGGCGTCATGCACGATCACCCCATCCGCATCCTGCTCAATGCGCTGCACCGAGGTTGAAGTCAGCACCTCGATGCGCTCGGACGCCTCCGCGCCTTCGAGCAGCGACTTGTGAACGTCTGCCCGATGGATCACCGCGTACGGGTTGCCGAAGCGCTGCCGGAACGCCTCGCCCGTGGGGATGCGCCCGACCAGCGTCTCGTCGAGCGCGTCGTGCATCACCATTTCATCGGTATAGACCGCGCGAGTCCGGGCGATCTCGCCAATGCCCAAGGCATCGAACGCGGCGAAAGCATTGGGGCCGAGCTGGATGCCCGCCCCGATCTCGCCAAGCTCACTGGCCTGTTCCAGCACCTTCACTGAAAAACCTTGCCGTACCAAAGCCAAGGCAGCCGCGATGCCGCCGATACCGCCGCCGGCAACCAGTACCGGAAGCGTGGACTGCCCTGCATTCATGTTCATCTCCTGATCTGGTGTACTGATCATCAGCACACTGATCATTAGTGTAGACATAGAATAATTTCGACCATTAAAGGGTTAACCCTAAGCCTCTTGCCCATTTCAATTGCATGAAAAAAACCGACGCGGCACCTGTTGATCTGGAGACTCTTCCCGGCCACTACATCCGACGGCTGCAACAGATCGCCGTTGCGATCTTTCTGCAGGAAACCGAAGCTCACGGCATCACGCCGGTTCAATACGCCGGACTTCAGGCCGTGCGCAGATCGCCCGGCATCGACCAGCGAACGCTGGCGCGGTCCATCGGGCTCGACACTTCAACGGTTGCCGGCGTCATCGACAGACTGGAAGCCCGGGGTTTGATGATGCGCAGTGCGTCCCCCGACGATCGCCGCGTGCGCCTGCTGACCCTGACGGACGAGGGGTTGGCGCTGCTCGACGACGTGCAGCCAGCAATGATGCGCGCCCAGCAGCGCATCCTGGAGCCCTTGTCAGAGAAGGATCAGCAGGAATTCATGCGCATGATCAGGTCGGTCGTCACTGCCAACAACGAGTTGAGCCGCGCGCCCAGCGACGGCTGACGAAGGCTCCATCCGGCGGAGCTAGGCCGTCGCTGCCATGCGTTCGTGCAGCCGCATGGTCAAGCCAACGGGCGTCATCGTGAACGAAAGACGTTCGCGCGCCGGCTGGCCGTCGGGCGTGTCGATGCGCTCGATGTCGAAACGGCTGAGCAGGAGCGCCATCGCCATCTTCATTTCGAGCAACGCCAGGTAGCGCCCCGGGCAGATACGAGGCCCGGCGCCGAAGGGCATCGACGTTCGCTTGGCACTGCTGGCGAGGGCGCCGGGGCCAGCACCGTCCAGCCAACGCTCCGGCTTGAATGCAGCCGCGTCGGGCACGTGGTTGTCGCTCACGCTGTCGCGCCGCATGAGGCTGAAGATCGGAGTACGCGCCGGCACCTCCACGTCGCCGATGACTGTGTCATTCACGGCCTGCAGCCCGATCAACGGTGCCACCGGTTTGAGCCTCATGGTCTCGTGCGCGCAAGCCTCGATGTAGTCGAGTTCCCCGGCCTGTTCGAAGGTCGGGATCCCCGAGTCGGGTACGACACGGCGCACCTCGTCAGTCGCGCGCGCCAGCGTTGCCGGATGGCGCCACAGCAGATCGATCATCCAGGCGATGGTATTGGCGGTGGTGTCCTCACCCGCCAGCAACATCGTCATGACGTTGCCGGCGACCTGCATGTCGCTGATGCCGCTGTCGGGCTCGTCCGCCGCAGCGATCATGGCTTCCAGCAGGTTGCGGGGATGTGCGCGGAGATCGGGATTCGCTTCCATCCGGCGCCTCGCTTGAGCGATGAACCCGTCCACCGCCTTGTTCACTGCGACCACGCCTCGCGCCAATTCACGATCGGCGGCTGTGGGGAACACACGCCACAGCGGCAACGGCGCCGTCAGCCGCCTCAGCAAGGCCGGGAAGATCTTGTCGAGGTGCTTCTGGATCACGTCGCCATCGGACTCCAGCGTCTTGACCTCCGCACCGAACGCCAGCCCGGCGATGGTATCGACCGTGTAGCGCATCAGGTCGGACTGCAAGTCGATGACAACGCCATCGCGCGCTGCTTTCGACCAACGCCTGCCGAGCCGCTCGGCGACTTTCTGTAGCGATGGAAAGTAGTCCCTGACGTGCGCCGGATCGAAGCCGGACATCACCATGCGCCGTTGGCGGCGCCAGTCGTCACCCCGGGCACCGAAAAGGCCGGGCTTCAGCCCCATCTCCTTGGCAATGCCCTCGAGTTTGCTGGTGCGATGAAATCCGTCC
This sequence comes from Variovorax sp. 05N34, assembly GCF_056397405.1. Classification (NCBI taxonomy): domain Bacteria; kingdom Pseudomonadati; phylum Pseudomonadota; class Betaproteobacteria; order Burkholderiales; family Comamonadaceae; genus Variovorax; species Variovorax sp. 05N34. Next base: position 207,745 of record NZ_JBFTNI010000002.1, read on the forward strand.
GGCCGATCGCGGAGCATCGTGGCGACCACCTGATGGTCGCCGACGATGAGCATCGTCGCCTTTCCAAGCTTCAGCTTGAAGAAAGGACCGAACTCGGCGCACCAGTCTTCGAGCTGCCGGTGCATGCGGGGCGCGTCGATCTGCAGGAGATTGCCAAGCAGCGGAATGCCGCGCGGACCCGGCAAGTCTTCCAGGCGACGGGTGGCACCTGGCATCGCAGACTTCGGCGGCGCAGTGCGATCAAGCGTGGTGCGTTCCATGATCCGGGCAGCATAGCGCGATCAACTCTGACTGCCTATGCTCCGGACGGCACTCACAAGGCCACGCTTGAGGCCTGACGGCGCCGATATTGCGGATACCAGTTCGTGAACCAGATCGCGCCTGCCATTGCCGCCACCGTCACCGCAATGCCAATCCACAGAGGTACCGACGGCACGCGAGCCATCACGAAATCGGCGAGCGTCATTACCAGGAAGGCCAATGCCCAGACGCCGCTCAGCAGATAGTTGATGGTCTTGAACTGCGGCAGCGCGGCGACTTCGGGCGGAACGCGCTCGCGGGCATATTGAATGGTGAAGGGCTGGCCGATCAGGATCGAAATGAGCACGATCGCGAAGAGGCCGCCATCCACGGCCAGTCGCACTTCGATGATGTTCCAGTCCCCGCCCATCCCAAGCACATAGAAGCCCAAGCCGGCGAAAAGAATCGCGGTGCCCACTTCGAGGATCTTGATGCTGCCCGCATGGCGAAAGCGGTCGCGGACGATCATGGCAACGGCTACAGCGGCGGCCACGAAGAGGGCCGTGGTGACCGGCACCTGCCGCGATAACAGCGCGAAGACGATGAAGGGCGAGAAGCTCCAGAGGATGCTCATGATTTCTCCTGAAAAGAGCAAACGGCTCAGTGGTCAGCCGGGAGCCAGCTGCCGTGGAATCCCGAGGGCACGCGATGCGAAAGCTGAACGGTCGCAATCGGTCCATCGGCCAATGATTGCGCATCGAACACCGCCAGGTCGCTGCGGCATTCGGCGCCGCGGTAGACGGTCGCCAGCAACCAGCCGTCGCCTTCTTTCGCGTCTGGGCTGCGGGGGACGAACACCGGCTCCGAGGCGCGGTCGCCCGGCGGAAGGTAGTGCAGCGTGCGGCGGCCGGTGACGGCGTCGAAGTGCGCCAGACCTTCGTTTCCCGCGCCGTAGATGGGCTCGCGCTGGCAGGCATACCAGCCGTGGCGATACGGCAGGCCGGCGCGGCGGTCGTCGATGCGCGGAAACTCGCCCGCGAGATCATCGAGTTGCCGTTGCTCGAAGCGGTTGCTTGCGCCAGCCAGATCGAAGGTCCAGCGGCACATTCGTGCCACGCTGCGCCGCGGGTCCGTCGGTCGGCCGTCCGGGTGCGGAAACAGCGGCGGCTCGTCGTAGCGCATCACGTCGGCGACGATGCGGGTGCCGCCCCGCGCATCCTGCTCTTCCCAGGCGTTCATCACGTGGAAGGCATAGCCGGCCTCGCCTTCGAACCACCGGATGTTTTCGATGGGGTCGTTGCGCGACAGCACGCCCACGCGCGCGCCGAGTTCCGGCTCCCACGCAAACGGCGGCATGCCGCGTTCGGCGCGTGCCATGCTTGCCGTCAGAGGAAGCACCGGGAACAGCACATGCCGCGCCGTCACTGCAAAGTCATGCACCATGCTCGCGAAGGGCGCCTCGAAGCGATCGAAGCGCGTCACGGTACCCGCCGGATCGATGGTGCCGTAGGTCATGCCACTGGAGAGCGGGCCGCTCGTCCCATAGCCGAAGAAAACCAGTTCACCGGTCACCGGATCGGTCTTCGGGTGCGCGGTGAAAGGCCCCTTCAACCCGCCGCCGAAATCGAAAGGCCCGCGCGTTGCCAATGTGCCGGGCTCGATCTCGACCGGGAGGTGCGCCTCCTCCAGCGCGAGCAAACGCCCGGCGTGCCATGCAACGTGCGTGTTGGCGACACCTTCGTCAGCCACCCCGGCGGCGGGCCCGCCGTCGGGCATCGGGCGGCCGAATCCATCGAACAAGCGACGGCCGGCGGCATGCTCGGCTTTCCAATGGGCGGTGCGGATCCAGCGGTTGCGATAGCTGGCGCGGCCATTGCACAGCTCAAAGGCATGCAGCATCCCGTCGCCGCCGAACAGGTGTGCATCGGCACTCGGGAACTGCGGATTGGGGCCGTTGCGATACAGCGTGCCGTTGAGTCCTGGAGGCAACTCGCCAACGATCGGGAGGATCGCGGCATCGGCTTCAAAAGAAATAGGACTGCCGTTCACGCGGCGCGGCGGCGTGAAGACATTGGTGCGTGCGGGACTCTCAGCGGACATATCGACTCCTCGAAATTCATATTGACGCTGTCAATACCGGGTATTGAAAGACGATCGAAGATAAAAGTCAAGTAAAATTGACGGCGTCAACATCTGACTTTTGACCTTCGAGAACTCCATGCCTGCATCGCCAAAGCGCCGGAACGCCGCCCCACTCGCCTCACGCAGTCGCCGCAAGGCCGCCGCCGAAGCGCCTGCACCCTATCACCACGGCGCGCTGCACGCCACGCTGCTTGCGGCCGCACAGGACATCATCGAAAGCCAGGGACTCGAAGCGCTCACGCTGCGCGCCGCGGCACGCGCCGCAGGCGTCTCGCATGCCGCGCCCAAGAATCACTTCGGCGATCTGACCGGCCTTTTGAGCGAGCTCGCCGCGGTGGGCTTTCGGCAGTTTGCCGAGGCCCTGCGCGCCGCGGGCAACGAGGGCTCGTCGCCAGGCGCACGCTTCGACGCGGCCGGCCTCGCCTATGTCACCTTCGCGCGGGAGCACCCCGCCCTGTTCTTGCTCATGTTTCGCGGCGAACGCCTCGACATGACGCGCCCCGCATTGCGCGAGGCCGCCGACCAGGCCCGCGCGGCACTGGCCGGCGCGGCAGCGGACCGGCTGGGCCTTGCGCCGACAACGGATGCCGAAGTCACGCCCGAACAGGGAGCCACGATGATTGCCGGATGGGCGCTGGTGCATGGCTTTGCCATGTTGCTGATCGATGGCCGCCTGGACGCGGTGATGTCGCGTTGGCCGGACGAGACCAACTGGCAATCGCTGCTGAGCGCCGTATTCAATGCGCGCCGCCCTCCTCAATGATGAAGTGCACCGCCCTCAGTCGACCACGCGCACCGGCAACTGCGAGAACCCGTGCACGAATGACGATCGCACGCGCGTCGGCGGGCCGACCACTTCGATCGCGCTGAACCGCTCCAGCAACTCTTCCCACAAGATCTTGAGCTGAAGTTCGGCGATCCGGCTGCCCACGCAGCGATGAATGCCGAAGCCGAACGACAGGTGCTGGCGCGGGCGTTCGCGATCGATGATGAAGCGCTCCGGCTCGGCAATCATTTCCTCGTCGCGATTGGCCGAGAGATACCACATCGCGAGCTTGTCGCCTTTGCGGATCTGCTTGCCGCCGAGTTCGGTGTCTTGTGTCGCGGTTCGCCGCATGTATGCCAGGGGCGTTTGCCAGCGGATGATCTCCGGCACGAGGCTGTCGATCAAGGCAGGGTTGGCGCGCAGCTTGGCCATTTCCGCGGGATGCTCGTGCAGTGCGAGCAGGCCGCCCGTCATCGAGTTGCGCGTCGTGTCGTTGCCGCCCACGATGAGCAAGACAAGATTGCCCATGTACTCCATTGGCCCCATATTGCGCGTCGTCGGGCTGTGGGCCAGCATCGACACCAGATCGGGCCGCGGCGGCGCGTTGACGCGCTCGTTCCAAAGTCCGGTGAAGTAAGCGAGCATCTTGCGCAACTCGGCCATGCGCACGTCAGGCTCAGGCGCATCGGGGTTGGTGCGCTTGTTAGCGGTGGACATGTCCGACCAATGCGTCAGCAGACGCCGATCCTCCAGCGGAAAATCGAAAAGCGTTGCCAGCATCAGCGTCGTGAGTTCGATCGACACGCGGTCGACCCAGTCGAAGGGCTCGTTGCGTGGCAATTCATCGAGCACCTTGCGCGTGCGTTCACGGATCAGGCCCTCCCAGGTCTCCAGGTTCGACGGAGCGGCGATCGGGCTCACGACCTTGCGTTCTTCGTCGTGCCGGGGCGGGTCCATGGCGATGAACATCTGCAACTGCTGCTCGCCGGGCGGGAAATCCATCAGTGTGATGCCGCCCTTGGACCAGTCGGACGAGAAGATCTCGTGGTGCGTCTCGACATGCATGATGTCGCGATAGCGCGTCACCGACCAGAAGTCGCCAATGCCTTCGATGCCACTGTGCGAACGGTGCACCGGCGCTTCGCGACGAAGCCGCGCGAAGACGTCGCCGATCGTGTCGTCGACGAACAACTGCGGATCCGACGGATTGAGCGCATCGAGCGGCATCGACATGATGCTCGCTCGCGATGTTTTCGCCGCACAGGCGATTTCCGGTTTCTCCTCCATCATCGACCTCCATGTGCCCTCAATCAGGGTCATGCCGAGAATCGGCCGCACCCGGGCGCTTGTCAAGACTTCGGCGTCGCGCGAGGGCTCATCCTTCTTGAGGAAGACATGGCCGCACGCCGTCGAGCGTGGGGGAGTCACGCGGAATGACGCAACGACTGGCCAATCTCGGTGTTGACAGTTCGCGGCGCTTTTGCACGCGAGGCGTAGTCCTTGTACGCAGGCATCGCCAGAGCGGCAAAAATGCCAAGGACCATCGACAGACCGAGCACGCAAGCGACGATGAGCACGACGCTGCTTGTTCCACCCTTTTGGGCGACGAGCACAAGCTGCCCTTCCTGGCTCCGATTCACGGCCCGCGCATTCTCGATCACGCGCTCGCAATGGCGGTAATAGGCCGCATCGGCAAAGAGCGGCGGCAAGATGAAGATGGCCAGCACATAGACGAAGTAGCCGACGATGACGACCACCGGCACCGCCCGCCCGAGGGCTGCCGCTGGAACCAACAGCATGTAAGGCAGGAAGAAGTAGATGGCGGCCTTGCCCCACATCTTTCGGTAGAGCAGCCAATAGAGCGTCACGAAGAAAGCCGGCCAGTGCCAGCCGGCCGATGTCTTGCGCCGGTGATCGAAGAGCGCGAACCTGGCGAGGTAGTGTTCCCGGTTCTTCGGCCCGACCGCAGCGGCGTAGAGTTCCTGCAGACCCTCTTGGGCATCGCGGTCGCTGTCGAGCCGGCCGAGCAGGCTTGGACGTTGCGTCGTGCCGCCGCGCCCGATGGGCTCCTTTTTGACGCTGATGCCGCAACCTGGACAGAGGGCATGCATGGGTCCGTTCAACGTGCCGCATTCAGCGCAAAACATGGATGGCGGTCCTTTCGGGATCAGGCAAAAAATGAGCCCCGAAAGCGTAACAGGGAGTTAACTCGCTGTGAATCCCGACTTGCCGTGGAGCGCGAAAGGGAAAGGGAAAGGAAAAGGGGCCGGTCCGATCTCGCCTGATTCGAAGGCAGAAATTTTCATCGCAGGCTCTCGCCGCCGTTGCAAAATCGCGTGATCATGATGACCGAGCCAGGAAAACTTTCCGACGAAGACCTCCTTGACCGCGCACACCAGTTGCGCCTTCTGGCGCTGCGCGGGCACGCGGAAGCCCGCGGACCTGCACACGTTCATGAACGGGAAGTCCGGCGACGATTTGGCAGCAGCACGACGATGAATGCTTCGCTGGAGCCTGCTCAGCGCAAGCGCCCCTTCTGGCGGTTCTGGTAGGCGCGCAGATCCGACAAGCGCGAGTTGCCGGAGCCGAGAGCGAATTCACGCATCCCTATGCCAGAACCCCCGGTGTGGCACGGACGCTTCATCTTCAAGTAGCGGCCCGATCACTTCCACGCGGCGTTGCCCGCGCGCAAGGACCTCCCGGCAGGGCAGCGAAAAGGTCGGGTTCTCTGGATGGTCCCCCGTGAGCCCGAGCAGCGAATGCTCGGACAGCGCATAGACCACGCGACCAATGCCGGTCCAGTAAACCGCGCCGGCGCACATGCAGCAGGGCTCGGCACTGGTAAACAAGGTGCATCGCGCGAGTTGCTCAGGCGTGAGTCGGCGGGCGGCCTGGGCGGCCGCCACGAGCTCGGCGTGCTGTGTCGGATCACCTTCGGGAGGCATCGAGTTGTTGCCGGCTGTCGTGACGACCTCGCCATTGGCGTCGGCCACGAGCGCTGCAAAGGGATGGCGCCCGCGTTCACGGGACTCGTTGGAGAGTCTGATCGACAGGCGAAGCAGTTCAATGTCGCGCGCCGACAGTGTTTCTGGCGTAGAGGAATTCATTGTCGAGGAGAGGGATGGCTTCATGTTGCTTGAAAGAGGTGGGACAGGGCGCTCAGGCGCTCGCGTTTTCCACTGGCGTGCGCAAAGAGGGGCGGAAACGACATCGGCAACACACCCACACTGACCGACACTGCCACGATGATCGCATTGCGCGTACCCTCGAATTTGACGCGCGACAGCAACTCAATGCCGGCCACGGTGGTCATGCCAAACATCACGATCGCACAGCCGCCCAGAACAGGGCGCGGCACCGACGCGATCAGCGCCCCGAGCTTGGGAAACAGCCCCATCAGACAGGTTGGCGCGATGGTGATGCGCGTCTGGAGCGGTCGCTGGACCGACCGCCGGAAGAACAGGCCCGCGTACCTGCGCGTGTGCGGCGTCTTGGCCGCGCTGCTGTTCGCGGCGCTGGGTGCCGCTGCCACGTTGGGCGAGGATCGACTTGTCGGCTCTTCCTTCTTTCGTTCGGGACTGATGGGCCTGCTGGTCATCAGCGGCGTGTGCGTGTCCGCCTGGCACGGCGTCGCCTACACGGAACTGGCGGTGCTGTCCGGTGCGGGACGCACGGGCACTGCGCTCGGCATGGCCAATACAGGTGTCTTCGTGGTGTGCTTTTTGACACCGCTCTTGATCCCGCACATGCTGGCGATGCAGGGATGGGCGCTGGTATGGTTTGCGGCAAGCGGCTGCGCCGTGCTTGCCGTGCCGCTACTCGTACCCGCGAACCCCCAGCTTGCGCTGCCGGCAAAAGCGCGCCAAGTAATCTCCGTAAAGAAGTCCTCGATCATTGAATGACGACGTGCGCTCGATTTGCATCCGCGTCGAAGTGAAGCGTGCTCGGCCAGGCTGGCCACTTCGCCCCGATCGCTGCTGCATGACTCGGATCGCCACTGCGGGCGAAAGCTCCCAACGCGCCCTGCATCACGCCTGAAAGCGCCAGCCGCCCGGGCTCATTCGCGTGCGTGAACGAGATACGCGAGTACAGCGACGGCCCAAAATTTCCGAACACGAACGGCAGGTCGAATGTGTGCGCAGCGCCGAATATCTTGTCGAATGGCGCTGGCAGTTCATCCCAGTCAAACTCGTAGGCCCAGACCGAAGCTTGTTGCGTGCGCAACGCGTTCAACGCATCGTCCCGAATCGCCTTGAACCAGATCCGATTGAGTTCGGCGGCACGCGAATCGAAGCCGGTGGCGGGCGTCGCCGCGGGCAGATAAGCTGGCGGCACCCATTGCTGGATTGAGGTCTGCGGTGCAGCTTCCGGATCGTAGTGCGCCGCAAGCGCAAAGACTGCCGCATCGTCGAGGAGGCGGCCGCTTGTTCCGCCGAGATCCGGACGCAACGCGAACAACTGGGGAAAGAGCTTCGTTTCGTCGCGGGCGAGGCCTGCGAGTACCGGCACATGAACGTAGCGGCCCGCGCGGATTTCAGCGATCGGGTCCTTGGCGACGACCCAACCGTCCGGAATCGGATTTGAAGCGGCCATGCCGCGGTGGGCAAGGCGCGCGCGAACCACCTCCAGGATCGAATCGGCCGAACTGGAGCGCATCCAGTCCGCCATGGCCGCCGCACCAGTCTTCGAAACCAGCTGACGTGCATCCGACTCGTCGGTTGCACGGCCTTGCGACATGAGCATTTCATCAAGCAGCGCATCGCCGCGCTTCGCCCACAGCGCCGCCGGCAACACGCCGGGAATGGCACCCTTCGGCAGGGATGCCGCTGTGGAGATACCGCCACTGAGGACGACCGCCCTCTGGAACGGCGGCTTGTCGCGCGCCAGCAGCATCGGCGATGTCAGCAATGCATAGACGTTCACGGCACCTGCCGACTGGCCCATCAGCGTCACGCGGCGAGGGTCGCCGCCGAATTCCGCGATGTTGGCGTTCACGAAATCCAGCGCCTTGACGATGTCGAGCAGCGCGAAGTTGCCCGAGTCTTCCTCGCGTTCTCCGGTCTTCAGTTGAGCCTGATTCAGGAAACCGAAGACGCCGAGCCGGTAGTTGACTGTGACCACGACAACATCTTCGTTGCGCGCGAGCGCGGCGCCGTCGTAGACCGGGTCCGCCGTGTAGCCGGTGATGTTGCTGCCTCCATGAACGAACACGACCACAGGCCTGGGCTTGGCGGCCGGCGAGGCAGGCGTCCAGATATTGAGGTACAGACAGTCTTCCGATCCGACAGTTTTGCCGAGCGCAGTGCCGATCGTGTCGTCGTAGCGGTTGTGCAGGCCGGGACCATAGAGGCGCCCGGTCTGAACGCAGGCGGACGCGAACGCGGTGGCGGACCGCGCGGAGGTCCACCGCTCGGGCTCGCGCGGCGGGCGCCAGCGCAGATCGCCTACAGGGGCTCGTGCATACGGAACGCCCTTCCAGTTCCAGGTTCCGCTGCCCGTCGCATCGTCACTGCCGATCACGGGGCCCGATGTGGTGTTGCGCTGCATGGCTGGCTTCGGTCCGGCGACCATCGCGCATCCGGCCATCAGCACCATGAGGAAAACCACTCCCGCGCGTGCGAGCCCGCACTTGCCTCGTGGCATCGCGCTCATCATTCGGCCGTGATGTTGGCAGCCTTGATGATCTGCGCCCACTTGCGCGTCTCGCTGGCGATGAACGCACTGAACTCGGCGCTCGTGCTTGCACGCAGCTGCAGTCCGGCGGCCTCGGCCTTGCGACGGACATCCGCGTCGGCCACCGCGGCATTGATCTCGGTGTTCAATCGCGCGACGATGTTCGCCGGTGTTCCTGCGGGCGCGAGCATGCCGTACCAGCCATAGCCGACAACGGAAGGCAGTCCCTGCTCGCGGAAGGTCGGCGCTTCCGGGTAAAGCGGCGTGCGCTCTTCGGTGGCGACTCCCAGGACTCGCAGCTTGCCGGCCTGAATGTGAGGTACGGCCGTGGTGATGGCTGTCAGGGTGGCGTCGATCCGCCCGGCAAGAAGCTCGGTGTAGGCAGCCGCATCGCCGCGGTATTGCACGACGATGCCTTTCGCGCCTGCGGCACGCAGCAGGAGTTCGGCCGTCAAATGAGGCGCGGAGCCGGCGCCAGGCGATCCGAACGTCGCTCCGTTGGGATTCGCCTTTGCATGCTTGATGAACTCCGCAAGCGTCTTGTAGGGCGCGTTGGCATTGACCACCAGGAACAAGGGAGCGATGGCCGTGCTGGAGATGGACGCGAAGCTCTTGTGCACGTCGTAGGGCAGATCCTTGTAGAGCGCCTCGCCGATCGCAATCGGTGCTGCCGCATGCAGGAGCGTGTAGCCATCCGGAGGCGCCTTGGCCACGAATTCGTTGGCGATGCGCGTGCCGGCACCGGCCTTGTTCTCGACCACCACGCCCTGCCCGAGTTTGTGGCCGAGGAATTCGCCGAGCACGCGCGTCAGGATGTCGTTGGACCCGCCTGCGCCATAGGGGGAGATCATGCGGATCGGCCGTGCTGGCCATGCTTGCGCCTGGCTCGGCAGGCACCAGGGCGTTGCAAGGCCGGCTGCGGCCAATGTGAGAAAGTGTCTGCGGTTCGTTGTCATGTTTGCTTGTCTCCGTTGATTTTGTCTTTGCGTTTTGTCTCAGCAATCAGATCGGCTCGATAGGCTGGATCGGCGGATAGTCGAACCGCAACTCCAGGTGGTCGGCATGCGGTTGATAGAGCCGCAGCACGACGTAGAACAAGTCGCCTTTCGGCGCGGGAAGCCAGTTGACGCCCGGCCCTGGATCCTCCGCCTGGAGCCGTATCGCAAGACCCCCGTCGGCGTCATGGCGCAGGCCCGGCGTGCGATCGCCGATCGAATACCGGTTGATGGCATTCGCAACGAAGAGGCAGTCGCTGCGGCGGTACATCGTGAGCGACCAGAAGGCACCCACTTTCAAGCCCCTGCCCGGCGCGAAGCGCAACTCGTAGCACCGCGATCCATCCAGCGGTGCGCCGCGCGCGTCCACTTCCGCCGTGGGGTACATCGCTTCCTCTACGCCGAGCGCGCCGATGAAGTTGCGGGCGATACGGGCGCGCGTCAGATAGTCGTCGCCCCAATGGGTCTTGACCATCACCGGGATAGCCCAGCCTCCGCCCAGATCGTGCGGCTGGTTGCTCGTGCGCAGACGCTCGTAGACCATGGCGAGCGTCGCCGCGAACCCGATCGATTCAGGAGGCCATGCCAGGGCTTCCCCAGGCAGCGGCGGATTGCGCCGCAATGCTGCGCTCACGATGGACAGGTACAGGTCGGCAGCCGGTGTGCCCGCATCGCGGCCGTCCATCCATGTGTCCACGCGCATGGCCGCATCGGCGCCATCGGGGCGGACGAGCCGCATCGAGCGCTGCGACTCGCGGACGCGATCGGCGTCTTCGCCATCGTCCTCCACCAGATGGCGCCCGATCAGCCATACGTCGTCGCCGGGTGCGGCAATCGTCAGCGTGATACCGGGCGGAACAGTCCCGTGCCAGCCGGGTCCGTGCACCAACGTGCGTTGGGCCCTGTTGCCCGTGGTCCGGCGTCCCACATAGGCAAACGGGTTCGTCCACGCATCGAGCAGCCCCAGGGTCCAGTAGCGTTCGCCCATGTCGGGCGTCTCGATGATGACCGGTCCTTCAGAGAGGTCCAGCCACGCGTTGCTGTAGACCGTGTCATTGTTCGGGCTGACCACTTCCTTGTCGTTCGGACCGAGCCGACGGTGGGTGTGAGTGAACTGATTGACCCATCGCATGGTCGATGCAGGGTCCGGCGCAGCAAAGCCGAGAACCGGGTGGCGGCGCGCGGTTGTCGCGGCGCGCATGCGCATCATCTCGAACAGCGGCAGCGTCTGGATCACCGCGTCTTCGCAGGCGTCGGTGACCATGGGGGTGCGGGTGGTGAAGGTCGTCTTCGAATCCATGGTTTTCTCGTTGATATCAGGCCAATCAGGCCACCGCACCGGCGCGGCGAAGTTCGTCGATCTCGTTCGCAGCGAGTCCGAGCTCACCCAGGAGCAAGTCCGTGTCGGCCCCGCACGCCGGAGCCGCCGGCGGTTTGGCGCGCGGCGCGTCACCGAGCCGGTAGGGCAGCGCCAGTGACGGGTAGCTCTGACCGTCCGTGCCAATGGCGTCGACCAACAGTCCGCTCGCCTGAACGTCGGCACTCTGCAGCACCTGCCGGTAACTGCGCACGAAGCCGACGACGATCTGGTTCCGGCTCAACAGCGCCACGCATTCTTCGCTGGTCAATGACGAGAGGCATTCACGCAGCACGATGCGAAGCTCGCTGCGATGCTGCACCCGGAGCGCATTCGTGCGAAATCGAGGATCGGTCGCGAGCGACTCGCGCCCCATCACGCGGCAAAACCGCGCCCAATGTTCGTCTGCATAGGCGGACAGCACGATATGCCCGTCGCGCGTCGGCACCACCTCCGCCGCGGGGGCGTTGTTCGGCTGGCCGTCGCCGATGCGCGTCGGCTCGGGCGCGCCGCCCAGGTAGTCGCACCACGTGGTGGCCTGCAGATGCATGGCCACTTCGAGCAGCGACGTGCGCAGCGTCTCGCCCACGCCGGTCTGCGCGCGGCCGTACAGCGCGGCGAGCACCGCTTGCGCACCCAGGTGCGCCGCGGCAGCATCGATGATCGGTACACCCACCTTCTGAGGGAGGCGGTCCGGCTCACCCGTGACCGACATCAAGCCACTCTCCGCTTGTGCAGCGATGTCGTAGCCGGGGCGTTCGCTCGACGGCCCCAGGTCCCCGAAACCCGAAATCGACAGATAGATGACCCTCGGAAACCGCTCGCGTACGGCCGAAGGCGCCAGACCCAGCGCCTCGACGGCACCCGGGCGCAGGTTCTGGATCACCACGTCGCTGTGGGCGATCAGGCGCCAGGCGATCTCCCGACCCGCCTCGCTCTTGAGATTGAGCGCAATCGACTGCTTGCCGCGACTGTAGGCGCGGATCATCGATTCGCCATAGCGGCCGATGTGTCGGGCCTGGTCGCCCGCCAGCGGTTCGATCTTGATCACCTGTGCGCCGAGTTCGGCCAGCACCATGGCTGCGCCCGGTCCGGCGATGTACTGCCCCATGTCGATCACGCGCACGTTTTTCAACGGCGCCGCGGGCCCGGATGTCTCTCTAGGTTCTGAGTTCATTGGCAGCGACGTTATCGAGTTTCGCGATTCTTGAAAATTCGATAATCGTGAAGGAGTGATCACGGATCGCTATACCCCACGGAACCTGGAATGCACACGAAAACCGACCGCTTGATCCGCACGCTGCGCCTCAGACACCTCGAACTGCTTGTCGCACTTTCCGAAGCGCCCACCATGCGCGGCGCGGCGGCACGCCTGCATTTGAGCCAGCCGGCGATCAGCAAGATGCTCGGCGAAATCGAGAGCTGCTTCGGGGCCAAACTCTTCGAGCGCAGTCATCAAGGGATCCACGCGAACGCCGTGGGATCAAGCGCCGTCTTCCGGGCCCGAGCAGTGCTCAATGAGCTGGCCCGCGCCACCGAGGACGTCGATGCCATGCAGAGCGGTATCACTGCGGTGCTGCGCGTGGGCGCTCCGTCGGTCACCGCGACCATTCCAGCGGCCATCGTCGAGCTGCGGCGGCGAATGCCCGGCGCGGCTGTTCAGTTGCGGGAGGGTCGCGTCCATGAGCTCATCCATCGCCTGCTGGACGGCGAACTCGACTGTGTTTTTGGAGCCATCACTCCTGAGCTCATCTCCAGTGACGTGATCGGCTTGCTGGAACCTGTCGTGCTGCTGGAAGATCAGCTGTGTGTGCTTGCGTCCAGTGCGAACGAGAGCGTGACCGGCCGCCGGTTGCGATGGGCCGACCTGCAAGCCGCGCCGTGGGTGGTGCCACCCAAGGAAACGCTGGTCAGGCAGGCATTCATGACCGCCTTCCTCAACAGTGGCGTGACGCCGCCCGTGCCGGTCATCGAGGCGATGTCATCGGTGACGATCGGCACCGTGCTTCGCAAGGATCCTTCGCTGGTGTGCGCGGTGCGACTGGAACATGCGCTGGACGAAACGGCCCGAGGTRGTGTGCAGAGGCTCGAGGTGCTGCCCCGGATGATCCTTCCCTCGTTCGGCCTGTTCTTTCGACGAGACGGAACGGAAAGGCCTGCGATCGTCACAGAGTTCGCGGATGCAATACGCCGCGTCAGCGGGAACACGGTGCCGAAGAGGCGACTGACCGGGAAGTAGTGCCAGCGATTCAGTGGGCGCTGCGGAGCTTCAGATTGCCGAAGTCCATGAAATCGGTCGGCGCAAAGCCGATGTCCGCACGCACCGGCGCCTGGGCCTGACGCTCCCTCGACTTCTCGCGCAGACGGGCCAGGTCGGCTCGCACCTCTTCCAGGGTGCGCATCGGCTTGGCGGATGCGGGTGCGACCGATTCGCGAACTGCAGCCTTCACCGGATCGGCCGAAGGCTCCTGGACCATTGGAGCCGCCGCGGCAACAGATGCCGCAGGTGCAATCCGCGCCGCCGGCGCCGCAGGCAATTCACTTCGCCGGGTTTCGATTCGCGACGGCATCGGAACCACCCTTCGCGCCGCGGCTCGCGGAGCTGGACGCATCGGCACAGGCTTCGTCAGCACAGCCCAAAGGCCGTGAAGGATTCGAGTGAACGTGCCGAAAGATAGGGATGCTTCCATGGCGGACCAGCTGAAAAAAGATGGCGCGATTGTGTGACTGGGTCGACTGAATCCAAATGACCTACAACCGCTCGCGATGCGCGAATTGCGCAAAACTGCACGCTGCGTTGATTTGGGTGATCCCGCCTTTGTGGACCTCCCTCGCACCCTGCGATGCGTTTTCAGGGCGCCGAGGGACCGGCCTTCAGATAGGGCATCGGATCGACGGCATGSCCCCCGCGCCGAACCTCGAAGTGCAGCCGGGTCACGCTCGAATCCGTGTTTCCCATCTCGGCGATCTGCTGGCCGGCCTGCACTTGCTGGTTCTCCCGAACCAGGATCTTGCGGTTGTGCGCGTAGGCGGTCATCAAGTCCTTGTCGTGCTTGACCATGACGAGATTGCCGTAACCCCTGAGCGTCGAGCCCACATACACCACCCGCCCCTTGGCCGCCGCTACGACCGGGTCGCCAGGATTTCCGCGAATGTCGATGCCCTTGTTGGAGCCGCCATTGAATCGCCCGCTGACCTGCCCCGCCGCCGGCCACAGAAAGGTTCCCGCCGCGGCGCCCGGGCCCGGCGAGGCTGTGACCTTGGCAGACTTGGTCGAAGCGCCCTTGCCCGCGGCCGCAGAACGTGTGGGCGCCTTGCGCTTCGCCTGGCGCTGCGCCTTGCGTTTGGCCGCGGTCGATGGGGCCGACGACGCTTTGGACGAAGAAGAAGCGCCGTCAGCGCGCGTGGTCGACGAGGTCGACGGCGGCGACGCTGTGCGCGTCCTCGATGTTTCCTTGGGCGATGTACCGCATGCAACGACAAGGGCGCAAAGCATCGCGCCAAGGCCGAGCCGGCCGAGCCGGCCGATCAACGACCCGCGGGCGGAGGGCTGAAGCGCGTCTCGGCGCCCATCATGCTCGAGCATTCCTTCAACAGCGCCAATGAGCGCGTGACTTGGTGCGTCATGCGATCGTTGAGACTCTTCGCGCTGCGAAACATCGGCAGCACCACCAATGAGCCCACGCCTGCGACGACGATGGGGATGACCACGTAAATCCAATGCAATTCCAACTTCGACTCCTTGTTCCAGTTCGGAGTCAGTCTGCATGCTCCCCCGCTGCATTGCCAATCCGCTGTTTGGACCGGTCTGCACATCGGAGGGCGATCGAATGAGTGCAAATTTCACGAATCGTGCCGCGGTCTCGCATGCGCGTCCCGCTCGGCGAGATTGGCGGCGCGCACCCAGTAAAAATCCTTGCCCGCCCGCGCAGGGCCGACCCGAAGCACCTGCCGAGGCACCGACCGGATCTCTTCATCGGCTCCGCAGTACAGCGGCAGGCTTCTCTCGGTCCTGTGGTGAGCCTCCAGCAGCTCGCGCAAAGGCACCTGGATGCTTTCGACCGACTTGGACGACGACCGCACCTTCACGAATTCCCGCGACACGACGAGCTTGCTCGGCGCCTCGAATTCGACCGTTTCCAGCAGTCGACGGGTCTTCCAGACGGCAGTGACCGCCGGCGCCATCATGACCGCATCGGGTGTCGAATAGCGAGGAAGATGCGCGCTATCGGCAGCGGCAAGACATGCCAGCAAGTGCGGCGTGAGTTCGATGCTGACCGAACCGGAATCCGTCGTCGGGGAAGGCCGGATTTCGATGATTGCCGTTCGGACAGTGTGCCTCGCGCTTTCCGCGACCATGGCGCGAGCACGTCGGCGCCGGGCTTTGACGTGTGCGAAAGCTGCAAGCCCGGCCACCGGCGAAGCAGCTGCGAATACCTTGATCGCGAAGAGATCGTCGCCCGTAAATATCAAGACCGAGTCCTCGGGCAACGAAAGCGGCGACAGGCCGTGAAGAGAGGGTCGGGGTCGGAGTCGGAGTCGGTCATCGAAAGTCGTTCAAGCGCGAAACGTATAGGTGCGAACGTCTCGCGGAACGCATGTTACCTGCGAAGCCGCGTTCCACAGGGAAGACGCACGTTGCCGCGGAAGGGGAATCAGCTTCCGAAGACCCAGCGTCTCCACCACGGACGAGGCGGCGCCGGCGGTTCTTCGGCAAGCTGGTGCATCAGGCTGGTCCTGACGCGGCGGCGCAATTCGACCTCCAGCGCATGTGCGACGCCGTAGGCCGACTTCTCTCCACGCGAGGCGCGGGCGCGCCACTCCGTTGCATAGGCTGCCAGCGCTTCTTCGTCGAGGCTGGCGAGTTCTTCACTGGAGGGTATGGCGGACATGAATCGATGATCGAAAAAAAGCGGGCTGCAAGATCGAGAATCTACACGAGTGAGTGCGCGCGAGCTTCGCGCGCTTGCTTGACTCGCATTCTTGGCAAACCAGAAAGGAAAAATGAATGTTCAATCACGTCATGATTGGCAGCAACGACATCGAACGCTCCAAACGGTTCTACGATGCGGTTCTTCGTGTGATTGGCGCGGAGGGCGCGCCTGTTCGCAACGTTTCGGCGACAGGTCATGTTCGTCTGTTCTATCGCCATGACGGAAACACGCTGGCGATCAGCGAGCCCATCGACGATCAACCTGCCACGTGCGCAAACGGAGGAACCATCGCATTCAAGTGCGCGAGCCCCGAACTGGTGAAAGCGGTTCACGACGCGGCCGTGGCGCATGGCGGCATATCTATCGAAAATCCACCAGGACTGCGCGACGATGCGTTGGGCAAGTATTACCTCGCCTACGTACGCGACCCGGACGGCAACAAGCTTTGTGCCATTCATCGGGTGCGTTCCTAGGCTGTACGGATCGTCTAGCTTTGTGATGTCCTGGCGCGCAACGCCCAGGCGGCGAGGCTGGCGACCTGCCACCAGATCAGCCCCCAAACGATGATGACCGCCAGCCATCCAAAGGGTGAAGGACTTGCCCAGCCCCACGCTTGCGCGGAGGCGTAGACAGGCAGCCCTATCACCTTCAGGAGCGTGAGAGGCAAATAGACCGAGTTCCCGATGAAAGAGGCAAACGGCCCCGGCGGAAACAGAAAGCCGCTCACGTGAAGAAGCACGAGCATTGCGAAGATGTAGCGACTACGCATGAAGGTGGATGATCGCACGGGATTAGAGTAGCCGACAGCCACCCTGCGTCCGGACCTGGAGCATGGCTTCAGGCTTGGCATCTCCACGCCCCTGTACGAACCGCTCGATGCAGAGCATCGATATTTCATGTCCAAACACCCACACCCGTTTCGCGCTGAATGGGCGCCCAGCATTCCACGCGAGCTCATGGCCGGCGCGGTCGCCACGTTCGCCCTCATTCCAGAGGTCATTGCTTTCTCCTTCGTCGCAGGTGTCGATCCTGCTGTCGGACTGTTCGCCTCTTTCGTCATCAGCATCGTGATCGCCTTTGCCGGGGGAAGGCCGGCAATGGTTTCTGCCGCAGCAGGCTCCGTTGCCTTGGTTGCTGCTCCACTCGTACATGCGCATGGCGTGCAGTACCTTCTTGCCGCCGGCATCCTCGCGGGCGCTGTTCAAATCCTGTTCGGGTGGCTGCGCCTCGGCGCACTGATGCGATATGTGTCGGGCTCCGTTCGCACCGGCTTCGTCAACGCGTTGGCGATTCTGATTTTCTCGGCGCAGATGCCGCACCTCATCGGCGCCAACGGCGCCACATGGGTGATGGTCGCTGTCGGCCTGCTGATCATTTACGGATTGCCAAGGCTGACGACCATCGTGCCGTCGCCGCTGGTCTGCATCGTCGTGCTCACCCTCGTTGCGCACTGGATGCATCTGCCATTGAAGACGGTGGCCGACCTGGGCCATCTGCCCGACGGCTTGCCGACGTTCGGCTTGCCTCAGGTACCGCTGTCTTTGGAGACTTTGAAACTCATCGCCTTGCCGGCTGTGGCCATCGCGATGGTGGGACTGCTCGAATCCATGATGACGGCCAGCGTTGTCGACGAGCTCACGGACACTCCGAGCTCCAAGAACCGCGAGTCCACCGGCCTCGGTATCGCCAACGTTGCCGCGAGCTTGTTCGGAGGAATAGCTGGCTGCGGAATGATTGGGCAGACGGTGAGCAACGTTCGCTATGGCGGACGCGGACGTTTGTCGACGCTGTTCGCGGGCGCCTTCCTGCTGATCCTCATGGTGCTTCTGAAACCCTGGGTGTCTCAAGTGCCCGTCGCCGCATTGGTCGCCATCATGGTGATGGTGTCTGTCTCTACGCTGGATTGGGGTTCTGCGCGTGCGCTCTTGAAGCACCCGAAGCTTTCGAGTGTCGTGATGGGCGCAACTGTGGCGGTGACCGTTGCCACTGCCAACCTGGCCGCCGGGGTGACTGTCGGCGTGCTGTTGAGCGGCTTGTTCTTCACCTTCAAGGTCTCGCGTCTGCTTGTTGTCGTGAAGACAGGAACCGAAAGCTTGACCTATCGGGTCTCCGGACAGGTCTTCTTTGCATCAGCGGACATGCTGGTCGATGCGTTCGACGTGCGGGACGTCGAGGGCAAACCCGTCTGCATCGACGTCAGCGAAGCCCACTTCTGGGACATCACCGCCGTGAACGCCTTGGACAAGGTGTGTCAACGGCTGCGTAAACATGGAAGCCCGGTGGAGGTTGTCGGCTTGAATGAACAAGGCCGAATGTTGGTGTCGAAGCTGGACCTCGGTATCGAGTAGCCGGCATCTTCAGTCGCATGGCTGAAAGCGCTTGCACTCGGCGGTGGCGTGAATCGATGTCACGGTGTTCTCGCCATCGATGTGCCTCGAGGTGAACTTGACCCATGATCCTTCCGGGATATCGGCGAGCAGAGAGCGGTCGGGCAGTCTGAAGGTCTGCGTCGCGAAGGGAATCTTGGACCCGGGCAACAGCCTCAACCGAACGTAGAGCTTGCCGCCGGAGTCTTCGTACGATGATGAGAGTCGCGCTCGCGTGAACACCGGGGCTTGCTCGCTGGCCTGCGCCGCAGCGCCGCTCATTGCAATGACGCTCATCGCGGCCGCAATGGTTCTGCACAAGGCTCTCGACATCGTTGACTCCTTGAGTTGGCTCGCATTCTGCATTTCCCGTCAACTTCTATTCGAGAGTGTGATCAGCTTTCAGTTGCCCGGGAGGCGATAGGAAAACTCATAAATGTGAGTGCCATCCGCGACACTGATCTTGAACTCACCCTCGATACCAGTCAGATCTTCTGTTCCTGAGTCCGGCACGACGGTGACAGATAACGAGGCCAGGCCGCGATTCATGGTGCCAGTGTGTTGCAGAACGAATGAGCCGTTCTTTCCCGCCAGAACGCCAGTGACCCGCTCAATGGCAACGTAGGCGGCTGAACCTTTGATGCTCGTCCCGGCACTCAGCATTTGGCCGCGTGTCGTTGCTACGAGGTCACCTGATATCTGCTTGTTGATGGTCAAACGACCCAGTAGCTTCGGCTCTACGTCGTCCCCTTCGAAGGGCATCGGTAGGAGAGTGACGGCGAATGTACCTTTTGCTGTTTCGGTCATTGAGGCTTTCATGTGCACGCGGAGTAGCCACGGCGAGAGTCAAATGGTGGCGAACGCAACCTTCAGTCGGTATTCATGCTACGCCAGCGAAGCCGGTCCGCGTCGCGATGACGACCTTTACTCATTCATGCTCGCACCAATCCGAGTTTGCGCAGCTGCGTCTCGAGTTCGGCTGTCGTGGTCCAAGGCAGGATTTCCGAGTTCTTTCGCTCGTCCGGTGGATTTGACGGCAGGCCATCAGACCATCCCCCATGTCCGACGAGAGGCAGCAATGGCCGGCCGTGCAGCCACGCAAGACAAACTTCGGAAATAGTGCCGGCCCTGCCCCCGATGACGATGCAGGCATCACCAGACAAGGCCATGAGCAAGTTGCGCGCGTCACCCATGCCGCAGGGCACAACTACCGTTGCTGGCCAATCCGGCGGCGGCATCTGGTCAGGTGGCACGATGCTCAACACCAGACCGCCTGCGCCCATCGCACGCTCGGCAGCAACTCTGGTTGCGGGACTACCGCAGCCGCTGACCAAAGTCATGCCGAGCGAAGCGAGGAGCGCCCCCGCTTCGCCGGCCCGCTCAAACGCCGAGGAGCCGGGTTCGGCACTGCCAAGAACACTAACTTGAGGCCGGCGAATGAATGGTGTCGTCATGGTCTGACTGTAGCGGGCCGGCAAGCGCGCCTATATCGAAGGTCTTGATCCGCGGGCCGCCCTCGAAACCATCGATGTTCCACACCGCCTGCGGACCGGTCCCACCCAGCGCCCGCCGGCACACAACGCTGCCATCGTCCAGGTCGAGCTTCACGTGCAGCGTCCATCCACTGCCGGTCTTGTCAGGCTCGACGCGCACCAGCGCATAACCGTTGCCGGTACCGACAGCCGCCGTAACGGCCTGGCCCTTGATCTCGCGACCTCCGAATTTCATGTCGACCGGCCCGTCCAGCCAGAACTCTTCCGGCCGCGAATTGGCAAAGGGCCAGGGCGAATACAGGCCCGACGAGACGATGGAGATCACTTCCACCGGTCCGTGCCGCCCCGTCATCCACAGGCTGGACACGCTGGACATGTGGCGGTCGCCGGCCAGCAGGATGACCTGTCGCACCGGGCTGTCGCGCAGCAGTTCCAGCAGGTCGAACTGCGACTTCGGATAGCCGCTCCAGTCGTCCAGGCCGATGCGCTCGGGCCCCCTGCCGAAGACCGCGGCGCGTGGAAGCGGCAGCAGCGCGACCGATGACACGATGAAAGCGGGTGAATCGGAAGGAAGGTCTTTCACGATCTTCGCCAGATCGAGTCCATCCTGGATGAGCGCGTCACCCAACAGGTGCGCGCCGGTCGTGGGACGCAGCACGCGGCGCTGGCGCTGGCTGCGCGTATCCAGCACCTTGAAGAGACGGCCGGCGACCTTGATGTCGTAGTTCAGTTCGTCGAGCGCCGGGTCCTTCGCCGGGTCCTCCACCCACTTGTGCTGGTTGGCGCGATAGGCGCGCAGGGCCGCCCTCTCCAGCCCGCCATTCAGGGAACCTGGCTCCCAGTTGTCTCCCACTTCGTGGTCGTCGAGCATGGGATAGGTCGGAAGCCGGCGCGTCGCGGCACGCCAGGAGGCAAGCCCGAAGCCCTGGAAGTAGGCGTGCTCGACAGAATCCTTGCCCGCCGGATCGAACAGGCCGGCGGTCTCGTCCACGTACACCTGATCACCCACCAGCAGCAGCAATTGCGGTCGTTCACCGGCCGACGCGCTGTCCACCTGCTGGACCAGCCGCGCGCAGGAGCGCTGAGCCGGGATTTCGTCGAACAGCCCGGGCGGGTATTGGCAACTGGCGAGCGCAAAGCTGAGTGGGCTCCGGGCACCGGAGGTGTCCATCGCCGCCTCGATCCAGGCCGGATCGAGGCGCACGACTGCCGCGTCGAGGGCGTCCGGCAGCCGCTCGCAGCACTGCGGCGTCAACAGCTCCATCACCTTCCTTCGCGTCTCGCCGACGACAGATCTCCTGGGCGAATGAAACAGCGCGTTCACCTCCTCCCAATCAGAGATGTCGAACACGCGCAGCAGCGGCAGATCGTTGTGCACCGTGACGACCGCGAAGCCTGCGTACTTGGGCAGCTCGCTGGCGACCAGCATCACTTCCAATGCACGATGGCGCAGCTCGTGATTGGACGTTGGGTCGATCACCATTTCGTCAAAGCAGAAGCACAGCTGCGCGCCATCGCGTTTCAAAGGGACGTAGACCACCCCCAAGCTCGTGGCACGCGCCGGCGGCGGCAGCACTGCGAGCCGGCAGTGCAGCAGCTTGCCGTCATCGGCTGGACCAACGCGCCCCAGCACAGGCCCCTTCCAGGGCAGTTCGACACGCAATGCCGGTTCCTCCGGATCGGGCGGCTCGGGGTCCAGGCGGCTGCATTCGTCGAGGAAGCGAACCACGTGTTGAAACACCTCCTTGTCCGCGTGCTCGCCGATCAGGCAGTCCTGGTGCCCGTAAGCGTCCAACACCACCAGGCGATGGTGATGATCGTCCTCGCGCACGATGTCACCGCTCTCGCGAGGCGGCTTTTCGAACCAGTCCTTTTTCTTGTTGCCGAAGACGGCGCGCAGAAGGATGAAACTGTCCCAGGCGCCGCGCCAATCGAAGACCGCGTTCTGGCGGCCGTGCAGGAGCATCACGGGAAAGGCAAAGCGCTCGGCAATGTGCTTCTGCGTCACCACCCGGTTCATGCCCTGCGCATCGGTCAGCAACTGCTCGCGCGCATAGTGGCTGACCTGCGCGAGCCCCTTTGCCATGACCCAACCGTAGATGTCGCCCAGATAGGGCAGCAGTGGGTCGCCGATGTTCGCCAGACGCATGGTCTGGCCGAAGATGCCATCTGCGCGATGGCGCACGGCTGCGAAGCCGGGGACCTTGTGAAGGCGTCCGCTCTCGCCATCATGGTCGGGATAGGGGAAGGTGGCCAGCACTGCGTCGGCCAGCAGCACCGCGGGTGTCCGCTCCGCCGGCGTCACGTCGAACTGCTCGGTGCCGAGGTACTGCTCCAGGTAGCTGGCCAGGTAAGCGCGAAAGCGGTTCATCGGGCTGGCGCGCAGCAACGGGCCGACCTGCGAGAGCACCACGGCGCCAATGGATTTGTACAGCTTGTCTTCATTGCGCAGCAGTTCCACACAGAACATCGCCGAGCCGATGCAATGGGCCACCACATCGAGCTGCGCCGCCCCGGAGAGGCCCTTCACATGCGCAATCGCGTCGGGGATGTCTTCGCGCGAGACCTCGTCGAAGGACCAGTACCGGCGATGGTCCAGGTTGAGGCCGATGCTGGTGCGCAGGTCCAGCACCCAGACGTCGCGCCCGGCCTTCATCAGGGTGCTGACCAGATTGTTCGGCAGCATGACGTGCGCGAAAGTGGAGCCGCTGGCGCCGTAGCCGTGGATCAGCAGCACGGGCCGCGCGCCCGGGGGGTCTTTCCGGGGGCGGTAATGCGACAGCTTCCGCAACGGCAGCGCGTCCGTGGTCGTGTACTTCGTGAGATCGAAGTGCGGCACGTCATACACGACAGGGTCGACGCCATCCACCTTTCCCGGCATTCGGCCGTTTTCGCGCGCGGTCTTGTGGTTGTCGTCCGGCGGCAGGAAGCTGACCAGGTGAATGTGCAAGATCACGCGCAGCAACCACAGGCCCAGTTCGGCCAGATCGCCCAGCGCATTGGGCGCATCCTGCTGCGCCGTGATCTTGAGCAGCGGGATGAACTGCTGCACGAAGAAGTCCAGGTCAAGGCGCAGCACACCGCCGTCGTTCGCGCCCATGTCGAGTCGGCCTTCGCTCAGCTGCCGCCACGGGTTGGCGTCCTCCGTCAGGGCCAACCGCTTGGTGAAGTGCATCGTCCGGCCCTTGCGCACCGGCGCGTCCTTGTCGGCCTTGGTCACGGTCCATGCGTAGCGCAGCAGGCGCGCTTCGCCAAAGTGCGTACACAACACGCCCAGGATGTACTCGGCGCCCGGGCTGTGGCCCAGCAGATCCGCCAGCTTGCGCCGTACCAGGCCAAGTACGCGCAGCATGCGATCCTCGCGGTTGGAGGATTCGCGCACCAGCAGCTGGACCTGGCCGGTGCAGGCGGCGGTCGAGGGCGTGCCGTCCGCGGCGGTGAAGCGCAGCGTCACTGCGCGCTGAGCCACCGTGCGCGGCAGGCGGCGCAGGTCCGACGCGGCGAAGGGCGCGAACTCGGCCACGGCTTCCAGCGCAAAGGGCTTGCCATTGACGTGAATGTCCCCTCGCAGGCACTCGCGAATGATCAACTGGGTGGGCAAGGGTGCGGCCGCATGGCTTCGGTCGCGCCGCACCGGGCGCGGCACGCTTTGCAGCCTGGAACTGCCGCGCAGGACCAGGCCCCAGTCCTTCGACAGCATGGGAATGGAGCGCTCGGCCAGCGCCGCGATGGTCAGCGCCGGGTTGATGCCCAAAGCCACCGGAATGATCGAGCCGTCCAGCACCGCCAGGCCGGGCAGCAGACCCGCCTTGGCGAAGACGCGTCCATACGAGTCGACCACGCCAGCGTCGACGGCGTCGGCCATCGGGCAGCCACCCAGCGGATGCACGGTAGCAGCACCGATCTTGGCACCCAGCGGACCGACGTCGGGCAGCGGCTGCCACAGCGGATTGGGCAGCACCCGGCCGCCCAGGCCGCCGAGCCCGAAGAGCCCGCCGTGCGCATGGTGCAGGGCGTCCATCTGCTGCGCGAAGACGGGCAGGTCGCCGACGCCGAGCCACGAGATACCCACCTGCCCATCGCTCAGGGGCGTGTCGGCGTCGCCGGGCTTCAACTCGATCAGGCCGTCGGCGCCGTCGTCGCCCATCATTCCGTACACCGCGGTGTACTCGAGTGCGGCGTCGCTGACCGCCAGCGGATCGTCCAAGGCATCGTTTTCGCTGTGGAGCCGCGAGTCGTCCTCCAACAGCCCGTGCAGGGCTTCGCTGCAAGTCACCACTTCGGCGAACGCGCGGCGCAGCGCGGCTGGAATGCCGAATTCCTCGATCACCACCGGCCGGCCGACTCGGCCCTTCTTGCGCAGCAGCCCCGTGATGGTCGGACCGACGTTGCGCCGATCCGGCGCGTCGCCTTCCTTTGCGCAGGCGTGCGCCAGGGGCTTCTGGCGATGGGCCACGGCGATCAGGTCGCCGTTGGTGGAAAAGCAGCGGCCCAAGCTCTTGCTGCCGCCAACGGGTAGCTCGTCGCCTTGCGAGCGCAGCAGGATCTCGGTGGAGCCGAGCGAGCCGGCCGCCAGGATGACCCGGCGCGCGCGCACTGTGTAGCAGCGCTTGCGGTCGGCACGCGCCTTGTCGGGGTCGGTCAGGAAGAAGTCGACTTCATAGCCGTCATCAATGCCGTCATCAACGGTGCGCAGGCGGTGCACCGTGGCACCGCAAAACAGCCTGGCGCCATTGGCCTGCGCCATGGCCAGGTAGTTCGCGTCCAGCGATTTCTTCGCCCGAAAGTTGCAGCCGCTCACGCAGTCGCCGCACTTGATGCAGGCTCGCGTGTCGACGCCCGCGGGGCTGGTGCCGTCCTTGAAAGCCACGGCGAGCCAAGCCTTGCGCGCGGTGTTGGCGTGCATGGCGCGCCCCGCCTCCATCAATGAATCGAGCTTGGCGACACTGCCCGGGATCTGCTCGGGCATCAGCATGGCGCTCGCATGGCCATAGTCAGACTTGAGCGCGTCGGCCACGCGCAGCGCCTTGGGCCAGCGCTTGTCGTCGAAGGCATCCGCCGTTGCCCTCTCCATCACCGCGGCATTGATGAGCGAGCCGCCGCCCAGCCCGTTGCCCAGCACCACGGCGACCGTGCCCAGGCGCAGGTCGAAGAGGCCCGTGGGCCGGCCGCGCGCTGGCTTGCCGTCCTGCTTGCTGAAGCGCACGTGCCCGGGGATTTCGCCGAAGGTGGCGGGGAACTCGCCCGGAAGGTATTCGTTGCCGCGCTCGAGCACGTAGACCTTGACCGCGGGTCCGCCAGCCGCCGGCTTTGCGCCCGCCAGACGCGCCGCGGCCACCGCGCCCCCGTAGCCGCTGCCGACGATCAGCACCTCGCAATGCCAACCGTCGGGATCTTGCGCGATCTCGTCGACCAGCACCTCGGCGCCGGTGGACAACCAGCGGTCGTTCGCTTGCTCGTTCATCGCAACCTCCATGGCGGGGAAGCCCGCCGTTTTTTCTTCTTGCTCTACCGGGCCGCGATGGCCGCACTGATGGTGCGCCCCAGCGTGGGCGCGTCCACCGGCTTGCGCAGCAAGGCCAACGCGTGCCGGCGCGCGGCGCCGACCACCGCGTCGTCCTTGTCGGCGCTCACCATCACGACGGGTAGCGAGGGTTCGAGTCCGCGCAGGCGCTCGACGGCCTCAAGGCCTTCGACGCCGCCGCCTAGGCGAAAGTCGACCACCGCGGCATCGCAGCTGGCGCCCGAGAGCTGGGCCAGCGCGTCGTCGAGCGTGGCCGCGGCGAGCGCGCGGCAGCCCATGGCGGCCAACGCATTGACATAGGCGCCGCGCACCATCGAATCGTCGTCCAGCACCAGGACGCGCCGGCCGGCCAGGCTCCAGGCGGGCTCCAAGGCCGCGGGCGCCGCCTGCGCCGTGTCGGCCAGAGGCAGCCGCAGCACGAAGGTGGCGCCGGCGCCGGGCAAAGACTCCACAGTGAGGGGCAGCTTCAGCAGGTCCGCCATGCGGCGCACGATCCCCAAGCCGAGGCCATGGCCGCTCACGGTTGCGGGGCCGTCCGCGCCGAGCCGCACCAGGTCTTCGAAGATCAGTTGGTGATGCTCGGGCGCGATGCCAGGGCCCGTGTCGCGCACCGTGAGCTCCACATCGCCTTCATGCGGCAGCACCTGCAGCTCGACCCGTCCACCGGCCGGCGTGAACTTGATGGCGTTGTCGACGAGGTTGGCGAGGATCCGGCGCAGCAGGTCCGGATCGGAATGCACGGCCAGCTCGGGCGGGCAGTGCCAGTCGAGCTGCAGCTGGCGCCCGGCCGCCGCGGCGCCGAAGCCGCCCATCACCGCGGCCACCAGGCGATCGAGCTGCACGCGGCGCGGCTGCGCCACGACCACGCCGGCGTCCAGCTTGGAGACGTCCAGCAGGGCATCGAGCATGGAGCAAAGCTGCTCAAGACTGGTGTCGACCACTTCCGAGACTTGCCGGGCCTCCCCGCTCATCGACAGGTGCCGCAGCGCGCCGACGTTCAGTGCCATCGCCTGCAGGGGCTGGCGCAGGTCGTGGCTCGCGGCGGCGAGGAAGCGGCTCTTGTCCTGGTTCGCCTTCACCGCGGCATCCCGCGCCACCGCCAGTTGCGCCCGCTCGAACTCCAGGCTGGTGGCCAGTGCCTCGTTCTCGAGGCGGATGCGGAATGACTCCTCGAAGGTCTCCAGGTTGCGCCTGGCAAAGCGGGACTGCACGCCAAAGAACATCAGCACCAGCGCCGCGATGCCCAGGCCGAGCCAGGTTCCCGACAACGCCCACATCAGCGCCGTTGGCACAAAGAGGAGGCTGGCATAGGCGAGGAAGGCGGGCCTGATGGTGGCGCTGGTGGAGACCGCGCCGGCGCCCCAGGACACCAGGATCATCGTGAGCACCGCATCGAGCGATGGATCGAGCCAGCTCATGAACAAGGCGGCCGAACCGTTGCATGCGCCGATCAGCGCATTCCACAGCACGGTCGCGTGCAGTCGCGCGGCAATGGGCTGTTGCCGGTCGCTTGCCATGTGCGCGAGTGCCGACGCTCGCAGCTCGCGGCTGCCGATAACGGCGGCGAACCAGGCCAGCACGACCGCCGGCGGCACCGACTGCCAGACGATGGCCGCCACGATGGTCGCTGTCAGCAGGATCTGCCAGCGCAGGCCCACTGCCTGATCGGCCACGACCTGGAGCCGGCGCTCGTCGAGTTCGAGCGATGCGCCATCCATCAGGGCAGCGGCCTCGGCGTTGGCATTCAGGTTCTTCATCATTGAATATCCAGCGTGGCCGCGGCCTGGGCATCGAAGACGCGGCACAGCGCATCCGTGCGATTGCGCGCCCCGAGCGCCCGATAGACCATGGACAGGTGCACCTTCACCGTGCCTTCGGCGATGGCCAGCTGGCGCGCGATCAGCTTCACCGGCGTGCCGCGAATGGCCAGGGCCAGCACCTGGCGCTGGCGCGGCGAGAGCTCGTTGCGCAGAAAGCGCGCCAGGTCCTCGCGCGGCAGCTCGTCGGGCTCGCGCGCACGGGTCACGTCATCGCTGAGCACGAACTCGGCCGGCAGATAGATGCGATGGCGCAGCACGACCCGCAGCGCGGCCTCCATGTCGGCGAGCCGGTATGACTTGGGAATGAAGCCGGCTGCGCCGGCGTCGATCACCTCGCGCACGCGCTGGGGCGAGCTCTCGGCCGACTGCATGCACACGGGTGTGGCCTCGAAATGCGCCTTGACCGCACGCAGCGCGTCCGGGCCCGAGAGAGTGGGCAGGTGATAGTCGAGCAGCACCAGGTCGAAGTCGGCTGCGGTGTGCTGGCATGCGCTCTCGACATCGCGGCTGGCCTCGAAGGCGAAGGGCTGGCCGGGCTCGATCTCCGCGGCGAGCTGCTCGAGCAGGCGGCGCGTGCCGTTCCAAACGATCTCGTGGTCATCGACAAGCAGGACTCGCATGGGCACCTCGTTGTCTTGCGACGCTGAAACGCGATCTCCCGCATTCCGGCTCGAAGGGTAGTCCAAAGACCAGCGATTGGCGCCTATACCAACGGCCTAGTCAGCGCGCTTAGCGGCTTTCGGCCTCGACTAGCCCGGGCGCGCAATTGAACGCGGCACCCCGCCGGCAGACACTGCATTGCACCGACCGACCCCCGCGTCGCATCCCCAACAACAAGGAGCCGAGCATGAACCTCAGCATCGAAGCACCCGTTGCGCGGCCGCACGCCGCCAATGCGCGGCGGCTCTTCGCGCCCCGGCCGCTGCTGGGCGACGAGGCCCTGCCCTTGGGTCTTTCGCCGCAGCGCTTCGCGCATCTGCTGGAGGAAGTCGAGGCGCTGCTCTTTTCCGTGCGCAAGCCGAGCAGCGAAGCGATGGAGGGCGACCGCGCCCTGCTGACGCTCATGTTCACCGACATCGTGGATTCTTCCGGGCATGCCGAGCGACTGGGCGACGAGGCCTGGTCGCGGCTGCTGGAGCGCCATCACACGATCGTGCGTGCGCAACTCGCCACCTGGCGCGGCAGCGAGCTGGACACGGCCGGCGACGGCTTCTTCGCGAGTTTCGACACGCCCACGCGCGCGGTGCGTTGCGCCCTCGCCGTTCGAAGGGCGCTGCATGCGCTCGGCATCGAAATTCGTGTTGGACTGCACACCGGCGAATGCGAGCGCCTGGGCAACAAGGTCGCCGGGCTTGCCGTCCATGTGGCGGCGCGGATCGCGGCCGGGGCGGCCGCTGGGGAAATCATGGTGTCGGGGACGGTGCGCGACCTGGTGATGGGCTCGGGCCTGTGCTTTTCCGGCGGCGAGTGCCATGCGCTCAAGGGGCTGTGCGAGCCATGGCGGCTGTACCGGGTCTGCGGCGACCGGCCGGCTCAGCCCGGCGATGGTCTGCGGCTGCACGGCTGATTGCCATGCATTGCAAGCCGCCCTTTCAACGTGGTGCATTTGGCGGGATGATGCGGAAACGAATGATTGCCAACATCGATGTCTCTGCACCACTTGCTCGCTGACTACGGCTATGTCGCCGTGCTGGCTGGGAGCTTGCTGGAGGGTGAAACCATTCTGATCCTGGCGGGGTTCGCCGCGCATCAGGGGCACCTGTCGCTGCCGTGGGTCATGGCGACTGCCTTTTTCGGTGGAACGCTGGGCGATCAGATCTTTTTCTTCGTGGGCTGGCGCTACGGCGATGCGCTATTGCGGCGCGTGCCGCGCATGGCGCCCAATGCCGAGCGGATCAACCGCTTGTTGCTGCGGCACCATGCCTGGCTGATCGTCGGCATCCGCTTCATGTACGGGGTGCGGATCGCTGGCCCGATCGCCATCGGAATGAGCGATGTGCCGGCACGACGCTTTCTGATGTTCAACCTCATCGGCGCGGCAATCTGGGCTTTCATCATTCCCGGCCTCGGATACATGTTCGGGCACACATTGAAGTGGCTCGTCGTCGACCTGGCGCGCTACGAGGTGATTGCGCTGGCGGTCATCGTCACGCTTGCCGTATTGATCGCGCTGGCGCATCGCTGGCACGCGCGCCGCACAGCCAACGAGCCGCCCAAGTCCTGAACAGCCCGTCGTACGGCGGAGAAGTACCGCACCGGGCGGCGCAAGTGCGCCATTGTTTCCCCCGAACGAACACTGCAGTTCTTTTTGCATTGGTTCTGTCCGGGTAATTTGCCCCAAACTCCTCTTCACACAGAGGCAGCAATGAAAACGACATGGAACTTCATCTTGGCCGGCGCAGTGACTTTGGCATCTGCGGCCGGAATCGTCACTGGCGAAGCCGCAAAGGGTGAGCTACGCCTGGCCGAGGCGGCCACGGCCGTGAGCGCAAGCCCCAACGCATTCGCGTGGCTGACGGGCGGCGTGGCGTCCGTCGCTTCGGCCCAGTAAACAAGGCAGGAAAGACAAGGCAAGAAAGCGGGGTCGCGCGCGGGCTTGTCTTTCAGCGCGGGCCGAGGCAGAGTCGGGCGACTTTTTGGGAGCCCAAGCAATGTCATCCAGCCCGATCGAAACCTGGCACCGGCTCGTCACGGAGCGCGATGTTCGGGGCCTTGACGCACTTCTTGCCGACGACGCGGTCTTCTATTCGCCCGTCGTCCACACCCCTCAGGTCGGCAAAGCCATCACCAAGGCCTATCTCGCCGCCGCCTTCAGCGTCTTCTTCAATCCGTCTTTTCGCTATGTTCGGGAGCTCACGGGCGAGCGCGACGCCGTGCTCGAATTCCAGGTCGAGCTGGACGGCATCAGCGTCAATGGCGTCGACATGATCAAGTGGAACGAGGAAGGCAGGATCACCGAGTTCAAGGTGATGCTGCGCCCCCTGAAAGCCGTGAACCTGATTCACCAGAAGATGGGGGCCATGCTTCAGGCGAATCGGTGATGCACGGTCTGCGGCCCCACCCTCAATCCGCGGGAGGCAGGTTCAGCGCCCTGGCGACGCCTGCGCCGTACGCAGGATCGGCCTTGGTGCAGTTGGCGATGTGGCGGCGCTTGATGAAGTCCGGCGCATCGCCCATGGCGCGGGCCGTGTTGTCGAACAGCACTTGCCGCTGCGCGGGCGCCATCAGGCGGAACAGGTCGCCCGGCTGCTTGTAGTAGTCGGCGTCGTCTTCCCGGAAGTTCCAGAAGTCCCCATCGCCGCGGATCTTCAGCGGCGGCTCGCGGTAGTCGGGCTGCTCCTGCCACTGATTGAAGCTGTTCGGCTCGTAGTGCGGCAGTCCGCCATAGTTGCCATCCACACGCCCCGCACCGTCCCGGTGGTTGCTGTGCACCGGGCAGCGCGCTGCGTTCACGGGAATCTGGTGGTGGTTCACGCCCAGCCGGTAGCGTTGCGCGTCGGAGTAGGCAAACAGCCGCGCCTGCAGCATCTTGTCCGGAGACACGCCGATGCCTGGCACCAGGTTGTTCGGCGCGAAGGCGCTCTGCTCCACGTCGGCGAAGAAGTTCTCGGGATTCCGATTGAGCTCCACGACACCCACTTCGATCAATGGGTAGTCCTTCTTCGGCCAGACCTTCGTGAGATCGAATGGGTGGTAGGGCACCTTCTCGGCGTCGGCCTCGGCCATGACCTGGACATACATCGTCCACTTCGGAAAATCTCCGCGGCCGATGGCGTCGAACAGGTCGCGCTGATGGCTCTCCCGATCGCCACCAACGATGGCGGCGGCTTCCGCATCGGTGAGGTTCTTGATGCCCTGCTGGGTCTTGAAATGGAACTTGACCCAGAAGCGCTCGTTCTTGGCGTTGACGAAGCTGTAGGTGTGCGAGCCGAAGCCGTGCATGTGGCGGTAGCTCGCCGGAATGCCCCGGTCGCTCATCACGATGGTGACCTGGTGCAGCGCTTCGGGCAGCAGCGTCCAGAAGTCCCAGTTGTTGGTCGCGCTGCGCATGTTGGTCTTGGGATCGCGCTTGACGGCCT
The DNA here is from genome assembly GCF_056397405.1 of Variovorax sp. 05N34. Classification (NCBI taxonomy): domain Bacteria; kingdom Pseudomonadati; phylum Pseudomonadota; class Betaproteobacteria; order Burkholderiales; family Comamonadaceae; genus Variovorax; species Variovorax sp. 05N34. Next base: position 239,134 of record NZ_JBFTNI010000002.1, read on the forward strand.
TGTTGAGATCCGGAAACTTTCGCGGGTCCCGCAGGAAGAACACGGGCGTGTTGTTGCCCACCATGTCCCAGTTGCCTTCTTCCGTGTAGAACTTGAGGGCGAAGCCGCGGATGTCGCGCTCGGCATCGGCCGCGCCGCGCTCGCCGGCCACCGTCGTGAAGCGGGCGAACATCTCGGTTTTCTTGCCGACGGTGCCGAAGAGCTTGGCGCGGGTATACGCAGTGATGTCTTTCGTCACCGTAAAGGTGCCGAAAGCGCCGGAGCCCTTGGCATGCATGCGGCGCTCGGGAATGATCTCGCGGTTCAGGTTGGCGAGCTTTTCGATCAGCCAGACATCCTGCATCAGCAGCGGGCCGCGCGGGCCAGCGGTCATGCTGTTCTGGTTGTCGACTACGGGGGCGCCGAAGGCAGTGGTCAGTGGGGTTTTCTTGGGGGCGTCGCTGGAGTCGCTCATGGTTTCCTCTCGGGTGTCATTGGTTGTACGCACAAGGGCAGCAAATCTGGCACCTTCACGGCCAAAGCGCAACTGCGTCGTTCGGAGGGTGATTTGCCGAACGTCGCGTCTTCGGTCACGGCTTGGCCTTCTTCGATGATTTGGCCTTGCTCGCCTGATTGTGGGCGATAGCTTCGAGAACGAGCGCCTTGAACGCCGACGCATCGACTGCCTCTCCTTCGAGGATGTCGATGGCGCGTCGCACGTTGCCGTCGAGACTCGAATTGAAGAGACCGGCCGGGTCCTTCAATGAAGCACCCTTGGCAAAAGTCAGTTTGATCTTGTCCTTGTAGGACTCACCCGTGCAGATGATGCCGTCGTGCGACCAGACCGGCGTCCCCATCCACTTCACCTCTTCGAGGACTTCGGGGTCCGCTTCCTTGATCAGCTCGCGCATCCTGCCCAAAGTCGCCCCACGCCAGCCGCCGAGTTCGGCGACCTTCGCAGAGATGAGCTCGGATGCTGATGGTGATGGTGGCTGGCCTTGGGTGGCTTCCGACTTTTTCATGCATTTGCCTTGGTTTTCATTCGCACGGCAACGGAGGATAGCCCCAAGACGTTCGCCTTGCGCAATGCGCAAGCGAGTGCAAAATTGCGGGCCATGAACAAACTGATCTCGGCAATGCTCCTGGCGATCACGGGACTGACGGCGTCCGGATCCGCAATGGCTCAATGGCACAACAGCCCCCAGTTCGATCGAGATCTCAGGGCCTGCGACCGCCGCGGCGTGAATTTCGATCGATGCATGTGGGAGCGAGGCTGGCAGCGCGGCGGCCCCGGTCAGCGGTGGAACCACAACCAGAACTGGCATCGCCCGCCCAACAATCCCAACTGGCACAGCCCTCCGCCGAATCACTGGAACAACTCGCCGCCGCGGCGCAATCAACCGCGGCTCAGCGACATGCAGCAGCGCGCGCTCGACAACTGCCGCCTGCTGGCGCCTGCCGAGCAGCCACGGTGCCGCGCCACCGTCATGTCGACCGTAAGACGTTAGTTGTTAGTTCGGCGCTCCGCCTACGTGAAGGCGGAGCGCAGGACTGCCCAAATTCCCGGAGGTGACGGGAGACTGGCATTTCGACTCGCAACCGGCACGAGGAAATAGCCATGAACGATCCGAAGCGCCCCGCCCAATTCTCATGAGGGAGGCCATAGAAGCCTGGTTCTCCGAGCTGGGATGGGTGCCCTTCGGCTTCCAGCGCACCGTGTGGCAGGCGATCGCCGATGGGCACTCGGGCCTGCTGCATGCGACCACCGGCGCGGGAAAGACTTACGCGGTGTGGCTCGGCGCCTTGCTGGCCCTGGCCGAAGAAGCACCCACCCAAGCCGGTCCTCGCATCCGCCCGCCGGCCCCTTTGCGCGTGCTCTGGCTCACGCCGATGCGGGCGCTCGCAGCGGACACCCTGCGTTCGCTTCGGCAGTCGCTCGAAGCCCTCGCGCCTTCGATGCAACCCTGGAGCGCCGGGGCGCGCAGCGGCGATACGCCTTCAGCCGAGCGCGCCGCGCAAGACCGACGGCTTCCCAGCGTCCTCGTCACGACACCCGAGAGCCTGTCGTTGATGCTGTCGCGTGCCGATGCCGAGCAAACGCTCGGTTCGCTGCGTCTCGTGGTCGTCGATGAGTGGCACGAGCTGTTGGGCAACAAGCGGGGCGTGCAAGTGCAACTCGCGCTCGCGCGATTGCGGCGCTGGAATGCAGGCTTGCAGGTGTGGGGCATGTCCGCGACGCTGGGGAACCTCGAAGAAGCCATGCGAACGCTGCTCGGCGGCCGCCAGGGCGTGCTGGTGCAGGGCGACGTGCCGAAGACGCTGGTTGTCGATTCATTGTTGCCAGCGCACGCCGATCGATTTCCTTGGGCCGGACACCTCGGCATCACGATGCTGCCGCAAGTGGCCGACGAGATCGCCACAAGCCGAACGACCCTTGTCTTCACCAACACGCGCTCGCAGGCGGAGATCTGGTATCAGGCCCTGCTGGAGACACGCCCCGAATGGGCCGGCGAGATTGCGCTGCACCATGGCTCCCTCGATCGCGCGGTGCGCGAATGGGTCGAACTCGGACTCAAGGCCGGCTCGCTGCGCGCGGTAGTGTGCACGTCGAGCCTCGACCTCGGAGTGGACTTTCTTCCGGTCGAGCGTGTGCTGCAGATCGGCTCGGCCAAGGGCGTCGCTCGCCTTCTTCAGCGGGCGGGTCGCTCAGGGCACGCGCCCGGCCGCCCTTCGCGCGTCACGCTGGTGCCCACGCACAGCATCGAGATCGTGGAAGGCGCGGCCGCGCGCGCCGCCATCGCGCAAGGGCACATCGAACATCGGCATTCACCCATTCAGCCGCTCGACGTGCTGGTGCAGCACCTGGTGACGGTCGCGCTGGGCGGCGGCTTCGCAGCGGATGCGCTCTATGACGAAGTCCGCGACACGGTGGCCTATGCCGACCTTTCACGCGAGAACTGGCAGTGGTGCCTGGATTTCGTCTCGCAGGGAGGCGCCTCTCTGGCGGCGTATCCGGACTATCGGCGCGCACTGCCGGGCGATGACGGCATCTGGCGCGTCCCCGATGCGCGACTCGCGCGCCGCCATCGCTCGAACATCGGCACCATCGTGAGCGATTCCAGCATGACTGTGCAGTACCTGAGAGGCGCAAAGTTGGGCAGTGTCGAGGAAAGCTTCATCGCGCGCATGAAGCCGGGTGATTGCTTTCTCTTTGGCGGCCGAATGCTGGAACTGGTGCGCGTGCACGACATGACTGCACTGGTACGCCGAGCCAGCGGGCGCCGTCCGGTCGTGCCACGCTGGAACGGCGGACGCATGCCCCTGAGCAGCACACTGGCTGACGCGATGGTCCAGCAGCTCGCGCTGGCAAACGAGGGGCGCTATGAATCGGCCGAGATGCAGCGAGTCCGCCCGCTCCTCGAGCTGCAGCAGAAATGGTCGGCGCTGCCCACGCCGCAAACGCTGCTGGCGGAGACTCTCGTGACGCGCGAAGGCACGCACCTGTTTCTCTACCCCTTCGCGGGCCGTCCGGTACACATGGGCTTGGCGAACCTCATCGCCTGGCGCGCCGCGCAGCATGCACCGGGCACCTTCTCGATCGCAGTCAACGACTATGGCCTGGAACTGCTCAGCGCCGAACCCGTGGACTGGCCCACGCTGCTGCCCGGGCTCCTGCAGCCGGGACATGACGCGCAAGCCCGCGAAGCCATCGCCTTGCATGGCGCCGACGAAGGCGAACGGATCGCGCTGCTGCACGAAGTGCTCGCGAGCCTCAACGCAACGGAACTCGCGCGCCGACGCTTTCGCGAGATTGCTCGCGTTTCAGGACTGATCTACCAGGGCTACCCCGGCGAGCGGCGCAGCAATAGGCAACTGCAGGCCTCGTCGTCGCTCTTCTACGAGGTCTTCCGCAAGTACGACCCGGCCAATCGGCTGCTCGCACAGGCGGAGCAGGAACTGCTGTCCCAGGAACTCGAGATCAACCGCATGCAGGCGAGCCTGCGGCGCATGGCGGCGCAGCGGCTGGTGCTGCGGCCGCTTGCAAGGCCGACGCCGTTCGCCTTCCCGCTGATGGTCGAACTGTTCCGCGAGAAGCTGTCGAACGAAAACGTCGCGGACCGCATCGCGCGCATGGTGGCGCAACTGGAAAAGGCGGCGGGCGATGAAGCGCGTTCGGAGGTGAGCAATGTGCAAGCGGTGTCCGCCAATCTGCAGTTCGGTGTAGATGCCGTCGATGCGATGTCGCCGACCACCAGCGAAGGCGAAGGCGGCAAGCCGCGCCGCTCGCCAGAGCGAAGAAGACGCGCAAACTAGAGAACCTAACCTGACATGGCTTCCAGCACACTGCCCTCATGCCAAGTCATCTGGGCCAATGAGCGACTGCATCTTCTGCCGGAGCGCGCGCTGTGGTGGCCGGCACGGCGCACGCTTTTTGTGGCGGACCTGCATCTGGGCAAGGCCGCCGCTTTCCGCGCGCTCGGCCAGCCCGTGCCTTCAGGCACGACAGGAGGCAACCTCGATCGGCTCGACGCGCTCATTGGCGGCCTCGAAGCGTCGGCCGTTGTTTTCCTTGGCGACTTCCTGCACGCGCGGGAGGCGCGAACCGCGCGTCTGCTGGATGCGCTGGCCGAATGGCGGACGCGGCGCCGCTCAGCGGCGATGACGCTGGTGCGCGGCAACCATGACAGCCGCGCCGGGGACCCGCCCCCTTCGCTCGACATCGAGATCGTCGACGAGCCATGGCTGCTCGGGCCCTTTGCCTGCTGCCATCATCCTCAACAGCATCCGACTCACTTCGTGCTGGCGGGGCATGTGCATCCGGTCTGCCGATTGCAGGGGCGCGGGCGGGACAGCGTGAAGCTGCCCTGCTTCTTGGCCGAAGGCAGGCAAGCCGTGCTCCCGGCGTTCGGCGAATTCACCGGTGGATGGATGATCGAGCCTGCACCGGAGCGCAGTTTTTACGCCGTCGGCGGCGGAGCAGTCTGGGCCGTTCCGGCACAGACCATCCGATGAGGTGGCCACGGGAAGCAACTGCCCGATCAGCCCCCGTCCTTCCCACCCTGTTCCTTCTCACCGCCTTCTTCGTCGTCGCTGCTGTCCGTTTCCTCGTTCTCCATGTCAGCGTCCGGGACCTTGGGAGGCGGCGGCTTCGCAGGCGCCGGGCCGCTGGGGGCAGTTGCGTTCATCGACGACTCCTTGAAATGCGCAGCGGCGAAGCTGCCTGCTGCATCGAGCCACTGTGGGAGCCGCAAAGCGCGGCGCGTGTCAGCCAGCCAGAGGGACGGATGTGCGACCGGGCCTATCTGACGAACTCACGTCCGGACAGCAGCCCGTTGGGGAACGAATCGCACGCAGAGAGCCATGAAAACCAGCAGCAGCAAAGATGCGTAGAGGCGGTTCAGGTGCAAGCCGCCTTCCTTGATCGGTTTGTCCAGGAAATCACCGAGCGTCGCTCCAAGAGGCCGCGTGAGCACGAACGCAGCCCAGAACAGCAGCGTGCGCGAGATCCGCGTCCAAAAATAGAGAGCGGCGACAACCGCCAGACCTCCGCCAAAAATCAGCGCGCCGATCTCGTAGCCGAGCCCGAGGCCGCCCCGGTCGGCGCCGGCCGTCCAATCGCCCAGTGCGGTGCCGAGCGTCTGCGAAAACAGGATCGTGACCCAGTAGAACCATTCGGCTTTCGGCGTGGTGATGCTCTCGACCGAAACCGTGCGCTCGGACCAATACCAGGCGCCCAAACTCACAAGCAGGAGGCAGGCAAGCAGGGCCACGCCGCCCGGGTAGCCGAGACCCATCGAGCGGTCCGCAAAATCCGCAATCGTCGTGCCCAGGGTCGTCGTGCCGACGATGGTCGCCCAGTACAGTGCCGGATGAAAGCGCTTGACCTTGACCTGGGCAGCGACAAGCCCCACGAAGATTGCCGTAAAGACCACGCATCCCACGAGGTAGCCGAGCTTGAGTGACATGGTTACCCAGTCGCCGCCAGTCTCGCCCAGCGTGGTCGCGGCGATCTTGATGATCCAGAAGCCCAGTGTGACTGCCGGGACTTTGCTCAGCCGGAAGTCCACATGTGAGCTTGCCGCAGTCGCATCCTGCATCGCATTCTCCTTGGAAGTGGGTTCGACGATATCGCTCGGACCTGATCCCAATCTGAATGCCTGCGGGATGGCTGCTGCCAGACAGACTCCCTTCAAGGCGTCAGGTGCTGAGCCCCTGAGAGGAATCTCCACCGGCGCGTCGCCCTCAAAGCCCCAGGTACGCCCGACGCAACCCCTCGTCCGCCAGGAGCGTGCTGCCGGGTCCCGACATCACGACCTCGCCATGCTCCAGCACATAGCCGCGCTGCGCCAGGCTGAGCGAACGGTGCACGTCCTGCTCGACCAGCAGGATCGTGATGCCGCGGGCATTGATATGCGGCAACTTCTCGAAGATGTCCTTGACCATGATGGGCGCGAGGCCGATCGAGGGTTCGTCGAGCAGCAGGAGCCTGGGTGACGTCATGAGCGCGCGGCCGATGGCCAGCATCTGCTGCTCGCCGCCGCTGAAGGAGCGCGCCCGCTGGCGCCGCCGCTCGCGCAGGCGCGGGAAGAGCGAGTAGACCCACTCGAGGTTGTCGCGGCTGCGGCGCTCGTCGCGCAGCACATCGCCGCCGACGCGCAGGTTGTCCTCGACCTCCATGTGTCCGAAGAGCCGCCGGCCTTCCATGACTTGCGCCATGCCCAACCGCGCGATCTGGTGCGATGGCTTGCCGCTGATGCGTTCGCCGCAAAAGCGCACCTCGCCGGCGAAGGCCGGCAGCGTGCCCATCACCGTGCGGATCAGCGTGGTCTTGCCGGCCCCATTGGCGCCGACCATGCAGACGATCTCGCCTTCGCTGACGTTCATGTCCACGCCGCGCAGCACCTGAACGTCGCCGTAGCCGGCGTCCAGTCCCTTGACTTCCAGCATCATGCGTGAGCCTCCCCGAGATACGCCTTCACCACTTCAGGGTCGTTCGCCACCGCATTCGGCTCGCCCTCCGAGATCTTGCGGCCGTGATGCACGACCACGATGCGGTCCGACATCTGCATGACTGCTTTCATGTTGTGCTCGATGACCAGCACACTGACGCCGGTACGGCGCAGGTCCAGCACCAGCGACACCATCTCCGCCGTTTCCACGCCGGTGAGGCCGGCCATCACTTCGTCGAGCAGCAGGAGCCGAGGCTGCGTGGCGAGTGCCTTCGCGACCTCCAGCCGCTTGCGTCCCGACAGCGTGAGCGTGCGGGCGACCTGCTGCTCGCGTCCACCGAGGCCGACGCGGCGCAGCACCTTCGTTGCCACCTCCGCCGCTTCGTCGCGGCGCGGATAGCGCAGGAAGGCGCCGATCATGGCGTTCTCGAGAACCGTCATCTCGCCGAAAGGCTTGACGATCTGAAAGGTGCGCACCAGCCCGGCGGCGCAGATGTACGCGGCGCTCTGGCCATCGACCCGGCGGTCCGCGAACCAGATCTCGCCGTCGGTGGGCGCGAGGAAGCCGGAGGCCATCGCAAACAGGGTCGTCTTGCCGGCGCCGTTCGGACCGATCAGGCCGACGATCTCGCCTTCATCGACCGAAAAGCTGACGTTGTCGGAGGCCCGCAGGCCGCCGAAGCTCTTGCCGACACCGCGGAATTCGAGCAGCTTCATGGTGCGCCCTCGGCGGCGCCGAGGGCCGCGGCCCGAGTCGCGCGCCTGCGCTCGCACCAGCGCTCGAAGATCGCCATCAGCCCGCGCGGCTCCCAGCGGATCACCAGCATCAGCAGCAGGCCATACAGCATCATGTCGACGCCGACGAGGCCACCCGAGACGGTGCGCGCGAGTTCCTCGCCCGGCAGCAAGAGCAGCGCACCGATGATTGGTCCCCACAGCGTGCCGCGTCCGCCGATGATGCAGACCACCGCGATGACCACGCCGAGGTTGGCGCCGAACACCTTGTCGGGGCTGATGTAGAGCACGAACTGGGCGTAGAAGGTGCCCCCCAGCGCGGTCAGCGCGGCACTCAGCATCGCGGCCAGCATCTTGTAGCGCAAGATGGGCACGCCCAGAGCCAGCGCCGCTTCCTGGTCGTTGCGCACCGCTGCGAGGTAATAGCCGAAGCGGCTGCGCAGGATCTGGCGATTGATGAACCAGGCGGCTACCGTGAAGACCAGGGCGATCACGTAGTAGAACTCCTTGCGTGTGTGCTGGAAATACAGCGGCGCGTCGCGCAGCAGGGTCACTTCCATGCCGCGTGGCCCGCCCAGCAGGCTGTCGGCGTTCTCGACCAGCGTCTTGAGCACCATCGCGGTGGCGATGGTCGCCAGCGCAAAGTAGGCGCCGCGCAGTTGCATGCATGACAGACCCACCACCACGGCGGCGACGACGGCGATGGCGGCGCCGGCCCACATGCCGAGCCAGGGGCTGAGCCCGAGGTGCACGAACAGCCAGGTCGACGTGTAGGCGCCGATGCCGAAGTAGGCCGAGTGGCCGAGCGAAAGCTGACCGGCAATGCCGCCCAGGATGTTCCACGACAGTGCAAGATAGGCGTACAGCAGCGTGAGGACGGCGATCGACAGCAGGTATTGGCTGTCGGCCAGGAGCGGCACGACGACCGCGGCGGCAGTGAGCGCCACCCTCGCGCCGGCAGGGAAAGTGCGGGTGCTCATCATTCGTTCTCCACACCGAAGAGTCCGCTCGGGCGGAAGTACATCACCCCGAGGAACAACAGGAAGATCAGCGCTTCGGCGTAGGTCACCGGAATCAACTGGCTGCCCACCGATTCGAGCACGCCGACGATGATGCCGCCCCAGAAGGCGCCAGCCACCGAGCCGATGCCGCCGAGCACCACGATGACGAACGCCCGCATGCCGAAGGTGTCGCCGACGAAGGGGTTCGCCGGATAAAGCGGCAGCAGGAGCGCGCCGGCAACGCCGAGCACGCCCAGGCCGATGGCGAAGGACAGCTGGTAGACACGGGCGCTGTCGATGCCCAGCACCCCGGCTGCCTCGCGATCCTGACCCGTGGCGCGGATCGCGCGGCCGGTGCGCGTGTAGCGCAGGAACGCGACCAGCCCGCCCGTGATCAACGCGCCAAACACCAGGCCGGCCACTTGCGGGTAGGTAAAGATCAAGTCGCCGATAACCAAGACCTCGTTGGCCCACGGACTGTCGACCGAGCGGCTGTCGGGGCCGACCAGCGCGAGAAACCCGTAGTCCATGAAGATCCACAGCCCGGTGGTGAAGATCAGCACGCCGATGGGTTCGCGTGCGATCTCCTTGCGGTAGATCGCATCAATGAGCCAGCGCTGGCACGCGTAGCCGACCACGAACAACACCCCCGCGGTCAGCGGCGCGGTGACCAGCGGGTGCAGCCCGGCCTGGGTCGCCAGCGCGTACGACACGTACATGGCCATCATCAGGAAGGAGCCGTGCGCGAAATTGATGATCTTCATCACGCCGAACTGCAGGCTCAGGCCCAGCGCGATGAGGCCGTAGATGGCCCCGCTGGCGATACCGCTCAGCAGGGCCTGTAGATAGGTGCTCGACAAGAAATGCTCCTTGCGGAAGAAATGAAAGCCGGCCGCCTTTGCGGGGCGGCCGGTCGCGGCGCACACGGCGCGCGCGGCGTTCAGGGCGTGGATGCGTTCGCCGGCCACACCATGCGGTAGGTCTTGGACGCCAGGTTCTCCGGCCAGATGGTGCGGTACTCGCCGGCCGGCGTGATCTGCTGCATCACATAGCGCTTCTTCGGGTTCTGGCCCTTCTCGTCGATGACGATGTCATAGCCGACCAGCTTCGTGAGATCCGTGCCCTCGATCCGAGTCTTCGCGAGCGCATTTCGGATGGCCTCGGGGTCGGCCTTGCCGGCGCGTTCCAGCGCATCCTTGATCACCCAGGTGGCGACGTAGGCGCTCACCGAGAGCTCGTTGGGCTCGACCTTGTTCGCAGCCACGAACTCATCCCAGAACTTCTTCGCGAAAGGCGTCGTGATCGAAGACTCGTAGCCGGCCCAGCCATTGGTGGTGAACACCTGGCTCGCGATGCCCTTGCCCACCAGCGGAATGAAGTTGCTGTCGATCTGCCCGCCCGCGCTGCCGACGTAGGCCATCGCGCCCACCTGCATTTGCGCCAGCAGCTTGTGCAGTTGCACGGCGTCGGCCGAGTAGGCGGTGACCGTCACCACGTCCGGCTTCTTGCCCTTGATCTTGAGCACCAGCGGACGCAGGTCCGGTGAGTTCGGCGGGTAGCCTTCGTCGAGCACGACCTCGATGCCGGCCGCCTTGAACTTGGCGCGGAGCGTGTTGGCCATGTCCTGGCCCCAGTCCGTGTTCTCGTAGACCATGGCCACGGTCTTGGCTGGCTTGCCGGTAGTCTTTCCGGCGAACGAAACGAAGTCGGCCATGCTTTCAGCGTTGGACGAGGCCGGCACCTGGGTCGGACGAAACACGTACTTGAAGCCGCGCTCGGTGATGTCGGCCTTGGCCGCGAGGTCGACCACCCACGGCGTGCGGTACTTCTCGGCCACTGCGGTTGCCGGGAAGGTCACGCCGCTCTGGAAAGCGCCCAGCAGCACGGGCGTCTTCTCGCGCGTGATCAGGCGCTCGACCTCGGTGATGGCCACCTTGGCATCGCCGCGCGTGTCGACCTCGATCAATTCGAGCGGCGCGCCGCCCATCGACTTGATGCCGCCGCTTTCGTTGATGTGCTTGACGGCCAGGTGCGTGGCACGCGACATGTCCTTGCCGATCGATGCCGCGGCGCTGCCTGACAGCGGAATGAGATAGCCGATCTTCACTGGATCGGCAGCGTGGACGAGGCTGGCGCCGAGCAGGCTGCTGGCGAGCAGTGCGCCGGCAAGGCCGGCTTTCAGATGACGATGGCGGCGGTTGTTCATGGTGTCTGTCTCCTTGTAGAAAAAGAAAGTGCCGGATGGCGTCTCGAAAACTCAACGGTCGCTCGGCGCCCCATCCAGGACTTCATAGACCGCTTGAACCAGCCGGTCCGCGCGCGCATTGAGCAGCACGCCCGGGCCCATCCGGTTCATCGTGTAGCCGAAGCCCAGCCGGCGCGATGGCGAGGCGAAGGCCAGCGAGCCGCCCGCACCGACGTGGCCGAACGCGTCCCGGCCGATGCAGGCGCTGTCCAGTCCCCGTGCCCGGTTGTCCATCTGGCGCATGAAGCCGGCCGCGAAGCGCGTGGGCACCCGCAGGCAGGCGTCGTCGTGCGTGGCGGAAGACACCGCCGTGGCCTTGGCCAACGTGTCCTCCCGGAGCAGCCGGAAGCCGCCCCGCTGACCGCCGCAAGCCAGCGTGCCGTACAAGCGCGCCAGGCTTCGTGCGTGGGTGATTCCACCGGCCGCGCCGATTTCGGCCGCGTGGCCGGCCCGGCTGTTGAAGCCGCTCGGGCGCCAACCGCCGGTGTTCTTCATGTACAGCGCGGTGGGGCTTTGCGGCTCCTGCATCAGCGCGCGTTCGAACGCGTTGCCGGGCACCGAAATCGGCGCGGGCGGCGCAATGGTAGCGACTCGCGACTCCTCGCTCGACGGCAGCCCGATCCAGAAGTCCAGGCCGAGCGGCTGCGCCACGTGCCGATGGAAGAACGTGCCGAGCGAGCAGCCGCCGATGCGCCGCACCAGTTCACCGAGCAGCCAGCCATAGGTCAGCGCGTGATAGCCCACGCGCGTGCCTGGGGCCCAGAATGGCGCCTCCCGTTCGAGCCGTTCGACCATGAATTCCCAATCGAAGGCCGCTCCATCAGGCAGGCGCTCGCGCAGCGCCGGCAGTCCCGCGGAATGGTCGAGCAGCATGCGCGTGGTGATCGATTCCTTGCCGGCGCCGGCGAAAGCCGGCCAGTAGCGCACGACCGGCTGGTCGAGGTCGAGCTCGCCGGCCTCGGCCAGCAGATGAATGCACAGCGCGGTCGCCGGCTTGGTGTTCGAGAACACCACGCTCATCGTGTCGCGCTGCCACGGCGTGCCGCCTTCGGCATCGGCCCAGCCGCCCCAGAGGTCGACAACGCACTCGCCGTCGATCTCGATGGCGAGCGACGCGCCGAGTTCGCCACCGTGGACCAGGTTGTGCTCGAAGGCCGCGCGCACCGCGTCGAACGCAGGTGCGCAATGGCCGGCGCTGGGCGGCAAGGCTTTCAAGTCGGACATGGTGCGGATCAGCGCGTGAGCGGCGCGCGGGCGCCGAAGCCGAGCAGGTAGCGCGCGTCGTTCGACAGCGTGGGCACCACTTCAGGCGGCAGCGTGCTGGTGAAGTCGGCAAACAGGCGCAGCCACGAGACGTTGTAGTTGCAAAGGATCGCGCGGCGCTGGCCATCGGTGTGGTTCGGCCCGGAGCGGTGCCAGGTGTTCGACAGCCAGATCGCCACCGAGCCTGCCGGCGCGGTGAGGGTCACTTCGCCTTCGAGCGGATCGCTGCCCCAGGGCGGCGACTTGCGCAGCTTGTGGCTGCGCGGCATCACGCGGGTGGCGCCGTTCTCGGCGGTGAAGTCGTCGAGCATCCAGACGTTCTGCAGCGTCAGCGGAAACTCGGGCAGCGGCTCGGCGATCTGGCCCAGCGGCGCATCGACGTGCCAGGCCCCGCCGCCGGTGCGCGGCCCGATGCTGGTGGATTGGAAGTCGTGCAGATTGCAGTCCTGCCCCATGACGTGGCGCACCATCGGCAGCACCACCGGGTGCTCGATGAGAGGGATCAGGTCGGGCGCCTTGTCGAGCAGGTTCCACACCCGTTGCGACTGGTCGTTGTCGAACAGCGTGGGCAGGTGCAGGAAGTTCTTCGACACCTTGTGGATCGGCACGGGCCAGCGCGTGTCGGCGTTGTCGCGGCGGTACTGGTGGATGCGCGCCACCATGCGCTGCGCCTCGGCGTCGCTCACCGTGTAGTGCTTCTTGTAATAGGCGAGGATCTCCGCGTCGTCGTCGTGCTGTTCGCTGTCGGGTGCCAGCGGATTTGCAAGCTCATGGGCCATCACCTCTGCCACGCGTTCGCGCGCTTGCGCGAGCTGCGCGGCATCGAGCACGTTCTCGATCACGGCGTAGCCTTCTTCGGCAAGTTGGGTTTGCAGGGCCTGCAGGTTCAGTTCGGTCTTCATGGTGTCCTTGGAGTCCTTGGAGGAAGCGGGGAGATCGCGACGGGTTCGAGGGTGTTGCGCGCCAGCTTGCCGACGCTGGTACGCGGCAGCCGTTCGACGATGCCGACGCGGCGCGGTACCTTGTAGGCCGCGAGCTGCGCGGCGCAGTGATCGAGCAGACGCTGCACGTCGGGCCGATGGCCGGGAGCCGGCGTGACCCAGGCATGCACCACCTGGCCCATGCGCTCGTCGGGTGCGCCGAACGCGGCCGCCTCGCCCACTTCGGGCTGGGACAGCAGCACCTGCTCGACTTCGATCGGGTAGACCTTGAAGCCCGCGACGTTGATGGTGTCGTGCTTGCGGCCCTGGATGTAGACGTAGCCCTCGTCGTCCCTCAGTGCGACGTCGCCGGTATAGAGCCAGCCATCGCGCAGCGTGCGGGCCGTCAGCTCGGGCAGGTTGCGATAGCCGGCCATCACCTGTGGCCCGCGGACGCGGATCTCTCCGGCTTGCCCGGGTGGCAACGGCGTCGCGCCGTCTTCCACGTCGACCACTTCAAGCTCGCAGGCGGGCACCGGCAGGCCCACCGAACCCGGCCGGCGTTCGCGGTGCATCGGGTTGAAGGCCAGGCAGGGGCCGGCCTCGCTCATGCCATAGCCCTCGTAGATTGCGCAGCCGGTCGCCTGCTCGAAGCGCATCAGCGTCTCGCGCGGCAATGGTGCGGCGCCCGAGAAGCAAGCCCGCAGGCTGGCCAGCGCCTCGCGCGGCAGGCCGGGCTGCTTGAGGATGTCGTAGAAGATCGTGGGTGCTGCGGACATCAGCGTGACGCGATGGTCCGCGATCGCCTGCAGCGCCGCCTTGGCGTTGAAGCGGCGATGGATCAGCAATTCGCCGTGCGCGTACAGGCACAGGTGCAGCGACATCGACACCGCGGACACATGAAACAGCGGCATGGTGCACAGCACGATCTCGGCGCCCCGCCGGGTCGGCAGCCACGCTTCGCGCTGCGCGATGTTGAAGGCGAGCTGCCGATGCAGGATGTTCACGCCCTTGGGCAGCCCGGTCGTCCCGCCGGTGTACTGCAGGGTGGCCAAGTCCTGGTGCGTGGGAAGCTTGGCCGGCAGCGCGCAGGCCTCTGCCTGCAGTGCGACGAAGCCGCTGCCGTCTCCCGTGCACCACAGGGCCTCGCGGGGCAGCGCCGGCCGCAGTGCCTGCAGGTCGATCGTCACGCTCTGGTCGAACAGCACCATGCAAGGGTCCGCGTCTCCGAGCATGTGGGCGATCTCGCGCACGCTGTAGCCTGGATTCAGCGGCACCACTTGCGCGCGCAACGCATGCACCGCAAACGTGGCGACCGCGAGGTCGAGCGAATTGCGCATGACCAGCGCGACCCGGTCGCCGGGCCGCACCCGCGCGCCGAGCCGTCGCGCGACCGCGCCCACGAGTCCGGCGTACTGCCCATAGTTCAGGCGCACGCCCTCGAAGCTGAGCGCCGGGCGCTCAGGCGCTTCGGCGGCGGCATCGCGCAGCAAGTGCACGACCGATTCCGGCACAGACGGCAAGCCGGCCGTCTCTCCATCGATTCGCGTCATTTGCAGTCCGGGCCGGCCTCGCGCCGCTTCTTGAGGTCGCTGGCTTCCCACACCGTGCGCCGGCCGCTTTCGTTGCCCAGGAGGGTGATCGGGTCCTTGTTGTCGATGTGCCCGTACTGGCCCTTGTAGATGCTGTAGCCGCACAGCTCCTGCAGCCGACGCGGGAGACGCCGCGCCACGTCTGCGGGTATGCCCAGCTGCAGGTTTTCCTGCTGGCGCAGCCAGCCCGCGCAGTAATAGCACGAGAGCGCATAGCGCCGCATCGACGTGGTGTTGGCGCCGCCCTTGTGCCAGAGCGCGCTGTCGAACAGCATGACGCTGCCGGCCTCCATGGTCGCCTGCGCCGTCTCGATCTCGGCACCGTAGGGCGGCGAACTGGGCTGCTTGTGGCTACCGGGAACGATATGCGTGGCACCGTTGTCCGATGTGAAATTGCTCAGTGCCCAGATCGCGTTGATGGCCAGCGGTCCGCGCGGGCGCGGCAGCGGGATCTGCTGCGTGTCCTCGTGCAGGGGCTGTGCCTCCTGGCCGGGGCCGAGCGTCAGCGAGCACAGCGACGACAGCAGCAACTCGCGGTCGAGCAGCCGCTCGGCCAGCCCGAGCACTTCGGGCTGCAGCGGCACCGTCCAGAACAGCTCGTCGTGCACCAGCAGGTTGTTGATGCGGACGGTCTTGAGCCCTTCGAATGAAGTCTTGGCATAGCCGAAGCCGTGCTCGGCCTCCACCCGGAGCAAGGCCTCGGTGAGGGCGAGCACACGGGATCTCGGAATGATCTCGGGCAGCACGACGAAGCCCTCACGCTCGAATGAGGCGAGCCACTCGTCCATTTGCTCGGATGTCGCCATCGGCGTTGTCTCCATCGTTGTCGAACAGGGTGCCTATCGTTGCCCGGGCCGGCCGCCAGGGCCAGAGCGCAGCGTCCACGGCGAACGTGCAAAGCGTCCACGGTCCATGCGTGACGATGAGCGCAGGTGCTGGCATGATCGGCGCGCTCCTTCAGTTGACCCATGAACGACTCGTCCTATCACCGCAGCACTCAGATCGTCCGGCCTGGCGAGCAATTCGCCTACTGGCGCGATGCCATCTGCGACGCCTACGTACCCCTCGAGCCCGAACGCGCCGAAGCGCCCGGCTTCAAGGGCCGCATCGACGGCCTCATGCTTCCTGAGTTGCGCAGTTCGACCATCACGGCCGAAGCGCATGAAGTCCGGCTCTCGAGCAGCGGCCTCGCGCGCCAGCAAAGCGCGCCCTTCTTCGTGAACCTGATGCGCGCCGGCGAGGTGGTGGTCCGACAAGATGGCCGCGCGCTGCGGGCCGGACCCGGCGACATCTACGTGGTCGACTGCGCGTCCACATGGGAAGTCGACTTCCGCTCGAGCTTCAGCATGTTCTGCATCGAGATCGATGACGCGCTCTTGCGGCCGCGACTCGGCCGTCGTGGGCGCCTTGTGTCGCCCGTGCTGACGGGCGACGGCGGCACGGGGCGCATTCTGGCCAACTACATGCGGCTGGTGCACGAACTGCCCTCGCAGGACCTGCTGCAGGTGCAGTCACTGATGGTGGGGCACTGCAGCGACCTGTTGTCCCGCGCACAAGTGTCGGAAAAACCGGACACCCGCGCCGACAGGCTCCGGTGCGAGATGCGCGACCGCATCCTCGCGCTGATGAGAAACCGCCTGTCCGACCGCAGCCTCACGCCGGACGCGGCGTGCGCCGAACTCGGCATTTCGCGCAGCTATCTCTTCAAGATCCTCGGCGAGTTCGGTCACACCTTCAGCGGCTACCTGCGGCAATGCCGCCTCGATGAATGCCATCGAGTGCTCAAGGAACAACCGAAGCGGCCCATCGCGGACATTGCCGCCGACTGGGGCTTCGACGAAGTCTCCACCTTCAATCGGGCCTATCGCGCCCGCTTTGGCCAGACGCCTAGCCAGGCCCGCGGGTGCATTTGATAGTAGGCGTACGTTCCTGTCAGGCCGCAGCCTGGACTGAACGCTTGCGCCGCAGTCCTCGAAGCACCGGAACAACCCAGATCAGCACCGACAAGACTGCCAGCGAAGCAGCGATCGGACGCGAGACGAAGCCCAGGAGATTGCCGTCGGACTTGATCATTGACGTGATGAAGTTCTCTTCGAGCATGCCGCCCAGCACCACGCCCAGAATGGCCGGAGCGATCGGGAAATCGTTCTCCTCGAGCAAGTAGGCAACGATGCCGGCGACCAGCATCACGCCGATGTCGAAGAGCGAATTGTTGATGGCAAACGCGCCGACGATGCAGAAGATCAGGATGAGCGGCATCAGCAGGTTGCGCGGCACCCGAAGGATGCGCTTGGACACCTTGATGCACAGGATCCCGAGCGGGATCATGATGAGGTTGGCCACGATGAAAAGTATGAACACCGCATAGATATTCTGCGGGTTCGTGGTGAAGAGGGTCGGCCCGGGGTTGAGGTTTTTCATGTAGAGCACACCGATCACGATCGCCGTGATGGAGTCTCCCGGAATGCCGAACACCAATGCCGGGATCCACGCACCCGCCAAGGCGCTGTTGTTCGCAGAGCCCGATTCGACGATGCCCTCGACGTGGCCAGTGCCGAACTTCTCCGGCTCCTTGGACAACTTCTTGCTCATCGCATAGGACATCCAGGCCGCGATGTCGGCACCGGCACCAGGCAATGCGCCGACGACCGTGCCCAGCGCACTGCCGCGCAAGATCTGAAGCGGGTATTTCTTTGCCAGCGCCCATTGGCCCGCCAGGACACTGCCGACCTTCTCGACCACCAACTCGGCCGGCGGCAGCGTGTCGACGGCATAGCGGATCACCTCCGAAATCGCGAACATGCCGATCATCATCGGGATCATGCCGATGCCGCCAGTCATCTCGGCGTTGCCGAAAGTGAAGCGCGGAAAGCCAGCCGGGTTGCCCAAGCCCACGCACGCCACGAGCAAGCCGAGCATGAGCGTCACGACGCCTTTGAGCGGCCGGTCCGACGTGATGAACACGGCGCAGGTCAGGCCCAGCAACACGAGCCAGAAGTACTCGAAGGAACTGAAGTTGAGTGCGAAGTCGGCCAGCGCAGGCGACGCCACGATCAGCACCGCGGTGCCGAAGAGACCGCCGACGGCCGAGAACACCAGGCCCGCACCAAGAGCGACTTCGGCCTGGCCCTTGCGGGTCATGGCGAAAGCCTCATCGGTATAAGCCGCCGAGGCAGGCGTTCCGGGGATGCGAAGCAGGCAACCGGGAATGTCGCCGGAGAAGATGGCCATCGCGGTGGACGTCACCATCGCGGCAATGGCAGGAATCGGCGCCATGAAGAAAGTGACCGGCACCAGCAAGGCCACGGCCATGGTCGCGGAGAGCCCCGGCACCGCGCCCACGAAGAGCCCGTACAGCGATGCAGCGATCATGACCAGCACGGTGTACGGGTCGAACACCATGGCAAAAGCCTGCGCGAGAGCTGTCGACATGCGTGTTCGATCCTCGGTGGCGTTGTTGCGGGCGGCCTACCAGGCGTAGGGCGTGAGCAGGCCCCATGGCAGCGGAACGCGAAGCAGTTTGTAGAACGCGGCGTGGATGAGCAGCGTCGCAATGACCGCCACCAGCAACGAGCGCCACGGCGGAACGCGCAATGCCGACATGACAGCCGTCAGCAGCAAGGTGGCCGTGATCAGGAAGCCGAGCTTGTCGACGGCCACCATGTAGAACAGCACGCTGCCGATGACTGCGCAGAACGCCACCACATGCCTGGGCGACTTCACCCAATCCCCGGGCTTGAACCAGCCAGTGTCATGGCGCCTGCGCCAGCCACTGATGGTCAACGCCGCGCCGCACACGCACAGGGCGAAAGCGATCAGCCCCGGGAACAGCGCCGGTCCGACCTGCTGGCCGGGGATGGGTGGATAGCTCTGCACCACCAGAAGTACCGCGATCCCCAGCGCCAGCAGGACGCAGCCGAAAACCGCGTCGTTCAATTTCATGACGTCACCGGGCAGAGGCCAGGGCGCATCATTTCGCGATACCGACGGCCTTCATGGTCGCGCCGAGTTCGGCGTCCGACTTGGCCATGTATTTTCCGAAAGCCTCGGGATCCGCGTAGACGACGCCAAATCCGCGCGAAGCCATGAAGTCCCCGTACTCCTTGCTGGCGGCGACTTTCTTCACCGCGGCGCCCAGGCGATCGCGCACCTCCGGCGGGATGCCCTTGGGAGCGACGATGCCGCGCCAGGCGGCCATCGTCCAATCGCTGCCCGTGACGGACTTCAGCGTCGGGATGTTGGGGTACAGCGCCGACGGCTTGTCGCTCATGATGGCCAGGCTCTTGACCTTGCCCGCGTCGATCAGCGGCCGCGCTTCGGGTAGGGAGACCGGCGCGATGTCGATGCCGCCGGCCACCATGTCCTGAAGGCCGGGCGCCGCGCCATTGCTGGGTACCCATGCAACGGCCGCCGGGTCGATCTTCTGGTCGCGCAGCAGGCCGGCAATCGCGAGATGCCAGATGCCGCCCTGCCCTGTCCCGGATGCCTTGAGCTTGCCCGGATTCGCCTTGATGGCCGCGAGCAGGTCAGTCACGCTCTTGTAGGGTGCGTCGGCGCGGACCTCGATCGCCGACGGATCGGCGTTGACCAGCCCGATGGGCGTGTACGACGCACCTGAAAGCTCGGTCAAGCCTTGCCAGTGCATCATGCCGATTTCGACCGTTGCGAGTCCGATCGTGTAGCCATCCGGCGGTGCCGAGGCAATGGCGGCATGGCCCACCACGCCGCTGCCGCCGGTGCGGTTCACCACGGTCACCGGCTGGTTCAGTTCCTTCTCGAGCAGACTCGCGACGATGCGCGCCGTGGCATCCGTGCCGCCACCAGCGCCCCAAGGCACGATGAGCGTGATCGGCCGGGTCGGATAGGTCTGGGCCAGCGCGGACGTGCCGGAAGCCAACACGATCATTCCAGCGGCAAGCGCATGCAGGACAAGGGAACGGCGAGAACGGACGTGCATCGTCATCTTGGGTGTCTCCTTTTTGAGCCTAGGCAACCCATTTCTCGCACTGTTTTCGCTAAAGAGCACTAGGGCGAATTACGCCTTGCGGCCGTGATCAGCCTGTGGTCAGGATCGCGGGCCGCCGGAAATGAGGCAAGGTCAATCTTGCGCAACGCGCACGACCACCTTGCCGAAGTTTCCGCCCTGCAGCAGCCGTATGAGTGCGTCGGGTGCCTGCTCCAGTCCGTCGACGACGTCTTCCTGCAACTTCACGCGACCGGCGGCGATCCAGGCGCCCATCTCGCGCCGGAATGCGTCGAAGCGCTCGCCGTAGTGGTCGAGGATGATGAAGCCCTGCATGTGGATGCGCCGGGCCAGCAGCTTGGACATCAGGCCCGGCAGGCGATCAGGGCCCGTCGGCTTGTCGGCATCGTTGTAGTGCGAGATGAAGCCGCATACGGGCACGCGCGCGCCGATGTTCAGCAACGGCAAGACGGCGTCGAACACCGCTCCGCCGACGTTCTCGAAGTACACATCGATGCCGTCAGGGCATGCCAGGGTCAGCAGCTCTGCGAAGCGCGGGTCATGCCGATCGACGCAGGCATCGAAGCCAAGCACCTCCACCGCGGCGCGGCACTTGTCCGCGCCGCCCGCGATGCCGACCACGCGCGCGCCTTTCAATCTGGCCAGTTGCCCGACCACAGCCCCAACAGCACCGGTCGCCGCCGCCACGGCCACCGTCTCGCCCGCCTTGGGCTTGCCGATATCGAGCAGGCCCACATAGGCCGTGAAGCCCGTCATGCCGAGGCCGCCCAGCGCGAACGAAGGCTGCGCCATGTCGCCTAGGGCCAGCAGGTCGCCGCCGTCTGACAACGCGTTGTCTTGCCAGCCGGCGTTCGCCAGCACCAGTTCACCCACCGGCACCTTTGCGTTGCGCGACGCCACCACGCGGCTGACTGTGCCGCCGACCATGGTGGCGCCGAGCGCGACGGGCGGCGCATAGCCCGGCCCAACGGCCTCCATCAGGTTGCGCATGTAGGGATCGACGGAAAGGTAGAGCGTCCGCAGCAGCACTTGGCCCTCGGCTGGTTTCGGTACAGCCTCGGTCTGAATGCGGAAGTCTTGCGGTGTCGGCAGGCCGCGCGGATGAGCAGCAAGCGCGATGCGACGGTTGACTGAATTCATGGATGACATGTCGAGTTCGAGATCAAGCGATCGCCGGCCGAGGTCCAAAACGCAGCGTCAGCAGCAGACCCAAAGCGACAGCCACGACTGCAAAGATCGGCCCACCGAGCGCTCCGACATGGTCGACCAGCATGCCGCCGCCGATCGCGCCGATCGCAATGGCGATCTGGAACGCTGCCACCAGCAAGCCGCCCGCGCCCTCGGCCTGGTCCGGCGCGACACGCACGATCCAGGTCTGGAATCCCACGGGGAACGCGCCAAACGCGAAGCCCCACAGCGCAATGGCGCCTGCCGTGACGACAAACGAATCGCCGGCCACCCACAAGCTCGCGGCCATCGCCACGATCAGCGCCGCACCCGACACAATCGCCCGGCGTTCGCTGCGTTCGGCGATGAAGCCGCCCGCAAAGTTGCCGAAGAAGCCGCCGATGCCATAGGCCAGCAGAACGCCGGAGATCGCGCTGACCGACAGATGCGTGACGTTCTCCATCAAGGGGCGGATGTAGGTGAAGCCCGCGAAGTGGCCGGAGATCACCAGCAGCACGGCCAGCAGCGCAACGCGCACGCCGGAGCGCTGCAGCAACTGGCCCAGCACGCGCAGGTTCGGGTTGTCGCGCGGAGGCAGCGACGGCACCGTGAGGACCTGCACGAGGAGCGTCAGCACACTGACCACGCCTGCAGCCATGAACGCGCTGCGCCAGCCCCACATCGCGCCCATCCACGCACCGATGGGCGCGGCGCTGACGGTGGCCACCGAGACGCCGGTGAGCACGAGCGACATCGCACGCGCAAAGAGGTTCTCCGGGACCAGCCGCATCGCGAGCGCCGCGGCCATCGACCAGAAACCGCCGAGTGCCACGCCCAGCAGCACGCGCGCGACCAGCAGCGCAGGCAGACTGTGCGCCGTGACCGCCAGGACGTTGGAGATCACCAGCAGCACCATCAACGCCAGCAGCACCGACTTGCGATCGAAGCGGCGGGTGAGCAGCGGGATGGCAGGTGCGGCCACGGCACCGACCAGCGCGGTGGCGGTGACGGCCTGGCCCGCAGCACCGTTGCTTACCCCAAGGTCATTCGCGATGGCCGTCAGCAGGCTCGCGGGCAAGAACTCTGCGGTGACGAGCCCGAACACGCCGAGCGCGAGCGAAGCCACTGCGGGCCAACGAGCCGACGCTTCGGTGTTGGGAGAGGTGGCAAGAAGCGCTGGCGCTTGCGCGCCGGCTGCGATGCATTCTGAGCAAGATGAAGAGGGCACAAGGTCATTCGGTTGTTGGAAGCAGACAAGAAAGTGTAGGAATACCATCCCGGCGATCCCATACCTGAATATCCGAAATGCTTGACGATTTCTCCAACTCATCGCGTGATGCGCCGATGGACCGATCCGACTCCACCGGAAGCCTCGACATGCTCACGCGCATCCTGCTGGACCTGCGCCTGGACGGTGTGGAATACGGACGCTGCCTGATGCACGCGCCCTGGGCCATCGCATTCCCGGCGCAGCGCGATGCGCGGTTTCACTTCGTCGCGCACGGCGCCTGCTGGCTGCACACCGCGTCGACTGGCTGGCTGCAGCTCAACCCGGGCGACGCGGTGCTGCTGCCCAGAGGCAGCGCCCATGTGCTGGCCAGCGACCCGAAGGTGCCCGCGTTGGACATCGGTTCGCTGGGGCGCGTGCCCGTTTCCGACAACATCTACCTAGTGCGCGGAGCCGACGAACGCAACGACGCAGCGCCCGCCGACGTGATGTTCTGCGGCGCCATGCGCTTCAACCTAGACCCGCTGCACCCACTGCTGGCGATGATGCCGGACGTCATGCGCGCGGGCGACCTTGCCAAGAAGGATCCCACGGTGCCCGTGCTGCTGAACGCCATGGAGCGCGAGATCGCGCTGGACCGCATTGGCGCCTGCGGCATCCTCGCGCGCATGGCGGACGTGCTGGCCGCCACCATCATCCGCGCATGGGTCGAGTGCGAATGCAGCGACTCCACGGGTTGGATCGCCGCCGTGCAGTGCCCCAAGGTCGGCAAGGTGCTGGCCGCCATCCATGCCGACCCGGCGCGCGACTGGAGCGTGCCGACGCTGGCCAAGTTGATGGGCGCGTCGCGCTCGAGCTTTGCCGAAGCCTTCAGCGCCACGGTGGGCGAGAGTCCGGCAAAGTACGTCGCCAAGCTGAAGATGGCGCAAGCCCGCCGCTGGATTGCCAACGACGGCGTGCGCGTGGCCGTGGCGGCCGATCGACTGGGCTATGACTCGGAGGCCTCCTTCAGCCGCGCGTTCAAGCGGATCGTCGGGCACTCCCCGAGCGCCGCACGCGGGGCGCAGCAGCCTTCAGCTTTTCAGCGCGCGATCTGATTCGGTGCCCTCTTACTCCTCTTCATCGTCCTCTTCATCGAAAGTCCTGCCCAATGCCTACGCCAGAGACCATTGAACGCTTCGTCGCACTCGTCGAGGCCAACACCCACGCGGAGGCCGTCGAGGCCTTCTATGCTCCCGACGTCGTGATGTACGAAAACCAGTCCGCGCCGCGGGTCGGCCGCGATCAGGCAATCGCCAACGAGCGCGGGATCCTCAAGAAGACGAAGGCCATTCGCTCGCACTGCGTGAGACCCGTGATGGTCAGCGGCGACCACGTGGCCATTCGCTGGATCTTCGAGTTCGACTGGCTCGATGGCACGCGCACCCACATGGAGGAAGTCGCATGGCAGCGCTGGCAGGACGAACGCATCGTCGAGGAAACCTTCTTCTACGACCCCGCGCAGAGAATCCCCAAGTAGAGCGTCTCGTGCTGATGAAACCCACCCTGCCCCAACTCATGAGCCTCAACGGCGGCTTCGTGGACACAGCCGGCTTCCTCGCGCTGCATGGCCTGTTCACGGCCCATGTGACGGGCAACTTCGTGACCATCGGCGCGGCATTTGTGCATGGAAGCTCGGGCGCCCTCACCAAGCTGCTGGCCTTGCCCGTGTTCTGCGCTGTGGTGGTGCTCGCGCGCTGGCTGAGCTATGGCCTCCCGGGGCTGGGGCTCCCCGAGCTGCGCACGATGCTGGTGCTCAAAACGGCCCTGCTGCTGGTGGGCGGTGTGCTCGCGATTCGCTTCGGCCCTTTCCCGGATGGCGACAGCGCGATGGCGATGCTCGCTGGCCTTGTGCTGGTATCAGCCATGGCGATCCAAAACGCCGTGCACCGCATCCACCTCGGCAGCGCGCCCCCCACGACGCTGATGACCGGCACGACGACACAGGTGATGATCGACCTGGCCGACCTGCTGCGCGGCGGGCAGCCACCGGAAGAAGCCGCCGCCGCGCGGGCTCGCATGCGGCGCATGGCCGCGGCGGTGGCCTGGTTCGCCGCGGGCTGCGCGGCAGCCGCGCTCATCTTCATGCGGTGGAACGTGTGGTGCTTTGCGGTGCCGCCTGTGCTGGCCGCATGTTCGGTGCTGCTGCAACGCGGCACGCACGAGGGCGAGGCGGCAGCGGCGCCGCCGGTCTCGGTGCCTCACCTGTAGAGCTGGCGCGCCCTTGCGGACGCAAGCAGCGTCAGCCCTGGATGAACGCCAGCAGGTCGGCATTGACCTGATCGGCGTGGGTGTTGCAGGTGGCGTGCGGCGCACCAGCGTAGACCTTGAGCTGGGCGCCCTTGATCATTTGCGCTGCGAGCTTTCCCGTCGCCTCGATCGGCACCACCTGATCATCGTCGCCGTGAATCACGAGCGTGGGCACGTCGATCTTTGCCATGTCGGGGCGGAAGTCGGTCTCAGAGAACGCCGTCACGCAGTCGATGGTGGCCTTGATCGAAGCCTGCAGCGCGATTTGCAGCGTTTGCTTGAACACGCCCTGCGACACCTTCGCCCCGGGGCGGTTGGTGCCGTAGAACAGTGTGCTGAAGTTGTCCAGGAACTGCGGACGATCGGCGGCCAGCCCGGCGCGGATGCCGGCGAACAGCGAAGCATCAGGGCCCACCGGATGGTCGGCCGTTTTCATGAAAAGCGGCGTCACGGCGCTGATGAGCGCAAGCTTGGCGACGCGCGCTGAGCCCTTGCGCGCGATGTAGCGGGTGACGTCGCCGCCGCCCATCGAAAAACCCGCGAGGACCACATCCTTCAGGTCGAGCTTCTCGATCAGCTCGGCAATGTCGTCGGCGAAGGTGTCGTAGTCATAGCCGGTCCAGGGCTGACTCGAGCGGCCAAAGCCGCGGCGGTCGAAGGCAATGGTGCGGTAGCCGCGCTCAGCGAAGAACAGCATCTGGGCGTCCCACATGTCGGCGCTCAGGGGCCACCCGTGGCTGAAGACGATGGGCTGGCCCGAGCCCCAGTCCTTGTAGTAGAGCTCGGTGCCGTCGCGCAAGGTGAGAGTGGTCATGGATTTTTCTGTGAAGTGAAGGGGAACGAAGGATCAGAGCGAAAGAAAGTGATGCGCCACCGGCTTCTCGGGCCCGATGTGGAAACGCACAGCCTCGCTCTGCAGATCGGCATCGGCGTGCGAGACGCGGTGATGCTGGCGCAGGTGCTCGGCCCATGATTCCACCAGGAACCACTCCATCACGCGCTCGGCGTCGCCTGTGTGCTCGGTCACCCCCCAGGCATAGGCACCGTCGCGGCGGCGCTCCAGGGACAGGCGCTTCATCGCGTCGAGGAATGCGGGGCGGTCTTCCTTGCGGATGCGGTACTCGATCTGCACCATCACCGGGCCACGGTCGTTCGCGACGGGCTCGGTCACCAGCGGCTCGGGCCAGTGGTTGGATGCCTGCAGGTCCGACTCGCCCGCAGGCAGCCTCGCACGATGGAACAGCAGCGCCACGACCAGGAGGCCGGCAGCGCCCGCCACGAGTGTGTACGGCACCCCGATCGCCTGCGCCACAAGGCCCCAGCCGAGGCTGCCAGCCGCCATCGCGCCATTGAACACGGTGAGGTACACCGCCAGTCCGCGACCGCGCACCCAGTTCGGCAGGATCGCCTGCGCCACGCCGTTGAGCGTGGTCAGCGCAATGATCCAGCCCAGGCCCAGCAGCAACAGCAGCAGCAAGGCCAGCCACTTCGGCGGCGCGAACACCAGCGCAGCCATAACGCTGGCAGTGATGACCGACGCCAGCAGCACCAGGCCATCGGCGTCGAGCAGCGCGCGCAGGCGCGGCATGACGAGCGCGCCTGCGATGGCGCCTGCGCCCACCGCCCCCAGAAGCACGCCGTAGAAGCCGGCCGTTCCGCCCAGCATCTGACGCGCCACGAGCGGCAGCAGCGCCCAAACCGAACTCGCGAACAGGAAGAACACCGCCGCACGCAGCATCACGCGGTGCAGTTCCTTGCTGGCGCGCGTGTAGCGCAAGCCGGCCCGGAAGGCGCCCAGGAAGTTCTCCGACAGCCCGCTGTCCACCGCGGCCGGGCGCTTCCACCAGATCAGCGCGGCAATGACGAAGACATAGCTCAGCACGTCGGCGCCGTAGGTCAGGGCTGCGCCGAAGCTCGCAAGGATCAGCCCGCCCGCGGCAGGCCCGATCGATCGCGCGATGTTGATGCCCAGTGAATTCAATGCCACCGCGCTCTTCAGGTCGGACCTGGGCACCAGTTCGGGCACGATCGACTGCCACGTCGGCCCCATCAGCGCCGCACCGATGCCGCCCACGAAGGTCAGCGCGATCAGGTACTGGACAGTGAGCGAGCCCGTGTGCGAGAGCACCAGCAGCGTGCCGCTGACGCTCGCGAGCACCAGCTGCACGAAGATCAGGAAGCGGCGGCGGTCGAGGATGTCCGAGAGCACGCCCGCCGGAATGGCGAGCAAGAAGATCGGCAGCGTGGCCGCCGTCTGGATCAACGCCACCGCGGTGGGGCTGGCCGAAAGATCGGTCACGAGCCAGGAACTGGCCACGTCGCGCATGAAGCTGCCGATGTTGCCGAACACGGTGGCGGTCCACAGCACGGCGAACACCGGCTGGCGCAGCGGCGCAAAGCCGCTCGCAGCCTTCGCGGAACCTGCGGGTTCTGCAGAGACTGCAGGAGTCGGGGAGTCGGTGATCTCAGCCATTCGCGCGCGCCTTCAAGTCATGCCACGCCACCAGCAGGAAGCCGCCGACCAGCCCGAGGTGCTCGAAGAACGAGTTCGCGGCCATGAAGCGTTCGGGTTGCGGCATTTCCCAGAAGCGCAGCGCCACGAACGTGGCGAACAGCGTGAACGCGCCCAGCGCCAGGGCGCCCAGCCAGCGGTAGAAGCCCGTCAGGATGAGGGCCGAGGCACCCAGTTCCAGCACGATGACGGCCATGGCCATCGGCGCCGCGGGAGACACGCCGAAGTGGTTCATCTCGGCAACGGCGGACGCGAAGTCGGTGGCCTTGTTGAAGCCGCCCTGCAGGTAGGCAGCGCACAGCAGCAGCAAGGCGATCCAGCGCAGCGCGGGTGAAAGGGTCCAGCGCATCTCAGACCGCCCAGCAGGCGCAACCGAGCGCGCCCCAGAAGCTCTTCAGGTCGGCAATCGGCAGCTTGCTGCTCCATGCGGTGGCGTGCCGGTGCCCGTGCACGTTGCAGGTGTTGGCGCAGGCGCAGTCCGCTGCAGCCTTGCGCAGCACCTTCTGCATCGGTGCGCCCTCCTTCGTGTCGGCCCAACCTGCATAGCCGCCGAAGGTGCGTGCGGGCGACCAGTCGGGCATGGCTGCGGGCGGTGTGCCTTCGTCGAGTGAGGCGAACGGGCCGGCGCCGTAGACGATCTTGCCGCCCACCATGGTCAGCAGCGCCGTGGTGTCTGCAATGTCCGATTCAGCGCACGCGAAGTAGTCCCGGTCGGGCACGATCAGGTCAGCCAGTTGGCCGGCTTCGATGCGGCCCTTCTTGCCGACCTCGTTGGAGAACCAGGTCACCTTTTCCGTCCACATGCGCAGCGCGGTCTCGCGGTCCACGCAATTGCGCTGCGGGTAGAGCTGCATGCCGCCCACGGTGCGGCCCGTGACCAGCCACGACAGGGACACCCACGGGTTGTACGAGGCCACGCGCGTCGCGTCGGTGCCAGCCGAAACGTTCACGCCCTTCTCCAGCATGCGCTTGACCGGCGGCGTGGCCTCGGCCGCGCCAGCGCCGTAGCGCTCGACGAAGTACTCGCCCTGGTAGGCCATGCGGTGCTGCACGGCAATGCCGCCGCCCAGCGCCGCGATGCGGTCGATCGACTTTTCGGAGATGGTTTCGCAATGGTCGAAGAACCAGTTCAGGCCCGCCAGGGGCGTGTCCTGGTTGACCTTCTCGAATACATCGAGTGCGCGGTCGATGGTCTCGTCATAGGTGGCGTGCAGGCGCCATGGCCAGCGGTTCTGCGCGAGCACGCGCACGACCTCCTCGAGCTCGCCTTCCATCTCGGGCGCCATGTCGGGACGCGGCTGGCGGAAGTCCTCGAAATCCGCCGCGGAGAACACGAGCATCTCGCCCGCGCCGTTGTGCCGAAAGTAGTCGTCGCCCTGCTTGTACCTGGAGGTGGCCGTCCAGTTCAGGAAGTCCTGCTTTTCCTGTTTGGGCTTCTGCGTGAACAGGTTGTAGGACAGACGGATGGTGAGTTGGCCGGCATCGGCCAGCTGCTGGATCACCTGGTAGTCCTCGGGGTAGTTCTGGAAGCCGCCGCCCGCATCGATGGCGCCGGTCACGCCCAGCCGGTTGAGCTCGCGCATGAAGTGGCGGGTCGAGTTGACCTGATAGTCCAGCGGCAGCTTCGGGCCCTTGGCCAGCGTGGCGTAGAGGATGGACGCATTGGGCTTTGCGAGCAGCAGGCCGGTGGGGTTGCCTGCGCCGTCGCGGACGATCTCGCCGCCGGGCGGCGCCGGCGTGTCCTTGGTGTAGCCCACGGCGCGCAACGCTGCACCGTTGAGCAGCGCGCGGTCGTACAGATGCAGGATGAACACGGGCGTGTCGGGCGCCACCGCGTTGAGCTCGCCAATGGTCGGCAGGCGCTTCTCGGCGAACTGGTGTTCGGTGAAGCCGCCCACCACGCGCACCCATTGCGGCGCCGGCGTGATCGCAACCTGGCGCCGGAGCATGCCCATGGCGTCCGCCAGGCTGCGCACCCCGTCCCAGCGCAACTCGAGGTTGTAGTTGAGTCCGCCGCGGATGATGTGCAGGTGGTTGTCGATGAGGCCCGGCAACACGGTCTTGCCTTGCAGATCGATCACGCGGGTTCCGCTGGCGGCCAGCGGCAGCACGTCTTCACGGCGGCCGACGCGCAGGAAGCGTCCGTTCTTGATGGCCACGGCGCTGGCCACGGGGTTGGCTCGGTCCAGCGTGGTGAAGCGTCCGTTGTGAAGAATCAGATCGGGTGTGTCGTCTCCCGCCATGTCGGATTTCCTTGAAGCATCGGGTAGGGCCATCGCCGTTCCAGCAATGGCAGCGCCGAGTGTGCCCAGGCACAGCCGGCGGCGTTGTTCGTCGAAAGAATCGCTCATCACGTCTTGCGTGCCGTGGCGGCCGGGGCCGCCTTCTCGGATTGCGGCAGCTCACCGAACACATGCGGCTTGACCTGGTGGTGCAGCCACGAGGTGGTCACCGCGTCGGGCTTGAGCACGCTTTTGATGAGCGGCGGGATCTGCTCGCCGAGCAGGATCCCCAGAAGTCCGACAAGCGCAATGACCGGCGGGGCCGGCGAGCGCACCTGGAACAGCGCATAGATCACGCCGACCAGCAGGCCGAGCGCAAGCGACAGAACGTAGGGCTTCATCTTGATCACCAACCCGCTCAGCCTTCGTGCGCGCCGAACATGGTCTTGGCGTAGGTCACGCCCAGGCCGTAGGCGCCGCCGAACTTCCTCGCGATGCCGGTGGTCAGCTCGTAGGTGTCGGTGCGGGCCCAGTCGCGCTGGAGTTCGAGCAGGTACTGCAGCGAGGTCATGGGCCGCGCCCCAGCCTGCACCATGCGGTCGATCGCGCGGTTGTGCGCCTCGGCGGACACGTCGCCGCACGCGTCGGCGATCACGAACACCTCGAAGCCCTGGTCGATGGCCGACAGCGCAGGCCCGACGATGCACACGCCGGTCCACAGGCCCGACAGCACGATGCGCGGCTTGCCGATTTCGTTGACGCGTGCGATGACGGCCGCGTCTTCCCAGGTGTTCATCGATGTGCGGTCGAGCATCTTCTGACCCGGGAAGGCATCGGTGATTTCGCTGAACATCGGGCCCGAGAAACTCTTCTCGGCCACGGTGGTGAGGATGGTCGGCACGCCGAAGCCGGCAGCGGCATTCGCGACCAGCGCCGCGTTGTTGCGCAGGTTGACCGCGTCGATCGAATGCGTGGCAAAGGCCATTTGCGACTGGAAGTCGATCATGACCAGCATGTGGTCCTTGGGGGTGAGGAGCTTGGCGCCGGCGGTCGGGGTGGCTTGGATGGACATGTAGTAACTCGGTGTTGAACGGGTTGTGGGCATGCATCCTCGTTTTAGCAAGGGTGCGTGTCTTGTCGATTAATCAGATGTTTTGGACGTTCGCCGACCCTCGAAGGGCAGACAGTTTCATGTGCCGGTGCGCCCAAGTGCGGAGGCCACTGCGGCGGATTTCCGGCATGATTCGCTCCTTTGCGATGTTCGAGTTCGATTGAATTCACTCTTGGCGCCCGGAGGATTTCCGAGTGACGGAATGAATCTTCGGGCCGGAGGCGTGGCCCTTCGGCGAAACTTTTAGGCCTCTATGAGCGAATTTTTCGAACATCGCCCGACAAACCTGTTCATCGCCAAGGAACCCCCGCGTGCTCAAGCTCAGCCTGGAAGCCATCGAGGTGGTCGACGCCATCGACCGCCACGGCTCGTTCGCGGCCGCCGCCGTGCGCCTGAACAAGGTGCCCTCCACGATTTCCTATGCGGTCGGCAAGCTCGAAGATCAACTCGGTATGCAACTGTTCGAGCGCAACGGCCCACGCGTGACGCTGACCGCCGCCGGCAGCGAAATGCTCAAGGAGGGGCGCTGGCTGCTGGGAGCTGCGAGCGAGCTCGAGTCGCGCATGCGGCAGATCGCCACCGGGTTCGAATCGGAGCTGCGGCTGGTGCACGACTCGCTGATCCCGACAGTGGCGCTCATCGATGATGTGCGCGCCTTCGAGGCCCTGCGCTGCGGCACGCGGCTGCGCATCGGCTGCGAGGCGCTCACCGGCAGTTGGGAGGCGCTGCGCGAGGGCCGTGCCGACGTGGTCATCGCCGCGGGCGAAGGGCCTGCGGGCGGCGGCTACGAGGCAGTGATGGTGGGCAGCCTCGACTTCGCCTTCTGTGTCGCGCCCACCCATGCCCTGACGCGCGTCAAGCGGCCACTGGGGCGCGGCGACCTTCTGGAGCACAACGCCATCGTGGTGAGCGACAGCGCGCGAACGCTGTCCGAACGCACGGTCGGACTGCTCGCGGGACAGCCACGGATCGCCGTGCCCTCGATGGCCGCCAAGGTGGCCTGCCAGGTCGCCGGACTCGGGCATGGTTTTCTGCCGCGCGCCTGCATCGGCGGCGAACTGGCACGTGGCACGCTGGTCGAGCTGCAGACCGAGGAACCGCGCCCGCCCGAGGCGTTCTGGCTCGGCTGGAAGAACGGCGTGATGGGGGAGGCCCTCAAATGGTGGGTGAAGCAGCTGAACCGGCAGTTGGTGCCCGCCTTGTTGCCGAAATCAGTGTGATGCCAAGGTGCCTGCGGGACGCGCTCTAGCCGTGGATCTTCTCGCCTCGTGCCAGCATCGCCACGAGCTTTTCGATCCGACGGGAACGTGTCTCGGGCTTCTTGGCAGTCTCGATCCGCCACAGCACGGCATAGCGGTTCGCGCTGTCCAGTTGGGTGAAGAAACCCAGTGCTTCGGGCTGGGCGTCGAGTGCAGTCTGCAGATCAGGCGGCACCACCGCCGTTCGCGCGCCGGCGTAGGCTGCGTCCCATCGCCCGTCGGCTCTGGCTCGGTCGATCTCGGCCATTCCAGTGGGCTGCATTCGACCCGATTCGATCAACGCCTCCGCTTTCGCGCGGTTGACTTTCGACCACAAACTCCGCGCACGTCGCGGTGAGAAGCGCTGCAGCCAGTGCTGTGCGTCAACAGACTTCTTCTGCCCGTCGATCCAGCCGAAGCAAAGCGCCACTTCCAGTGCCTCCGGGTAAGTGACGGTCGCCTTCTCGGCACCCGCTTTCGCAATGAGCAGCCAAATGCCGTCGGATGTCGAACAGTTCTTCCGAAGCCAAGACTCGAAGGCGCGTTGAGTTGCAAATCGACGTGGATCAGGCACTGTAGGTTTCATCGGTTATCGCGGGAAGTGTACGTGTCGCACTGACGGAGGAGAGTTTGGGAAGAGGTGTCATTCTTAACTCCTAGGCTGGAACCGCACTCGAATCCCGGTTTCGGAAAGCCGCATTCAAATAGCGAATACCTCATTCGTTCTTCGCATATGACTTCCAATAATGGGTCCAGTAGTCTGCGGATCCGTGACATATCTCGATGGTGGCGGTCGAAAAGCTCTCCGTCCAGAAGTGCTTCCACCTCGCGAGCGCGCGCGTCGCCGCAGACTCTTGAACTCATCGACCGCGACCAGCAGCTGAAGATGCCGCAGGCGGATCTTCGACGTCAGTCTTGCGAAAAGCACTGGAGACGAAATGGCTTGGCGGCTCATCGAAGACGGCCTTCGGCGATTGAAATTGAACCAAGCTCGTACGATGCCAAAGCCGCGCGATGGTGGACGCCAAGACGTCCACCTGCCGTGTAGAGCAAACGAGGGTTCGCTCTTGTCGGATTCAGTCCGCGTATTCGCCAGCGTCCTTGATCACCTTCGCCCAGCGGTTCTTCTCCGCTTCCAAGAACTTCCTGTGATTTGCCGGCTCGAGCCGGTCGTCGGTCACAACGGTCAGGCCAAGCGCCTCCTCGCGCTTGATCAACTCAGGGTCTTTCAACGCGGCGCGGAGCGCAGTGTTCAGCTTGGCGACCACGGCCGGCGGCGTTCCCTTGGGTGCGTAGAGCCCATGCCAGACTTGCACATCGAAGTCCTTGAGGCCCGATTCCGAAAGCGTCGCGGTGTCCTTGAGAGCCGGCAGCGGCAAGCGCTGCAGGCTCGTCACGCCATAGGTCTTGACCTTCTTGCCTTCGATCTGCGGCACCGCGTTGACGGCTTGCTCGCACATGAGGTCGACCTGGCCGCCGATCAGGTCGGTCATGGCGGGAGCCGTTCCCTTGTAGGGGACCGTCGTCATGGTGGTCTTCAGCGCGTTCTGGAACATCAGGCCGCAAAGGTGCGATGCGGATCCCAGTCCCGCATTGGCGATGTTCACCTTGTTCCCGTTCGCTGCAATCCATTGACGAAGCTCGGCAAAGTTGTTGGCCGGGAGCGAGGGCTTGCCAATCACCACCGAGGGCGCTTCGTTGACGAGGCCCAGCGTCTCGAAATCGTCAGGCACCTTGTAGCTCAGCTTCCGGTACAGGGCAGGCGCAGTCGCCATGCCGATGTGGTTGACCAGTAGGGTGTAGCCATCCGGAGTGGCTCTGGCTACCTTGGCCGAACCGATCGTGCCGCCCGCGCCGATGACGTTGTCGACGACGATGGTCTGGCCCAGCGGCTTGCGGAGCGCCTCGGCAAGGTCGCGAGCGATCCTGTCGGTCGGGCCGCCCGCGGCGAACGGCACAACCAGCGTGATCGGCTTGTCCGGAAATTCAGCGAGGGCCACGGAAGCGGCGCTGGCCAATGCCACGCCGGCAATGAAGCGCATTGAGCGCATTGAACGCGTTGAATTGATCATGTCTTGTCTCCTGTATTTTTTGTTGAACTTCAGGCCGACAGGGCCTGCATCTCGCGATACAGATCGGCCTTGCCTTCAAAGCCGATGCCGGGGAGGTCGGGCAGCGTGACGAAGCTGTTTTCCACCTTCACGCCGTCCGGGAAGCCACCGAAGGGCTGGAAAAGATCGGGGTACGACTCGTTGCCCCCCAGGCCAAGGCCCGCGGCAATGTTGAGCGACATCTGGTGGCCGCCGTGCGGGATGCAGCGGCTTGCCGACCAGCCGTGCTCCTTGAGCATGTCGAGCGTGCGCAGGTACTCCACCAGCCCATAGCTGAGGGCGCAATCGAACTGCAGCCAGTCGCGATCCGGGCGCATGCCGCCGTAGCGGATCAGGTTGCGCGCGTCCTGCATGGAGAACAGGTCTTCGCCGGTGGCCATCGGGTTCTTGTAGAAATTGCGCAGGGCGGCTTGCAGCTCGAAATCGAGCGGATCGCCCGGCTCCTCATACCAGAAGAGGTCGTATTGCGACAGGGCCTTGGCGTAGGCGATCGCCGTCTCCAGGTCGAAGCGGCCGTTGGCGTCGACGCAGAGCTTCTGCCCGTCTTGCAGCACCTCCATGATGGAGTCGATGCGACGCAGGTCCTCGTCGAGGGAGGCGCCACCGATCTTCTTCTTCACGACCGTGTAGCCGCGGTCGATGTAGCTGCGCATCTCGTCCTGCAGCTTCTTGTGGTCCTGCCCCGGATAGTAGTAGCCGCCCGCGGCATAGACGAAGATCTTGCGGTTGGGCTTGCCGTTGCCGTATCGGTCCGCAAGGAGCTGGAAAAGCGGTTTCCCTTCAATCTTCGCGACAGCGTCCCAGACGGCCATGTCGATCGTGCCGATGGCGACCGATCGCTCCCCGTGGCCGCCGGGCTTCTCGTTGGTGAACATGGTGTTCCAGATCTTGTGCGGGTCGAGGTTGTCGCCCGTCGCATCGATCAACGAAGAAGGATCCGCTTCCATGATCCGAGGGATGAAGCGCTCGCGCATCAGCTTGCCTTGGCCATAGCGGCCGTTTGAATTGAAGCCATAGCCGACCACTGGCTTGCCATTGCGGATCACGTCGGTGACGACTGCGACGAGGCTCAGCGTCATCTTGCTAAAGTCGATGTACGCGTTTCGAATCGGCGAACTGATCGGCATCGTCTTCTCTCGGATCTCGACAATCTTCACTCTTGACTCCTGATGTGTATGCAAAAGCGTGATATTGACGGCCTGCCGCGCGTTTGAACAATGCTCTTTTTCTTGCCTCTGATGCTCTGAAAGCACTGCCGATGAATTTCGTATGGTTTGAAGATTTCAAGGTGCTGGCAACCTCGGGCAACTTCTCCCGCGCCGCGGATGAGCGCAATGTCACGCAGCCGGCATTCAGCAGGCGAATCAGGGCCCTGGAGACCTGGCTCGGCGTCGATCTCTTCGATCGCACTTCGCAACCCGCGAAGCTGACAGTCGCGGGCGAATGGTTCGGCGAAGTGGCCGAGAAGCTGCTGGAGCGCGTAGCTTCGCTGCCCGAAGAGGCAAAGGCAGTTGCGCAGATGCACTCTGCGACCTTGCGGCTGGCTGCCACACACGCGCTTTCATTCACGTTCCTGCCGCGCTGGTTGCGAACCCTTGAAGCCCACGCCACATTGGGGCCGGTGCAACTCATGTCCGACGTACTGCCGAAGTGCGAAGCGCTGCTGCATCAAGGCAAGGTTCAGTTCGTGCTGAGCCACGCGCACCCCACGACCCACGGCGCATTGCAGTCGGACGCATACACGTCGATGGTGGTTGGAAACGATCAGCTTCTGCCGGTGTGTGCGCCTGATGCAAGTGGCAAGCCGCTTCATTGGCTTGAGACAGGCGCCAATCAAGTGGTGCCAATCCTGCAATACAGCGTGGAGTCGGGCATTGGACAGATCAAGCGCGCCGTTCTTGGCCCGAAACTGGCGGCGTTGAAAGTTCAGGTCGTCTTCACTGCTCATCTGGCCTCGGTTCTTCGGACCATGGCGTTGGACGGCCGTGGGATTGCGTGGCTGCCCCGGACCTTGATCGAAGAAGACCTGGAAGCGCATCGGCTGGTGAAAGCGACTCAGGACGATAGCTTTGACGTTCAACTGCAGATATGCCTTTATCGCGCGAGACAGCCTGCGGGTGCTGCAGGCGAGGCGCTTTGGGCTGCAGCAGTCAAGGGTGGGGCGACGCCGCTCGGGAGTCCCGGCGCTGGCCGATAGCGGCGTGCCGGCACTGCTGAAACTGATGGCAACGTGTGGTCTTTGAAAGCATCAAATGCATAAAAACCGGCATTGGCGCGATGCGGGCCAGTTAGCAATGGTCTCCGTGATAGGTCAAACGGAGACAGCAATGCAAAAAGGACACATCTTGGCCATCGCGTTGGCCGCATCCCTTCTCAGTGGATGTGGTGGCGGGGGCAGTCATGGCGCCATCAGGGCCATTGGCACCCTCCCCGCGTCGCCTGGCCCTGCTGCGGAAGCCCCGCCCAGTGCCGCCAGCGCTGCGGCGCCCATCACCTGCGAAACATCAGCAGCGGCGCTTGCTGAAAGCACAATCGCCGTCGCAATCCTTGCGGGCAGCGCACAGTTGCCGTCTTGATGATGACTCTTTACAGATCCCGACTAAAGCGAAAATCTGCATCAGACGGTTTAGCTCCGTTTGTCCATTCGTTCATGAGCATCCACAAGCTGACTAAGCAGTTTCATGAAAACGGCGCGATCCTCTGGAGGAAGAGGCTCGACCAACAGTTCTTGAGAAAGGTATATGCTTTCTTGCAAATCGTTGATCAGCTTTAAGCCCTCTTTGGTGATCACTGAAAGTCTTGAGCGACGATCGTCTGGATTTACTCGAGTCTCAACCAATCCTTTGTCGCTCAAACGCTTCAGCACTTCTGCAGTGGTCGTGCGGTCCAGGGCAAGCTCTCGACCAATTGCTTTCTGATCAAGCCAAGGGTTCATCGAAAGCGCCGTCAGCATACCGACCTGAAGCGGCGTGATGCTTTCGGACTTGCACAAATCGAAGAAAATCGCCTGGCCGATCTGAGTCAGCCGACGGATCAGGAAACCCGGACGACGCCACATTACTTGGCGCAGCGGATTAAAAGGCTCGGGGCCTGAGGGCTTGGCTACATCAGTTGAGCGGCCTGTCTTTTTCCGAGCGGGAGCACGCTTTGTCGTCATCTCTAGGTCGCCGATAGTGTCATCCGGTGAGTGTATCGACTCCCTCGCTTGTGAATAGGAGATCAACTTCGCCTCAACTTGCGCTACAGCAAGTCGACATTCAGGTACCCGCCAAGAAGGCTATAAAAGTCTTCCTCGTCATCCCACGGGATCATGTGGCCAGCGCTGGAGGCCGTACATTGCTCCAAGCCAGGCGCTAGCGCTTTGATCTCAGCCAAGTCTTCCGGGAGCATCACTCCTCCACGCCCCGCAGCCATTAGAAGTCCGGGCCTATGCAGCTTGGACAGATCGGCGTGGATATCGTCCTCGTGGAAGCCAACATGCGCTTGGACGATCGCATCCTCATTGCACGTATGGAGCCATTCGGCGCGCAGTTGCAGTTGTTCATCTGTCCAGGTTGGGGCGTAGAGGCGCAACTCTTCGGCCGTTATGCCTTGGACGGCCAGATGAATAGACTCTATGTACCAGGACAGAGGTACTGGATAGGCCCGGCGACCAGGGCCTGACACTGGGGGGTCCACAAGCAGCAGCTTGGCTATGCGCTGTGGGTCGCGCGCGGTGGCGCGAATCGCAACTCGGGCGCCCATCGAGTGACCCAGCAGCGTCACGGATGACCATCCCAGAACATCCAGCAGATCGAGCACGTCGGCCGACATTGCATCAAGACTTGCGACCATCCCAGGTGCGCTGAAGGACAAGCCGCGGCCCCGGAAGTCAAGGACATGGACGTCGAAGTGCCGAGCCAATCGCTCGGCGACGAAGCCCCACGTAATGGCTGGGCTGGTGATGCCGGGCAACAGGAGTAAGCGAGGGCCCTGCCCTCCATAGCGCAAGAGGTGCAGGCGCACCCCGTTAGCGCGTACGTGATAGCCATAGAGAAAGGAACTCATCGCGACTCCGAGCCGAGCTAGACCTGCGGGTTCTTTCCAAACCAGCCACGTACGCGATTCCAAAGCACGCTCCACATCATCCCGGCGATCGAGACCGTGGGCTGTGGTTCGTTGGAAGCAACCGTTTGCCCGCCCAGCCTTCGCGTGATCTGCTTGCCGAAATCCGCGACCATGCGGCGCACGAAATCCTTTACCAGTCCGGAGCGGGAGAATTGGGCGAGTGGGCCCTGTAGTGCATAAATCATGTCTACGTGCACACGGGTGTTATCGGCCGACAGTGCTTCCAGCCGATAAGTAATGTCTCCTTGCGTGCGCGACTTGCTCAGACTGTCTTGGCCGGCACCGCGAAGGACGGCCCGCTTTTCAGCGTCGTCACGCTCCAGCCGCGCTGCACCAGCGAAAGCCGCAGACATCGGGCCGAACTTGATGGCGATCGTGCCCTTGACCCTCTCGCCTTCGTGCGAGTCGATGGTCGCACCAGGCAAGCAGGACGCAACCGCCGGCAGGTCGCCCATGAATTCCCACACCCGATTCACCGGATAAGGTACATCGAAATAGACTTGGATCGCGTTGCCCTTGGCCTTAGCCCTAGCCATCGCCACCGGGTCGACTTCCGCCATCTCCGCAGGAGCGATCGAATCCGCGCTTGTTGGTTTGCTTGGGGAGCGAGAGGACTGTTCGGTCTGTCTTGGTGTAGAGATTCGACTCATCGCAACAGCTGGTGACGAGCTCAGTCTTTCCCGCAGTTTTTCAAATCGCACGTCGGGAGCATCGCGCTGCTGTTGTAATACGTCCAGGATGGCATCCACAATCCCCTGGTATCCGGTGCAACGGCACAAGTTCCCGGATAGCTCGAGCCGTACGCGCGCTTCGTCAGCGTCGGGCAAGCGAAGCACGATGTCGCGCGCCGTCGTGAGCATTCCAGGTGTGCAGAAGCCGCACTGCAGCGCGTGGTGGCGCGTGAACGCCGGCCGCAGCAGTTGCATCACGGCATCATCGTCGTAGCCCTCGATGGTGGTGACCTCTTGGCCTTCACATGCCACCGCGAAAGTGATGCACGAACGCGTGGGCTGGCCGTTGACAAGCACTGTGCACGCGCCGCAGACCCCATGCTCGCAGCCGAGATGAGTCCCTGTCAGGCGCAGTTCGTCCCGCAGGAAGTCGCCAAGATGCATCCTTGGCTCCGCCTCCCGGCTGAAGCTGCGGCCATTTACTTGAATAGAAATCGGGTCCAAGTCTTTTACTCCGCTTGTTTTAGCTCGGCGAAAACGCCGGACTGCTCGAGTGCGCGTTCCACACAGGCTGTGAAAAGCTTCAGATCGATGGCGTCGCGTTCGGGGAGCGCGACGCTGACGGCCTCTTGCAGCAGTTCACGCCGCGCAGCGCCGGCGCCCTTGCTGGCAATTTCAGCCGCTAATTCATTCAGCAGAATGGGTGGACCGTCCGCGGCGCCGAGAACAATTCGCGCACACTTGCGCGAGACTTCGAAGTAAACCGCCGCGCTGGCTTCAGCGAATTCGCCAGGCTTGCGGCAGACCTTGTGATACCCCCAGTGCGTCGTCGGCGTCTCGGAAGGCACGTTGA
Source organism: Variovorax sp. 05N34 (assembly GCF_056397405.1). Classification (NCBI taxonomy): domain Bacteria; kingdom Pseudomonadati; phylum Pseudomonadota; class Betaproteobacteria; order Burkholderiales; family Comamonadaceae; genus Variovorax; species Variovorax sp. 05N34. Next base: position 278,312 of record NZ_JBFTNI010000002.1, read on the forward strand.
TGGCCACAATTAACTCGTCGGACTCAAGCACGGTTGTATAGGCGCCGAGCATGAGCGCGTCGGCCTCGATCGTGCGCTCACCGCGCGGCGACCTAGCCACGATGCGCGCACCAAGTGCCGCGAGCGTAACCACCCAGTCAGCCGCAGGATCGGCATGCGCCAAGCTACCTCCGACGGTGCCGCGGGTACGAATCGCGCGGTAGGCGATCCCGCTTGCGACTTGACGCATCGGATGCCCAGCCAACGCCTGGTGTATGCCATCCTCGATCTCGGCGTGCGTCACGGCAGCGCCGATCTCAACCCATTCAGCCTTGCGACTGACAGCGCGCAGACTGGGGATGTTTGCGACGTCGACCACTCGCGCAGGTCGCGCCAATCTCAGGTTGAGCATTGGACCAAGGGACTGGCTTCCGCTCATCGCCTTCGCAGTGCCGCCTCCCTTGGCCAGCACCGCCAGCGCCTCATCCACGTCGAGGATGCGTGTATATGCAAATTTCGGCGCCTTCACTTGACGCGCTCCTGTTCCAGCTTCGAGCTTTCGAGGGCCTTGAGCAAGCGACGCGGCGTCAAAGGCGTCATCAGCACCTCGGCAGCACCAGTGCCTCGCAACGCGTCGTTCACGGCATTGAAGATCACAGCCGGTGGTGCAATTGCGCCACCTTCTCCCACGCCCTTGGCACCGAACTCGGTGTGTGGCGACGGTGTCTCGAAGTGCTCGATACGGATGCGCGGCACTTCCGTGGCGCCAGGCAAGATGTAGTCAGCCAGCGTGGAAGCCAACGGCTGGCCTTGGTCGTCGTAAGGACTCTCTTCGTACATCGCAGTACCAATACCCTGTGCGATGCCGCCGATAGTCTGCCCCTCCACGATCATCGGATTGACCATCGTGCCGCAATCTTCAACCACTACATAGTCGAGGATCTCCACCTCACCCGTCTGCGTGTCGACCGCAACAACCACAGCGTGGGTCGCGTACGTGAAGGTACCGGTGTCGACCTTGGGCTTGTACGCACGTGAGACTTCCAGGCCACCGAGATGAACGTTGGCCGGCAAGTCCTGTGGCGTGAGGTACCACGCGCCACCCACTTCAGACAGGGGAATCGACTTTTCCCCTGCGATAGCACGCCCCTCGATCAATGCGACCGTGTGCGGGTCCACGCCCATGAGATAGCCTGCGATTGACTGAATCCGAGGCAAAAGTTCCTTGCAGGCGGTCGAGATAGCCCCCCCTGACATGACCGTGGCCCGAGAGGCGTAGGTCCCGGACGAGAAGGGGGTGAGCGCTGTATCGCCATGCACAACCCGAATTCTCGCAACAGGAATTCCGAGTACGTCATTGGCGATCTGCGCGAAGCTGGTTTCCATGCCCTGGCCATGCGAGTGCACGCCGACGCGCACTTCGAGCCCGCCATCCGCGGTCATCCTGACAAGCGCCTGATCGAAACCTGGCACCACCGGCAAACCCCAGTTGGCGAACACCGTCGTGCCATGGGCAGATTGCTCGGTATAGGTTGCCGTACCGAACCCGATCCGACGACCGTCCGGCTCTCCTCGAGCTTGGCGCTTACGGACAGCTGTGAGTCCGATCATCTCCACGGCGCGGCGCAGACTCGCTGGAAAGTCGCCGCTGTCGAAGTGCTTGTTGGCCACATTGACGTAAGGCATCGCGGCGGCCGGGACCAAGTTGTCCATCCGGACCTCCCAAGGCTCGCGCCCAACTTCACGCGCCACGGCATCCATGAGAAGTTCGATCGCGAAGCACACGCCGGTGCGAGCCACTCCCCGATAGGCCATGAACCCTGGCTTGTTGGTTGCAACGCACAGGGTCTCGCACCGATAGCCGCGAAAGGCGTACGGCCCAGGCAGGTTGCCGATTGCCTGGCCAGGCTCCAGACCGACAAAGAAAGGATAGTAGGAATATGCGCCGCCATCGATGGTGATGACAGCGTCCAACGCCAGGAGCTTTCCCGTTCGGTCAGCATAGGCCGTGAGCTGATAGTGATGCTGCCGCGTGTTGGCACCGACTATCAGATGCTCACGTCGGTCTTCGAGATAGCGGAATGGCGTCCGATAGGTCTTGGCCAGCCAGGCTATGCACAGATCCTCAGGGTAGAGCTGACCTTTGTAGCCAAACGCGCCGCCGACGTCAGGGGACACGACGCGCACAGCCCCTTCATCCATCGAAAGGTGCTGAGCAATCCCCACGCGCAGCAAATGCGGAACTTGAGTCGCGCTGACGACCACGAGCTGATCGGTCTGGAAATCCCAGTAGGCCAAAACCGACTTTCCCTCTAGAGGCACGATGCACTGACGTGACAGCTCGACCGTGCGGCTGACTTTCACCTCAGCCTTCGCGGAAAGCTCATCGAAGTCACGATTGGCCTGCAGTGTGAGAAACACATTGTCTTTCCACCCAGGGTGCAGGAATTCCCCCGTGGCAGCGAGCGAGGACTCAGCACTATGGTAGACGGGCAGTTCGTCATACGAGACCTGCACCTCTTCGAGCAGGTCTTCCGCCACTGCACGAGTCGGAGCGACAGCCATGGCGATGGCCTCCCCCACGTGGCGAACCTTGCCCGAGGCCAGCGGCGGCAACGCTGAGTATTGGTATGTGGGCAGCGAAGAGGGCGAGCCGATATCTGCCGCATCGGTCATCATCTCGCGCAGGAACACCTTCCCGGCAAGCTCTTCAGGAATCTCAACTCCAGTAATGGTCGCGTGCGCCAAAGGGCTGCGCAAGAACGCAACTTCCTGAAGGCCGGGCAATACGAAGTCACCCACGAAATTGCCTTTGCCCACCATATGACGGGCGTCCTCCTTGCGAGGCAATCGGGCTCCAATGCCTTCGCGCTTTAGCAGTCTCGCCGGAATGTCTGCTTGGTCCATGCGTTTCCTTTTACTTAACTACCTTGTCCGCCCGGGCTCGCACTGGTTGTGCAACCGCCTGGCGCAGCCTTTGTGGTGCGAAGTCCGAGACTGCGTTCAGCGCACCGCCGCGCCATCAATACGACGTGTACTGTCACAAGTATATGACTGGCAGATGGATATTGGAAGACGAAGTTCATCAGCGCAAACCCGAACATAGATAGCCACCTGTTGAGGTGCATTCTTCCAGCGATAAATGCCCCATCATGGCTCCGAATTAACGATCTCCGTGCCCAACCTGGTGCGACCCTATCAAGTACAAACCCGCACTTGAACATAAACATCAAGCGGACTAATATGACAGTTCACTGAGTATTTGTTTGGATGCCCGAAGTCACAGGATGGAGTCATGGATTGGATCAAGGTTGCCTCGGCGGAGGAGCTGATGAACGACGAAGCTAAGACCGTCAACGTCGCCGGCTACGGCGTCGCGCTGTACCGAATCGAAGATGAGTTCTTCGCCACCGACAGCATGTGCACGCATGCCACTGCTCTGCTGTCAGAAGGTTTCGTGGAAGACGGCTGTGTTGAATGCCCGTTGCATCAAGGCCGCTTCGATGTTCGTACAGGCAAGGCGATGTGTGCGCCGGTCACCGTGGACCTGCGCACGCATGCCGTAAAACGAGATGGCGACGACATCTATGTGTTGTCACCGGTCGGCAAATGATGTCGCCCGGCGTTGTTATCGTTGGTGCGGGTCAATCGGCGGCCGTCGCGGCACACGCTCTGCGCGAGCAGGGCTACCGAGGCCGGATCACGATGCTGGGTCGGGAGCGCCACAGACCGTATGAGCGCCCGCCATTGTCCAAGGCCGTGTTGGTGGCTGCTGAAGAGCCCAGGCTCGATGTACTGGCGGAAGATTCCTGGACGCGCAGCAATATCGACCTGCTGAGCAGCAGTGACGCCGTTGCATTGGATCTTCGGCAGCAGCATGTACGTCTTGCCGACGGTCAGGTGCTCGAGTACGAGATGTGTCTGATCGCCACAGGCGGTGAGGCAAACACACTTGCATCCGCCCCGCCCGCCAATCCCCGCGTGCACTACATCCGCACCCTTGATGACGCGCGGAGGCTGCGAGCGGCCCTTCAGGTCAAGCCGCAAATCGCAATTCTGGGCGGCGGCTTCCTGGGGCTCGAAGTTGCCAATTCCGCACTCTCGGCAGGAGCCGAGGTTTCAGTTCTCGAGCGCGCAACGTCCTTGCTCGATCGCTTTCTACCACCCGAGGCGTCGGCATGGCTGGAATCTGGCATGCAAGATGCAGGCGCACGGATCCTGCTCGGAGTCTCCCTCCGCGACGTCCAGTCACTGTCAAGCGGTCGCATGCGCTTGATCACCGACGTCGCCGATCTGGAAGTTGATGAGGTGATCGTCGCAATCGGCCTTTCGCCCAATGACGCTCTAGCTCGCAATGCGGGCCTCCAGGTCGCGGCAGGCGGCGGCATTCTGGTGGACGCGGCTTGCCGCACCAGCAACGAACACGTGTTCGCGTGCGGGGACTGCACCAGTCAACAGCGCCCTGGCCAGGCTGCGCCAACGCGCCTGGAATCATGGCAGAACGCGAATGAGCAGGCGCGCACTGCCGCCGCCGCCATGCTCGGCGCTCCTCTTCCGGTGCCGGCCATACCGTGGTTCTGGACCGATCAGGGAAAGCACAACATTCAGGTGCTTGGCCTGCCGGCTCCCGATCTTGAATATGTGCGCCGCGGTGACCCGTCCAATGACAAGGCGCTGTGGATTGGCCATCGGGGTTCTGTTCCGCTACACGGCGTGGCCATCAATGCAGGCTCTGATTTGCGAGCCATTCGCCCTCTTTTCGAACGTGGGCGGCCCGTGCAGTTGGAGGACTTTCAGCTGGACGCCATCAATCTGCGCGCATGGGCCAAGCAGATGCAAGCCGACGCCGCGGCGACCGTTTAACCAACCTTCAAAGCCTCAGGAGATTCCATGTATCAATCGCAGGCGGTCATCGGCATTACGAATGCCCGAAAGAATCCGCCCTTGGAGCAGTGTGTCTGGCCAGCGGACGCCCTGAACAACATTCCGGACTGGGTCTACACCAGTCAAGCCATCTATGACCAGGAGATCGAACGCATCTTTCGGGGGGACACGTGGAACTTTGTGGCCTTGGAAGCGGAGATTCCAAACCCGGGCGACTACAAGCGTGGCTATGTCGGCGCCACGGCCGTGGTGATCGTTCGTGCGGAGGACAACACGATCTCCGTCTTCGAAAATCGCTGTGCCCATCGCGGCGCCGAGTTCTGCCGCTCCAGCCAGGGGAATACGAAGGAATTTGTCTGCCCATATCACCAATGGTCATACGACCTCAAGGGAAACCTGCAGGGCGTTCCGTTCAAGCGCGGCATCAACAAGGTAGGCGGCATGCCCGCGGACTTCAAGAACGCCGACCACGGCACCCGCCAGTTGCGCGTGGCCACACGCAACGGCGTGGTGTTCGCAACCTACTCCGACAAGACGCCCCCTCTGGAAGAGTACATGACCAAGGAGATCGTCGAGGAGTTCGACGTCCCCTTCTCGGGCAAGAAACTCAAGATCCTGGGCTATTGCCGCAACGAGCTTCCGTGCAACTGGAAGATGTACCACGAGAACCTCAAGGATCCGTACCACGCAACGCTGCTCCATTCGTTTCTCGTGGTGTTTGGCCTGCTGGTGCCGGGCATCAAATCGATCGTGTTTGCAGACAAGGAGCATGGCCGCCACGGCTTCATGGCTTCGGCCAAGCCGGACGAGATCTATGCCACTGTTGCCGCTGACGACAAGGCGGAGATGCGATCGTTCAGCGACAAGCTCAGGCTGCGCGACGAACGATTCCTGGACTACGTGCGAGAGTTCAAGTCGCCCTGGTCCGCCAACATGATGACCATGTGGCCGAACCTGATCGTTCAACGCCAGATGAACACGATGGGTGTGCGCCAGATCATCCCGAACGGTCCGAACAGCATGGTGATGCAGTGGACCATGTTCGGCTATGAAGATGACACCGCGGAAATGACGCGGCACCGCCTTCGCCAGGGGAACTTGATGGGCCCTTCCGGCTTCCTGGGCCTTGAGGACAACGAGGCATTGAAGTTCGTGCAGGAAGGCCTGCGCAACTCGTCCACGGACAACAACGTCGTCAAGCTCGATGCGGGCCATCAAGGCACGGCACGCAATCTCATCTCAGAGTCCTGCATCCGCTCGCTCTACCAATACTACCGGGGCGTCATGGGCATCCGTGTTGCGGAGCAAGCAGCATGAAGGAGCGACTCGCCTACGCCACGTCCGCGATTTCGCCTCAACGCGCGGCCGAGCTGCGCGCCGAGATCGAGTCCTTCAATGCCGAGTACTGCGCCGCCCTGGACGCGAACGACGTCGAACGGTGGCCCGACTTTTTCAGCAAGGAAGCGACGTATCGCATTACTTCGCGCCAGAACGCACTTCTGAACATGCCCGTGGGACTCGTTTACTGCGAGGGGCACAACATGATCATCGACCGCGCCCTTGCCGTCGCGCACTCGCAGATGTTCGCGCCACGGCACATGCTGCATGTATTGGGGATCACGCGAGTACTGCAGGAGGCAGGAAAGACGATCAGCTCCCAAACGCCCTTCATCTTGATGCAGACCCTGGTCGAGGGCCCTTCCACAGTGCATTTGGCTGGCGTCTATCACGACCATTTCGTGCGAGAAGGCGACCGGCTACTTATTGCAAGCCGCGAAGTGGTGCACGACACGGAAATTCTTGACACCGCCTTGGCATATCCAGTCTGAGGCCACTTAGGACGACTATGAACCAAACCCCAAAAATCGCGCTGGAGGAGCACTTCTCTGCGCCCGGCTTCGACGAGTACTCTGCCAAGTACACACGAGCGCTGCCAACCGAATTCGTCGCAAAGCTCGACTCCAAGCTGACCGACTTCGACGACCAGCGCCTTGCGGAGATGGATGCAGGAAACATCGAGTACGTCGTGCTGTCGCAAACGATGCCTGGTGTGCAGGCTGAGGTGGATCGCGCCATCGCCATCCGCCGTGCGCGCGAGAACAACGAGTTCCTCGTTGAGCGCGTGGCACGCCATCCGGGACGCTTCGGCGCCTTTGCGCACGTGGCACTGCAAGATCCCCTGGCCGCAGCCAAAGAGCTGGAACGCACCGTCGCCGAACATGGCTTCAAAGGCGCGATGATCAACGGCCACACATTGGGTCGCTACTACGAAGGCGGCGAGTTCGATGTGTTCTGGGAGCGCGCGCAGGCGCTCGGCGTGCCCATCTATCTGCATCCCAACGCGTTCAGTCAACCACCGGCTCTGCTGGAAGGCATGCCGGTGCTCCAAGGAGCCACCTGGGGATGGGGCGTCGAAACGGCGGGTCATGCGTTGCGCCTGCTGTTCGGCGGGGTGTTCGACCGATTCCCGCGCCTGACCCTGCTGCTGGGCCACATGGGGGAAGCCCTGCCGTACCAGCGTTGGCGCATGGACAGCCGATTCGCCGCGTATCCATCGGGCATCAAGTTGGCGCGCAAACCCAGCGAGTACATCGGCAGCAACATTCTGATCACCACGTCTGGCGTGTGCTCCGCACCGTCACTGCTGGGTGCGATTGGCGAGCTCGGGGCAAAGGCTGTGCTCTTTTCGGTGGACTACCCCTACGAGTCAACCGCCGAGGCCTGCAAGTTCATCGAGGAGGCGCCGCTGGACGAAAAAACCCGTGCCCAGGTGTGCCATGGCAATGCTCGCCGGCTCTTCAAGCTAGGCAGCCCGGAAGAGCTTGCGCTCCTGCAGTTCTGACACTTCACTCAAAAGGACGAAAAATGCCAGTCAGCGATTATCAAATGGTCAAGGCTTGGGACGAGGTTCTGAAGCTCAGCAAGGTGGAGCGTGGACAGAAGGTCTCCATCCTGTGCGGCCCTCACACCCATCCGCAGACACTTCAGACGGCAACGATTGCAGCTCAGGCCGCCGGCGCGGTCGTCACCAAAATCGAGCTGCAGCCCATCAATGCGGAGAAAGCCCCCAGCCGCGACCTGATGAACTACCTGGGCGAAACACCCCTTACCAATAACCCAGTCGCACTCGCGGCGATGAAGAATAGCGACCTCGTCCTCGACTTGATGCTGCTGCTTTTCTCGCCCGAACAGATGGAGATTCTCGAGTCTGGAACGAAGATTCTCCTGGCCGTGGAACCGCCCGAGGTACTGGTGCGGGCGGTGCCCACCGAGGCCGATCGCAAGCGGGTCCTGGAGGCATCGAAGCTGCTTAAAAAAGCGAGGAAGATGCACGTGACGTCGCCGGCCGGCACAGATGTGACCTTCCAACTCGGCGATTTCCCGACCATCAGCGAGTACGGATTTTGCGAGGAACCGGGGCGCTGGGATCACTGGCCGAGCGGGTTCCTCTTTACCTTCGCCAACGAGGGCGGTAGCGACGGCACCATCGTGATTGATCGCGGCGATATTCTGCTGCCGCAGAAGAACTACGTCTCGAACAAGATCACATTGAATCTGCGCGAAGGTTTCGTGCGCAGCATCGAGGGTGACGTTGACGCCGCCATGTTGCGCGAGTTCATAGAGGCCTACAAAGACCCAGAAGCCTACGCTATCGCGCACATCGGCTGGGGGATGCAGCCACGTTGCTACTGGCACACGCTATCGCTGATGGATCGCGAGGCGACATCCGGCCAGGATGCGCGTGCGTTCGAAGGCAATTTCCTTTTCTCCCTGGGACCAAACAATGAGGCCGGAGGCCCTCGCACGACGCCTTGTCACCTCGACATTCCGTTGCGCAACTGCACGGTGAAGCTCGATGACATCGTCGTGGTTCGAGCTGGCAAGGTCATTGACGAGGCTTTTCAATGAGTCCCGATCAAGACATCTACCAGAAGCAGGGCTTCGGCAATACCCTCGCGCCCAAAGCGCCGTACGGCCTGCTGATCATCGACTTCGTCAATGGATTCGCTGATCCGCTCACCTTCGGAGGCGGCAACATCGAACCGGCCATCGAATGCACGCGCGGCCTTCTGGCGGCAGCACGCACGCGCAAATGGCCGGTCGTGCACACACGGGTCGTGTACCAGGACGATGGAGCCGACGCCAACATCTTCGCGCTCAAAGTGCCACCCATCCTCGCCCTGCGCGAGGACGCGCCGGAAAGCCAGATCGTGCCGCAGCTTCAGCCCATCGGCGGCGAGCTGGTGCTGCGCAAGACCAACCCCTCGGCCTTCTTCGGCACTTCGCTGGCGGCTTGGCTCAATCAACGTGGCGTGCAGACCTTGCTCATTGCGGGATGCACGACCAGCGGCTGTGTTCGCGCCAGCGTGGTTGACGCCATGTGCCACGGTTTCCGTCCCCTCGTTGTCACCGACTGCGTGGGCGACCGCTCGCTGCAGGCGCACGAAGCCAATCTTTTCGACATGAACCAGAAGTACGCGACCTTGATGCCCTGCGATGTGGCCCTGGGAGCAACCGCTGCGAAAGAACACCGCATGTCGGACTGACACCCATCCACTCACTCAAAAGTTCCGTCCTTCACTTCCGTCACAGCCCCAACGCACAGCGTGCCAGCAACCCCACCACCTGGAGAATCAAATGACCATCAAACTCGTTGCCGCACTGGCGGTCTCACTTGCGGCGATCGCGTTTCAAAGCCGCGCCGACGTCATCAAGGTTGGTGTCATCGCACCAATGTCCGGACCGTTCTCTGCAGTAGGTCAAACTTGGGAGGGTGCGACGAAGGCGTACCAGAAACTCAACGGCACAACAGCGGGAGGGCACACGATCGAGGTCATCTACCGCGACCTTCCGGAGATCAACCCCGCACAAGCCAAGGCACTGGCGCAGGAGCTTGTCATCAAGGAAGGCGCCCAGTACATCGCCGGCCTCTATTTCACGCCGGACACATTGGCCGTCGCTGCGCTCGCGCAAGAGGCCAAGGTGCCGGTCGTGATCTTCAACGCATCCACATCGTCGCTTCTCGACAAGTCGGACTACCTGTTGCGCACCTCGTACACCTTGCCGCAGATGGCGGTCCCAGTGGCCAAGTATGCGCTGGAGAAAAATGTCAAAAGCGTCGTCACCCTGGTCAGCGATTTTGGTCCCGGTCTCGATGCCGAGAAGGCCTTCACGACAGCGTTCGTCAGCGGTGGAGGCAAGTTGCTTGAGGGCATCCGTGCTCCGCTGAAGACGACTGACTTCGGCCCCCTGATGCAGCGCGTGAAGGCGCTCAAGCCCGATGCGCTCTACGTCTTTGCCCCCGGCGGTCCCGCGACCTACGCAATGGTCAAGGCATACAACGAGGCCGGATTAAGGGCGGCTGGCGTGCGCTTTCTCGGTACTGCCGAGACCGATGAGGATCAACTGCGAGCGATCGGCCCGGATCTGCTCGGCATCGAGACTGGCATGTTCTATTCGGCATCACACAATTCGGCTCTGAACGATGCTGTCGTCAAGACCCTGAGCGAAGTTGATCCCAAGGCCATTCCGACCGTTCAGCTTGCGAACGCGTTTGACGGACTGCATGTGATCTATCACATGGTCAAGGCGACGGACGGGAAGAGGGATGGCACCAAGGCCCTTGCCAGCGCAAAGGGCTTTTCTTGGGAAAGCCCGCGTGGCCCGGTGAAGATCGACCCGGTCTCTCGCGAATTTGTACAGAACGTCTATATGCGCGTGGTCGAAAAGGATCGGTCTGGAAGATACGTGAATCGGGAATTCCGAACCTTTGAGATGCAACCCGACTACGGACGCACTCAGAACGTGTCCAAGTAAGGAAGAGGCTGCAGCATGTCTCTTGCGCTCATTAGCAGCATCTTGGTCGACGGGATCGCGTACGCGATGATCTTGTTCATGATCACAGTGGGCCTGTCGATGACCATGGGTCTGATGCGGGTTGTGAATCTGGCGCATGGCGCCTTCGCGATGCTTGGCGGATTTCTCGCGGCCAGTATTCCGCAGCGCCTGGGCTTGCCCATCTGGTTGAGCTTTGTGCTTGCGATCGCCCTGGTCGGGCTCGTGGCGGTGCTGTTCGAGCGCATCCTGCTGCGCCGCTTCTACCGGCGCGACGATCTTGATCAGATGCTGGTGACGATCGGGCTGATGTTTGTCGCGACTGCCGCTGTGAACCTGTTGTTTGGATCCTCAGTGACCCCCGTCGCGCTACCAGAAGCATTCAACGGCACGGTGGACCTTGGTTTTCGCTCCATCCCTCGGCACCGGCTCATCGTCGTCGCTTGCGGACTGGTTGTCGTCATCGTTCTCTGGCTGGCTGTGGACAGATCATCCTTTGGTATTCGGGTGCGCGCCGCAGTCGACAACGCGCCCATCGCACGCGCCATCGGCATCGACACGACCAAGATCTACGCAGCAACTTTTGCAATTGGTGCAGCGCTCGCTGCGCTGGGGGGCATCGCCGGTGCGGAATTGCTTCCGATGGAGCCGACCTACGCCTCCAAATATCTGGTGATCCTCCTGGCGGTTGTCGCCGTCGGAGGTAACGGAAATCTGTTTGGCTCATTCTTCGCAGCGTTGCTGCTTGGTATTGTGGAGACCTCCATGAAATACATGGTTCCGCAGCTCGCATCGGCTGCGTTTTTCCTGACGATGATCATCGTCTTGCTGGTGCGGCCGCAAGGGCTGTTCGGGAGACACGCATGAGCGCAATCAGTGCGCCAATGAGGGTGTCCGCATCGTCGAGCGCCCGACCGTGGATGCACCTCCGCGTAGAGCTGATGCTGATGCTGGTGGGGCTGCTGGGATTCGTGCTGTTCCCGCAGGATCTCGGGTTGCTGACCAACATGGCGACCATGTCCATCTTTGCGCTGTCGTTGAGTCTCGTGCTCGGCCAGGCCGGCATCGCGACCTTGGGTCAGGCCGCGCTGTACGGCAGCGGCGCTTACGTAGCCGGTTGGACTGCCCTGTATTTGACGGCGGATCCCATTCTCGGCTTGTTGCTTGGCGGTCTGGGTGGTGGCGTGATCGCGTTGTTGAGTGGTGCCGTGATGCTGCGGTCGACAAAGCTCACCCTGGTCATGCTGACCATTGCAGTAGCCCAACTTCTACTTGAGCTGGCCAACTGGGCGAGATGGCTCACCGGCGGTGACGATGGTCTTGCGGGCTTCAACATCGGCCCGTTGTTCGGCGTTTGGGAATTCAACTTCCTTGGTCACACTGGCTATTTCTATGCCTTGGGTGCGCTGGTGCTGGTGTACTTCATCGTGCGCAACGTGGTGGAATCGCCGTTCGGTCTGACGGCCCGCGCGATCCGGCAGGACCCCGGACGGGTTCAGGCGCTGGGAGGCCGCGTCTATTTGCACCTGCTGGCCGTCTACACCGTTGGCGGCATTGTGGCGGGGCTCGCTGGCGCCTTGACAGCACAGACCAGCAAAGTGGCCAATCTCTTCATGCTGGATTTCACGACGTCGGCGGGTGTCGTGGTCATGATCGTTCTGGGTGGCACGCGCCGTCTGTCGGGAGCCGTTCTCGGCACCGTCGCGTACATGACCATCCACCACATCGCATCGACGTTGAACCCCTATCACTGGCTGTTCTTCATCGGGTCGATGCTGATCGTCGTACTCGTCGTTTTGCCCGAGGGCTTGATCGGCCTTTTGGACCGGGCCGTGATGTATGCCAAGTGGCTTGGCGGCAGCGGGCGTGCCAAATGACCCATCGACTGCAAACCCGGAATCTCTGTCACTCCTTTGGCGGCCTGGCCGTCACGCAGAACGTCACGCTATCCCTCCCCGAGGGAGCCCGCACCGCATTGATCGGTCCGAACGGCGCCGGAAAGACGACTTTGGTCAACCTGCTGAGCGGGGCGATGCGCCCACAGTCCGGCGACATCCAGCTGGACGGCCGATCGATCGTTCAGCTGCCGCAGTACGCACGCGTGCGCAGCGGCATCGTTCGCACCTTTCAGATCAGCCGCCTGTTCAAAGAGCTGACCGTGGCGGACAACGTCAAGGTCGCCGTGTTGCAGCGACACCAGGCCTCCATGCAGTGGTGGCCCTCGCCAGCGCGTTCCGCACGAGTTCACGAAGAGGTCTACGAGACCCTCGGCATGCTGGGGCTGCACCCCTATGCCAATCGGGTGGTGGGGCAACTGGCACTTGGCGAGCAGCGGCTTGCAGAGATCGCTCTGGCACTCGCGATGAGGCCCCGGGTGTTGCTCCTTGATGAGCCGGGCGCAGGCGTACCACAAGGAGAGGGCGGCCGCATCATGGACGCCATCGATAGCCTGCCGAAGGAACTGTCTGTCCTGCTCATCGAGCACGACATGGACCTGGTGTTCCGGTTCGCTTCGCACATCATCGTCCTGGTCGCCGGTGCGGTGATGGTCGAGGGATCGCCTCAGGAAGTCGCCGCCAACGAACAAGTCAAACAGATCTACTTTGGACGAGACGGTCATGCCTAAGCCCGCTATTGAACTCCGGTTTGACGACGTGACGGCAGGCTATGGCGGCCTGCCGGTCGTCGAGCATCTCAGCTTTGGCGTACGCGAAGGCGAGCGCCTTGGTCTGATTGGGCGCAATGGCGCCGGCAAGACCACGACGCTTGCGACGGCGGTGGGCCTTGCCGACCTGATGACGGGGCGCATTCATTTCGGCGCCGATGACATCAGCGACGCAAGCACGTATGCGCGCGCGCGAGCCGGCCTCGGCTACGTACCGCAGAGCCGCGACATCTTCCCCTCACTGACGGTTGAGGAGAACCTGCTGTCAGGCTTGCAGGGACGCTCGGCGAGCGTCGCCCTACCGCCGATCTACGAACTGTTTCCGCGGCTCAAGGAGCGGCGACGCAACGGAGGCACGCAGTTGTCGGGCGGTGAGCAGCAAATGCTCTCGGTGGCACGAGCACTCGTCGGACAGCCGCGCATCCTGTTGCTCGACGAGCCGTTGGAAGGGCTGGCACCCATGGTGAGAGAGGAGTTGATGGATGCCATCGTTCGAATGAGCGATCAGCTCGGCGTCGGCTGTGTCCTCGTGGAGCAGCACGTGGATGTCGTTCTCGAATTTTCCAGTAACGTGATCGTGCTGGAACGCGGCGTCGCCGCCTACTCTGGCTCAGCGGCGACGCTGCGCGGCGAAGAGGCGCTGTTGAATCGCACCATCGGAATCCAGAAGTGCTGAAGACGATGCCTGTGCTTCTGCGTTTATGCGGCAAGAGGGAGAGCTGAGTTCGCTCAGCCTCCAGTTTGGTCGCAATGCAAAGCCTCCGTGCACTAATAGGCCCGCTGAGGGTGTTCGATGCGGTGTGTCGCGCCAAAGGTGTCACGCGCGCCGCCCGGGTGCTTCATGTGACCCCCGGTGCAGTTAGCCAGCAGATCAAGCAGTTGGAAGTCGGGCTCGGGGCGCAGCTGTTTCAGAAGTCTGGCCGGGAGATCCAACTCACTGCGGTGGGCGAACGACTCGCCCACCGCGTCTCGGATGCTTTCGATCGCCTGAACGATGCGCTAAATGATGTGGCCGACCACCAACCGGACAAGCGGCTGCGCCTGAAAGTGACGCCAAGCCTCGCTATCCGATGGTTGGTACCTCGCTTGCGCGGCTTCTACGCGCAGCATCCCGACATTGATCTCGAGATCGCAACGATCGCAATGGCCGACGATATCCGGCTCGAGGGTGCAGACTGCGCGATCCGGCATGGCATGGGAGAGTGGACCGATGTTGAGTTGGACCACCTCTTCGACGACGAATTTCTTCCTGTCTGCGCACCAAACCTGACCAGGCATTTGCAGACACCACAAGACCTGCTGGAAGCCAACCTGCTGCACTCGATGATGCGGCCAGAAGCCTGGTCGCTATGGTTCAGTTCCGCTCACCTGGTAGATCCCCCGCGCCTGCATGGAATCACTTTGGCGAATGCGGCGTTGTGCTACCAGGCTGCGGCTGACGGGTTGGGCGTTGCCATCGCCCAGCGAGCTTACGTTGACGACGACATCCGCAGTGGTCGGCTCGTCGTGGCCGTGGATCACGTTGCCAGAACGGAGTCAGGTTACTACTTGGTCTGCGATCCGCTGAAAGCGGCAGAGGCTCCCGTGAGGCTGTTCCGAGACTGGATTCGTTCTGTCCGCTAGCAACGGGCGCGAGGTGACGCGCTCAACGAAAGCGTCAAAGACTGATCGCCGCGATTCCGGCCAACACGACCGTTGCGCCGACGATGCGTCGCGCGAGATGACCCTCGCGAAAGAGTCTGCATGCGAGGAGTGAGCCGATGATGATGGACGACTCGCGCAGCGGCGCGACGAGCGCCACCGGCGCCTTCAGCATGGCAGTGAGAACGAGGATGTAGGCGAGCGGAGAGAACACAGCCACGATGAGGATCGGGACGGCGTCGGCACGGATGGCAGCTCGAATACGATGGCGTCGGCGCAGCGCGCTTGGCGTCAGGATCAGGCTCTGCAGCAGCAGAGTGGCGGCGTAGTAGCTCACAGGCGCCAGATGCAGCGCGATGACCGAGTAGCCATCCCAGACCGTGTAGGCGGCGATGGTCGCCCCCGTCGCGGCGCCCCAGAGCAAGCCCTGAATCGGGCGGCGGCTCCCGCTTCTGAACGGGTTGCCGGTAACTACGAGAATGCCCGCTATGACGAGTGAAGCACCGAGCATCGCGACTGCGGTGAGCTGTTCGCCCAGCAGGAGGATCGCGAAGAGCATCGTCAGCACCGGCCCGGTGCCGCGGGCGACCGGATAGACCACCCCCAGCTCGGCACGCTCGTAGCCGGCCTGCAAGGTGAGAGAGTAAGCGGTGTGCAACACAGCCGAGACAGCGGCGCCCGCCACAAGCGGCCAATCGAGCACATGCTGCCCATTTGCTACGAAGGCGATGCTGATCGGGACGCACAGCAGCGCCGAAGCGTAGGTATAGGCGCAGACGAACAACAAGGCATCCCCCCGCTTGTACTTCGAGGCCAGGTTCCATACCGCGTGAGCTACCGCCGCGCCGAGGACCATCGCGACGGTGCCAAGCTGCATCAGGCGATATCGGGCAGGTCGATGCCCGCCCGTTCGGCGCGGCGGCTACGCTCCGGGTCACGCAGAGCGAGGGCCGCGACCAGCGCGTCAATCACCACGAGCTGCGCCAGCCGACTCCCGGCCGCGGCCATCTGGGCCGGCAGCGGTGCACCGCCGACGACAAGCGAGATGTTCGCGAGGGTCGCCAGGGGTGTCCCGTACTGGTTGGTGATTGCGATGAGTGAGGCTCCGGCAGAAGACGCCGCATCCGCGATGGCCAGCGTCGTCGATGTGCGACCGGTCGAGCTGACGGCGATGACGGCGTCACCGGGACCGAGGAGCCGCGCGGCGATCATTGCCGACAGATAGTCCGGAATGCCGATGGTCGTCACGCCGACCGCGCGCAAACGGAAGACCGCGTCGGCGGCGACCGTCGCCGAGGGGCCGGCTCCGAATGCGATCACTTGGCGCGCGTGCTGGATGGTGCTGACCGCCTGGTCGAGCGCGGACAGCTCGACCGCCCCGCCCAGCGCCGTCAATGCGTCAGTGCCTGCGCGGATCGAAGCCTCGAGCACCGCTGCCGTCGTCGCGTCCGCGGTGAGTACGCCAGGCGGCGCGAAGAACCGGGTGGTACCGCGGGCACGAGCGATCTCGATCTTGAGCTCAGTGAACCCGCTGAACCCGATCGCACGCGCGGCGCGGATCACGCTCGGCGGCGACACGCCGGCGCGGGCCGCCACCTGCGCAGTCGTGCTCGCGCCAACAAACAAGGGATCGGCGAGCAGGAGCTCGATCACCTTCGCCTCGCTCGCAGCGAGATCGCCACTTCGGGCCTGGATGCTTCCGATCAATTGCACCAGTCGCGCGTCTCGAGAAACTCCGTTACCATCGTTGTTCATTATGTGTAATAGATTACAGCGCGCTTTTGAAGAGCGCAAGCATGGCGTGGACGAACGCTGAACGAGACGGTCGAAGGAGTCTGTGTTCATGAAGACAACAAGCGCTGCATCCATCGCCGTCGTGGGACCGGGTGCCATCGGCACCGCAGTCGCGGCGGCACTGCACGAAGTCGGTCGCACCCCGTTGCTGTGCGGCCGCACACCCCGCGATCGCCTGACGCTTCAGGATGGCGAACGCCTCATCACCGTTCCCGGCCCAGTCTGGGTGGATCCCGCACAACTCGGGCGCACCGTCGACCTCGTCTTGCTGGCGGTCAAGGCGACACAGATCGAGGCGGCGGCAGAATGGCTCACCGCGTTGAGCGGCCCGGAAACTGTCGTCTGCGTTCTGCAGAACGGCGTCGAGCAGTTGGAGGGGGTCACTCCGCATGACCCACGCGAGCGGATCGTTCCGGCGGTCGTGTGGTTCCCTGCACAGGCGCAATCGGATGGCTCGGTGCGCCTGCGCGGAGACATGCGCCTTAGCCTGCCAGACACATCGGACGCTCGCTTGGTTGTCGAGGCACTGCAAGGCACCCGGTGCCGCGTGGAGCTGGCCGCCAACTTCCGCGCGGTGGCCTGGCGCAAGCTCCTGCAGAACGCGGTGGCCGGACTCATGGTGCTCACGCACCGCCGCTCCGGCATGTTCGGCCGGTCCGACATCGCGAAGCTCGCCCTTGCCTATCTGCGGGAATGTCTGTCCGTGGCCCGCGCCGAGGGTGCGGAACTCGGCGACGAGGTGCCGCAGGAAATACTCGACAAGTTCCAGGCATCTCCCGCAGACATGGGCACCTCCATCCTCACGGATCGCGAAGCCGGCCGGCCGCTGGAATGGGATATCCGCAACGGTGTCGTCCCGCGTCGCGGCCGGGCCCACGGCGTCCCGACGCCGATCAGCGACGTCCTGGTGCCGCTCCTCGCCGCCGCGAGCGACGGCCCCGGCTGATCCTTCGCCCGATGATCGCGCTGTCGCTCCTCTTCCTCCTCGCCCTCGGCGCCGGAGCGCTCAGCGGGGTTGTCGGCACCGGCTCATCGCTGATCATGCTGCCCGTCCTGGTTGCCCAATATGGACCGCGGATCGCTGTGCCCGTCATGGCGATCGCCTCCCTGTTCGGCAACATCGGGCGCGTGATCGTCTGGTGGCACGAGATCCGATGGCGGCCGGTACTCGCCTACGCTTTGACCGGGGTCCCCGCCGCCGTGCTCGGTGCCCACACGCTGATGACGATCCCGCCCTTCGTGACGGACGTGTTCCTGGCAGCCTTCTTCCTCTCAATGATTCCCCTGCGCCGCCTCATCAGGCGCTCCCACATCCACTTGCGCATCTGGCACATGGCCCTCGCCGGAGCGCTCGTCGGATTCCTCACCGGACTCGTGCTGTCCACCGGACCGCTCAGCGTGCCGGTGTTCACCGGCTACGGAATGAGCGGCGGCGCGTATCTCGGATCGGAGGCGGCAAGCGCGCTGCTGCTCTATGCGGGCAAGCTCGGCACCTTCGGCATCGCCGGGGTGCTGACGCCGGCCGTCATTGCACGCGGGCTCGCCATCGGCCTCGCCCTGCTCGCCGGCTCGATGATCGCCAAGCGACTCGTCCAACGGCTCCAGACGCACACCTTCGAGTTCCTCATCGATGCAGTGCTCGTCGCGGGGGCTGCAGGAATGATGCTCGCCCTCCAATGAACTGCAACGCCAGCCTGACCGGCAGCCATGGCACTAGTCCGCTTTGAATCCCGAAGCTTTGACCACAGGCTCCCAGAAGGCGCGCATTTCGCTGAACTTGGCACGAGCATCAGCCGGCGAGCTTCCCGTCTCCACAAAGCCGAGCGCGCGGATCTTGCGCGCGAACTGCTCGGTTGCAACTGCTCGTCGGATCGCAGTGCTCCATTCGGAGACGGCGGCCGCAGGCGTTCCGGGAGGAAGGCATATGGCCAGTGCGCCGACTGCGGTGAGTTCCTTCCGGCCGAGCTCGCTGAACGTTGGAACGTCAGGCAAAAGCGGCGAGCGTTGCGCTGAGGTCACCGCCAGCACGCGAAGCTTGCCGGCATCGTGGTGCTGTGCGAAGTCTCCGACAGTTGAAGTTCCCGCTGCGACGTTGGCGCCAACGAGGTTCACGATCATCGGGGCAGCGCCCTGGAACGGCACGTCCTGTAGCGGTGTGCCGATGACTTTGGCTATCTGCAATCCCAAGAAGTGAGTCGGACCTCCCGATGCGGCATGGCCGAAGTTGGCCTTCTCGGGATGGGCGCGCACCCATTGGGCATATTCAGCAAAGGTCTTGACGGGCGAGGACGCTGGTACAGCCAGCGCCATCGGAAACTCGACCACCGTCGACGCCGGCAGGATATCCCGCTCCGGAGCGTAGTTGAGCTTGGTGAAGACGAATGGATAGATCGATTGCAAGAAGTCAGGACACAGCATTGCCACGCTTCCATCGGCAGGGGCGGCACGCAGCGCATCGATCGCAATTTTTCCGCCGGCTCCGGGCCTGTTCTCAACCACGACTGTGCGATCGAGCGGCGCATGCAACTGATCCGCAAGCGCCCGTGTGACGACATCGAGTGTCCCGCCAGGCGAGAAGCCCACAAGGATCTTTGCGGGCGGTCGGCTGGCCTGTTGTGCCATCGCCGACGGCGCGCCGAAGGACGCGGCAAAGATGAATGCGAGGTTGTAGAGCCAGGCGGTACACGGTTTATTCAAGAGCTGCTCCAGGGAAATTCAGCCAAGTCACGTCGGTTGTTGAACGCCGGCACGAGGCCGCTCGAAATATTCGAGCGCAGAGCGACCGACGCCTCTTGCCCTCTTTGCGAGCCAAGTCAGCGACCCCGGAAAACCGGAGCGCGCTTTTCAGCGAAGGCTCGGCGCCCCTCCAGTCGGTCCTCGCTATCCCTGAGGACGCCAAAGGCCTGGCGTTCCAGTTCGAGCCCGCCGGCAAGCGGCAGCTCCCGTCCCGTCATCGCCAGCCGCTTGGCGGCCGTCATCGCCAACGGCGCATTGGCGGCCATTGCTCGTGCGAGGTTCATAGCCGTTTCCTGCAGCGCGGAAAGCGGAACCACCTTGCTGACCAACCCGATCCGCAACGCCTCGCTGGCATCGATGCGTTCGCCCGTGAGCAGCATTCGCATTGCGTCCGACTGCCCCACTGCGCGGATCAGGCGTTGCGTGCCGCCGGCGCCTGGGATGCTGCCGACTCGCACTTCCGGCAAGCCGAACTGCGCGTTTTCAGAACAGATCCGGATGTCCGCAAGCAAAGCCAGTTCAAGTCCGCCGCCGAGGGCATATCCATTGATCGCAGCGATGACGGGCTTGTCGGTCTGCAGCGTGCCGAAATTGACATGCCGGGTGCCGGCGCGAAAGACCTGCCGAGCTGCGCTGTCGGCGGGAGGCATTGTTTTCTTGAGGTCCGCACCTGTGCAGAACGCACGCTCGCCCGCGCCGGTCAGGACGAGTACGCGGATTTCCTCGTCGCCCGAGACCTCCTCCCAGATCTCGAGCAACCGCTCGTTGGACTCCGGATCGATGGAATTCATGGCTTCGGGCCGATTGAGGGTGACGATGGCGACGCCACCCTGGACTGTTTTGTCGATGGGCATGGATTTGTTTCAGTTCGGGGGAAAGCTGGCGGCAATGACCGCCTCGATGTTTGCTGGCGGCATCCCGAGTTCGTCAAGCACCTCACGGGTGTGCTGTCCGAGTGTTGGAGCAGCCCGTCGCGCCTGAGGCCGCTCGCCAACCGCACCCATCACGCTTCGTGGCATCGTCAACGCACCTGCGACCGGGTGAAGCAAGGTCTCTGTGAGCGCTGCTTCGACGAACGGCGCGGACTGCGTTACTTCGGCATAGTTGTTGATGGGACCGCAGATGATGTCCACGGCCGCGAACTGCTCGAGCCAGAAGGCACGAGGATGAGCGAGCATGCGTGCTTCAAGCAGGCGCAACAGAGTCTCGCGGTGCTGCAACCGACTCTTGTTCTCGGCGAAACGCGGGTCAGATGCAAGCTCCGGCGCACCGATTGCGGCACACAAGGCCTGCCATCGCGCAGGGTGATATGCCGCCACCATGATCCAACCGTCGGCACAACGCAAGGCCTCGTTTGGCGTCGAATACGGCGCCGCGTTTCCCTGAGGGCCCGGCACATGACCGTCGGCGAAATAGGACGCGAAACTGACATGCTGTAGCGCGATGGCGCTGGCGAACATGCTTGCTTCCACGTGTTGGCCCAAGCCCGTGCGTTGGCGATCCGCCAGAGCAGCCAGGATCGAGATGGTCGCGAACGACCCCGTGACAAGATCGACAACCGGCACAGGAACCTTGCACGGCTCTCCATCGGGCGCGCCGGTGACGCTCATGAGGCCACTGACGGCCTGCAGCACGCCGTCGACACCAGGCAGGTCCTTTGCAGCTCCAAGCTGACCGTACGCGGAGACCGAGCAGTAGATCAGCCGCGGATTTGCCGCAGCCACTGTGGCGTAGTCAAGCCCCAGGCGTTTCATCACCCCCGGACGGAAGCTCTCCACCAAGACGTCCGCCTGCTCGACCAGCTGTAGCGCCGCTTGCCTGTGAGTGGCCTGCTTGAGATCAAGCACGATGCTGCGCTTGTTGCGATTCAGGGCCAGGAAAGGGACGCCCTCGCCATGAACCCAGGGTGAGAGCGCTCGAGAAAGATCGCCGACAGGACTCTCAACCTTGATGACATCGGCGCCGACGTCAGCCAAGCACAGCGTGCATGTAGGTCCTGCCATGACTTGAGTGAAGTCGATGACTTTCAGCCCCTCTAATGCATTAGCTAGCACCTTCTTCACTCCATCCGGATATTGTTGGCGCGGATCACCGGCTCCCACTTCGCGCGCTCAGCCCGCAACATGCTTTGGTACTCCGCTTGTGTCACTACCATCGGTTCGAACCCGGCTGCTGTGAGCGTCGCCCGAACATCGGGGCTTTGCGATGCCTTTGTGATCTCTGCATGCAGCCTGTTGACGACCGTCTGCGGCACGCCTTTCGCCACACAGATGTCGTACCAATAGCTCGCGTCATATCCCTTGATTCCACCCTCGGCGATCGTCGGAATCTCGGGCGCCAGTTCGGATCGTTTGACGCTGCCCACACCCAGCACTTTCACCTGGCCACCGTGTGAGAACGGAATGGCTGTGGACAGACCGATGATTGCAAGCGGCAGATGGCCGCCTATCACATCCTGAACAGCCTGCGCAGTGCCCCGGTAGCCGACGTGGGTCAGCTTCAATCCAGCCATGGAGCCGAGCAGCACGCCCGCAAGATGTTGGGGGGTCGTAGGGCCAGGCGTTCCATAGCTCATCCCTGGATTCTGTTTGGCGTGAGCTATTAGCTCTGCCATGTTCTCAACCGGAAGCTTTTTGCTCGCAATCAGGGCAATCGGCACACTCGCCAATGGAGCCACCTGAATGAGGTCGGTTGCGGCATCAAATGGCAATTTATTGTTGAGAAGGTTCAGCAGCGCGACGTTTCCGCTGCCGGTGGTCAACGTGTATCCGTCGGGCTTGTTGCGCAAGAGCTCGGCGTACGCTATTGCACCGCCCGCGCCGGGCTTGTTCTCCACGATGACCGCTTGGCCCAACTGCTCACCGATCTTCTTCATGACGATGCGCACTACGGTGTCGGTGCCGCCCCCGGGCGTATAAGGAACGAGAAGCCGAAGCGGTCGCGCCGGATATTCCTGTGCGAATGCGAACGATCCGGCAGTCGCCGCGATGCTGACGAATGTCCTGCGTTTCATGACATAGATGCTCTGGCTGCCGGATCTCAGACGGATGGGCTGCTGAGGCTGCGCCCGCCGCAGACGTACAGAAGCTGCCCCGTCACGTAACTTGAGCCGGGTTCGGCAAAGAACCGGACAGCGCGAGCTATGTCGTCCGGCTGGCCGATGCGCTCCATCGGCACCGATCTGCGGAGACTCTGCTGAACGTCCTCGGCCAGCGTTGCGAACAGTGGTGTCTCAACAATGCCAGGCGCGATAGCGTTCACCGTAATGCCCTTGCGTGCGTACTCCAGCGCCAAGGAACGGGTCAGGCTGACGACGGCACCTTTGGAAGCGGAATAAGCTGCTTGGCCGCGATTGCCCAACCATGCACGAGACCCGATGTTGATAATGCGGCCGAACTTCTTTTCCGCCATGTGGGCCAGAACCGCCTTTGAGCAGATGAACTGGGAGTTGAGATTCACCTCGATCACTCGTCTCCAAAAATCCAGGTCCATCTTGGACACGAGCTTGTCGCCGCCGATGCCAGCGTTGTTCACCAGAATATCGATGCGACCATAGGATGCAACGAGCTGAGCGACCGTGGCTTCTACTTGTTCAACAGAACTCACATTGACCGCAAAGGTCTTGACATGGGCACCCTCACTGGCAAGAACTTGCTCTGCTTGACGCAGCGCCACCTCGTCAAGATCCCAGAGCATGATGCGGCAACCAGCCTGAGCCAGAGAGCGAGCTATGCCGAGGCCAATGCCTTTCGCACCGCCGGTGACAATGGCGACAAGGCCTTCCAGCGTGGCCGGCGTGGTGATGTTGGTCTGGTTCATACCGGTCCCGTTCAGAGCGAGAGAATGTGGATTGAGCAAGCGGCATGGTCCATGCCCCAGATGCCGCCGCCAGTCACTTGCGTGAGGCCTATCCGCGCTCCCTGTACTTGGCGCGCTCCCGCGCGGCCCTGCAGTTGTTCGCAGACCTCTACGATCTGCGCAACACCGGTCGCTCCAGGAGGGTGTCCCTTGGCCAGGAGGCCGCCACTCGGGTTAACAGGCACGCGCCCGCCCAAGGTGGTCGCACCGCTTTGCAAAAGACCTGCCGCATCGCCGCGATCACAAAGGCCGAGTGCCTCGTAGTAGAGCAGCTCGGAAATGGTGAACGCGTCGTGCACTTCCAGCAGGCTGAGATCCTGCGGCCCCACACCGGCCTGCTCATAGGCCAGCTTGGCGGCACGCGCCGTGATTTCGGCCTCCGTCATGTCCACCGGCGTGGTTTCGAACAACCCGGACTGCACCACGGACGCCAGGACCCGAACCGGCTTTGCAACGCCCCTTGAGGGCTTGGTGCTGAGCACGAGGGCCGCTGCACCGTCAACCACGGCGGGACAGCACTGCAGCAGCGTGAGCGGCTCGGCCACTGGGCGGGACGCAAGAATCTCCTCGCGGGTCGCCAGCTTTGCAAACTTGGCGATGGGGTTGAGAACACCGTGCATGCGGTTCTTCACGGAGATATCCGCCAGCGTCTCGAGCTTGAGACCCTGATCGTGCATGTATCGCCGAGCGCGCATGGCGTACAAGGCCGGCATGATCATGCCGCGCCTGTTGTTCCAGTCCTTCTGGCTGAGCTGCAATGGCCCGCCTCCGAGACTGCTCAGATGATCCATTCCGAAGACCAGTACGGTGTCGTACTGCCCGGCCTTGAGCGCCTGCAGTGCGAGATTCAGTGCGGTCGCTCCGCTTGAGCAGGCGTTGTCCACGTTGTAGACCGCGCCCCCGTTGGGATGCAGTTCACGCAGTGCACGCTGCCCCGGCAACGTGGCCCCGAGCGCGTTGCCGCAGTAGAACGCCTGTACGTCGGAAAGCTGCGTGCGAGCATCTTCCAAGGCGTCGAGAATGGCCGATTGAACCATCGCCTCCTCAGTCAATTCCGGAAAGCGGCCAAAATCGGTGATTCCAACGCCGGTGATCAATGGCAGGTTCATGGCATCACTCCTGGAAGGCGTAATCGGGCGTGCCGTCGGGCAACGCGAAAGGCACCACACGCACGCGGCTTTCGATCGCAGGTGGGCTTCCATCGAACAAGAGCCGACCGAAGGCGCGAACGCCCGGCTCGAAGTCGACCATCGCCAGGCAGTACGCCGGCTTGTCTTTGCCGGGGTGCACCACAGTGAAGCTGTAGAGAGACCCGGTCGGTCCGAGTTCGACTTCCTCGATCTGCTGGTTGTCTTGAACGAATTCGATCGGTGGGAATTGAGGAGGCTGCCCGCCTGCCTGAGTGGCAACAAGCAACATGCCGCCAG
The DNA here is from genome assembly GCF_056397405.1 of Variovorax sp. 05N34. Lineage (NCBI taxonomy): Bacteria > Pseudomonadati > Pseudomonadota > Betaproteobacteria > Burkholderiales > Comamonadaceae > Variovorax > Variovorax sp. 05N34. The sequence goes on from NZ_JBFTNI010000002.1 coordinate 303,131, forward strand.
GGGTTTCACGGAAGTGGGAATCCGTACGCTTGATGATCTTCAAAAGGTGTCTCCTGTTCCGGTGGCAATTGCCACGGCAACAGGTAGTGTGGTGACCCAGGCTCGGCCAGTCATTGGATTTCTACTGGGCACTCTTTAGCATTTCTAAAAGATTGGAACGTGTAGTCCTGCTAAACCGACAGCAGCCAAACTGCAATGACGGCCACCGTGTGCACGCGGATACTGAATGAATGAAAGAACAAATTCGCGTTCCGGTCACCTTGATGCGCGGCGGCACAAGCAAGGCGGTTTTCCTCGCACAGCGTGATGTGCCGTCGGAGCCGGAATCGCTGCAGCGATTTCTACTGGCTCTGTTCGGCAGCCCCGATGTGCGCCAGATCGATGGGCTTGGCGGAGCCGACATCCTCACGAGCAAATGCGCAATCATTGGCCCTCCGTCACACCCTGACGCAGACATCGACTACACCTTTGTGCAGATCGGGATCGATCAGCCAAGCGTGAGCTTCGAGATCGTCTGCGGCAACATTTCATCGGCCACGGGGGTCTACGCGCTGCAGGAGCAATTGATTCCTGTGCAAGAACCCTCCACCACCGTTCGAGTGCACAACACCAACACCGGCAAGATCCTGCGCATGGTGGTGCAATGTGCGGACGGCGAGCCGCGCGTGGAAGGTGACAGCGAAGTGGATGGGGTGCCCGCCAAGGGCGCTGAAGTCGCGTTGGACTACTCCGGCACCAGCGGCGCCACGACGGGCAGGCTGTTGCCCACCGGGCAGGCACGCGATTCGGTCTACGTCTCAAAGCTCGGTCGTGAGATACCCGTCTCGATCGTCGATGTGGGCACGGCGTGTGTCTTCATCCGCGCGGCGGATCTGGGCGTTACCGGCACGGAACTTCCCGGTCAGCTCAGTCCTGCCATCTACGAGATGGCCGAGGAAGTCAGGCGCTGGGCCGCCAATCGTTGCAACTTGCCAGAGTCAGGGACCCTCACGCCCTATCAGATCCTCATCGGCGCACCGCAAGACTATCGGACCATCGGCAGCGATCGAATCGTCAAGTCGTCGGAGATCGACTTCGTTGCGCGCATGGTTCTCAATGGCGGGGCGATGCACAAGGCCTTTCCTGGCGGTGGCTCGGTCTGCCTTTCCGTGGCGGCGCAGATCGCGGGGACGATTCCGGCTGAGGCGCGAGGAACTCATGCCGGCCCGACGCGCATCCGCATCGGGCACCCAAGTGGTGTGATCGGGATTTTTGCGAATGTGGCTCGCTCTGCYGACGACGAGTGGACGGTCCGTGAAGTGCACTTCACTCGAACTGCTCGGCGCTTGCTGGATGGAACGGCCTATGTGAGGCGAGCCCTTCTCGACGTGGGCTGACGATGACGCAAGATCTTTTTTCTCTGCAAGGCCGCACAGCGCTTGTCACCGGTGGCTCACGGGGCATAGGCCGCATGATCGCCGAAGGATTCTTGGGCCGGGGTGCACGCGTCTACATCAGCGCGCGCAAAGCTGCAGCGTGCGATTTGGCGGCTGCAGAGCTGTCGAAGAACGGCCACTGCGTCTCACTGCCCTATGACGTGTCCACGGTCGCGGGTTGCCAGGCTCTGGCCGCTGCCTACGCTCAGCATGAACCCGCGCTGGATATCCTGGTCAACAACGCTGGCGCTGCCTGGGGGGAAGACTTTGATGCTTTCCCCGAAAGCGGCTGGGACAAGGTGGTCGATCTCAATCTGAAAACGCCCTTCTTTTTGACGAAGGCGCTGTCCGAGCCGCTGCGCGCCGCGGCCAAGGCGCGTGTGGCAAAGATCATCAACATTGCCTCCACGGATGGGATCGCGCTCAATCCTCAGGAGAACTATTCCTACGTAGCCAGCAAGGCGGGCTTGATCCACCTGACACGGCGGATGGCGCTGCGCCTGGCGCAGGACAACATCGCGGTCAGCGCCATTGCACCTGGTGCGTTTCCATCCGAGATGAACCGAAACGCGCGCGACCGCGGGGACGAACTGTCCGAGTACATACCCGCCAGACGCATCGGCACTTCAGAGGACATCGCGGGCGCGGCGATATTCCTGGCGTCGCGTGCAGGTGACTATGTGATGGGCTCCACGCTGGTGGTAGACGGTGGTGTGACCCACGCCCGAGCCTACAGGTGAGTGTGTCTATTGGATGGCCGCTGGCTTCCGGCGACGCGCTGACCTGAAACCACGTGTCATGCACCGACTCGAAAGCGGTCGTTGATGTAGGTGGCGGGTGGCTTTCCAAAAGCCTTCTTGAACATCGTATTGAACGCAGAGGGCGACTCATAGCCCAGGTCATAGGCGACTTGCTGGACAGTCGCGCCGCCGGACAGCTCCCGAAGCGCCACGATCATCTGCAGCTGGCGTCGCCAGCGTCCAAAGCTCAGGCCTGTCAACGAGGTGCAGAGTCGATTCAACGTTCGATCGCTCATGCCCAGTTCGCTTGCCCAATTCGTCTGGGTCCTGCGATCGGAGGGATCGAGCATCATGGCCGTTGAAATCTTTCTAAGCCTTGCGTCCTCGGGCATCGGCAGGAACATTTCTTCCCTGGGCATCGCGCACAGTTGGTCAAGCAGCACCTGCGCCAGTCGATCGGTGGGCCCGCCAGCTTCATAGAAGGGCGGCAATCCTGCGAGGTACTGAATCATCTCGCTGAGCATCGGGCTGATGCGCAAGGTGCAGCAACTGGCAGGCAAAGGGGCAGCGCCAGGTTCCACGAAGAGGTAGAAGATCAGCGCGTTCGCCGTCCCTCGGTTGCTGTGTGGCGTGCCGCCCGGAATCCACACACCCGCCTGAGGCGGGACCATCCATAGGGCACCGGGCACATCACAAGAGACGGCACCGCGCAGTGCGATCACGAGCTGGCCAGACCGGTGCTCGTGAACAGGGATCTCTCGCTCGCGCGCCGCCACATCGACGCGCAGTGCCATCACGGGTACTGACGGTTCGTAGTCCAGACCTGGCTCACCGAATTCTGCTCTTCGCATATTGAGAAAGTTGGTGTTGCTCCCGCCACCCGGCTTATGTCTGCCTATGCGGGCTCCTCATTGTTGCCAATGCACGCGCCGCCTCAACGATGACCGAAAAGAGAAATCGTTCGTCCAAGTTTGCAATTCTCGGCTCGGTGGCCAGTCGATAGCATCGATACATGATAATGATTCGCAACAAGGATGAGACGGTATCGGCCCGGTCACTCTTCATCCTTTTCATCGGCCTTGTGCTGATTGGCGTGGTGCGTCGATCATGCAACGCCACCAGCGAAGCACTCAAGGATTCTCTCCTGCAGCGCTTCGACATGCCGCTGTGTCCAACGATTCCGGCGCGCGATCTGACACAGCTGGCCTGCCTCGCCCACCAATGGCTTCGCGATGTCGTCAGCATCACCGTCTCCGGTTTGCTCTCGCGTTCCCGCTTCTTGTTGAAGCATGCCCGCACCGGCCCTCAGGGCGACGCAGCATGAGCACGCTGCCTCGTTTCTCTCGACAGGAGTTGCTCTTTTCTCTCAAGAGCTTCGTCGCAGCCATGCTTGCGCTTTACCTGTCCAGCCGCCTCGGGCTACCTCGGCCCTTCTGGGCCATGATGACCGCCTACATCGTGGCCCACCCTCTTGCCAGCCATGTGCGCTCCAAAGCTCTTTATCGGTTTTTGGGCACGTTGCTCGGTTGCGCAGCGACCGTGGTACTTGTCCCCTCGCTGTCTGGTGCCCCAGAGTTCCTGTCGCTGGCCTTGGCGCTGTGGGTGGGACTGTGCCTCTATTTTTCGCTGCTGGACCGAAGCGCGCGTTCCTACGTCTTCATGCTGGCCGGCTACTCAGCCGCCTTGATCGGGTTCCCGTTGGTGGAAGCCCCCGCGGCGATGTTCGACACGGCTGTCGCACGGGTCACTGAAATCGGGCTGGGAATCCTGTGTGCCAGCTTGGTCCACAGCATCGCGCTTCCTGCAGGCTTGGGCCCTTCCTTGCTTGGCGTGATGGATCGAGCACTTGGCGATACGCGCCTATGGCTCACTGACCTGCTACGCGAGTCACCGAAGGAAGCAAAGGACGAACGTATTGCAGTGGACCGCCAGCGGCTGGCTCTGGACATCACACAACTGCGTCTGCTGTCCACACATATACCCTTTGACACCACCAACCTGCGCTGGGCAGGGGGCGCCATCGACACCCTGCAAGACCGCATCGCCGGCCTAACCCCGGTGCTGTCGGCGGTAGAGGATCGCCTGGAAGCGCTGTGCACCGCCACGGGGGGAGTGCCGGATGACATCGGCTCGGCTTTCGTGGGGCACTCAAGCTGGCTGAACCCGAGCGCGACAGGCGCACAAGTGGGCGAAGCACGCGCCGCCTTTCGTGCCATCGCGGACGGTCCGGCCGCTTCCCTCTGGGTCCGCGCGCTGCGGATTGATTTGGCAACCCGCCTGGAGGACCTGGTCGCGCACTGGGCTGCCTGCATCACGCTGCGCAACGATATCGACGCTGGCATTGCCGGGAACCCGGCGCCATTGCGGCGCACCGCATCTCTGGGTCGCAGGGTGCTTCACCTGGACAGAGGACTCGCGCTGCGATCGGCTATCACTGCGGTGTTGGGCACCTGCATATCGTGTGCTCTGTGGATCGCGACGGGCTGGCCCGCGGGATCCGCCATGGCCATGGGCGCTGCAGTCTTTTGCAGCTTCTTCGCCACGATGGACGATCCGGCGCCTGCCATGCACAAGTTCATCACGGCGCTGTTGTGGTCGTTGCCCGTGTCCGCCTTTTATCTCTTGGGGGTCATGCCACTGGTACATGACTTCGGCATGCTGGTGCTGTGCATCGCGCCTCTATTTTTGGTGGTCGGGTGTTACATGGCACGGCCGGCGAGTTCCTTGGCGGCCCTCGGCATGTTCTTCGGTGTCGCCGGAACGCTCGCCCTCCAAGACACGGCCACCGCCGATTTGGTGAGCTTCATCAGTTCCAACCTAGCTTTGTTTGTGGGTGCGGTGATCGCGGCCCGCGTCACCGCTGTCATGCGCAGCGTGGGTCGTGACTGGACTGCCGCGCGCATACGACGTGCGACCTGGAACGATCTTGCCCATCTGGCTGCTCTTCCTCCAAACCCGTTCGACCACGACGCCTACGCCGGCCGCATGCTCGACAGGATCTCGCTATTGGCGCCGCGCGTCGCGCCTGACGGTCCCGAAGAGGTCCAGCTTGCCGCACACCGCGCACTGCGCGAGTTGCGCTTAGGGGCGGACATCGTCGCGCTGCAGCGGCATCGCGGGCGCCTTCCGGGAGAACCTGTCAGCCGCCTTTTCAAGCAATTGGTCCTCGTCTTCCGCGCCCAGGTAGCAGGAGCGCCTCTGCGTCATGCATCGCTGCTGCCGCATATCGATCGGCTGTTGCTTGATGCCCTGATGGCGGATGCCGAGCGGCCTGCCATCGCGGCACTCGTGGGTCTTCGACGCAACCTCTTTCCAACAGCTCCCCTCGCGCTCCAACCATGATTGAAGTCAACTTTTTTGGCGTGGAATTGCCCTGGCTTTTACTGCTGGCAGGCGGCGCGCTTCCGTGTTCCTGGGCAACGCGCCGCCTGCTGGCCACCGTCGGTGCTTACCGATGGATCTGGCACCCAGCCCTGTTTGATCTTTCGCTGTACGTCCTGGTGCTCTACGCCTTGGTTCATCTCACTGGCGCAATCGCCACCTCGCCTTAAACCGGACCGGTTCCACCTATGAAATCTGACGCCCTCTCCTTGTCCATCCGGACTTCCCGTCTTGTCCGACCCGCCATTCGTCTGTTGGTCACCGTGCTAATGGTGGCCGCAGCCGGCTGGGCGGGCTGGCGCTTATGGGACCACTATGAACTCGCCCCATGGACACGCAACGGACGCGTGCGGGCCAATGTCGTGCAAGTCGCGCCTGATGTGTCTGGCATGGTCGCGAATGTGGCGGTGCACGACAACCAGTCCGTTGGCGCTGGCGCCTTGCTGTTCTCGGTGGATAAGGCCCGCTTCGAGCTGGCGCGAGAACAGGCCCAGGCCGCCGTCACGACGCAGAGCATCGCGATCAGCAACCAGCGCATCACGCTCGCACAGGCGCAGCGCGAGAGCAAGCGCAATTCCGACCTGGGCGATTTGATCTCGCTGGAAGCTCGCGAGCAGTCGCGGCTGAAGGTAGACCAGGCCAAAGGCGCACTTCAAGCGGCCGAAGCAGCGTTGCGGCAGGCGCAGGTCACGTTGAACACTTCGACGTTGAACCTGGAACGCACCCAGGTGCGCGCACCCACCGCTGGCCGCGTCACCAATCTCGACCTCCGCGAGGGCGCCTATGCGAGCGCCGGCCACCCGGTGATGGCATTGGTTGACGCGGGTTCCATCTATGTCGAAGGCTATTTCGAGGAAAACAAGTTGGCTCGGATTCATCAGGGCGACCGCGTGCGAGTCACGCCCATGGGTGCCGCGGCGCTCGAGGGCACCGTGGACAGCATCGCCGCGGGGATTGCTGACCGTGACCGCAGTACCAGCGCCAACCTGCTTCCCAGCGTCAATCCCACGTTCAACTGGGTGCGGCTTGCGCAGCGCGTGCCCGTGCGAGTCAAGCTGGATCAGTCGTCCTCGGGCACCCCTCTGGTAGCAGGCCAGACGGTCACCGTTGAAATACTCGAGACCGCTCGGACCACGGAGCCCACGGCCCGGATTTCAGAAAGCCGGGGATGAACGTCATGTACCGACTCTTGGTTGCCGCCACGGCGGCAAGTGCACTTCTCGCAGGTTGTGCCAACCCGCCCGTTGGGCCGGACTATGTCGCCCCCGCCCCGCTCTCTTTCGCACAAGCCGCCTCCGCGGGCACATTCCAGTCCGCCGGTGGCTATGGGGCAGAAACGACTCTGCCGCCGCACTGGTGGAGGCTCTACAACGACCGGCAGTTGGACGCGTTGGTCACACAGGCGCTCGAACACAACACCGACCTGCGGCAGGCCGTTGCCAACCTGGAGCGCGATCAAGCGCTGGAGGCCGAGTTGCACGGAAGTGAGAGACCGGCGGTGACGGTCAGTGGCGGCCCCGGGTTTGGACACGTGTCGGGCTTGAGTCTGCTGCAGAGCGACTACGAGCCACCCACCCACGGCACATACAGCGCGGGTGTGTCCTTCTCTTATCAGCTGGACCTCTTCGGTCAACTGCGGCGCGCCATCGAAGCGGCTGAGGCAGGCACCGGCGCTGCGCAGGCGGCGGCCGACCTGGTACGCGTACGCGTCGCCGGAGGTACGGCACATGCCTATGCGCAAGCATGTTCAAGCGGCTATCGCTTGCGCGCAGCGCAGGAGTCGGTTCGTCTGCAGGAGGAAGCGATCCGACTCTCGGAGCGCCTTCGGCAAGCGGGCAAGGTTGGGGAAATCGACATTGCACGTGCAAAAGGCCAACTGGAACAACTCCGTGCTGCGCTGCCGCCACTCCAGGCTCAGCGCCAAGGCGCGTTGTACCGGCTCGCGACACTCACAGGCGCCGCCCCACGCGACTTCCCTGCGGCCGTCGCCCATTGTGAGCAGCCGCCGCACTTGGCAGGACTGCTACCGGTGGGAGATGGCACGGCCCTCCTGCGCCGGCGACCAGACGTTCGTCAGGCCGAACGCAGTCTGGCGGCAGCCACTGCCCGCATCGGCGTCGCAACTGCCGATCTCTACCCCAAGGTGGCGCTGGGACTCTCGGCCGGCTCGGCTGGCTTCCTGGCAAGGGTTGGCAACCGCGAATCGCTCAGCTACAGCCTGGGGCCATTGATCAGCTGGACTTTGCCGAACACAGGGGTCGCTCATGCGCGCATCGCACAGGCAGAGGCAACGACGCGACTCGCCGCTGCCCGCTTCGACGGAACCGTGCTCACCGCACTGCGCGAGGTGGAAACGGCGCTCGATGTCTACGCACGCGAGCTGGGACGTCATGCTGCGCTCTCCGCTGCCCGAGAGCAAAGTGCCATCGTCGCGCGTCAAGCCCGCACCCTCTATGTGAACGGCAAGACTGGCCAGCTTGAAGCATTGGATGCAGAGCGCACCCTGGCGGCCAACGAAGCCGCTCTTGCAACGTCCGCTGCCCAATTGGCAGAGGATCAAGTCGCCGTCTTCATGGCGCTGGGAGGTGGCTGGGAAGCCGATGAGGTGCTCGCGAAGGCCGTGCGCTAGCGCACGCCCAAGCGTTTCTCAAAGGCGAAATAGGCGGCGGGTGGCAATTCCACTGCGAAAGTCCGGGCGGGCTGGGAGGCTTTATGGAAGGGCTTGATCTTTTGAAGACCTTTCTGGAGGTCGCCAAGATGGGCAGCTTCTCGCGCGCGGCGGGCAAGCTAGGCATCTCGAAGGCCAGCGTGAGCAAGCATGTTGCGAGCCTTGAAGGGCGTTTCAAGGTCCGGCTCATGAACCGCTCAACTCGGTCGGTAACATTGACCGATGCTGGGAGACTGCTCCAGCTTCGCAGCGCGCCGCTGATGGAAATGGTCGAGTTGACGCAGAGCGAATTGCAGGCGCATGCCTCACACCCAAGCGGCCGTCTTCGCGTTGCAGCTCTTCACGGGCTCGTGCAAACCGAGTTCCCGAGCCTGCTGAGCGAGTTCCTCACGCTCTATCCAGATGTCCATATTGATCTGCAGATCGGCAATCGCGTGGTCGATCTCGTGGAGGAAGGTGTCGACATCGCCCTGAGGTTCGGGCGCATCGGTGATGAGAACCTCATCGTGCGTCGCCTCCAACGTGTGGAACTCATTCTCTGTGCCACGCCCAGCTACTGGGCCAAGCGCGGCATCCCCAAGACACCTGACGACATGCGACGGCACGACGTGCTCACCTACTCGCTTTCGCCGGGCACACCGCATCTTCCGTTCGAGGTCGACGGCGGTCCGTACAACATTCCGATCTACGGACGCATGGATGCAAACGACTCAGGCACTCTCATCGCCGCGGCACTGGCGGGCATCGGCGCGGTGTGTGTGCCGGCGTTGCTGGCTCAGCCGTACACGGAACGTGGCACCCTAGTCCCGGTACTCAGGAAATTCATGCCGCGTGACGTCTGGCTCTACGCGGCGTATTCGCAGCGCCGGCACAACAGTGCAGCCTTGCGCGCGCTGCTGGAGTTGCTGGAAGTGCGTATGCGGGGCGATGCACCCGACAATCCGGGCTAGGGCAGGCGGCGCCGCATTCCTTTATTTTCTGTTGACAGATCGACTCCGGCTCTGTCGACATGTTGCATTTACAGATGCCGACCGACATGTTCGGCACGCTGCGTTGCGCCGATGAAAGTGGGGTGAGTGCGGGCCTCGTCTATGCCGGCGGCATCCAGGATCCCCCGATCCAGAACATCGGCTTCGCCGTGGCGCAAGCGCTGAAGTGGGATAACGCGGACGCGGTGATGCTACCGTACACCCTCGTGGTTCGGTCGATCTGTAGGACTTTGGAGGTCAAGACTCGACAGCCGGGTGGTTGGAACCCAATTGGCGGTCTGTGCCAGGAAACACCGCCAAGTTGAATCGCACCCGGATCTTCTCGCGAAGAGCCGGATGAATTCCGTTCGGATCCACCAACATACCCCATTGCTGCTTGTTGTGATGGTGCGAGAGTTGGTGCAGGCCGAATGCATGCATCATGGCGCCACGACGGCCGCCTGCGTCCTGGGCGTGATTCACGGATTCCTTGACTGCTTTGAGGACGAAGCTTCCCTTAGTGGCGACCTTCTTGGCCAAATCGAGCGAGCGCTCCATCAATGCGTCCGTCGGAACCACTTGATTGACCATGCCGCATTGTTGCGCGTCTTGCGCGCTCAGCCAGTCCGCGGTCATCAGCCATTCTTTCGCCTTGCGCGTGCCTAGTTCCCATGGATGCATGAAGAACTCGACTCCCGCAACACCAAATTCCAACGTTGGATCACGAAACCGAGCGTTCTCAGCGGCAATGATCATGTCACAGCACCACGCGAGCATCAGCCCGCCCGCCACGCAAGAGCCTTGCACCGCGGCGATGGTCGGTTTGGCCAGATTGCGCCAGCGTTCGCACATCTCCAGATAGATTTCCTTCTCTCGCCCGTAGAGTCCCTCCACGCCAGCACCATCGAATGCGGCCCATGTGCCGACAGTGCGAAAGTCACGCCATGTCCGGATCCCATCGCCACCCATGTCATGCCCAGCGGAGAAATGATCTCCATCTCCAGAAAGGATGATGACCTTCACCTCGTCGTCCTGCGCTGCACGGTCAAAGGCCGAATTGAGCGCATAGGTCATTTCCATATCTTGCGCGTTTCTCACCGCTGGACGGGACATCGCAATGTTGACGATGTCCGGCGTCAAGTGTGCATAGCGCACGCCGGCGTATTGATGGGGATCGAAGGACGGTGACTGCATGGCCAATGGCTCCTCTTAATGTCTTTGATCAGGTGAAAGTGGGATGGGCTGTACCTTGGCCCCCGTCGCGGCTGCGATGTACTCCCGCATTCGCAGAGTGACATCGACCTGCATTTCGCCCGGCAGGGGGTGCAATTTCTCAATTTCCTCAAGGATGAGCGGGTGCCGGTCGTTGACGGGTACGCCGAGTGCGAGTGCCCATTTCTCGACCTGAAAGATGAACTCGGGACTCACTCGAGGCGGAACTTTTGCGTTCATTGGATCGCTCATGGCTTCATCAAGCGAAACGAAGTCCACCGCTGCATGGCGAAAGCGGGCAAGGATGCTGTCGAGGCAGTCCGCTGCGATGGAGGTACCGTGGATCAGCCAGATATGGACTGGGTCGCGACCAAAGACGGCACGAGCGTTCGCGGCGTGTACCCGCAGTTCGTGCAGTGCACTGTCCACGTAGGCCTGACGAAGATGCACGGCCTCTTCGGCCGATCCACGCCCGAGCACCCGACAGTACGCCGCGTTCCAGCGTATATCGTGAAATCCGATGCTGACGGGTATGGGTGTGTAGGCCATCTGCTCGAGCCGGCCCAGAATCGCCTGGCACTTGCAGGCCGTGTCACCCCATAGATCCATACAGAACCTGAAACAGCGCCGTGGGGCGTGATTGATGTAGCGACCGAGATATTTCTCTGCCTTCTCGATGTCGCGCGCGTAGACGTCTGCATCGACCCAGTTGATAGGGGGGTGGTGGTGTGTATGGTTTGCGACGTGATGGCCGCTTTCAACCCATTTGTCGAAGACCTTGAGCAGTCCCGGATCGTCCTCCACAGGCGCCGTGTTGGAAAACTGATAGACACCAGAAACGCCGTGCGACTTCAATGCGGAAATAATCGCCTGCACGTTTGATGGCACACTGTGCGCGGGTGCCATCGGCACCCCGCGCAGCAATAGCATGTCGTCGACGGTGATGGCAATTTTCAGCCGACCCAATGGTGAAACGGGCAAGGGGGACGCATTGAACTCAGTGGTGGATTGCATGTTGCAGCGTGCCGATCATTTGGCGATTACTGAGCATTGCAGCAATGATGGTCGTCGTCTATTCAGTAATGCGAAACTTGACTTTCAGCATGGGAAAGTCGATGAAGCGAAATGCAGTCGCGTAGACCGTTCTGGGCGGTCATGGTGAACGGCAACGTTAGGGCGCCGGAACACTTCAGGCGCGTGATCCAGTTCGACATCACGGATCTTCGGCTGATGGTGTGCATTGCCAATACAAACAGCCTAACGCGCGCGGCGGAACAGATTCATATTTCGCTTCCTGCGGCAAGCAATCGCATCAAGCAGCTTGAGCAATCAGTGGGAGCGCGACTGATCAACCGGACCAGCAAGGGCATGACGCTCACCGTTCCGGGGCAGTCCATGATCAAGCACGCTCGGCTCATCCTTGATCAGATCGAACAACTGCGCGGCGAATTGGTGGACTTCACCGAAGGGGTGAGTGGCCGGTTGCGGATCATGGCTAGCACCACCGCGACCAGTGAGTTCTTGCCGTCGGTGATCCAACGGTATTTATCCAGCAATCCGGGAACCAGTGTCGATCTGCGAGAGAGGTTGTCAAGCGACATTGTGAGAGCCGTATCCGAGGGCGTGATCGACGTTGGCGTGATTCTGGGAGATGTCGGAACGTCCGGGCTGGAGGTGATCCCCTATCGCCACGACCACATGGTATTGGCGGTGTCCGCGGATCATCCGCTGGCGGAAAGATCTTCCATCTCCTTCGCTGACACGCTTGACTTTGATCACGTCGGCTTGTCCCAGTCCAGCACGTTGCACGTCTTTCTTCAGGAGCAGGCAGAAGTATTGGGGCGCCGTATCAGTCTCAGAGCTCAGGTTGGCAACTTCGAAGCGCTGTGCCGGATGGTGCAGGCGCGAATCGGCGTCGGCGTGCTGACGCAATTGCCAGCGGAGCGCCATGCCAGGTCAATGAACATTCGCATCGTCCGACTGGAAGATGAGTGGTCAATTCGGCCCCAGTTCATTTGCGTGAGGAATATGGACGAACTGCCACCGTTCGCCCGCATATTCGTCGAGATGCTGCGTGCGGATGGAGAAAGCCAGCCCTCCGCGGGCTAAGAGCCCCCCAAGTTAAGCGGCTCGAAACTGCTCTTTTCGAATGGCGAATTGCCAGCGCCAGGTGTCGTCGCGATCATGCGGGTTCCCCAGGCGATGCGCCTCAAAAATTCAGCGATAGGAGACAAAAATGACTTTCAGACGACGTGCGGCGTTGGCACTTGCGGGCCTCATTGCATTGGTATGCCAAGGCGTATGCGCCCAGTCCTGGCCGGCGCGGCCGGTGCAGCTGGTTGTTCCATACCCGCCGGGGGGCGTCCTGGACAATTTCGTGCGGCCAGTGGCGGAGGCGTTGAGCAAGGAACTCGGACAGCCTGTAGTGGTGGATAACAGGGCGGGCGCAAACGGAATCATCGGAACTACACGGTGCGCGAAGTCCGTGGCTGACGGCTATACCTTTTGCATCGTCAATGGTGACATCATGTCACTCAACCCGCAGCTCTACTCGAAGCTTTCCTACAATCCGAAGACTGAGCTAGTTCCAGTCGTCCGCATGGCGAACATGGTCGCTGCGATCGTGGTCCCGACGAGCGTCAAGGCGCGCAGCCTCGCCGAATTGGCCGCCCTGGATCGGTCGAACCCTGGCAAGATCAACTGGGGCACCTTCGGTGTCGGCAGCACATCGCATGTGTTTCTCACCGAATACAACCGGGTGTTCGGTGCCAATCTAACTCATGTCCCTTACAACGGCTCGGCACCGCTGATGCAAGGACTGTTGGCGGGCGATGTAGACGCAGCCATGCTGGCGCACGTCGCCGTGGCGCAGTACATCGACTCAGGAAAGTTGCGCGCGATTGCCCTCATGGGCGAAAGCCGATCAGAGTACTTTCCAGGCTTGCCTACCATCAGCGAACAGAAGCTCGGATTTTCCGGCGAGAACTGGATCGGTATAAGTGCACCGGCCGGCACGCCGCCGATTGTGCTAGACCGAATGAATCTTGCAGTCAACAAGATCCTTGCCGATGCAGCGTTTCGCAAGAAGAGTCTGGACGCCCTGGGTCTCGAGCCGGTGGGAGGCACCCGAGACTCGTTCGCGCAGTACCTTGTGCGCGAGCAAGCACTCTGGGCTGAGCTGATCTCGCACAGCAAGATCAAGCTGGATTGAGCAATCACACCATTGGCATCACGATGAAACTGCATCAACCTCCCACATTTTTTTCGTTGGTGCTGCGTGCTTTGCGCAGATACCCGGGTCGGATTGCGTTCAGCCAGGGTGGCGTCGCGGTTAGCTACGATCAGGTCATCCAATTCATGGGGAAAGTTCAGGCCGTCCTAGACGCGCACGGAATTCGACGCGGTTCCCGCGTTGCGCTGTTGACGGAAAATCGGTACGAGACTTGGTCTGCTTCCGTTGCGGTCCAGGGGCTGGGCGCTGCGACAAGCTGGCTGCATCCGCTCAGTTCGCTTGAGTCGCAGATTTCCCAAGTCCGGGATGTCGGCGCAGTCGCTTTGATCGTCGACAGTGATGCTTTTGAGGAGCGGGCGAATGAGCTTGCCGCGGCGCTCCCCGACGTGCGGCTATTCTGCGTCGGCCCGACTGGTGCAAAGGGCATGGACCTTCTTGCGCTGATCGAGGAATGCGAACGCATCGAGCCGATCGAGCGGGCCATGTCCACGGATATCGGAACTCTAAATTTCACCGGCGGAACGACCGGACGCCAGAAAGCGATCGTGCGCGAGGCAGGTCAGGTGGGATTGATGGCGATCGCCATGAACGGCGAACTTGAACTGCCCGACGGGGTGCAATACCTGGCGACCGCCTTGATCAGCCACGTCAGCGGACAGCTGATTGCGCCAACCTTGATGCGCGGCGGCACGGTTCATCTGATGAAGAAATTCGACGTGAGACAGGTCCTGGAGACTGTGCAGCGCGAGCGCATCAGCGCGACATTGATGGTGCCAACGATGATCTACAAACTTCTGGATGCACCGCTGGAAGATTTTGATCTTGGCAGTCTCAAGCTCGTGGTTTACGCTGGTTCAGTGATATCACCGGTCAGGCTGAAACAAGCCATACAACGCATTGGTCCTGTCTTTTCACAGCTCTACGCCCAAACGGAATGCACTCCCATCGCCATCCTGCGCCGCGCCGATCACGACCTTGGCGATCCCTCATCTCTCGAAGCGTGCGGCTATCCAATGGCCACTGCCGAAATCGCGATTCTTGACGATGACAATCAGCCACTTCCCACAGGGCAGGTCGGCGAGATTTGTGTGCGCAGCCCGTCCGTGATGAAGGGTTATCTGGAACAACCGGACGCGACGGAGGAGGCGCTTTCGGGGGAGTGGCTGCACACTGGAGACATCGGCTTTGCCAACGCCAGCGGCCGCTTGTCGATTGTCGACCGCAAGAAGGACATGATCGTTTCAGGTGGGTCCAACGTTTACCCTCGCGAAGTGGAGGATGTTCTTACGGCGCACGCCTCGGTCGCATCAGCCGCGGTGATTGGCGTGCCACATGAAGTCTGGGGCGAAGCCGTGGCGGCAATCGTGGTGTTACGTGGCGGGGCAAAAGTGACTGCTGATGAGTTGATTGCATATGTTCGGGAACGCAAAGGCCCGTTGATTGCGCCAAAGCAACTCGACTTCGCCGAAGCTCTGCCAACAACGCCTTTCGGAAAGGTCGACAAGAAGGCATTGCGCGCCTCCTACTGGCAGGGAGTGGCTCGAGCCATCTGACGCCGCCTCGTGCGAACCTGCCGCAGAGTGCAGAACTCGCGCCAGGCGCCGCCGCGTGGCTCGGTCTGTCTCCTACAACGTCCTGCATCCGAAGCATCCGGGCCTCATCGTCTGCGATATCTCCGGATACGGTGACGACGGCCCCTACCGCGACCGCAAAGCCTACGACCTCCTGATCCACAGCGAAGCCGGCTCTCTCAGCGTGACAGGCACGCCCGACGAGCCCGCAAAGGCTGGCTGCTCCGTCACAGACACCGCGGCGGGCATGTACGCCTCCAGTTCGGAGCTGGCCGCATTGCTGCAACGCGGCCGCACGGGACAGGGCATCCGCGTCGACGTCTCCATGCTAGAGAGCATGGTCGAGTGGATGAGCTACCCGCTCCACTACGCGTTCGAAGGCGCGCCGCCGCCGTCGCGCGCGGTTCTCGATCTGTGCAAGCACCTCCGGATGACCCCAGCGGATGGCGTGTCGGTCCGCACCATCATGGCTACTCCATATCGGACCACGAGCGACACCGTAGCGAAATCCTTCAGCGGGTCACAAGGGATCTTCTTGACGAATCCCGCGATGTTGAGGAAGGGGTCCTAGTTGGCAACAAGACGGTGTATCCATCGCACATGGCGCGTGCCACTTCTGTGCTACCGACCGACCGTTCCACTCGCGCCCGGGTCCCACCGCCTCAAGCCGCACCCAATCCCGCAGCGATCGCACCCGTGAGCTGCCCACTCCTGAGTGCGGCCGTGAAGGCCAGCATCCGATCAATCGGCACTCGAGCCCGTAGCCCGAGCGCCGGGTCGACGTGGACTTCGCCAGCCCCTGTCTCCAGCACACGCGCCAGATCCGCGAGTCCGTTCATCGCCATCCAGGGGCAATGTGCGCAGCTCTTGCAGGTGGCTGAATTGCCCGCGGTGGGCGCTTCGATGAAGGTCTTGCCTGGGTTGAGCGTGCGCAGCTTGTGCAGCATGCCGCTGTCCGTCGCGACGATGAACTCGGTCGCGTCCATGCGCTGTGC
Source organism: Variovorax sp. 05N34 (assembly GCF_056397405.1). Lineage (NCBI taxonomy): Bacteria > Pseudomonadati > Pseudomonadota > Betaproteobacteria > Burkholderiales > Comamonadaceae > Variovorax > Variovorax sp. 05N34. Next base: position 319,313 of record NZ_JBFTNI010000002.1, read on the forward strand.
GGCGCTCAGGATGGCGGAGGTCGATCCCACCGCGTCGGCCAGCGCGATCACATCGGCCGGCGCCTCTGGATGCACGAGCACCTTCGCGCCGGGATGGTCCTTCATCAGAAGTTCGAGCTCCAGCGCCTTGAACTCGTCATGCACGATGCAGGCGCCCTGCCAGCTCACCATGTCGGCGCCGGTTTCGCGGCGGATGTAGTCGCCCAGATGGCGATCGGGCGCCCAGAGGATCTTCTGGCCCTGCGCCGTCAGCGCGCGCACGACATCGAGCGCGCAGCTCGAGGTCACGAGCCAGTCCGCCCTCGCCTTCACCGCGGCACTGGTGTTGGCGTAGACGACCACCGTGCGGTCCGGATGCTCGTCGCAGAACGCGCTGAACGCATCCTCAGGGCACCCGAGGTCGAGCGAACACGTGGCGTCCAGGTCAGGCATCAGCACGCGCTTTTCTGGCGAAAGGATCTTGGCCGTCTCGCCCATGAAGCGCACGCCGGAGACAACGAGTGTCTGCGCCGAATGCTCGCGGCCGAAGCGCGCCATCTCGAGCGAATCACTGACCAGGCCGCCGGTCTCCTCCGCGAGGTCCTGCAGATCGGGATGAACGTAGTAGTGAGACACCATCACAGCGTTGCGCTCGACGAGGAGGTGCCGAATACGGTCCTTCAGTGCGGCACGCTCGTTGCGCGACGGTTCAGGCGGCACACGCGCCCAGGCTCGGCGCGTATCGCAGGCAGGGCCGTCGTTCTCAACGACGGCATCGCTCTGCCGGCGAGGCAAAGTCGGTTGCTCGTAGTCGACGCTGATGAGAGCAGATGACATGTTCAGGCTTCCTGAAACCGCATCGAGAAATCCACGGCCTTCACGTCTTTCGTGAGAGCGCCCACCGAGATGCGGTCCACGCCGGTTTCGGCCAACGCGCGGACGCTCTCGAGCGTCACACCGCCCGAGATTTCGAGCACGGCGCGGGCATCGCCAGCGGCATCGTTGCGGCGCACGGCTTCGCGCAGCGTTGCCAGGTCCATGTTGTCCAGGAGCACCATGCGCGCGCCGTCGGCCAAGGCCTCATCGAGTTGATCGAGTGTCTCGACCTCGATCTCGACGAAGCTGGCACGCGCCGCCACTTCCCGGGCCGCATGCAATGCAGCACGGACACCGCCTGCTGCCGCAATGTGGTTTTCCTTGATGAGGATGGCGTCATGGAGGCCGATGCGATGGTTCGTGCCGCCGCCGACGCGAACGGCGTATTTCTGCGCGAGGCGAAGGCCCGGCAGCGTCTTGCGCGTGTCGACGATCTGCGCGCGTGTGCCGCGCACTGCGTCGACGTAGGTGGCCGTCTTGGTTGCCACAGCACTGAGCAGTTGCAGAAAGTTCAGTGCGGTGCGCTCGGCGGTCAGCATCGCTCTCGCACTGCCAGAGATCTCGAGCACGGTCTGCTCAGGCGCACAGCGCGCGCCTTCGGCGACGTGCCAGACGATCCGCGCGGCGGGGTCTAGCTCGCGCGCGACCGCCTCTACCCAGGGCGCGCCGCACAACACGGCAGCTTCACGCGCGAGCACCCGGGCGTGGGCGCGGCGATCGGAGTGAATCAGCGAGGCCGTGAGATCGCCATTGCCTACGTCTTCATGCAGGGCCCGCTGCGCATCAGCGCGTGCCACGGCAAGCCATTCGGCGGAAGAAAAATCGAGGGTACTTTCCATCTTCATCATCGGTTGCGAGACCACGCCCATTGAGCAAATGGGCGCGATCGTAGCAGCGATGTACACGACCACTGTCTGCTCAAAAATGCACGCTAGCGTATCGCAAGAGTCGGTTATGGTTCGCCCCGTTTGTCATTTGGTTCAAGGGCGACGACCTGTGATTTTTCATGAATTCGATGTGCTCATCGTCGGCAGCGGGCTCGCGGGTCTGAGTGCCGCACTGCACCTGGCGCCCACGCACCGTGTGGCCGTCATCACCAAGCGCGCGTTGCACGACGGTGCAAGCCATTGGGCCCAGGGCGGCATCGCTGCCGCGCTGGCCGAGGGCGACACCATGGACTCGCATGTCGAAGACACGCTCGTGGCCGGCGCAGGGCTGTGCGATCTGGCAGCCACGCGCTTCGTGGTCGAGCATGCCCCGGCGGCCATTGCGTGGCTTCGTGAACTTGGCGTACCGTTCTCGCTGGAGCATGGCGATCTGCACCTGACGCGAGAAGGCGGCCACAGCCAGCGTCGCATCGTGCATGCGGCCGATGCCACGGGCGCAGCCGTGCAGCGAACGCTGATCCAGGCGGTGCGGTGCACGTCGGGCATCACGCTGTTCGAGGATCACACACTGGTCGACCTGATCATTGGGCGCAAGCTCGGCCTGCCCGACGCCGGCTGCCAGGGACTTCATGCGCTGGACACTGCGACTGGAGAGGTCGTGACCTTCCGCGCAACGCACACGATCCTGGCCACAGGCGGCGCGGGCAAGGTCTATCTCTACACGACCAATCCCGACACGGCCACAGGCGACGGCATTGCCGCCGCGTGGCGCGCGGGCTGTCGCGTGGCGAACATGGAGTTCATCCAGTTCCATCCGACCTGCCTGTACCACCCTGACGCGAAATCCTTCCTGATTAGCGAAGCAGTGCGCGGCGAAGGAGGACGGCTCTTGCTGCCCGACGGCACACGCTTCATGCCGGCGCATGACGCACGTGCCGAACTCGCCCCGCGCGACATCGTCGCGCGCGCGATCGACTTCGAGATGAAGAAGCAGGGCCTGGACTGTGTGCATCTGGACATCTCGCATCAGAGCCCGGCATTCCTGAAAGAACACTTTCCGAACATCCTCGCGCGCTGCGCCGAGCTCGGCATCGACATCACGCGCGAGCCGATTCCCGTGGTGCCGGCGGCGCACTACACCTGTGGCGGCGTGCTGACCGATCTCAGCGGCCGCACCGACGTGCCCGGCCTCTACGCGATCGGCGAGACCGCCTGCACCGGCTTGCACGGGGCGAACCGGCTCGCGAGCAATTCGCTCGTCGAATGCATGGTGTTCGCGCGCGCGGCAGCGACGGCCCTCGCGCAGGCTCCTGCGCGCGAGCGCATCGAGTTGCCCGCATGGGACGACAGCCGCGTCACCGATGCCGATGAAGCGGTGGTCATCTCGCACAACTGGGACGAACTGCGCCGCTTCATGTGGGACTACGTGGGGATCGTGCGCACGAACAAGCGTCTCGAACGCGCGGCGAACCGCATCGCCCTTCTCACAGGCGAGATCCAGGAGTTCTATGCGCACTTCCACGTCACACGTGACTTGCTCGAACTGCGCAACCTCGTGCAGGTGGCGGATCTGATCGTGCGCTCGGCGCAGGCACGCCGCGAAAGCCGAGGCCTTCATTTCAGCCGCGACTACCCGGCGCTCGCCGCCCCCGCAGCGCCGACCATCATGGTGCCGGCCGCGGGCTGACACCGTCCATCCATCCTTTTACCGAGAGAAAGAGTTTTCACGCATGTTCCGAACCCTGCTGAAGTCCAAGATCCATCGCGTCGCGGTCACCGATTGCGAACTGCACTACGAAGGATCGTGCGCCATCGACGAAGACCTGCTCGATGCCGCCGGCCTCGCCGAAAACGAGCAGGTCCATGTCTGGAACATCAACAACGGCGAGCGCTTCGTGACCTACGCGATTCGCGGCGAGCGCGGCACGGGCATCATTTCCGTCAACGGCTCTGCTGCGCGTCGAGCCGCGGTGGGCGACTTGCTCATCATCGCGGCCTTCGGCTTGGTGCCTGAAGACCACGTGCCGGCGTATCGACCGAAGCTGGTATTCGTTGACGACGCCAACCGCGTCAAGGAAGAGCGTGCGCACGTTCCCGTGCAGGCCGCTTCGAGCGAAGCCGCCGTAGCCTGATCCGATCGTCGCTAGCAGCCAGCACGCAAGATCTGCCATGTCACTGCTTACTGCGGCCGATGCGGCCACACCCTACGGCGCCCTGCCCCCGGGCTCTGCGCCAACTACGCCATCCGCACGCAAGCCGCTGAGCCTGCCGCGCCTGGCCGACATGCATGCACGCGGCGAGAAGATCGCCATGTTGACCGCATATGACGCCACCTTTGCGGCGGTGGCGGATGCTGCGGGCGTCGAGTGCCTGCTGGTCGGCGATTCGCTGGGCATGGTCTGCCAGGGCTTGCCCAGCACAGTGGGCGTCTCGCTCGACACGATGCGCTATCACACCGAAAGCGTCGCGCGTGGACTGCGCCGTGCGCAGGGCACTGCCTGGCTTATCGCCGATCTCCCCTTTGGCAGCTACCACGCATCGCGCGAACAGGCGCTGCGCAGTGCCTGCGAGCTGATGCAGGCCGGTGCGCACATGGTCAAGCTCGAAGGCGGCGGCTGGACCACGGACACGGTACGCTTTCTCGTCGAGCGCGGCGTTCCGGTGTGCGCCCACCTCGGGCTGACACCGCAAACGGTGCACGCGCTGGGCGGCTATCGCGTGCAGGGCAAGAGCATTGAAGCCGCGACGCTCCTCAAGCAGCAGGCGCACGCACTGCAGGATGCGGGCGCCTCGATGCTGGTGCTCGAGATGGTGCCTGCCGCGCTGGCCACCGAGCTCACGAAAGAGCTGCGCCATTGCGCCACCATCGGCATTGGTGCTGGCCGCGGCACCGCAGGCCAGGTGCTGGTACTGCACGACATGCTAGGCGTCGGACTCGGCAAGCTGCCGAAGTTCGTGCGCAACTTCATGGCCGACGCACCGGGCATCTTGCAAGCCATGCAGGCGTACGTGCGCGCGGTCAAGGATGGCAGCTTTCCCGACGATCAACTCCACGCCTGGTAGGCGCATCAAGCATGTACATCGCCCGAACAATTCCTGAACTGCGAGACCATCTGAGTCGCTTCAGACGACCGGCTTTCGTGCCCACCATGGGCAACCTGCACGAAGGCCACCTCGCGCTGGTGCGGCAAGCGAAGCCGCTTGGCGACGTGACGGTGGCAAGCATCTTCGTCAATCGACTGCAGTTCCTGCCGCACGAAGATTTCGACACCTATCCGCGCACCTGGGACAGCGACTGCGAGAAGCTCCGCTCGGCGGGCTGCGATGTGCTCTTTGCGCCAGACGAACGCGCGCTCTACCCCGGGCCGCAGACGTGCAAGGTGCATCCCGACGGTGCCTTGGCAGACATCCTCGAAGGGCAGTTTCGGCCGGGCTTCTTCGTCGGCGTCTGCACAGTGGTCATGAAGCTCTTCGCGTGCGTGCAGCCAGCCGTCGCCGTGTTCGGCAAGAAGGACTATCAACAGCTGATGGTCATCCGACACATGGTCCAGCAATTCGCGTTGCCGATCGAGATCGTCGGCGGCGAGACGCAGCGCGCGGACGACGGCCTGGCGCTGTCGTCACGCAATGGTTATCTGAGCAAGGCAGAGCGCGCCGAGGCCGTGCACCTGGCGCATGTGTTGCGGTCCATGGCGGAGGCCATTCGCATGGGTGAGCGCGACTGGGTTGCGATCGAGGGACGCGCGACGCAGGCGCTCCGCGCGCGCGGCTGGCAGCCCGACTACCTCGCGCTGCGCCGGCAATGCGATCTGCAGGCACCTACCTTTGGCGATCCCCTGGTCGTGCTTGGCGCTGCACGCCTGGGAAGCACGCGCCTGATTGACAACCTCGAAATCAGGACGACAAACTGAAGTATTCGCCGCATGCCTGCCCATGATTCCTCATTGAACGTCTCGGTGCACCGCCACATCGCGCTAACCGAGCGCGCCATCCGACGCAATTGATTTACGAGCTTGTGCCACCTCAAATGGTTATGTTGCGAATGCCGTTGCGGGCCAGATCGCGCGCTATCCCCAGCCACTGATTGGACGGAGCACCACAAGCGCAGACGGCCGAACCACTGCGAAACTCTCGTGCCGTGACGTCGTGGCGGACGCAATCGATCTGGTCAGGCGTCAGGTAACGGGTCCAGAACGAACGATCCGTCGAGAAACGCCTGGAGCGCGTCGTTCAACTTTTGATGATCCATGACGGACGGCCTTCAGAAATCGTTCGGGCATTCCCTTGCACTGACGTTCCTGAATTGTTGACGGCAGAACATTAGGTACCGGCTCGGTGTCATAGATTTCGTGACGTCTCTTCAGTGATCTGCATTGCAGTGCTCGCTTGCGGATTCGAATCGATGGGGCCGTTCGAATGCCGGCCTATTGAAGATTTCATCGCCTCAACTCAGGTGACGATTTCACGTCGGCGCGATCCGTGTGTTCTCGTAACTCGAGGTCCTTTCCAGCGCGGCAAGGCAGCCACTCTGGCGCTTTCAAAAGGAGGTTCTGCCTTCGCTTTGAGGTTCGGGATGCGAGCGACCTATTTCGGCAGCGAAGCACCGCCGCAAACGGCTATGTCTTGCCCGGTGATGGCAGCAGCCTGTTTCGAAAGCAGGTAGGCCACCAGTGCCGCGATTTCGTCCGGCTGAATCAGGCGGCCAATCGGTGGCAGGCGCGGCGCGCTGCCCGCCCGCGCCGGGTCCTGCAGCATGGCGGTCTGAGTGGCGGCGGGCGAAACGACGTTCACAGTGACGCCCTGCGCCGCAAACTCAGCTGCCCAACTGCGGGCCAGGGCAAGCAGCGCGGCCTTCGTGGCTGCGTATTGACTGCGCCCCGCCATCCCCTGGGCGACTCGGCTGCCAATGAACACCACTCGGCCACGGCCACGCGCCGCCATCGCCGGCACCATCACATCGGCGAGCCGAGTGGCGGCATCGACGTGGAGGCTCCACATCAGTTCACCGGCCGCATGGTCGAGCGCACCAAGCGGGCCGACACGCAACACACCGGCTGCATGCACGAACGCTTGGGCGTCCAGCAACTGCGGCACCACGCGGTCGATGTCCAAGCCGTCACCCAGGTCGACCTGCACATGATGAAAGCTCGGGTGGTCCAGTGACGGCGCGGCCACGTCCAATCCGGTCACACGTGAACCGGCGGCGAGCAGCCAAGCGGCGACGGCCTGGCCGATCCCACTGCTGCTGCCGCTCACCACGACATGCTGGGAAGCAAGATCACTCATGGAGAGCACTCCTTGGAAACCAGGGTTTGGGGGCTGTTCGGCTATTCCACACGTATGTTTCCCTCGGAAATGATCTTTTGCGAGCGCACCATGTCTTCCTGCTGGAATCTTGCAAAGTCCGCCGAGCTTCCCGGCGTAAGAAGCAGCCCCTGTTCCAGGAGCTTGCCTTTCATATCGGTAGCGAGCGCCTTGTTGACCTCCGCATTTAACTTGGCGGCAATCTCCGCCGGTAGCTTGGCCGGACCCCAGAGGCCGTACCAGCTGTAGAACTCATAGCCGGGGATGGTTTCGCCCACGGTTGGAACCTCCGGTAGGCTAGGTGCACGGCTGGCCGAGGTGACCGCGATCACTCGCAACATCCCACCCTTGTGATACTGCAGTGAGCCCAAGATGGGGTCGATGAAGCCGTCGATCTGTCCGCCAATCAAATCCGAAAACGCCGGTGCCGTCCCCTTGTAAGGCACGATCAGATAGTCGAGGTTGCCAGCGCGCTTGAGCAGTTCGGTCGACAGGTGCCCCGCCGAGCCGATGGAACCAACGGCGAAGGTCATTTTCCCCGGGTGAGCCTTGGCATAACTGATCAACGACTTGATGTCGGTGATCGGCAGGTTCTTGTTGACCGCCACGGACAGGGGTGCCTTGGCAACCAAGGCGATGGGTGTGAAGTCCCTGGCGACGCTATAAGGTACCGATTTCATCGTCATCGGCGCCGTGACAAAGGTCGACGCGTTGAACAGCAGCGTATAGCCGTCAGCTGATGCGCGCGACACCATATCGCCGCCAATGACGCCGTTACCTCCCGGCCGATTCTCGACGATGAAGTTCTGTCCGGTCTGCTCACTCAGCTTCTGCGCCAACTGCCGGCCGACGGTATCGAGCGTGCCGCCGGGCGGGAACGGAATGATGATCTTCACGGGCCTTGCCGGATAAGCGTCGGCCCAAGCCGTGGACATCGGCGCCAATAGCGTGCCGACCAATGCAGCCAGCGAGAGGCCGACCCGGATGAACAGGCGGCGGGTGGGTTTGTTTTGCATGTTGTCTCCTCGCGCCCGCGCTTAGCGGACCAGACCGGCCGAACTCACGGCGCGTTGGATTTCGGCCTCTTCTTGCGCGGAAGGCCGATGCGTGGGCGCGCGCACGAAGTCGTTGGGAATGACGCCTGCGCACTTCATGGCCGTCTTCATGCGAGCATGAGCTTCGCCGGTGGGCTCGCCCGCACCGTATACAGCCTCCTTGAGAGGCGTGATGATGGCCTGGATGCGCCTTGCCTCGTTCAGGTCACCCTTATTCACCGAGGCAAAGAGGTCGATGATCAGTTGCGGGATGAAGCTGGCAAAGCCCACCAGCGCACCGTCGACTCCTTGCACCATCGAGGCGAGAAGGTACTCGTCGTGACAGGTCAGGATGGCTTTGCTGGCATCCGCATCACGGATGGCCTTCAAGTCGCGTGCGTATTTGCTCATCTCGCGCTGGCCCACCTTGAAGGCCTGTATATAGGGCAGCCGCGCCAGATCGGCGAGAAGCGCCGAGGAGTACGAAGCCTTGCTGTAAGCCGGGTAGACGTGGCACACCAAGTCAAGCTTCGAGGCCTGCCAGATGTTCTCGAAATAGGCCAACGCATGGTCGGCATGGAAGCCGAAGCGCAGCCAGTGGTGCGGCGGCATGACGTCGAGGGCAGCGGCACCTGCCTCCTTGGCCATCCGGGCATGATCGGCAGCGTCGGACAGCCCTTCGCAGACGATCGAGGAGATGACTGGCAGCCTGCCCTTGAGTTCGTCAGCGACGATGCGGGTGACCTCGGCGCGCTCCACGGGCGTGAGAGAGAAGACTTCTCCCGTGTGCCCGTTGGTCATGATTGCGACCACACCCTTGTGGCCGCCGAGCCAGGACGCCAGATGGCGCAGCGAAGGCTCGTCAATGGCACCGTCGGCGGTAAAGGGGCAGGCAATGGCGGGAATAATCCCGCGATAATTTGCGATGGCCGGCATGTTCGTATCTCGTGAGTGGTTTGGAATGTGCCGGATCATCCGGGCTGGGCTGACAGGGGTCCAATACCCGAATCGCATAGAACTATTCGGAACTTCCTTGAGACATCCGAGCATGGTGGAACATTGAACAATGGGCCCTGTTAATCGGCCGCTCGACCTCGAATGGCTCGAGGACTTCCTGACGCTCTCCGAAACCGGCAACTTCTCACGTGCGGCGCAAGCGCGCAACATCGCCCAGCCCGCATTCAGTCGGCACATCCGCTCACTCGAGGAGTGGACGGGCGTGGCACTCATCGACCGCACTCAACACCCCGCATCCGTGACGCCGGCAGGCGAGGTCATCCTGTCGACGGCCCGTGACGTGGTGCTGCGGCTGTCACAGGCACGCACCCAGGCCAACGAGGCTCACGACCAAGCTGAACAGAGCCTGCGTTTTGCGGCAACGCATGTCTTGTCCTTGGCCTTCTTCCCCGGCTGGCTGCAGCGGATCGAGCAGCAGCTTTCAACGCAGCTCGGGCCGATCCACATGGTTTCCGACAGCTTCAGGGCCTGCGAAGAACTTTTGCTGCACCGTCGCGTGCAGTTTCTGCTCTGTTACGGACATCCCGCAGTACCAACGCGGCTGCTGGCCCCGGATTTTGAGTTTGCCTGCGTCGGTATGGATCGGCTGATCCCTGTGTCTGCCCCTGCCCCCACAGGCGCGGCGCAGCATCCCGTCCGCAGCGCCGACGACACGCCCGTGCCGATGCTTGCATACAGCGAAGAGTCCTGGCTGGGCCAGATCATGCGGGTGCGGATGTGCAAGGTGTACGACCCGATGCGCTTCAAGCCTGTCGTCACTTCGCACCATACCGGGCTGCTCAAGAATCTGGCACTGGCCGGCCGCGGCTTGGCGTGGTTGCCGCAGAGCCTGGTCAATGCTGAACTCACCGACGGCCGCCTGGTTGCGGCTGACCAGGTCGTAGAGCGGGACAACGACGGTGACCACGATGAATGGCGGATGCCCGTGGAAATTCACTTGTTCCACGCCACGGCGGCACAGACTCCGATGGCAGATGCCTTGTGGCAACAGATCAAGGGGCCCTGAGACCTCGTGGCTCCCTTGGTCGATCAGTTCGCCGCCGCATGAGCGGCGGGGGATGCCATGACGCAGACGTTGACCACCTCTCTCAAGTCACTCTTCGTGCCGGCAGCGCCAACCGTGGCTTGCCGAGCACTTGCGTCGCCACGCGCGACGCGAACCGCCGCGTCAGGAAGCGCACGCCGAAGCACGACAGCTTGTTGAACAAGCCGGGCACAACCGTGCGCTTTCCACGCAGCATCGCGCGGATTGCGGCGTGCGCGACGAACTCCGCGCTTTTCGTCGACGCGTTCGCGATCCACGAGTAGTCACCCCCGCCGGACGCGGCGTGGAACGCCGTTTCGGTGCCGCCAGGGCAGATGCAGGTCACCGACAGCGGCGTGCCGCGATGCTCGTCATGGAGACTCTCGCTGAAGTTGCGCACGAACGCCTTCGACGCTGCATAAAGCGCCATGTTCGGCACAGACTGGTACGCGCCAGTCGATGCGATGTTCACCATGTGCGCAGGCCCGGTGCTTGCCTTGCGCGCATCGACGAAGCATCGCGCGAGCGCGACGAGCGAGGTCATGTTGAGCTGGACGAGTTCAGCGTCGCGCGCCCAATCGACCTCGTCAAATCGGCGGAAGTAGCCGAATCCGGCGTTGTTGATCAGGATGTCGATGGGGCCGCTGGCAGTGGCTGCAGCCCACAGTGCGCGCGCGGCGTCGGGCTTGCCGAGGTCCGCGGTGACGGTCTCGACCTTAACGCCCTTGCAACTCGCGGCAACCACCTCGAGCGCATCGCGGCGGCGCGCGGTCAGCACCAGGTCAACGCCGAGCGCCGCGAGCTCACGCGCAATGGCAGCGCCGATGCCGCTTGATGCGCCGGTCACCAACGCTCGCTTGCCGGCGTGGACGGCTGAGGTTGTATTCAAATCGCTCTCCTTATCCTGCAAAAAATGATCCTGGCTCGGTTCTCCGGGACTTTGCGGTTGCCGACCGCCTCTATCTCATCTTGACGACGACCTTGCCCCTGGAACGTCCCTGCGCGAGGTATTCAAGTGCTTCCTTGGCTTGCTCGAACGGAAACACCTTGTCGATCACCGGCCGGATGCGCTCGGCCTTGAGGAGTTCACCGATATCGGCGAGTTGATTGCCGTTCGGGCGCACAAAGAGGAATGAGTAGGTGAAGCCGCGCCTTTTCGCGAGGCGCTTGATCTTTCGGCTCATCATCGCGAAGACGAACGTCAGGACGAAATTCAGCCTTCGAGCGCGAGCGAATGCCGCGTCCAGCGGCCCGACCAGAGAGACCATCGCGCCGCGCGGCTTGAGGATGTCGACGGCCTTTTCCAACACGTCGCCCCTGACCGTGCCAAGCACTGCGTCGTAGCCGCGCAGCACGTTCTCGAACTCCTGCTTCTTGTAGTCGACCACCTCGTCTGCGCCAAGGCCGCGCACCAGTTCGACGTTGCCCGTGCTGGTGGTCGTTCCCACCTCGGCGCCGAGGTGCTTTGCCAGCTGAATCGCAAAGGTGCCAATACCACCAGAGCCCGCCGGAATGAACACCTTTTGGCTGGCCCGAAGATTGGCGCGTTCCTTCAGCGCTTGCCATGAGGTGAGCCCTACCATCGGGATCGAGGCCGCCTGCACGAAGTCCAGATTGGCCGGCTTCATCGCGGCAACGCTCTCCGGCACCACAGCGAACTCGGCGATCGAGCCCGTACCCAGGTCGAAAATGCTGGCGAAGACGGCGTCGCCAGGCTTGAATCGGGTCACGCGACTGCCGACCTCCGTCACCACACCGGCCAAATCGCTGCCCAGCGTCGCCGGAAGCTCGAACCGCAGGACAGCTTTGAATACTCCAGTCGGGACGACGTTATCGATCGGGTTCACGCCCGCGGCGTGGACCTGGACCAGCAGTTGGTCGGGCTTCAGCGTCGGGCGGGGAACTTCGGCAATCCCGATCTCGGGAGATTTGCCATAGCGTTTGAAGGTAAGTGCCTTCATATCTTTCCGTGTTCCTGCGTACTCATGCGTTGACGTCGACAACCGTACGGCCCTGGACTTTTCCTGCGAACAATCGCTCGACGACGGCGGGCACCTCGGCAAGGCCAACGACCTGTGTCGTTCGCGCGAGTTTTTCCAAGTCCATGTCTCGCGCCAGCCGTGACCAAGCCTCGATGCGCACGTGTTGGGGGGCGTTGACCGAATCGATGCCGGCCAGCGTCACATTGCGCAAGATGAAAGGCAGCACCGAGGCCGGAAGATCGGTGCCCTGGGCCAGGCCGCAAGCGGTGACCACGCCTCGATACTTTGTCTGTGCCAGCACGTTGGCCAGCGTGTGGCTGCCGACCGAGTCGACGGCGCCAGCCCACCTTTCGCTGGCTATCGGTGCCGCCGGCTCCGAAAGCGTTCGGCGATCGATGATGTCGGCTGCCCCCAGGTTGCGCAGATAGTCGCTTTCCTCCAGTCGCCCCGTGGAGGCAATGACCCGGTAACCGAGACCCGACAGCAAGGCGATGGCGATGGAACCGACCCCGCCATTGGCGCCCGTCACGAGAACGTCGCCATGCTGGGGCGTGAGCCCGCCGTGTTCAAGCGCAAGCACAGACAGCATCGCCGTATACCCCGCCGTTCCGATGGCCATCGCATCTCTGGTCGACAAGGCCGCTGGGAGCTTGACCAGCCACTCACCCTTCACGCGCGCCTGCTGTGCATAGCCACCGTGATGAGTTTGGCTCAAGCCCCAGCCATTGGCGACCACGCGGTCGCCGGCAGCGATGCCGGGGTAGGAAGAAGTCTTGACTGTGCCGGCGAAGTCGATGCCGGGAATCAAAGGAAACTGGCGAATGACCGGCGCGCGACCGGTAATGGCCATCGCGTCCTTGTAGTTCACGGTGGAGTAGTCGACGTCGACCACCACGTCCCCTGGCATGAGGTCCGGTTCACTCAGGGAGACCACGCTGGTGGTGATCTTGTCGCCTGTCTTGCTGGCGAGCAGTGCTTGGAAGGTCATCATCTTCTTTCAATGGAGTGTTACTTGGAGTTGCCCGCGAAGCGGCGGGCCGCCTATGCGTCGAGCCGAAGGTCTTTGCGCACCCCGGCGTCGAGCACGCTGGCGGGCGCAAACCTGCGCAGCAGGCGCAGGCGGCTGGCCACGCCGGGGGCGTAGTGGGTCTTGGGTTGCGCGGCCGTGGCTGCCTTCAACACGATGTCGGCCACCGCCTCAGGTCCGTCTGCGCCCGCGATTCCCTCCTTGAGCCGCTGCTCCATGCCTGCGCGAATTTCGCGGTACATGTCGAGCGGTTTGTCGGGCTGGATCGAATTCGCTTCGAACGGCGTGTTGATATAGGGAGGTTCCACCACTGAGACGCGAATGCCCTGCGTGCGCAGTTCATGGTCCAGCGATTCCGAATAGCCGGCGACCGCGTGTTTGGTGGCGGAGTACAGCGCCATATAAGGTGCGGGCAGGAACCCCACCACGGAGCCGATGTTGATGATGCGACCGCTCGCCTGGCGACGCATATGAGGTACGACGGACCGGATCATCCGCACCATGCCGAAAAAGTTGGTGTCGAAGATGGCTTGGGCCTGCGCAATCGAACTCTCCTCCGCGCCGCCTGGCGCGACTCCAAAGCCGGCGTTGTTGACCAGCAGATCGATGCGGGCCTCTGACCGGAGCAACTGCTGGACCACGGCATCGACCGACGTGTCCTGGGTCACATCGAGTGGCAGCATCTCGAAGGCTCGCTGGCCCGCCTGTCCACCGCGCCGGCTGGTGCCGTATACCTTGTAGCCAGCCTTTGACAGCCGATGCGCGATGGCTGCGCCGATGCCAGACGAGGCCCCAGTCACGAGGGCCACCTTGCTTTTCGTGTTCATGCTGTTTCCCTTCAGGATTTGATATTCATATGATCGCCATCATATTTTCAAGCGAGCGAAGAAGCGACGGGTTTCGGTGGCGTCAGGCGATGGGCAGGTGCTTCAAGGCAGCCTCGCGCAGGTTGTCAGATAACGCAGGCTCGTCAACGACGCGAGCCAATAGCAAAGTGCCGACCATGGTGGCGACGGTCACAAGGGCGCGTTCGTGGGCGTGGGCCTGCCCCCAATCCGGCGATTGACGGGCAACAAGGTCGACCATTTCCTTGATGTATCGAGTGGTCACGCGCCGGACTTCGGGCGCTTGGCGCGCGGTCTCCGAGCCCAACGCAGCCAGCGGGCATCCCCGCTCCACCTGCTCCAGGTTCTCTCGCGAGAGATAGGCGTGGAGCATGTAGGTCAAGGCCTGTTCCGGGGGCACGCTGGCAGCCGCCTCTGCCGCCACGACGGCCGACTCCGTACAGGCCCGCTCCGCTGCTTCCGCCAGCATGGCCTCCCGCGAGGCGAAGTGGGCATAGAAGGCGCCATGGGTCAGGCCAGCCTCTTTCATGATGTCGGCGACTCCGGTTCCGTCGTAGCCACTGCGGCGGATCGCCCGGGCGGCGGCGGACACGATCCGCTCGTGTGAGGCGTCCTTGGCGGCCGTTCTGACGGTGTGTTTGGTGCGTTTCGGATGTCGCATGACGCACATCATACGCAATTCAGGAAATCCGTGCTGGTGATGTTTTGGGCGACACCGTCCTTGCTTGCGCTCTTCTAGCGATGAAGCGTCGACACACGTTGCGGATGCCTGCGCCATTGCTGCGTCTGAATCCGCAATGGTCTTGAAGTCCGGTGCAAGCCGCCCTGTGAGCCACATCACTTCGACGTTGCGAGCACGTGCCCTGCTCCGTGTCCTGGGCGATTTTGTCGCCGACAGGACCGCGATTTTCTTCAATCAGGAGAGCTTCGAGTCTCGTTGGCCAGTGATCCTTTGGAGCATAACAATGACCCAAACGAGTATCGTAGTTTGCATTCTCCGGTTTTAAAGTTGCGGCTCCTATTTTGAAGAGGCCGAATCATGAGTGATATTCCTGCGATCAAATCTGCCAGCGGTGCCACCCCGAACGTCCGCGCACTGGTACAGGACGGGATCCCTGCGATCAATCCCGTCGTCGAAAACATTCTCAGCCGTAGCGCCGCCAAGTACTACGACCCGGACGCCACGTTGAGCGACGAACAAATCGGTGAGCTGGTGCGTATCACCACCACCGCGCCGACGTCCTTCCACTTGCAGAACTGGCGCTTCATCGCCGTGCGCACGCCCGAAGCCAAAGCTCGGTTGCGCCCGATTGCTTGGAATCAACCGCCGATCACAGACGCTGCAGTCACCTTCATCATCTGCGGTCAGTTGGCCGATGCCAGCGTGATTCCGCAGCGCCTGGCACCGTTGGTGCAGGCGGGCATCATGCCGGCGACGATGGTGCCGGAATGGGAGAGCCCCGCTCATAGCCTGTATGCCGAGGACCCGCAGCAGCAGCGAGACGAGGCGGTGCGCACTGGCGCCATCGCCGCGACGGCACTCATGTACGTGGCCCGGTCTTGGGGCCTTGGCTCGACGCCCATGATCGGCTTCGACGCCGAAGAGCTGGTCCGCGAGTTCGCGCTGGCCGAGAACGAAGTGCCGGTCATGTTGGTGACCGTCGGAGCGGAGCGCGCGGGAAATTGGCCGCAAAAGCCGCGCCGCCCGGTCGCCGACGTGCTGGATCTCGTATAGACACGCACAGACCCTTGCCCCCAATTTTCGAACCATTGAAACCCCAAGGAGCCTACGATGTCCAGAACGCTACCCACGCCCACTCCGCAACAAGTGCCGGCAGAGTCGAGGCCGACCCTCGACATGTTCACCAAGAACATCGGCTTCACCCCAAACATGATGGCGACCTTCGCGCTGAGCCCGATCGCGTTCAACTCATGGGCCACACTGCTCGGCTCGCTGAGCAAGGTGCTGGACGTGAAGACGCGCGACAGCATCGGCCTTGCGGTCTCGGAAGTGAACGGGTGCGACTACTGCCTCGCGGTTCACAGCTTTACGGCCGAGCGGATGGCTAAGATGTCCGCCGACGAAATTAAGCTCGCTCGGCTGGGGTATGCCACCGATCCGAAGCGGCACGCCGCTGTCCGATTCGCACGCAAAGTCATCGAGAACCGCGGCAAAGTCAGTGATGTCGATCTGCAAGCCGTTCACGATGCTGGCTACACGGATGCGCACGTCATCGAAATCGTCGCGCTCGTGGCCATGTATTCACTGACGAACTTCTTCAACAACGTGTTCGATCCTGAGAAGGACTTTCCCGCCGTTGCCCCGGCGGCGCGCTCTGAGCCCGTGTCGAAAGGCCTGGTCGCCTTCGCAGTCACCGCCGTCGACGCTGACCAGGCAAGTTAAAAAAGGAGAGCTCTCATGAAAGCGATTGTTGTTACGGACCAGGCTGCCGGAAAAGCCGGGATGAAGCTGGTGGAGCGCCCCGACCCAGTGCCCGCGATCAACGATGTCGTCGTTCAGATCTACGCGTCGGGATTCGTCGGCACTGAGTTAACGTGGCCTTCAACTTGGACGGATCGCGTCAGCCGCAGCCGAACACCGGCCATCCCGGGACACGAGTTCGCCGGAGTGGTCACCGCTCTCGGCTACGGCACGACGAGACTCTCGGTAGGCCAGCGGGTATTGGGCATCACCGACTGGTATCGCGACGGTACCCTGGCGGAGTATGCGGCGGTCGAGGCCCGCAATCTGGCGCCCTTTTCAGGTGACGTCGACTTTGCCGTGGGCGCCAGCCTGCCAATCTCGGGTCTCACTGCGTGGCAGGGACTGTTCGATCATGGCCGTCTTCGTGCTGGCCAAACGGTACTCGCCCACGGCGCTGCGGGCGCTGTTGGGTCAATCGTGACACAACTCGCGCGTGAGTTCGGCGCCTACGTCGTCGGTACCGGACGCGCCGCTGACCGTCAGGCTGCTCTCGATTTCGGCGCGAACGAGTTCGTCGACCTCGACAACGATGTCCTCGAAAACGTCGGCGGAGTGGATCTGGTGTTCGATCTCATTGGCGGCGAGATCGGGAAACGGTCCGCGCGCCTGGTGCGAGCAGGAGGAACGTTGGTCTCCGCGGTAGGGCCCTCAGAAGCGCGGCCCACTGACGGCCTGGCCGTCGACTTCGTTGTTGAGTCCGACTGCGCACAACTCACTGAGATCGTCCGGCGGGTGCGGGATGGACGACTGCGCACGCACATCGCCAGAGTCGTGCCTCTCGAAAATGCTGTCGCCGCCTTCAACAGCACCGAGAGGATCAATGGGAAGACGGTCATCCGGATTCGTCCGTGACAAGGCACTTTCACCTCCCGAATTCCAATGTCCCAAGTCGACTGGTTGAGCCAGCTCCTGCAAATGATCACCGTCACAGGCCGGCTGGAGGTCCGCTGCGCTTACGGCGCCCCTTGGCGCGTCTCCTGGCCGCAGGCCGCGGCAGACGAGATTCCCTACCACGTCGTGCTGAAGGGCCGGGCCATTCTCAAAGATTCGAAGATGGAGACGTTCACGGAACTGGTGGGCGGAGACGTTGTGCTGCTGCCTCACGGCTCGGAGCACGTGCTGGACGATGGCAGTGGAGCAGCTCCGGCGCCCACACAAAATCGCCGAGATTCGGGAGGTTGGATGCTCAGCGAGAACGATGGCGCGGGCGAGCGTCTGGATCTGTTGTGCGGGAGGTTCTTCATCGGGCAACCGCATGATCGCTTGATTCGCAATTACCTGCCCACGAATGTCGTCATACGGGCGTCGGACAGCAATACCGACGAAGGCTTCACCTCCGCCTCACAGCACCTGACCGGTCTGATGGGCCTGATGCGGCTGGAGACCACCAGCAGCAAACTGGGCGCGAATGCAGTGCTGAACGCGCTCTCCTCGGCGCTGTTCACACTTGTGCTGCGCGCAGCGAGCGAATCCGAGCATGCCCCGGCGGGCTTATTGGCATTGGCCGGTCACCCACGCCTGGCGCCGGCCATTTCAGCCCTATTTGCTGATCCAGCACGCCCCTGGAAGCTGCCTGAGTTGGCTGACTTGTGCAGCATGTCTCGCGCCACCTTTATGCGGCACTTTCAGGACAAGCTAGGGCGCTCGGCCATCGAACTGCTGACCGATATCCGCATGAGTCTGGCCGCCAACGCGTTGACAAAGCCGGGGATCGCAACCGCGGCAGTCGGCGAGTCCGTAGGGTATCAATCCGAGGCAGCATTCCGGCGTGCGTTTGCCGAATGGATGGGAATGACGCCCGGGCAATGGCGCCGTTCGGCGCGTGTGGGGCAATAGTGGCGCTCACTTCTCAGTCAATCAGGTGCGCGAAGGTTTCGCCGGCATCCGCCCGTCGATGTCGGTGAATCCATACTCGAGGGAGGCGACGCCGAAAGGCTTCAGGTCGTGCGCCATGTCCTTGGCCATCTTGTCGACGCCCGCTTTCTGCACGCCGAAGGGCACGTTGAACGTGTATCTCACGGCGCCCCCTGATGAAGTGTTGACGATGAGTCCCTGCCGGCGCGCCACCATCTTAGGCGCGGCGCAGCGGCTTGCGATGTAGTGCGAGCGCAGGCCCACACCATGGCAGGCATGCTGCGGGGCCATCAATGACGCGCCGACCGGCGCGCGCAATGCTTTATCGTTTCAAACACGTTGGATGGCCTTTCCGCTCAGCAGGCCCTGCGGACGCACGACGAGGATCGCGAACATGACGGCAAGCGCGATCGTCAGCTTGAGTTCGTTGCCGGTCACGTAGGCGCCGAGCAAGTTCTCTCCGATTCCCAGCAGCAGTCCGCCGAGGATGGCCCCTGGAGGACTGTCCACACCGCCCACGACGGCCGCGGCAAAGCCGTAGATCATGATCCCGCTCATCATGTTGGGGCTGAGGAAGACGACAGGCGCCGCCAATAGGCCCGCGACGGCGCCGATCGCGCCAGCGACGCCCCAGCCGATCATCAGGACGCGATTCACATCGACGCCGGAAAGCGAGCTTGACAGAGGGTTGAGAGCCGCGCGGACCAGTACGGCGTGAACCTGCAGGTGCTTGGCGCTCCGACCCGCAGCGATGCCGTGCTCGCGACCCTGCCGGGCGCAAACGATCGGCTCTTTGTCCACCTGCGCAGCGATGTGGTCGTGGGCGCGGTCGGCATCAACCGGCCTCGGGAGATCCGTCGACTGCGCAAGCTGCTGGCCGAGCGAGTCTCGCTGCACAGAGCCGAGCTCGCCGCGGAAGGTTTTCATTTCTGAAGTCGCGAATCAGGGAGCGAGGGCTGATTGCAGCCGCTTCGCGATGCGGCGTGCCTGCGCTTGCGAGGCGACGTTCGTGAAGCCCAGGAGCAGCCCCTGGTCGCGCAATGCCGCGCTGCCCCGCTCGGAGAGCGCCTGCGCGTAGAGCCCCGCCGCTTGTGCACGTCGGGCGAGTTCGACATCGCCCGGACTTGCATCGGCGAAACGCGCAATGAGATGCATGCCGCCCCCCTGCAACGCCACGTCGACTTCCTCGCCGAAGATCTGCTGCAACGCGACCGCGAGCAGCTCGCGGCGGCGTGCATAGAGCAGCCGCATCTTCTTGAGGTGCCGCGCGAAGTGACCTTCGCGCATGAAGTCCGCGGCGATCGCTTGCATCAGCTGAGGACACCCGTTCGAAGTGGCCCGCGCCGCCGCCGCAAAGGCCTCGCATTGGCGCTCCGGCACCACGAGGTAGCCCAATGCCAAGCCCGGATACAGAACTTTGGAGAAGCTTCCGGCATAGACAACGCGGTCATTGCCATCGAGGCTCTTCAGCGCGGGCAGCGGCGGGCCCGCGTAGCGGTACTCACCGTCATAGTCATCCTCCACGATCCAGCCGTGCGCCTGCGAGGCCCAATCGAGCAGTTCCAGTCGGCGCGGCAGCGACATCGAGACGCCCAGCGGCGCCTGATGCGACGGCGTGATGACTGCCATGCGCGCATCAGGAGCCTTGCGACGGCCCAGGTCCACCCGAAGCCCTTCAACATCGACCGCCACCCACGCGGGGCGCATTCCCGCTTCGCGCAACACCTGGATCGTCGGGAGGTAGCCCGGGTCTTCGACCCACACCCGGGCGCCGCGCTTCAGGAGAACCCGTGCGGCAATCGCAAGGGAACTGCGGTAGCCCGGCGTCACGAACACTTGCTCAGCGCTGCAGGAGACGCCCCGAGAGACGCCCACATAGGCTGCGATCGCTTCGCGCAGAGGCAGGTGTCCCGCGGGATCTCCATAGTTCATTTCTGCCACGCTGGTGGCCCGGATACGCCTTGCGGCCAGCCTGGCCCAGAGCTTGCGCGGGAACACGTCGAAGGCCGGCACCCCCATCTGGAGCGGAAGCGGCTCCGTCGCCCCGGTGATGCTCGCCAAAGGCGACGCCGAGACTCTTGCAGTGCCGGACGCGGACGTCGGGCGCGGCGAGCGGCGCAGCGGCAATGCGGGCGAGACCACGGTTCCCGCGGGTCCGCGGGCGGTGAAGTAGCCCTCGCCCGAGAGCTGGCTGTAGGCCATCTCGACCGTGCCACGCGCAACATCCAGCTCGCTCGCCAGGGCCCGGGCGGACGCGACGCGGTCTCCAGGCTTCAGTACACCCTCGTCGATCGCAGTGCGAAATCGGCGATAAATCTGCCGATGCAATGGCATCGAGGTATCGCGGTCGAGTGCGGGCAGTGCGGGCATGGCCCAGTCATTTTCTCCTTTCTTGGCCCAATGACATGAGGCATTTCGGACCTAGTCTCGGAGCTCTCGGGCGCTGTATTCCGCAGCCGTCGGCGAAAAGGAGATCAACGTGATGGACGTCAGCATATTCGTGCCGGGTGGTGCAATGAAGGGACTGCGCGGAGACGCAACCATGAACGCAATTCGAGGCATGCTGCCTGCCAGCCGCCAGAAAATCGTCTCCGCGATGGCCGGCACGCTGGTGCTTGCCACTGTTTGGGCACTGCTGCCGCACGGTGGCAAGAAGGAAGCAGCGGATTGGTTTGCCGACCTGTGCAGCACCGTGAGCCGGCCGATGTTCGCCTCGGCCCCCGCCCCTGCAGGCTCCGCCGCCGCAGCCCGCCCTGCGACCTCGCCCAAGGTGCTCTCATGCGAGCCGCTGCCGAATGTGCCCGGGAAGTCCATCACCACGCTGCTCGTCGACTTTCCGCCGCTGGCCTACTCGCCGGCGCACCGTCATCCCGGGTCGGTGACTGCGGTCATTCTCGAAGGAACGATCCGCTCGCAATTGGCCGGCACGCCAGCGGGCGACTATCGATTTGGCGAGACGTTCTTCGAGCCGCCTGGTGCGCTGCATCTGTTCGCCGAGAACCCCGATCCGGTGCACCCGGCGAAGCTTCTCGCGACCTTCGTCACTGACGAAAACTGCGGCCCGCTGGTTCTGCCGCCCTGATCAGACCGGCTTGATCAGACCGGCCTGCGCATGCCCAGGATCGGCACACGCACTGATCCCTGGGGGTTTTGGGGCCCGCTGGGCGAAGAGATTTGCAGTTGGGCGACGAGTTGCAACTGACATCGGTTCAGCGTCAATTGGATCGCGCTGGCCAGACGTACCGCTTTCCTTCTTTTCGTACAAATGCGCGCACCGCCGTCCGATGGTCTTCGCTTGTCAAAGCGACTGCTTGCGCGGCTGCTTCCATCGCCAGCATTGTTGGCAAGTCACTTTGGAGCGACGCGTCCAGTGCCTGCTTTGTGAGCGAAAGTGCGGTCGGAGAGCCCTTGGCGAGCGCGGTGGCGAGCTGGTTCGCTCGCGCAAGAAGGTCCTGCCAAGGCAACACTTCCAGTGCCAGACCCATGGCTTGCGCTTCGATCGCGCCGATTTCACGTGCTGAGAGCGCAAGGGCCTTGGCTTGCTGCAGGCCCACCAGACGAGGCAAGGTATACAGAGCGGCGCAGTCGGGGATCAGGCCCACCCGCTGGAAAACCAGGCAGAGCCTGGCGCGATCACTCAACAGAACCAGATCGGCCAGCAAGGCGAGGCTCATCCCGGCGCCAAAGGCCACACCGTCCACGGCGGCGATAACTGGCTGTTGAAAGCCATGCAACGCGAGCGTCATTCGGCGGTACCGCGACATGTCGTCCAGTGCTTCAGTCGAACTGCGGGTGCCCTGGCTCGCCATGTCGCGGACGTCACCGCCCGCGCAGAAGGCGTCGCCTGCGCCGCGAAGGATCAGCACGCGCAAGCTCGCCTCGGCCGCAAGGCGCGCCAATGCATCTGTCATTTCGTCGGCCATCAGCCGACTGATGGCGTTCAATGACGCGGGGCGGTTCAGCGTGAGCGTCGCGACGCCGTCGTCAGTCGCGTCGCAAAGAATGGTCTCGTAGTCGTCCATCATCGGGCTTTCCTCAGACGATGCGCCGCTCATGCAGCGATGCGATCGCGACGGGTTCCAGCCCCAGCACGTCGCGCAGGATGCCGTCGGTGTGCTCGCCGATAGTGGGCGGCGCCTTGGATGGTGGCGGTTGCATTCCGGTGAAGCGGATCGGGTTGACACACAGCGTCACTTCTCCCGCGGTTGGATGCGGTACGCGCTGGGTCACGCCGCGATGCACGACCTGCGGGTCGGCGAACACTTCCGGGTAGCGATTGATCGGGCCGCTGGGGATGCCCGCGGCCTCCAGCGCCATCAACAGCTCGCGCGCCGGCCATTGCCGGGTGAGCGCATTGAACACTTCGGCCAGTTCGCGGCGGTGCCCCAGCCGCTGCGAGTTGGTGACGAAGCGAGCGTCGTCGGCCAATTGCGGCTGGCGCAGCACGTCGCAGAACGCCTTGTACTGCGCCTCGCTGCCGCAGATGACGATGATGCCGCCATCGGCGCATTCGAACGCTTGCGAAGGCAGGCCGCCATTGCCTTCGGTGCCGCGGCGCGGCGGCACCACGCCGGCCGCAAGATAGGTCATGACCGAATGCGTCTGAGCGGCGATGGTGCAGTCCAGAAGTGCGATGTCGATGTGCCGGCCCATGCCCGTGCCATTGGGGCCGTCACGCTCGTACAACGCCGCCAGCACGCCCGAGGCAGCGTACTGCCCGGCGATGAAGTCGGCCAGGCTGGGGCCGGTCTTCATGGGACCGCCTCCGGGAACGCCGTCAGGCAGGCCAGTCACGCTCATCATGCCGCTCATCGCCTGGAACACGGTGTCGTAGCCCGGGAGGTGACTCTTGGGGCCAGTCTGGCCGAAGCCGGTGACCGAGCAGTAAATGAGCCGCGGGTTCAGTGCGCGCAGTGACGCGTGGTCCAGCTTGTACCGGGCCAGATCACCGACTTTGAAGTTCTCGAGCAACACATCGGATCGCGCTGCCAGACGGCGCACCAGGTCCTGCCCTTCTGCGCATGCGATGTCGATCGTGATCGACTGCTTGTTGCGGTTGGCCGACAGGTACATGGGCGACTCGCGCGTGTCGTTGCCGTCTTGGTCCTTCAAGAACGGAGGCCCCCATCGGCGTGCCTCGTCCCCGTTCCCAGGCCGCTCGACCTTGATGACTTCGGCCCCGAGGTCCGCCAGGGTCTGCGCGGCCAACGGTGCAGCCAGGATGCGGCTCAAATCGAGGACCTTGACGCCTGCGAGCGGCAGCCTGGTGTTGGTGTCGTTCATGCTGTTGCCTCCAGGTCCCAGACAGCGGCCGCCAGCGCAAGCTGCTGCGCCTGTGCGCCGCCCATGTCAGCCCGCAGCATCTTCGCCCGCGTGGTCCATCTGTGCAGCCGATGCTCGAGCGTCAGGCCCATGGCCCCCATGAACTGGTGCAGGTCGTAGGTGATGGCAGGCGTGCAATCCTGTGCGTGCGCCAGCGCGCAGGCGGCGTCGGCGTCGCACCCGCTGTGTGCCGCCTGCAGCGCAAGCCACCGACCAGCCTCCACCTGCACCGCCGCAGCGGCCAGCCGGTGCTGGACAGCCTGGAACGCACCCAGCGGGCGTCCGAACTGGCGACGGTCGCGCACATGAGTTACCACCGCGTTCAGGGCAGCCTCGAGGCAGCCGGTCAGTTCGATCGCTACGCCCAATCGCCACAGCCGTCGCAGTTCGGCCGCATCCAGGTCGAGCTGGCGCCACGTGAGCGCGTTTGGTTCGATCACGCGTCCAACGGGATAGCCAAAAGGGCTGTCCAAATTCGCAACGTCGGCATCCGTCAGCATTGCGGTTTCGACGATGTCGCCGCGCACGCACAGCACCGTGCGTGCGCCAGGCAGCCAGCGCACGGGTCCGTCACGGCGGCCCCAGAACACGGCGCAAGGGCGGGGCAGCTCCGGGGCGAGCAGCGGCAACACCAGCGCCGCCGCAACAAGCTCCACGCACTGAGGCAGCTTTGCCAAGCGGTGGATCATGGCCACGGCAGCGACAGCGCCGAGCTCCTCAACGGCTGCGGCCTCGAAGATGCCAGCGGCGTCCAGGTCGTCCTGCAGCGATGTGGAGTACTCGAAGTGCTTGGCACCAAGCACCGAACGTGCCTCGTAGGCCGTCGCGATACGCTCGACGGCATCGAGCAGCGCGAGTTGGTCGGGGTTGAATTCCAGGTTCATGTGCGTTCCAGAAGGGGTTCGCGCGGCAACTGCAGCCACGCCTGCGCGACGAGGTTGAGCTGGATTTCCGCGGCGCCTGAGGCGATGCCAGCGGCAATAGCGCGTTCATGGTGGGCCAGCACGAGCGGCCAGCTGTCGCCGCACAGCGCGTCGCCGAAATATGCGAGCGCGAAGTCCGACACCGCATGGTCGGCCTTCACCACAGCCACGCGGGCCAGATTGGATACGGCGCTGGGCGGCAGTCCGCGGGCGCGCTCGTCCACCACCCGGTAAACGAGAAGGCGCGCCGCCTCACATGCGGCGAGCGCCTGCGCCGCCTGCGCACGTACGCTGGTGTCGGCGAACTGGCCTCGCGCCTGGAGATCGCAGACTATGCGGTCCAGTACGCGGCGGGAGAACGCATAGCGCGCCAGTCCCACACGCTCGAGAGACAGTGCATAGCCGATGATGGCCCAGGCTTGGCCTTCCTCGCCGAGGCGCGCCGTGGCAGGCACCACCACGTCGTCGAAGAAGACTTCGTGGATGTCGCCGTGACCGATCAGCGACGGGATCGCGCGCACAGTGATGCCAGGCGTGTCCATCGGCACGAGGAAGATCGCGATGCCACCCTTGCCCGCCCCGGTTCGCGCCAGCAGGAAGCACGTCTGCGCCATGCCGGCATAGGACGTCCACACCTTGCTGCCATTGATCAGGTACTCGTCTCCGCGCTGAACGGCGCGCGTGGCGAGCGAGGCCAGATCGGATCCCGCCGAGGGTTCTGAAAATCCCTGGCACCACACCGCGCGACCCGCAGCCATGTCCGGCAGGTATCGGGCCTGCTGCTGCGGCGTTCCGTACTTCATCAGCGTGGCGCCGATGAAGTTGACGTTCATGTATTGCGGTCCCCGCGGCTCTCCCGCGGCGAACAGTTCCTCGCCGAGGATGAAGTGCTCCCAGGCCGGCGCACCGCGCCCGCCATGCTCCACCGGCCAGTGCGGCACCAGCAGTCCCTCGGCTGCAAGTTTCGGGCAAAAGTCCAGCGAGAAAGCCGTTTGCGCCGGGGACCCGGGGCCATCGCGGCTGATGTGTTCCCAGTCGGGCGGCAGTTCGCGCGCCAGCAGCGTGCGCACACGATCGCGCAGGGCCCGCTGTTCAGTGGTCCATTCGAAATTCATGCGTTGTTTACCTTGTGCAGGTAGCTCAGATAGCCCATGGGGACGGGACTGCCGCCATTGACCGCGATCAAGGCACCGGTCGTCCATGACGCCTCGTCCGACAGCAGGTAGGCACAGAGCGGGCCGATGTCATCGGGCGTTCCCAAGCGCTGCAACGGCACCGTTTCCACCTGGCGGCGGATGCGAGCTTCGGTGTTGAACACTTTCGCCAGTTCTTCGGTCATCACGACCCCCGGCGCCACGGCATTGACGCGGATGCCCAAGTGGCCCCACTCGGCGGCCATGGTGAGCGTGAGGTTTTCGACGGCAGCTTTGGCCGCTCCGTAGTGACCGGTGTTGGGATTGGGATGTGATGCGCTGCGGGATGTGATGTTCACGATGGAGCCGCCGTGCTGCATGGCACGAGCGGCGGCCTGCGCCGCGAAGAAAGTCCACTTCAGGTTCAAGTCGACGACGCGGTCCCATTGGTCTTCGCGCACGTCCAGCAGCGGGCCGATGTCGTCCGGGGCTGCGCTCCCGGCATTGTTGACCCAGCCGTCGATGGCACCGAACCGGTGCTGCGCTTCGGCGACGATGCGCGCAATGTCTTCGGCTCGCGTGACGTCGGCTGCCACGGCGTGCGCCTGCACGCCCAGGTTCTGCAACTCGGCTTGCGTGGCAGCCAACGCTTTCTTTGACCGGCCGCTCACCACGACGTTGGCGCCGCAGCGCGCCACTGCGAGTGAGATGCCTCGACCAATGCCGCGCCCGCCCCCTGTGACAACGACCGTCTTGCCTGACAAGGAAAACATGCGTTATTCCGGCTTGTAGCCGATCGCGGAAGCCGCTTGCGCCCACATCTGCTGCTCGGCTGCCACTTGGGCGGAATGGGCCTCCGGCGCGCCGCCGACGGGTATCACGCCGGCTTGCGCGAGGCGGGCGCGAATGTCTGGATCCTTCAGCACTTCGTTGAACGCGGCATTGAGCCGCTTGACGATGAGCTCGGGCGTGGTGGCCGGCGCCCAGAATCCAAACGAGAAAGCGAAGGTGAGGTCGGGCACTCCGACTTCTGCCAATGTAGGAACGTCCGGCAGAGAGGGAGAGCGTTCGGAAGCTCCGTGCGCCAGTGCCTTGATGCGACCTTCTTTGATCATGCCCACGTAGAACAGCGGCACGTCGATACCCATCTGTATTTCACCGGAAATCAGCGCGGTAGCAACCTGCGTGGACCCCTTGTACGGGATCGGCGTAGCTTGAAAGCCCGCGCGCGACTTCAGCATCTCGCCTGCCAACAGGATGCTGCCCGCGGTGTAGCTGAAGTTGGTCTTGTCAGGGTTCTTCTTGGCGTAGTCGACGAACTCTCGGAAGTTGTTCACCGGCAGCGTGCCCGGAACCATCAGCGTCATGCCGCCGCGCGCTACGCAAACGATGGGCCGCATGGATCGCAGCAGGTTGAACTTCAAGTCCTTGACCAATACTGGCGTCAGGCTGCCGCCACCGAGGAACAGGATCGTGTAGCCGTCGGCGGGCTGTGCGGCCGCGTACTCAGTGCCGACGAGCGCCGCCGCGCCTGGCTTGTTCTCGACGATCACGGCCTGCTTGAGTTGGACGCCGAGCCTTTCGCCGAGCGCGCGGGCAAGCGAGTCGGAGCCGCCGGCACCGAACGGCACGACGATGCGCACGGGCTTGTCCGGATAGGTCCCCTGCGCTGCGGCTGGCCACGAAGTGATGCCGGTCAGTGCGGCGCCCGTGGCGCCCAGCACAAGACTGCGTCGGCGACGGGAAGGCGAACTGGAAAAAGATCGGCCCATGATCGTGCTCCTTTTGCTGATTGGGGAAGGTGATTTATCCACATCGTGGGATACTCAAGCATCGAATTTGGCTCATGTCGGGGAGTACATCCAGCACATTTATCCGTTGCCAAGGGAAATCACGGCATCACACGTTCCATATGATGGACACCTCCTCCGAATCAGCCGCGACCAGCGGGACTCAAGCCATACGCCGGGCCGCGGCAGTGCTGCGCGCGCTTGGCAAAGCCGGCGCAGAGGGAGCCACGCTGACGGAGGTGGCGCGTGACTGCACGCTGGCCCGCTCCACCGCGCACCGCATCCTGCGCTGCCTCATCGAGGAACGGCTGGCCTGCGCGCCGGAGCAGGACAAGCGCTATCGGTTGGGCGAGCTGGTCTATGAGCTGAGCCTGGCACCAACGGCCAGCGTGCTCGAGGTGGCGCACTGGCGACCCGTGCTAGGTGCGATTTCGCGCCGAACGGGCGCCACGGCCTACCTGATGCGTCGTAGCGGTGTTGAAGCAGTGTGTCTCGCCAAGGCGGACAGTCAGGCACTGATGCGCTTCGTGCCAGTGGAAGTGGGCCAGCGCCGCCTGCTCGGCGTGGGCGCTGGCGCCACCGCGTTGCTGGCGGCTCTGGACAAGGAGCACTGCGAGCAGATCATCGAACTCATCGCACCCGGCCTGAGGCCCTACCCGCGCTTGAACCCCAACAGCGTGCGCAGTGCAGTGCGCATGGCGCGCCAGACGGGCTTCGCTTTGAGCCAGGGAACGGTGGTGACCGACGGCTTCGGCATGGGCACCGCCGTGCCCAGCGCAAGCGCTGCGCCGCACTTGGCGCTGAGCATTGCTGCCCACGCATCCGTTGTCACCGAATCGATCATCGAGGAGTGGAAGCGCGTGTTGGCCCAAGAGATGAGCAACGGGCTCAAATCGAGCGGCACGGGTAAGGAGACGCGCTAAATCGCGTCGATGCCATGCCAGCGTTGAGGTCGGCGTGGCGGAGCGACAATGCACCCACACACAAGGACCCAATGGCAACAACTCACCCGGTCACGCTCGAGGAATTGAGCGAATGGATCACCGACAAGGCTCGCAGGACCTCCGGCTGCACGGGCCTCAAGGTGAGCGTTCAGTACAAACTGGCCAAGGCCGATCACGCTGGAAAGAACTGGTCCGATTCCCTCGTCATTCACACGGGCGACTGCGGCATCGACGATGCGTTTGCTGCGATCTCGAATGCGCAGCGCGACGCCATCGGCCGCTTCCACATCTCGTAGCAAAGCCTTCGGCCAAGATGGGACCGAACGCGGAGCGCGCAGGCGTTCAGTCTCAAGCTCTGGCCCGTTCCAGCGCCAACGAATTCTGTGAATTCTCAGATTCGGTCGCGATGGCCTGTATGACTTTCAGGGTGTCGGCGTCGATGCGCAGTTGCCCTTGCCATAGCGCGGACTTGACCATGCTGATGTCGCCAGGTCGACCCTTGTGGTTGAGGGCGCACAGTTCGAAGGCCTCGAGTCGGCCGCGAATGTCGAGATCGTTAGGAATCTCCTTGAGACGCTCGATCGCCTGCAAAATGGTCATGGACATGAAGTGCCTTTCAGGCGATGAGGAAGCGTGGAGTGTGCAGCATTCGCAAGAGGGCGTTGTTTTGAATGCCCTTACTCCCATCGGCGGACCACGCCAGACCGGCATCTACGCGCGCCGCGCGGATGGATCGTCGGCAGGCGGTACCTCGCGCCGAGATGAGGCCCGGTAGTTGCGCAACCCCGCCAGGTCCATCACCGTGAGTCCGCCCTTTTCGATCCGGATCAGCCCCAGCGCCTGGAGCCGCTGCAACGCCACGTTCACTCGCTGCCGTGAAACGTTGGCGAGCAGGCCGACTTCGATCTGCCCGACCTGCAAGACGCGCGGCGCGTCGGGGTAAAGGTCGGCATTGAAGAGGCTGGCCAGGCAGTTGGCCACCCGCGCATCGGTGTCGAGCAGCCGCTCGTGCGCCAGCGCACCGACGAATAGGCTCAGGCGCGCATTGAGCAGGTCCTGCAGGTAGTGATTGAAAGGCACGCTCGTCTCACGCAGCCAGTCGAAGGTGCGCCGCGGCATCAGCGCGACGCGCGTGGGCCGCAGCGCGAACACATCGTAGCGGCGCGCCTCGTGCTTGAAGAGCGACCCTTCGCCGAACCACACGCCGGACCCTACGCCGGTAAGCGTCGACACGCGCCCATCCTCGGATGCCACCGACATTTTCGCGAAGCCGTCGATCAGCGCCATCCAGTGCTCGACCAGCTGACCTGCGCCGGCGATGCAGGCGCCGCGCGGGTGCTGACGCTCCTGCATGCTGCCCAGCACGTGCTCGAGGTCGTCAAGAGAAAGTGATGATGCCCAGCGAGAGCGCCTCACCATGCCTTCAAGGCTTGGCAGTGCCTGTTGGGCGTTAGGGATTACCCGTGGCAATTCGTGTCTCATCTGTCGTCGCAAAGACCCAACGGCTGCTCACCCGAACCTAGGCTCTCGGGACATCTACAACCACGCAGGAGACACCTATGTTCACAACCCGAAACGGCCCGCGCAAGCGGGTTTCTCCGCTTCCCTTGTCGCGCGCCGCCGCCTCTGCAGCGTCCCTCGCCCTGGCGAGCGCATTCCTGCTCGCCGGCTGCGGAGGTAGCTCCGACAGCCCGGCGATGCCGCCCGCCTCCCCCGGCGTCGGCAGCAACGGCGGCACCCCGCCGTCCACCACGCCGGCGGCCTTCGAGATCAAGACACTCTCCTCGTATCCCGACATGGTCAGCGGCGGCGACACGCTGCTGCAGGTGCGCGCGCCGGAGGGCATGGCGCTCGACAAGGTGCGGGTGAGCCTGAACGGCAAGAACGTGACGTCGCAGCTTCGCACGCGCGACGAGGGCGCACGCACGCTGCGCGGGCTGGTCACGGGCCTCACGGAAGACGCAGGCTCCGCCACCGGCAGCAGCAACCTCGTGGTGGCGGTCAACGTCGACGACGCCACGCAGCGCACCGAGCTCAAGCTGGTCAACTTTCCGATCGCCGGGCCGATCCTCTCGGGGCCGCATATCTCGCCCTACGAATGCCGTACGGTGCAGAACGGCCTGGGCGCGGCACTGGACGACAACTGCTCGGCAACGACGCAGGTGGTCTGGTATTACCGCACCACGGGCGGTGCCTTCTCGCCGCTGACCGATCCGACCGGACCGCGCCCCGCGGATCTGGCGAGCACAACCACCAACGACGGCCATACCGTGCCGTACATCGTGCGCGTGGAGTCCGGCACCATCAACCGGGGCGTCTACCGGCTCGCGGTGCTAGACAACCCCGACAAGGACGCCCCGTCCACTTGGAAGCCCGGAGCGGGCTGGAACAAGAAGCTCGTCGCCTACTTCGATTGCTGCGGCTCGGCCCAGTACAACCAGGGCGTGCATGCGATCGGAACGATCCTCGGCGACCTAGGCCATGTGTTCCTCTCGCGCGGCTTTGCCTTCGTGAACTCGACCGAGATGTGGAACAACCAGCACGCCAACCCGCACCTGCAGGGCGAGACGCTCATGATGATCAAGGAGCACGTGATCGAGGAGTTCGGCGAAGTGCCGAAGTGGACCGCCGGTTCCGGTGGTTCCGGCGGCGCCATCCAGCAGTACCTGGTCGCGCAGCTCTACCCGGGCCTGCTTGACGGCATCCAGCCGATCGTCTCCTTCCCCGAGACGCTCATGCCAGAGGTGATGGAGTGCCGCTTGCTCAACAACGTCTACAAGTCGGATCAGTCAACCTGGACGACCGAGAAGCAAAACGCGGTAAACGGATTCAACACCAACACCTGCACTGCGTGGGATCTCTCCTTCGCCAGCATCATCAAATCGGACAACGCGGCAGGCTGCGGCTTCCTCGAGCCGGCCAACCAGGCCAACGTGTTCAACCGCACCACCAACCCCAGCGGGATTCGCTGTGATTTATTCCAGACCAACGTCAACCTGCTGGGCACGCGCCCAGGAACACAAGAGGCGCGCCGCCCCATCGACAACGTCGGCGTGCAATACGGTCTGGCCGCGCTCAACAGGAACGCGATCACGGTGCACGAGTTCCTGGACCTCAATGAGCATGTGGGCGGCTACGACCGCGACGGCAACACGCAGGCAGCGCGAACGCAGGCCGAAGCGGGTGCACTCGAAGCAACCTATTCCGGAGGCTTCAAGAACAGCTTCAGTGGTCCCGGCCTGGCGAACATTCCGATCATTACGCAGCGAAACAACGCCGACTCGGTGGGCGACATCCACGACACGATGCAAGACCTCATCATCCGTGCCCGCCTGCAGCGCGCGAACGGCCGCAGCGACAACCAGATCATCTGGACGCTGGGATCGACCTCGAACCTGTACACCATGATGGGTAACTCGATCGACCTGCTCAATGCTTGGCTAGACAGCGTCGCCGCAGACTCAGCGCCCGCTTCCATCGACAAGGTAGTGCGCAACAAACCCGTCGGCGCAAAGGATGCTTGCTGGGACAAGGGCAACACGCGCATCGACGAGGTGGCCTCCCAGGACCCGGCCGCGCAGTGCAACGCGATCTACCCGCGCTTCAGCACGCCGCGCATCGTGGCAGGCTCGCCGCTGACGAACGACGTGCTCAAGTGCCAGCTCAAGCCGGTGAACATGGCTGACTATATGGTGACGTTCAGCGATGCCGACAAGGCGCGGCTGAACGGCATCTTCCCGGACGGAGTGTGTGACTGGAGCAAGCCGAGCGCAGGACAGCTCCCTCTGAAGGGGACCTATCTGCGGTTGCCCATGCACTGAGCGGGTATAGGCGAGAACGCACTTCGATGGCTCGGAGGAAGCGCGTGACACCTTTCGTGCGATTGGAGCAGCTGGAGGAGCTTGTGAGACGTCGCTCGTGCCGGACAAATCTGCCCCGCACTCGCGGACTTCTTCGAGCCCGAGCGCCACCGCATTCGGGGTGCCATCGATGGAAGCCTCCGCCATCTTCACATTCTGGTCGCGGATCGCGACGCATCGGCTTGGCCGAAAGCCCCGGTAACCCCAAGCAACCACTCGTGGATGTGCTCATGTGTGGGCTCAAGGCCGCCTGCGACGCTCGCTAGGCGCGTAGTTTCGATCTTGCACAAGGCACTGCCGCCTGTTTAGCCGCCTGCCCCCGGGGCGACCGCTGCAAGACACTACCTGCCTGGCGTGGTTGATCGCGCTCAATTCAGCGGCCAGCGTTCGGGCACGGAGCCCAATGAAGCGCGCGACATGAGCCATTCGATCGCTGCCCTATTGAACGCCGCTGCGTTCTCGATATTGCTCAGGTGCCCGGCGTCCAGCAGGACGCTGACCGGCGCGCCACCCATCTTGGCTGCCATCTCGTGATGCATGGCCGGTGGCGTCAGGCGGTCGTCCGCACCGACCACGAAGTGGGCCGGCGCCGCGACCCGCGAAATATCACCGAGCACCACTTGGTCGACGGTGGCCTGCAGCGACTTGATGTACGACGCCTTGTGCAGCGTGGCGATGCTGTCCACCAATTGCTGCAGTTGCGCGGGCGTCGCCTTCGGCCCGACCAGCGATCGCGCCACCTCATCGGCGATGTCGGCCGGCTCCTTGCCGGCAAGGAGCGGCGCACGCCGGCTGTCGACGAAAGCTTGGCGCTGCGCCGGCGTGAAGGCTTCGAAGCCCTCGTGCGTGTCGAGCAGCGTGAGCGTCGCGATGCGCTCCGGATGCAGCAGCGCGGTGCGCATCGCGATGCGCCCGCCCATGGACAGGCCGACGAGGTGCGCCCGCTCGACGCCGAAGTGATCGAGCACGCGCAGCACATCGCCGACGAAATCGTCGAAGTCCAGCGCCCCCTCGTAGTCCTCGCTGCCGCCATAGCCGCGCGCATCCCAGGCGGCGCAGGCGAAGTGCGGCGCAAAGGCCGGCAGCTGCGCACGCCAGTTGCTTCGATTGCCGCCTATGCCGTGCATGAACAGAGCGAACGGGCCTTGGCCCGCGAGGTCGACGGCCAGCGACGGTGCGCCGGGAATGCGGTGGGTCACGGGCATGTCAAAGTCCCAGGTAGGCTTGGCGGATGCGGGGGTCGCCGGCAATCTCGGCGGCCGGCCCTTCAGCGGCCACCCGTCCGTTCTCGACGACGTAGGCATAGGTGGCGACTTCCAGCGTGCGGTGTACGTCCTGCTCGGCCAGCAGCAGCGTGAGTCCTTCCGAAGTCAGTCGCCGCACCAGCGCGAAGATCTCGAGCGCCATCACCGGCGCGAGGCCCAGCGTCGGCTCGTCCAGCAGCATCAGCCGCGGCTCGGCCATGAGGCCGCGCCCGATCGCGAGCATCTGCTGCTCGCCGCCCGACAGCGTCATGGCCTGCTGCGAACTGCGCTCGCGCAGGCGCGGGAAGATGTCGAACACGCGCTCGACGTTGTGCTTCCAGCGCGGCCGCGCGCGCACGTTGACGCCGCCCAGGCGCAGGTTCTCGTGCACGGTCAGGGAGGGGAAAACCATGCGACCCTCGGGCACCAGGACCAGGCCCGCGAGGACCCGGCGGTCCGCGGCAGCTTGGCCGATGTCTTCACCGAGAAACCGGAGCACTCCGCCCTGTACCGGCAGCAGCCCGCACAGGGTCTTCATCAGCGTCGTCTTGCCGGCGCCGTTCGCACCGAGCAGCGCGGTCACGCCCCCTTCGCGGACCTGCAGCGACAGGCCGTGGACCACGCGCGTCGACCCGTAGCCGGTGACCAGGCCGTCGACCTCCAGCATTGCCGTGTTGCTCATGCATGCGCTCCGAAGTACACCGACAGCACTTTCTCGTTGTCGCCGATCTGCGCCGGAGTTCCCTCGGCGATCAGTTCGCCATGGTGCAGCACGACGATGCGGCCGCACAGTTCCATCAGCGCGCGCATGACGTGTTCGATGACCAGCAGCGTCAATCCCCGCGACGCCTGCAGATGGCGCAGGGTCCCCAGCATCTGCCCGACTTCCGTCGGCGTCAGGCCGGCCATGACCTCGTCCAGTAGCAGGAGCCGGGCGCCGGTGGCGACGCAGCGCGCGATTTCGAGGCGCTTCTGCCCCGACAGCGTCAACGACGACGCGGGGCGCCCGGCGAAGCTCGCGAGGCCCACTTCTTCGAGCACCTGCAGCGACGCGGCATCGGCGTCGGCCCGGCGCCGGAGTTGCGCATGTCCGAACATAGCGCCGGTGCGCAGGTTCTCCAGCACGGTGAGCGAGGGGAAGGGCTTGACGATCTGGAACGTACGCGCGACGCCGCGCCGGCAGATCTGGTCGGGCCGAAGCCCGACGACGGGCGTGCCGCCGAACTCGATGGTCCCCGCGGAGGGCCGGGAATTGCCGGCGATCAGGCTGAACAGCGTGGTCTTGCCCGCGCCATTGGCGCCCATCACTCCGACGATCTCGCCAGCAACTACGTCGAAGGACACGTCATGGAGTGCCGTCAGGCCGCCGAAGCGCTTGCCCAGACCACGCACGGAAAGCAGCGCGCTCATGGCCTGGCTCCTGCTGCCCGTGCCTCGCGCGCCTCGCGCCGCCGGGCGCGTGCGCCGGCGAGGCCGACCAGCCCGTTCGGCAGCAAAAGCACGAAGGTGATGAGGATCGCACCGAGGATGATCATGTAGAGCAGCGGCGCGTTGGCCCACAGCAGCTCCTGGATCAGGAACAGAAACACCACGCCCAGCACCGGTCCCTTGGCGTTGTCCCCGCCGCCCAGGATCGCCATCGCGATCACGGTGATCGAGATCATCGGATCGAAAACCCCGCCGACCACGAAGTAGGTCGAGCGCAAAGCCATGACCGCGCCGACCATGCCCGGAATCGCCGCCGACAGGACGAACGCGATCAGCTTGAAGCGCACCACCGGCACCCCCAAGGTCTCGGCCGCCTCCTCGTTCTCGCGCAGCGAGCGAAGCCCGTGCCCGAAGCGCGAGCGGCTGACCCAGGTGAGCAAGCCGGTGGCGAGCAGCGCCAGCGCGAACATCGAGAAATAGACGACCACCAGGTCCGGCGTGCCGAACAGGATCCGGCTCGCGGTGCCGCTGGCCGACTCGGCCGCCATGATGCTGAACTTCACGAGCTCCGCAAGGCCGAAGGTCAGGATCACGAAATAGGGTCCGCGCACGCGCAGCACAGGCAGCCCGACCAGCGCCGCGAAGATCGCCGCCAGAGCCCCGGCCGCGAGAATCACGAGCACAAACGGCAGCTGCTGCCACGTCACCACCATCAAGTAGGCACCGAGGCCATAGAAGACCACGTGGCCCAGCGACACGTAGCCCGTCATCTTCGACAGCACGCACCAGCTCTGCGTGAGGGCGAGCCACATCAGCAAGGTGAGCCCGGTGCCCACGAGGTAGTCGTTCGCCACGAACGGTAGCGCCGACATCGCCATTACTCCGATCGTCACAGCGGCCAGCCAGGCCCGATCGCCCCAGAGATTGTTCATGTCACTTTCGGGTCGAGCGCCTGGCGAGCAGGCCGTTGGGAAAGAGCAGCAGCGCGCCGACGAAGCAGCCGTAGAGCAGCACCGAGCGCAGGTTCGCCGACGTCAGGGCGACGC
Organism: Variovorax sp. 05N34; assembly: GCF_056397405.1. NCBI lineage: Bacteria > Pseudomonadati > Pseudomonadota > Betaproteobacteria > Burkholderiales > Comamonadaceae > Variovorax > Variovorax sp. 05N34. Next base: position 355,317 of record NZ_JBFTNI010000002.1, read on the forward strand.
CGTAGGTCTCGATCACGCCCAGCAGCAGCGCCGCCACCAGCCCCGCCATCACGTTACCGAGGCCGCCCAGGATGATCACGATGAAGCCCGCGATCGTGAACGGGAAGCCCGTGAACGGCGAGAACTGCTCGAGCATCGACATCAGCACGCCGGCCAGCGCCGCGCTGGCGAAGCCGAGTGCGAAGCTGGACCATTGCACGCGATCGACGTCGACCCCGACGATGTAGGCGGCTTCCCGTCGCTCGATCACCGAGCGCATCGCGAGCCCCGCCATGCTGCGGCCGAGGAACAGTGCGACGCCGATGCAGGTCGCGCCGGCCACCACGAGGGCCGCGATGCGGTTGCCCGTCATCGCGACGTTGCCAACGCGCCAGACCTCGTCAAGGTACTGGTACGCCCGGTTGTTGGGCGTGAACAGCATGGCCGCGGCGTTCTGCAGAATGATCGACAGTCCGAAGAACAGCAGCAGCGAGTTGCCCTCCATCCGCCCCGCGTCGGCCGGTGCCACGGCCAGCAGGCGGCGGAACAACCCCTTGTAGAGCGCGTAGCCGAGCAAGGCCCCGAGGCCCGCCACCACCGGCGCCGCGACCAGCGGCGAGATGCCCGCGATGCTGAAGGCCCAGTAACCCGCGTAGGCGCCGAGCATCACAAGATCGCCGTGCGCGACGTTGAGCATCCGCATGGTCCCGTAGACCAGGTTCAGGCCCAGCGCGACCAGCGCATAGAGCGAGCCCGTCACGAGGGCCGCGAACAGCAGCTGCCCCGACGACAGCACGTCGAAGACCGGCATTTACCAGGACTTCTTGGCTTCGTACTGACCGGTCGCGATGGACTTGGGCCACACGATCTGGAGCTTGCCCTTCTGCGTCTGCACGAAGGCCGTCGGCGTGATCGCGTTCTGCACGCCCTCGAAGCGCACGGGGCCGTTGATCGTCTCGAAGGTGTCCTTGCTGATCACTTCGCGGATCTTCGACTTGTCGAGGCCGCCCTTGGCGACCGCGGTCTCGAGGATCTCGAGCGACATCCAGGCGAGTGCCGAGTTCAGGTAGTCAGGGTCTTCGCCGAACTTCTTGACGTAGGCATCGTAGAAGGCCTGCGAGCCCCTCCACTCGGGACGCGGCGACCAGTGCGCGATCGTGATCACGTCCTCGGCCGAGGCGGCGCCGACCGCCTTGGCGAAGAAGGCGTCGCTCGGGCCGATCGCGATGAACTGCACCGGGCTGGCAATGCCGAGCTCCTTGGCCTGTTTGGCGTAGAGCACCGAGTCGCCCGGGTACGCGAGCGCGAGCACCGCGTCGGGATTGGCCTGCTTGACCTGCGTGAGGATCGAGGTCATGTCCTTGATGTCCGGCGGATACTCGGTCGAGAACTTGACCTCGATGCCCGCCTTCTTCAGTTCCGGCTCGAGGTAGTTCTTGATCTCCTTGGTGAACGGCAGCACGTTGGCGATGACGACGGCCGTCTTCACGTTGTTGGCCTTCAGCATGGCCGTGAGCTCGACGCCGATGCGGTCCGGGATGGCCGAGGTCGGGAACCAGATGTAGCCCGGCTTGACCTGGCGCAGCGCGACCGATGCCGCGGTGTTGCCGACCATCGGGAACTTGAACTTTTCCAGCACTGGCGCGATCGCGATCTGAAACGGCGTGCCCCAGGGCGCCAGCAACAGGTCGACCTTGTCGTCGGTGATGAGCTTCTCGTAGATGCGAACGGCCTGCTCAGGCTTGGACTGGTCGTCGTAGGTCACGAACTCGACCTTGCGCTTCTGCCCCCCCACATCCATTCCGCCCCGCGCATTGACCTGCTCCTTCCACAGTTCATAGGTGTTGGACTGCGACGGCGTGGCGTTGGCCAGCATGCCCGTGCGTGCCATGGAGTAGCCGATGCGGATCGGCTTGTCGGCCTGCGCGAAGGCGGCGGGGACCGATGCCATCACGGCGAGCGCGGCGATGCCGCTCATGACCAACCTGCGATTCGATGTGGGACTTTTCATTGACGTTCTCCTGTCGACGGGATGGGCGATGCGGCGGTCTGCCGCATCCACGCTGCTGCGAGTGCCGGCCACCCCGAGGGGTGTTCGCCACAGGCGACGCTGGCCTCGAAGTGGTCGGCCCCTTCGAGGATCTGGACTTGCACGGGAACGCCGGCTCCGCGCAGCGCCGCCTCCATCTGCTGTGCCTGCGTGACGAGGTGGGGAAAGTCGCGGCTGCCGTGGGTGATCAGGAACGGCGGGCAGGCCGCGGCGTCCAGGCGGTGCAGCGGCGAGGCGTCGGCGTCGACGCGCGCTTCGTCCCCGCTGCCAAGGAAGCGGGGGCGCACCGATAGGCCGCTGCCCGGCCCGAAGCGATAAACGCCCGACACGGGCAGGCAGCCGCGAAGCACGTCGGCGGGCAATGTCCTTGGTGGGCGCCAGGCCGCCGAGACCGCCAGCAGCGCGGCATAGTGGCCGCCCGCGGAATGCCCGCCGACGAAGATGCGGCGCGGATCGCCGCCATGCGATCCGATGTGACGCCAGGTCCACGCGACGGCGTCCGCCGCATCGTCGAGACCGGCTGGAAACACATGGCGCGGCGCGAGCCGGTAGCCCGCGCTGACCAGCACCACGCCCTGCGCCATCAGCGCAGGGGCCATGAAGTACATCCATTCCTTGTAGCCGCTGGTCCAGCCGCCGCCGTGGAAGAAGACCAGCACGTCTCCGCTGGGTTGCGGCGGGCGGAATACCGCGAGCGTCTGATACGAGTCGTCGCCGTAGGCCGCCYCGGCGCCCGCGACGCCTTCGCCGAGCGCGAGGATGCGCTCCTGGTACGCCACGCCCAGCGGCGACAAGGGCTCCTGTGGCGGGTAGTGGTCGAGCTTCACGAAGTGCCCTCCTCGTCGCGCTGCGCCAGCAGCCCCTTGAGTACCCGCTCTGCGCTCAGCGGCAGCTGGTGGAGATGCACGCCCGTTGCCTGCGCGATGCCGTTGGCGATGGCCGCCGCCACGCCATTGATGCCGATTTCGCCCACGCTCTTGGCGCCGAACGGCCCGCTCGGCTCGTTCGACTCCACGAGGTAGGCATGGATGCTGTCAGGCAGTTCCGCGAATGTCGGGATCTTGTAGTCCATCAGGCTCGGGTTGGCGAGCCGCGCGCCGTCCCACACCATCTCCTCTGTGAGGGCGTAGCCCATGCCCTGCACGAAGGCGCCCTCGATCTGGCCCGTGGCCATCGTGGGATTGATGGCGCGACCGATGTCGCAGGCGGACCACGCGTTCACGACACGCACCTTGCCGGTGAGCTCGTCGACCTCGACCTCAACCACCAGCGCATTGAAGCTGTAGATGCCGATCTGCGGGAACGGCAGCCCTTCGACCACCGCCCGCTTCGGGTCCACGGTCTTCTGGTCGAACACCCAGCTGTGCGTACCAATGATCGGCCCGCCCGCCGCCCAATGCGCGCGGCCCGAGATCTCGGCGAAGCTCACCGAACGCTGCGCCACGCCCTTGATCGCGACACGGCCGCCGGCCAGCAACTCGAGGTCTTCGACCGAGCACTCGAGCATCTCGCTCGCGTGCTGCTTGAGCTTGCCTTCGACCTCGGCTGCGGCACCGACCACCGAGCGACCGGCGACGTAGGTCACGCGGCTGGCGGTCGTTCCCCAGTTGTAGGGCGAGCCATCCGTGTCGGGGCTCGCGATCGCGACCCGGTCTACCGGCAGCTTGAGGGCTTCCGCACACATCTGCGTGAGCACCGTGTTCGAGCCCTGGCCGATGTCGACCGCCCCCGTGTTGAGCAGCACCGTGCCGTCTTCGAGCACACGCACGATGGCCCCCGAGGCGAGCAGTCCGCTGATATGGGCCGTCAGCGCCACACCGAGGCCGCGCTTGCGGTCCGATGGGCCTTGCGCTGACGGCTGGGGCCAGCCTGACGCCTTCTCGACGATCTCGACGCACTGCGCGAGTCCGTTGGACAGGATCGGCTGGCCGCCGAACCAGGGGTCGCTGCCGGCCAGCATGTTGCGGCGCCGCAGTGCGATCGGATCCATGCCGAGCTTTCGCGCGATCTCGTCGAGCTGCGTCTCCGAGGCGAAGGTCACCTGCGGCACGCCGAAGCCGCGGAAGGCGCCGAAACGCAGCTTGTTCGTGTACGCCACCCGTCCGTGCGCATGCACATTCGGAATGCGATACGGGCCGCAGTTCATCAGCAGCGCGTAGCCGAGCACGCCGGGGCTGTCGTCGCCATAGGCGCCGCCGTCGAGCACCAGCTCGGTCTCTCGCGCGACGAGCGTGCCGTCGCGCTTCACGCCCGTCTTCATCCGGATCATCGCGGGATGGCGGGCGCGGACCGACTCGAAGTCTTCCTCGCGGCTCAGGATCAGCTTGACTGGCTTGCGCGCCTTCATCGCAAGCAGCACGACGGCGGGCTGCACGTGCGCCTCCATCTTGTTGCCGAAGCCCGCGCCGATGCGCGGCGTGAGGCAGCGCAGCCGCGTCATCGGCAGGCCCAGCGATTCGCACACGCTCGCCTGGACCCGGAACACCGACTGGTTGGCCGACCACAAGGTCACCCGGCCGGTCGCATCGATCTCCGCGAGCGCGCCACAGGGCTCCAGCGACAGGTGGGCCTGGGCCTGGGTCTGATAGCTGCCTTCCACCACCAAGTCGCACTCGGCCCAGGCCTTGTCGGCGTCGCCCGCACGGAAGGACGTGCGCGAACACAGGTTGCCTTCGGTGCCGGCATCGAACACCTTCACATATGAGGACGCGTCCTCGTGGATCACGGCGGCGCCTGGCGCCAGCGCCTCGGCCGGGTCGAGCACCGCGGGAAGCTCCTCGTAGTCGACGCGTATCAGGCGCGTGGCCTGCCGCGCGATGGCCTCGGTGTCGGCCGCCACGGCCGCGACGATCTCGCCCACGTAGCGCACCTTGCCCTTCGCGAAGGCCGGCTCGTCCTTGATGAAGGCGCCCATGCGATGGGCATCGGGAAGGTCGTCGCCGGTGACGATCGCGCGAACGCCGGGCACCGCCAGCGCCTCGCGCAGGTCATAGCCACGGATGCGCGCGTGGGGCAGATGGCTTTGCAGGATGGCGCCATGGAGCATGCCCGGGCGGACCATATCGGCGATGTACTGCGCGCTGCCCGTGAGCTTCTCGTTCGCTTCGAGCTGGGGGATGCCCTGCCCCACGCCACCCGCGCAGGCAGCCGCTTCGAGGACCGCGCCGCTCACGATGCGGCCCCCTCGGGCAGCAGCGACCGGGCGGCCGCCTGCACGGCCTGGACGATCTTCACGTAGCCGGTGCAGCGGCACAGGTTGCCCGAGAGCGCCGTCCGGATGGCCCGCTCGTCAGGGTCGGGATCGCGCTGCAGCAGCGACCGGGCACTGACCAGCATGCCCGGCGTGCAGAAGCCGCACTGGAAAGCGCCCGTGCGCGCGAACGCGGCCTGCAGGGCCTGCAGGTGCGGGCAGTCCAGCAAGCCCTCTAGCGTGCGCACCTCGGCGCTTTCGCAGTTGTGCGCCAGGCTCAGGCAGGCCCGCATCGGCACGCCGTCGACGCTGACGGTGCAGGCGCCGCAGACGCCCTGGTTGCAGCCGCGCTTGGCGGCGGTCAGCTGCAAGCGATCGCGCAGGACGGTGAGCAACGTGTCGTGCAAGGCAGCGTCGACCTGCGCGCCTTCGCCGTTCACGTGCAAGGTCAAGACGCCTTGCAGGGGCCTGGGTGACGGATGGGTCATGCAGCACTCCGGTGAGCGGCTTCGACGGCACGCACCGCGCGCAGCAGAAGCCTGGGGATCAAGAGAAGCCGGTAGTCCGCGCTGCCACGGACATCGTCGAGCGGGTCGGCGCGTTCCACCAGCCACTGCGCCGCACGCGCGATGGCGGCATCGCTGCGGTCGGTGGACAGCAGCGCATTGGCCTCGGGATCGGCCAGCGGGGTCGGTCCGCAGGCGCCGACCGCCACGCTCATGCGGGCGTCGGCCTGCAGACACGCCGCGACCGAGGCGGTCGCGTAGTCGCCCGCCACGCGCGCGTGCTTGATGTACATGCCCGCGCCCCGGTCGGCCACCGGCAGCAGCACCGCGGTCACCAGTTCGCCGGGCTCGAGCGCGGTCAGGTACCAGTCGACGAAGAACTCGGCGGCCGGCAGAGTGCGCCGGCCCTGCACCGAAGCGATCTCGACCACGGCCCCCGCCGCGACCAGCGCAGGCGGATAGTCCAGCCCTGGATCGGCGAACGAGATCGAGCCGCCGATCGTTCCCATGTTGCGCACGGTCGCGTTGGCGATCTGCGAGGCCGCGTGCGCAACGACGCCGGCGCTACCGAGCGGCAGCTTGCAGGCGGCCGTCTCGCGGTGCCGCGTGAAGGCGCCGATGCGCACGCGGCCGTCGTCCTGCACCGTGATGCCCTTGATCTCGTCGATGTCCGCCAGGCTGATCAGCGCCGCGGGTTCGATCACGCGGGCGTTGAGCATGGCCACCAGGGTGGCGCCGCCGGCCAGCGGTTTGGCCTCCGCGTCCTGGGCCAGCAGTGCCGTGGCCTCGTCGACGGTCGTCGGGCGATAGAGCCCCTGCAAGGTCGTCATGCTCAGTGGCTCGCTGGCGCCGCAGCCTGCGTGGCGGCCGCGCCGAGTTGCTCAAGCTTGCGCTGCAGGTTCGCGGCGAATTCGTCGCCCATGCTCTGCGCCTTCTTCTTCATCATGCCCAGCGCGAAGCGGCCGAGCCGGCCGGTGACGGAAACCTCGGAGCGGTAGTGCACCAGCGTGCCCTCGGGCGTCGGCTCCAGGCTCACGCGGCTGTCCGCCTGCAGGCTGCTGGCGTGGCCGCCCTCGTCGCCGCGTGTGAGAGCCCAGACGTTCTGCTCGTCGCGCTTGGTGATCTGCACCTGCAGGTCGAAGCGCGCCTTGATGCCGGCCATCGCGATCGCGACGACAGCGCGATAGCGGTCGGCATCGATGGCCTCGAGCTTCTCGCAGCCCGGCAGGCAGGAGGCCATCAGGCCCGCGTCGAACAGGTGGACCAGCAGGGTCTGCGGCGCCGCCGCGATGGGGAATTGACCTTCGATCAGCATGAAGTGGGGCTCCGCGGAGAAATGGACTCGTTTGTCATCAGCGTGGCACGCGCTCGACAACCATCTTCGGATCGGCCACGCGGCCGTCCTTCACCACGACGTTGCCGTCGAGCGCGATGGTGCAGTTGCGCATCGGCACGTCGTAGTGGCCGCGCGTCGTGCGCTTGCCGCCGCCTTGCGTGTTGGGACCGGTCGAGAACAGGAAGTTGCCCGGGAAGCTGCGCGCCGCGGCGCGGCTGCGCTCGGGCGCATCGCCATGCAGCGCGAGGGAATCCCAGCGGCACTGCGGATTGAGCCCCCAGCCCAGATGTGAGAGCGCGTAGGGGTCGCGGTCGCCCTCGCTCACTTTGCCGTCGCCCAGCCACTCGCGCATCAGCGCCGCGTCGAGCCCGCCTTCGATGCTCACGATGTGGCCGTCCCGAATCTCGAGCTCGATCGCGTCCTGCACATAGCGGCAGTACGGAAGGATCACGATGTCGCCCGGTGCGATCACCACGCGGCCCTGGGCGCTGCCCTCGTTCGGAAAGGTGTGCAGCAGTCCTACGCCCCAGTGATCGAAGCGCCCGGGCTCATCCGCCATGCCGTACTGGCTCATGACTGGGTACTCGCCGCACCGGTACGTAAGGTCGGTCCCGGCCCGGCTCGTCACACGCACTTCACGCGTCTTCTGGTAGAGCGACTGCGCATGCAGCACGGCCTCCTTCAGGCCGGGCGGCGACTGCAGCTGATAGAGATCGTCCGGCGCGTCGATGATCATCTGGACGCGCACGCCCTTGGCCTGCACGTCGCGCAGCCACTTGGAGAACAGCGGCACGTGGAAGATCAGCACCAAATCGACCGCCATCAGCGCCTCGAGCGTACCCTTGCATTTCCCGATGGTCGCGACCCCCACGCTGGTCCATCCGGGAATCGCGTTGACGCACATCTCGTAGATGTCGAAGCCGATGTCCTGCGCGGCCGCGAAGGCGGCCTCGATGTACTCGCGACGCGTCCCGAGATCGCTAACGATCGCGACGGTCTGCCCGGGCCCGACCCGGCACAACTCGAACTGCTTGCGAAAGAGGGACATGAGCTTTGCGGGGTTGAGCTCCTGGGTGCGGATCGCTGCTTGCATCGGTGGAATCCTCTGGTGCCCGCCAGCCAATCGGCGGATTGGGAACTACTTTAGGAATCGAGCAAATGGATGTCAATAGCGAATACCATTCATTTTTGAGAGAATCCTTCACCACCCTTTGGAACAGGACCGGATCCCATGTCACAGACGAAGAAGAAAGATGTGCGCGAGGCGATCCTTGCAGCGTCCTTCAGGCTGTTCACCGCACAGGGCTACAGCGACAGCTCAATCCCCGCGATCGCGCGCGAGGCCGGGATATCGACCGCGAACGTCTATGTCTACTTCTGCTCGAAGCTCGACATCCTCTACGCGCTGTACGAACCCTGGCTCAAGGAGCGCCTCGACCGGCTCGATCGTTCCCTGAAGCGGGTCGGCTCGCCGCAAGAGCGGCTCGAGCGCCTGCTCGTCATCCTGTGGCGTGACCTGCCGCGCGAGAACAACGGCTTCGCCAAGAACATCATGCAGGCGCTCTCGACGACCCGCGGCGGCGACGACTACAGCCCGCACTTGCGCGAGCTGTTCCAGGAACGCGTCGCACTCTGGCTTGCCGACTGCCTCGCCGTCACGAAGGCCGAGAGCAAGGTCATCGCAGGGATCGTGCTCATGGCCTTCGATGGCTTCGCGATGAACGTCCAGCTCGACCATGGCATGGCGTTCAACGCCAACGCGGCACGCCTTTTCTGCGGGATGCTGGGCACTGCATCGCCCAGGGCGGGCGACGACGGCACGGGCATGCGGGTGGAGTCGTCCGACTGAGCGTAACGTCTCCACGCTTCGCTGGCCGTCGTTCCGCATTGCGCCGCATGCCCGCGCGACTTTCTCCAACTGCCCTCGGGGACCGCACCATCGGTCGCTTCGTCGAGTTCCATGACCGCCCTGCTCCGCCCGCCTCAAACGCGGAGTTCGTGTCTCCGCTGGGCGAAGGAACATACCAGTCTTTCATTCTCGGAGTTTCGGCTCTTTCGCCACCGCCGCATCGACAGGAACTTCGTGAAGTCAAGGGCAAAACGCACACCGGAGTGGGACGCCAACGCTCGCACCATCTGCCCCTCACACCTGGTAGTAGCTTTCGCGGTAGGACATGGGCTCACACCAGCTTTGGGCTGTCCTTTCGCACTCGAGGCCGACCTTGTCACAAACACCCGGCTCGCCGGCATCGATGAGTCTGTCCGGTCCCGAAGCCTCAGCGATGAGGCCCGCCCTTCGGATAATCGCTCTCTGCGGCGAGCACCGCAGTGTTTTAAATTGAAGGTTGCCTATGCAGCAGCGGTTGCGGACTTCCGACCCCGCGAGCAGATGCGTGCTATCCGCCGCGCTGCGGTCGTTCCAGCGATGCTGTGCCTAGGAAACCAACACGCGCAACGTCTGCGCAACGTGATTCATGCGAATGAGGCCGAGGATGCAATCCGGACTGGCTCGAAGAGGAGGTCAGCAAGCTCGAATCGGTTGCCATGGAAACGATCCGGGAAGTGGCAAAGACCGAAGACTTCGACGGTATGAACAGGCACCCGAGCAACGCGAGAGCATGCGCCAGATTCACGAGCTATCGCGCGAGGCGTGATGGACTTGGTGCTTGTCGAAGCCCCGTTCAAAGTGAAGCCGATATAGGCGAGTCAATCAAACGCTGAAAGCGCCAAGCACACACGGAAAGCGCTGATCCGGCGCGCAGTCGAAGGCCGTTTGCATCGTCGTCGGGTTGGCGGCTCGGCCCACAACGGCTTAACCCTTTGTCCCGAAGCCGCCACACATGGGCGTTGAGCTACGCCATCCCATTGTTCCGGCGCGGAAACATTGTTTTCCACGAAAGCTATTTTTGCAGTGGGCCCTCGTCAATAGGATGCTGCAGCGCTGTATCGCGCGTGCGCCTCGATGGAAAACGGCGCCGCCCAGGAGGTCGTTGGTCCGGCGATTCGCGGGCTACACCTCTCATTCATAACAAAGGAGACAAGATGTCGATGGTGCTGATTTCCAGCGTGTCACGCTGCGCGCTAGCCAGGTACGTCAGAGCAGGTGTTCATGTTTTTATCTGCGCTCTCAGCGTGGTGGGCGTAGTTGCCTGCGGCGGCGGGAATGACTTTGCGCCGGCCGCAGCCGGGGCACAACCGACTGCGGCAGCCATCAGCTGCGAAAGCGTCCGGGGCTTGCAACTGCCGAACGTGGACATCACCGCAACGCAGGCTGTTGCGGCGGGCACGTACCAGCCGGCCGGAAGTACGACCGCATTCGCCGACCTGCCGGCGTTTTGCCGGGTCACCGCCAACCTGACGCCCGTCTCCGGTTCGAAGATCGGGATGGAGCTTTGGCTACCCACCACGGCATGGAATGGCCGGTACCAACAACTGGGACAGAACGGCTGGGGCACGGCCTTTTCTTCCTATTGGAGCTCGATGGCGCCACAACTTCGATCCGGGTATGCGATCGCCATCACGGATGGTGGTCATACAGCGACAGCGGTCAGCGACGCAAGTTGGGCCATCGGCTTTCCGGAGCGTGTCATTGACTTTGCATATCGCGCAACGCACGAAACGGCGGTTGCCTCCAAGGCGATTGTCCGTGGCTACTATGCGAAAGCCGCTTCCTATGCGTACTTCAATGGCACATCAACAGGAGGACGGGATGGATTGATGTCGGCCCAAAAGTACCCTACGGATTTCAATGGAGTGCTCGCCGGCCCCGCTCTGATCAACTGGACCCGTGTGGCCACACAGAAGCTTTTCGCAAGCCAGCAACTTGTGAAAGCCGGCATTCAGGGGCCGCTAGGAACGGCGCTGCTGAATCTTGCGCGAAGATCGTCGATCGCCGCATGCGATGCTGCGGATGGTGCGACGGATGGAATCATGCGCGACCCACGCGCCTGCCGCTGGGACCCGCATTCACTGTTGTGCGCGTCGGGCCAAGACCCCTCGACCTGCTTCACCGCCGCACAAGCTGACGCATTGACCCATGTGCTGTCGCCGCTACGGGATCAAGTCACTTCCGAATATCTCTACCCGGGATATCTCCACGGATTCGAGACCGATTGGATCGGCTTCGGGTATGTGACAGCCACTCCTGCGCATGCGGCTACCGTCTACAAGATCGCCTTGGGCAATGCCGCGTGGGACGCTTCGACATTCAACGTCCACACCGATTTGCCCTCGGTTGAAAGCGCGCTGGGCTTCATGAATGTCGACCAGCAGACCGACTTGAGCGCATTCAGGCAGGCGGGAGGCAAACTGATCCAGTACCAAGGCTGGCAAGACGCTGTGACGATGCCCGAACGCATCGTGCAGTACTACGATGAAGTTCGGGACCGCACATCGGGTGGAGACCGGGCAGCGGAACAAAACTTCTACCGCCTCTTCATGATGTCAGGCGTGGGCCATGGTGGCGCTGGCGAGGGGCCGTGGCACTTTGGCGCGATCGCACAGCAGACTGTTTCGAACGATCCTGAACATGATGCGGTGCGCGCCTTGCGCGATTGGGTTGAAAGCGGTATCGCGCCTGAAATATTCGTCGCCACGAAGTTCCAGAACGGCGACGTCACCAAGCCGATTTCACTGCAGCGGCCGTTGTGTCCGTATCCGAGCCAGCCTGTCTACAAAGGCAGCGGAGACACGAATGGGGCCAGCAATTTTTATTGCAGATAGGAGTGCCAGCCAAAGTCCTGAAGTCGAAACAAATTCAAAAGGAGCACCCGATCGACAACAATGTTCATGGACTGGAACAATTGGAGTGCGCATTTGAAGCCAGCAACGGTTCACAACGTTCGGGTCTTCCTTGAAGTGGCGAAGGCCGGAAGCTTCACCGCTGCGGCAGAAACCCTCGACATGCCGAAGTCGTCGACCTCAAGAAGCGTCGCGGCACTAGAGAAAGAGCTCGGAATCAAGTTGATCAACCGCACCACGCGAACGCTGGTTCTTACGGATGAAGGTAAGAGCTATTTCGAGCAATGCAGTCGCGGAATGCACGAAATCATCCAAGCCACACAACTGGCTCAGACTGCGCCTGCCAAACCGAAGGGCCACCTGCGGATGGCCGCTCCAATCGATTTCACCGTTCGATTCACGGCTGATAAGGTTCGAGAGTTTCTGGACCGGTATCCGGACGTGACGCTCGAACTGCACTTCACTCCGAAATGGATGGATCCGCTCGCCGAGCGGTATGACGTCACAGTGCGCATGGGAGAGCTCCCGGACTCCTCGCTCGTGGTCCGCAAGCTTGGCGATTTGCCCCGCTGCCTCTATGCCTCGCCAGAGTACCTGTCGGGCCATGGGCAGCCGCTTGCTCCACATGATCTGGCGCGGCATCAGTGTGTGCTGCGCAGTGAGCGTGGAACAGAGCAACCGGAGCGACGCTGGACGCTGCACGCGGGCCGGAGATCTGTGGCCGTGGACGTGCAAGGGCGCGCTGCTGCCAACAATGTTCGCTTCATTCGGAATCTTGCCCTGGCCGGCAACGGCATCGCCGTCTTGGCCGACGTATTCGCAGGCCCTGAAGTCCAGGCCGGCCGTCTGGTGCAGGTGCTCGAGAGATGGAATGCGTCGAGCTTGCCCGTCTATGCGTTGACGGCGTCCCACCTCGCTCCCGCCAAGACCCGCGCACTGCTGGATTTTCTGTCTGACTTGCTGGCGCCCATGCGGGTCACCAATGCTGTCGTTCCGCTTCATCCATAGGCGCGCGAGAACGAGAGACCGTCGATAGCTGCTGCATCAAGCTTGTCCAACGCACGCGCGCCGCAACGATGCTTTCCGCCTTGACATGGCCGTAGCCGCGGATCTGCTCCGGCAGGCGCGCAATCGCCAAAGCGAAATCACGCGCCGAGTCCCAACCTTCGGTTTCAATGCGGGCAATCACCTGCTCAATCGTTCGTCGGTAGTCCTGAATCAACTCCCGTTCCATTCGCCTTTCGGCTGTTCCGCCGAAGACATCCAGGCGCGTACCGCGCAGCCGACGCAATGAGGCAAGAACTCGGAATGCATGCAACATCCAAGGTCCAAAGGTCTGCTTGACCGGTAGGCCGTGGCGATCGCGCCTTGCGAAGATCGGCGGAGCCAGGTGGAAGGTCAACTTTGGCTTTCCCTCAAAAGCCTCTTGCAGCTTCCCAAGAAAGCTCCTATCGGTGTAGAGGCGTGCGACTTCGTATTCGTCCTTGTATGCCATCAGCTTGAAGAGATTCGCGGCAACGGCATCCGCCAGTTCACCGGTGCCGCCGTGCTCCAGTTCGATCTGCCGCACGCGTGCGACGAAATCTTCGTAGTGCTTTGCATAGCTGGCGTCCTGGTAGTCGGTAAGGAAGGCGACGCGGTGAGCAACGAGCGAAGCATGGGACTTCCTCCTGTGCACCGTGACCGCCTGCACAGGCGAGGCTTCCCTTGCGACCGCTGCCAGATCCAGAGCGGCCTTTCGTCCCCACTGAAACGCGATCTGATTGGCCTTCACAGCCACTCCGTTAGTCTCGATAGCCTTCATCAGCGCTCCAGATGTCAGTGGTATGGCACCCTTCTGGAATGCGAACCCGAGCAGAAACAGGTTGGCTGCAATCGCATCCCCCATGAGGCGGGTCGCCAGCCGCGTAGCGTCCACGAAGTCCACGCGTCGATCGACTGACTCTTCGATCAGTTCTCTCACCTGCGCTGCCGGAAACGCCCAGTCCGCGTTCTGTGCGAATTCGCCCGTGGGCTGTTCGAATGTATTGACCAGCGCATAGGTGCGCCCCGGCCGCATCTTGGCGATGGCATCGGGTGCGCCTGTGGTGAGCATGTCGCAGCCCAGGACGAGATCCGCCTCGCCCGTCGGAATGCGTTGCGCCTTCAATTGCGCGCTGTTCGTCGCAATGCGAACGTGCGAAGTTACCGAGCCGTTCTTCTGCGACATGCCAGTCATGTCGAGCACGCTGACGCCCTTGCCCTCCAGATGCGCCGCCATGCCGATGAGCGCGCCGATCGTGATGACACCCGTACCTCCGATGCCTGTGATGAGTGTGTTGTGAATCTGATCGAGCGAGGGCAGCACAGGTTCAGGAAGGTCGAAGCTCGCCGCTGACTTCGTGTCGACGGGTTTGCTCTTTCGCGGCTCGACTCCTTCGACGCTCACAAAGCTCGGGCAAAAGCCGCTGATGCATGAATAGTCGGCGTTGCACGAGCTTTGGTCGATGCGCCTCTTCAGGCCATATTCGGTTGGCTGGGGCTGCAGCGACGTGCAGTTCGACTGCTCGCCGCAATCGCCACATCCCTCGCACACGGCCTCATTGATGAAGACGCGCTTGGCAATCTGTGGAAACTCGCCCTTCTTGCGCCGCCGGCGCTTCTCGGCCGCGCATACCTGGTCATAGATCAGGACAGAGACGCCTTCGAATTCGCGCAGTTCGCGCTGCACGTCGTCCATCTCGTCGCGATGATGCAGCGTGAATCTCATGGAGGGGCTGTCCGTCGGCAGTCCGGTTCGGTCGCGCCAGCGGCTCGGATCTTCCGCCACCAAGGCGATGCGCCTGACGCCTTCTGCCGCGACCTGCTGCGCGATGCGCGCAACGCTGATTGGCCCGTCGACCGGCTGACCACCCGTCATTGCCACGGCGTCGTTGTAGAGGATCTTGTAGGTGATACGGACATCCGCCGCGACAGCCGCGCGGATCGCCATCGATCCGGAGTGGTAATAGGTGCCGTCGCCCAGGTTTGCAAACACGTGCTTGCGCCGGGAAAACCAGGCCTGCCCCAACCAGGGTGCGCCCTCCCCGCCCATGTGGGTCGTGGTCTTGTTGTGCTGCGGATAGATGGCCGTGGCCATCACGTGACAGCCAATGCCGGCCAGTGCAAGGCTGCCTTCGGGCACCTTGGTGGAGGTGTTGTGCGGGCAGCCCGAGCAATACCACGCCGGGCGAGACGGAGTCGCGACCGCCTTGCCGAGAACGACGTCCTTGGCATCGAGGATCGCCAGCCGGGCGCGAATCATGTCGCTCGTGTGGAAGCGCGCGATGCGCCCTGCGACCACTCGCGCGATCTGCGCGACCGAAAAGTCGGCCGTTGCCGGCAGCAGCCAGTTCCCCCGTGGATGCGCCCATTCGCCGGCCTCGTCGAACTTGCCGATGACGCGCGGTCGCACGTCCTCGCGCCAGTTGTAGAGGTGTTCCTTGAGTTGGTATTCAACGAGTTGGCGCTTCTCTTCGACCACCAGAATCTCGTCGAGACCGGCCGCGAATTCGCGGATCGAATCCGGTTCGAGCGGCCAGGGCATTGCGACCTTGAACACCCGCACACCAATGCGCGAAGCCACGTCGGCGTCGATGCCGAGTTCTTCCAGAGCCTCCAGTACGTCGCGGTATGACTTACCCGACGCAACGATGCCGAGCTTGGCTCGTGGCGAGTCAATCGTGACGTGGTTGAGTCGGTTCTCGCGCGCGTAGGCAATGGCGGCATAGATCTTGTAGTCCTGCATCAATGCTTCTTGCTTGCGCGCCTGAACACCGAGCGTGTCGGTGGACAACCGGGCATGGACACCGCCGGTCGGAAACACGAAATCGCGAGGCAACAGGGTTTGCAGGCCCGCGACATCGGCGGCGATGGGTCCTGATGACTCGACCGTATCGGCAAGCGCCTTGAAGCCGACCGGCAAGCCTGCAAAGCGCGACATCGCAAATCCGTGCAGGCCGAGTTCGATGTATTCCTCCACGCTCTGCGGGTAGAGCATCGGGATCATGGCCGCCGAGAAGATGTGATCGCTCTGGTTGGGCAGCGTCGAGGAGTACGCGCCATGGTCATCGCCGGCCACGAGCAGAACGCCGCCATGCGGCGAAGTGCCGCCATGGCTCATGTGCTTGAAGACGTCGCCGCAGCGGTCCACGCCAGGACCCTTGCCGTACCACATGGCATAGACGCCATCGACCAGGCTCTCACCCGTCAGGTGAACCTGCTGCGTGCCCCAGACGGCCGTTGCCGCCAACTCTTCATTGACGCCCGGCAGAAACTTGATGCCGTTGTCATCGAGGTGCTTTTGTGCGTGCCAGAAGGCCTCGTCAATGCCTCCTAGCGGCGAGCCACGGTAGCCGGATACGAACCCTGCGGTGTTCAGGCCGTTGGCCTGGTCCCGCCAACGCTGCACGAGCATCAGGCGCACCAGCGCCTGAATGCCACTCAGGTAGACGCGGCCGGTGGTCGATGTGTACTTGTCGTCCAGCGAAACGCTGGCGAGCTCGGGTATTGTCATCATGGTTCGGAATCCGGTAGGAATCACACAAGGCACGCTCGGCCATCGGTAAAGGCGGTGCGTGTCGGGCGATCGGCGGCGGGTAGCCCGCCGGTCGCATTGCTGCACGAAAACTGGTTCGATGTATCAGGCAATCAGGCGGTCGGCTCCTCCTCGTACCAACGGTCCTTGCCCAGCAGCACACGATGGTGGCCATGTCCGGACGGCATCATCGGAAAACAGTTCTCCTGCGCGGCCACCTGCACGTCCAGAAAGAAGGGCCCCTCGAAGGCCAGGCATTCGGCCAGTGCGGCTTCCAGTTCGCCCGGATCGGACACCCGCCGTGCGCCCCAGCCGAAGGCCTTTGCCAGTGCAACGAAATCGGGCAGCGCCTCGTTCCAGCTGTGACTCAGGCGGTTGCCGTGATTCAGCTCCTGCCACTGGCGCACCATGCCCATGTAGCCGTTGTTCGACAGCACCAGCTTTACGGGGGTGCGGTGCTGCACCGCTGTCGAGAGCTCCTGGATGTTCATCAGCACGGATGCATCACCACTCACGCAAACGACCAAAGCGTCTGGATGGGCGATCTGAGCGCCTATGGCGGCGGGAAGTCCGTAGCCCATGGTTCCGGCACCACCCGAAGTCAGCCAACGTCCGGGCCGCTCGAAGCGAAGATACTGCGCAGCCCACATCTGGTGCTGGCCAACGTCGGTCGAGATGATCGCATCACGTCCCTGCACCGAGCGCTGGAGCGAAGCCATCAACGATTGCGGCAGGATCACATCGGCGCGCGCCGAGAACTCGAAGCAGCGCTCGGCTCGCCAGCGTCCGATGCGCTCCCACCACGGTGCCAGCCGCTGTGCCGGCAACGTCTGCAGTTCCGGCATCGCAAGCAGCGCCCTGAGCACTTCGCCGCAGTCGCCCACGATGGGCACGTCGACCTTCACGACCTTGTTGATGCTGCCTGGATCGATGTCGATGTGAATCTTGCGCGCGTGAGGGCAGAACTCGTCGAGCTTGCCCGTCACCCGGTCATCGAAGCGCGCACCAACGCACACGACGAGGTCGGCCTCATGCATTGCGAGATTGGCTTCCAGCGCGCCGTGCATGCCGAGCATGCCGACAAAGTGCGGATCCGATGCCGGAAACGCGCCCAAGCCCATCAACGTCAAGGTGCAGGGCGCATTGAGCCGGCGAACCAACCGAGCGAAGCTCTCGCACGCGAGAGCCCCGGAGTTCACCAGCCCGCCGCCTCCATAGAAGATCGGCCGCCGCGCGGTCGACAGCAGGTCCGCAGCGCGTTGCAGTGCGCCCGCCGCGGGCCTCGCGGGCGTCAGGGGCGTTGTATCGGCTCGCGGCTTGCGCGGCACTCGTGCAGGCGCCCTGCCCGGCAGCCCAAGCGGCGCCAGCTGCACATCCTTCGGCACATCGATCAGCACCGGCCCGGGGCGACCCGACGCCGCGATGTCGAGTGCACGGCGTATCACATCGGGGATTTCGTCAGCCATTCGCGGCTGGTAGTTCCACTTGGTCACCGGGCGTGACATGCCCAGCGCATCGCTTTCCTGGAACGCATTGGTTCCGATGACGGCAGTGGCGACCTGCCCGCTGATGCACAGAACGGGGATCGAATCGCTCATCGCGTCGAGCAGCCCGGTGATGGTGTTGCTCACGCCCGGCCCGGAGGTGACCAGCACCACGCCGACACGGCCTGTCGTGCGCGCGTAGCCCTCTGCCGCATGAACGGCCGCCTGCTCGTGTCGCACAAGCACGTGGCGCAGTCGCGGCTCGCCGTGCAAGGCATCGTATAGCGGCAATGCGGCGCCGCCCGGGTATCCAAAGAGGGTGTCGACGCCGCATTCGATCAGGGTGTCGAGTACAGCGGCTGCGCCATTGCGCACGCGTGGCAGGGAGGGCGCCGCAGCGGGCGGCAGATGTCTTTGGGCAGAAAGCAGTTCCATGCCTGCATTTTTTCGCCGATCGCGCAGAATAGGCTTCATTCTTTCCCATGCTTTAGGCCCCATACATGAAAACCAATCCGCCTTCTTCGCTTTCTTCCGAAGAATCATCGGAGAGGATGGACATCGCAATCCTGCGTGAGTTGCGCAAGGACTCGCGCAAGACCCTGCAGGAGATCGGTGCGGCAGTGGGCCTCTCGGCCACCAGTTGCTGGACGCGCATCAAGAAGCTCGAAGCGCAGGGCGTGATCAAGCGCTATACGGTCGACCTCGACGCGGTCAAGCTCGGCTACAACGATTTCGTCATCGTTCAACTCACGCTCGAAAGCCACACCGACGAAACGCTTTACGAGTTCGGACGCGCGCTCGCCGCCATCCCCGAGATCCAGGAGGCCTACCTGGTCTCGGGCGATTACGACTACTACATCCGCATCGCGGTGCGCGACACGCGCGACTACGAGCGGCTGCTTCGCGAGAAGCTCTACAAGATTCCCGGAATCCGGCACAGCAAGTCGAGCTTTGTGCTCCGGGTGCTCAAAGAGGCAAGCATCCCGCTCTAGGCGGCTTGCCGCGCGATGACGTCTTCGAGGACGCGGAGCACTTCGTCCCCCGCGTCTTGCTGGGGCGAACCGAGGCTGTGCAGCGCCGACACGTGGTTGTGACCGCGGAAGAGATGAAAGCCCGGGCTGCTCCCGATGGCGATCGTGAGCGCCCGTGCCATCGCATAGGTCTGCTGGGCTATCCAACCTGGATCGAGTTCCGCGAGACCCATCCAGATGGGCGTGTCGACGGCGCGCACGTGTGTCAGCGGCGAACGCTCGACGTACAGCGCCGTGTCCTCGCCAAAATAGGCTTTCGGGCCGGCGGGCAGCGGAGCAACGGCACTGTAGAAGCCGCTCATCAGCATGATGGCCGCGACATGCACAGGATCGCTGCCGCGAGCCCGATCGTCGAACAGCCAGGTCGCTACATGGCTGGCACCGGCGGACTGGCCCCACAGAACCAGCGGCGCATGCTGCGCGCCAAGGCTTTTGCGTTGCTCCTCAATCCACTGCAGCGCCGCCTGAACGTCCCGCGCTCCGGCGGGCCATCCGTCTGCCGGCGCAAGGCGGTAGTTGGGCAGCACCGCCAGATAGCCGTTGCGAGCGAGCCAACGACCCACGTTGCGATAGAAGACGCCATCCGCGTTCTTGTCACCGGCAACAAAGCCTCCACCATGAATGAAAGCCACGATCGCGCGCGGCTGACCCGCAGGTCCGTAGATGTCCAGCCGATGCCGCGCATGACTACCGTAGGGCACGTCGATCTGCTCATGCGCTGCCTCGTCCAGATTCAGGGCGGACCGATAGATCGCTCGGGTCGCGGCGAGAACTTCGGGGTCGAACTTAGCGCCGAGTGCGCGGATTCCCATCTTGATGGCCGATGTGCAATGGGTGTCGGGGGTCGTCATGCTTGATCTCCAGATAAATGATGCGAGCGCGCGTCGCTCGCTGCGGCATCGAGCCGGCGGAGCATCGCCAGCCCAAGGCGCTCGCTGTCCAGGCCCGGCGTTCGCCAGCCGTATTCGAGTTCGACCAAACCTCGGTAGTCGCGCCTCCACAACAGCCGCAGCAGGCTCTCGAAATTGATCTCTCCGCTTCCCGGCTCCATTCGTCCCGGGTTGTCGGCCAGTTGCACGATTTCGATCCAATCCCAGCCCTGCTCCAGATGAAAGAGCAGGTCGCCGTCCATCACCTGCACGTGGGAGGTGTCGAAGATCAGGCGCACCGCGGGATGATTCACGGCCTGTGCGACCGCGATCGCATCGGGCATGTGCTGCAGCAGCATGTTCGGAATGCTCTTGCGGCTCAAGGTCTCGAGGCAGAGCGTGAGGCCGGCGCGCGCGGCAATGTCTCCTGCATATCGCAGGTTCTGCACCAGCGCGGCGTGCTGGTAGGCGATCGGCAGTTGCGGCTGCGCGCCACCGAGCACTGCCAGGCGCTTGGAGCCGACCCGATGCGCCGCCGCCACGGCCTGCGCGAGTTCGGCCTCGATCCATGCGCGCGCTTCCTTGCTGTCGGTCGCCCAACTCGTGTTGCGAAGCTGATCGAAGGTCGTGTAGAGCATGCAACCTGCTTCGAGCCCGTGCGCCGCCAACGCGTCGCCCACCCTCTGCTGCTCCGCCGCCGGACGTGCACGTGCGGCTGCATAGAGGACGCCTGCGAAGCCCTGGTCCGCCGCAAATTGGATGTGTTCCAGCGGATCCTCCGAGCCGACCATCGCCGTGAAAAGCGGTTGAAATGGAGGGCGGTAGCCCAGATGAGGCGCATAGCGCAGCGACCAGGTCATGCGAGGTGCCTTGCCTGAAGCGTCGATGGGTTGAGGCAGTTGTCCGAGGGCTGCCGCTCGTTGAGCCAGCGCGCGAGGGCTCGCAGCACAACGCTTCCCATCGCCGCGCGTGCCTCGAAGGTTGCGCTGCCGATGTGCGGCAGAAGCGTGGTCCGCGGCAATCGCAGATAGCGTTCATCGATCCGCGGTTCATTCCGAAAAACGTCGAGTCCCGCGGCTCCGATTCGGCGCGATGCAATGGCTTCGATCAACGCGTCCTCGTCCACCAAGTCGCCCCGCGCGATGTTGACGAAAACGGCGCCGGGCGGCAGCAATCCGAGGCGACGAGCATCCAGGCCCCCTCGAGTCGAGGGCGTCGACGGTGCGCAGACGCAAAAGACATCACTGGCGCCCAGCAAGGATTCGAGGGTCGAGTGGTACGTGAGATCGAACGACGCACCCTGCTCGGGCAGCGGCGAGCGGTTGTGATAGTGAACCCTCATTCCGAACCCGCTCGCCCGCTTTGCAAGCGCAAGACCAATCCGGCCCATGCCGAAGATGCCGAGAGAGCGCCCGGTCAACTGCCGCCCTAGAAATCTCGTCGG
This sequence comes from Variovorax sp. 05N34, assembly GCF_056397405.1. NCBI lineage: Bacteria > Pseudomonadati > Pseudomonadota > Betaproteobacteria > Burkholderiales > Comamonadaceae > Variovorax > Variovorax sp. 05N34. The sequence goes on from NZ_JBFTNI010000002.1 coordinate 376,501, forward strand.
CGACCAGGGCCCCCACTCTCCGGAACGCAGCACGGCCTCGGCGGACGAGGCATCGCGGGCGGCGGACAAGATCAGGAGCATGGCCGTTTCCGCCACCGCGTCACTCAACACATCGGGCGTGTAGAAGACCGGCAATCCGAGTGCGGTGGCCGCATCGAGGTCGATGTGGTCGTAGCCGACCGAATAGGTCGCGACGCCGCGGGCGTGCCGCGCGAGTGTCTGGAGGCGTGCGCGGTCGAGCCGGTCGGTGGCCATCACGAGGGCCGCGTCGCATCCGCTCGACCAGCTCTCGAGCGCCTCGCCGATCGGTTCATCGTGCGGCCAGAGCGTTACGTCAAATTGTTCATCCGCCTCGCGCAGCACCTGCTCGGTGAGCTGGCGCGTGATGAGGAGCCGGGGCTTGTCCATCACATCCTTTCCTAACGTGCGCGGTCCACAAGACCTGCGTTGATGTGCTTCACGGTTGGCGCTCCGCACAACTGCATTGCTCGCCTCAGTTCGTCCGTGAGGATGTCGAGCGCTTTCTCCGCGCCTGCCTCGCCGGCGGCCGCGGCGCCATACAACGTGGCGCGACCGATCGCCACGGCCTGCGCGCCCAGCGCGAGTGCCTTCACGACGTCGACCCCGCGGCGTACGCCCGAATCGATCAGTACCGGCACTCTGCTGCGGACCGCCTGCACCACGTCCGGCAAGACATCCGCCGCCGCGACGGCCCCGTCGAGCTGGCGACCGCCGTGGTTCGAGACCCAGATCGCGTCGACACCGAGCGCGGCGAGCCGGCCTGCATCTTCTGCGCTCGCAACCCCCTTGACCATCAGCTTGCCCGACCACTGGCCGCGCAGCCGCTCCAGGGCAGCCCAGTCGAATGAAGCGTCCAGGCTTTGGCCGACCTTCGCCGCGATCGACATGCGCGTGTCGGCATTGCCCTCCAAGCCGCGAAGATTCTCGAAACGCGGTGGCCCCTGACGAAGCATTTGCCAACACCAGGCCGGGTGCGTCGCGAAATCGCGAGCGGTGCGCCAGTCGCGTCGCAGCGGCACGGTGAAGCCATTGCGCAAGTCTCGCTCTCGTTTGCCGCCCGTGGCCAGGTCCAGCGTCACGACCAAGGCTTCGAAGCCGGCGGACGCCGCGCGTTGCAGCAGTGCAGCGGTAAACGCCTTGTCCCGGAGCACATAAAGCTGGAACCAAAGCCGTCCTCCGGCACGCCTGGCAACATCCTCTATCGACGAGGTGGCGGTGGTGGAGAGCGTGTAGGGAATTCCCAGGCGTGCGGCCACCCGCGCAATGGCAAGGTCCGCGTGCGGCCAGCCCGCGCCAATCGCACCGGTCGGTGCAATCACGATCGGCGCAGCCGACGGCCCTCCCACGACCTGAGTGGAAAGATCCGGATGCTGCACGTCCACGAGCAGGCGCGGGCGCAGCCGGATGCGCTCGAAGCCTTCGCGATTGGCGCGCAGGGTGGTTTCATCTTCCGCACCGCCATCGAAGAAGTCGAATACGCCACGAGGCAGCCGCCGCTGCGCCAATCGCCGCAGATCTTCGATCGAATGCGCTTCTTTCAAAGAGGTCAAGGTGTGGCGCTCGCCGAAGGGCCGAATTTCACGTCGGGAAACGCCGCCATGACGCCGGCGCCGCCGTCCACTGCCATCACCTCGCCTGTCATGTGGGCGCTGAGGTCCGACACGAGAAACAGCAAAGGCCCGGCGATCTCAGCGGGTGTCGCCGGGCGGCCCATGGGAATCACACGGCTGATCGCGTCCCATGCTTCTTCGCCCAGCCGCTGGTTCAGGCGCGGCGTGCGAACGTACCCTGGGGCGACGGCATTGATCCGCACCTGCCGCGTTGCGTACTCCGCACCCGCACACCGCACCAGGTGGTGCAAGGCCGCCTTGGAGACCGCATAGGCGGTCTGATTCGGGACCGCACGGTTGCCCGACATCGAACCGACGAACGCAATGGCTCCGCCGCCGTCCGCAGCCATCATCTCTCCGGCAATCTGGATCGCGAGATAAGCATGGCGAAGCACGATGTCGAACTGCTGGTTCCAGCCGGCATCATCGACCGCCGACAGCGGCTTGATCCCTGCGACGCCGATGATGTCGACCAAGCCGTGGACTCGGCCGAACGCCCCCCGAGCCGTATCGAAAACGCGCTGCATGTCCGCGCGAGACGTGACGTCCGCCGCACACGCGATGCCATCGACCGACTCCGCGATGCTGCGCGCGAGTTGCTCGTCTCGGTCGACGCACAGCACGCTCGCCCCGGCCTGGGCGAGCGCATGCGCAACCTGTTCACCGATTCCCTGTCCCGCGCCCAAGACCACGAAGCCGCGGCCGTCCAGGCGCAAGAGGGACAGGTAGTTCGCCGGCGTACCGGCCGTGGGTTTGGCAGTGGTGCTCATTCAGGCCGCCACAGCTTCGCGGTGCGATGGGAGCAAGTCCTGCCACGATGCCCCGTCCGGGAGGTCCGCATCGCAAGCACCGACGCCCCGCAAATCCACGCCGACGCCGACCGGCGGCTTGCCGTCCATGACCCGTTTCACCGAGTCGAGCAGCGTACGGCGAACCCGCATCACAGCCTGGTCCGCAGGCACGAGATGCTCCTTGGAACGGTCGTAGAAAGCGCCTTGCGACAGCGCAATGGCGGCGTCCTCCACCTCGACACCGCGCAGTCCCGTCCAGTTCTCCTGCATGCGCTCCCGGTTCTGGCCGAAAGCGTCAGCCCACGACGCTGTGAATGCACACGTCTTGCGGTCGTAGTAGCGCGTGTCGTCCAACCCCAGCAACTCGACGATCTTGTCTTCGGACACCGGCTCATTGCCGTGCACCACGATGTAGGTGCTGGTGTGCGTGTCGTCTTCCGGGACCTCCAACACGGTGAACTGGAAAGCGGGCGCCGGAATGACGCGCCCATAGGGAACGATGAACGGAACCACGCGGGCGTTCTTGACACCCGCCTGGGTGGTCTTGCGCAGGGCCACATACTGAAAGCCGAAGGCCGTCTCTTCCATCTTGAGACTCGGCTCGAGGTCATTCGAGGACAGCGCTGCGGGGTTCACCACATCAGGGTTCTGCTGGAAGTCACCCTCTTTCCAGCCGGGTCGCGCCATGTTGGTGTGCAACACGCCCACGTGGGAGGAATCTTCGCCGCCCTCGACCAACTGCAGGTAATTGCAATGCACGTTGATCCGGAGAACCACGCGATGCGAAGGGTCCGCGTCCATGAATGCATAGCGAGAGAACTCGGGCTGCAGTTCCTTCGGACCCACATAGGCCCAGACGAGGCCGCCGTCCTCGCGAACGGGGAAGGCCGGTGCCTTCATGCGCAAGCGGTACTTTGGATCACTGTTGTTGGGCGTCTCCAGCACTGCGCCGGTCACATCGAACTTCCACCCGTGGTACAGGCATCGAAGGCCGCCCTCCTCCACCCTTCCGAGCGCTAGCGATGCGCCACGGTGCATACAGAGCTCCTCCATCACGCCGACCCTGCCCTGGCTGTCACGGAATGCCACGTAGTCCTCGCCGAGCAAGCGCACACGCAGCGGCGGAGCGTCGGGCTGGCTCAACTGCATTGAAGTGCAGATGGGATGCCAATAGCGACGCATCATGTTTCCCATAGGCGTCCCGGGGCCGACGCGGCAGATCAGTTCGTTGTCTTGACGATTCAACATTACAAGCTCCTGTGTTTAGTGCGTTGACTGCTCTTCGCGGGCGCCTTGTGAGGCCGGCCGGGATGTGATGCTGTGGTGAGGCACCAGAGTTCGCCAGTCCTGGTCCAGTCCGATCTCGGAGGAGATGCCGATCGCCTCTGGGGCCGCCGCGCGGGAGCCAACGATCTCCCGTCCGTCTCGTGCGGCCTTTGCGCACGCAAGCAAGCTGCGATAGAGGCGCGCGATGGCGACGTCTGCCGCGGACAGCATCTCCTGCGAGCGATCACGAAGCGCCCCACTGGAGACGCTGCATGCGGCATCCTCCTGGGTGAAGCTGTCGAAGCCGGTGAAATGACCCTGACGCTGCACAACGCGGTCTTGGCGGTAGCCGTTGCGCCATGACATCGTCCGTTCGTCGTTGCAAGTCTCGGCCGTCATCCCGTACTTCGTCAGGGTCGGCTCGTCCAGACCGACGAATGCGAGCTGCTGGGTCCGCAGCGGCTCGGTCCCGATCGCCGTCTGCGGGTTCCACCACACATGAAAGAAGTTGCAGCGCTCATCGTTGACGGGCACCACGGCAAACCAGAGGTCGCCGTTCGGATTGGCGACGAAGCACGGTGCGATGAAGGACGTGATGCGCGCCATCCGCTTGTCGCCAACACGGCGCATCGCGACGTAGTGGAATCCGAAGTCCGTCTCGTCCGCCTCGATGGTCGGCGAGGGGTCGAACTGCATATGCGTGGTCTTCTTGGCGAAGTCCAGATCCGCGCCGTTGGTCTTCGCGAGGCCGGAAGAATGCAGGATCGACAAATGCGATGAATCCACGAGGCCCTCGATCACCTGCACGTAATTGCAGTTGACCACGGCCACGGCGTTGATTCGGTGCGCATCGTCTTGGGCCATGAAGGACCACGTCGGGAATGGCGGCACCTCGTCCGTCGGTCCCAGGTATGCCCAAAGCAGGCCGCCGGCCTCTCGCACGGGATAGGTCCGGCCCTTGATGCGCCCCTTGAATTTCGCATCGGCCACGTTCGGCGTATCGAGCACCTGGCCGTCCACAGCGAACTTCCAGCCGTGGTAGATGCAGCGAAGCCCGTCCCCCTCGGCGCGGGCGAGTTGCATGGACGCACCACGATGCAGGCAATGCTCCGCGAAGAGTCCCGCGCGGCCCTGCCGGTCACGCCAGACGATGAACTTCTCGCCGAGCAACTCGACCGCCTTGGGTTCGCCGTCCGGCGCGGGGACGTCCGAGAGCTGGATCGCGGGTAGCCAGAAACGGCGCATTGCGTCGCCCATGGCGGTACCGCGTCCGGTGCGGCACATCAGTTCGTTGTCTTGACTGGAAAGCATGTGGGATCCTTTTCGAGGTTAAAGATCGAGGACGAGAACCGGCGTGCGCGCACGTGAGCAGCACGGCGTAAAGCAGTCGTTGCGCGCGTGCTCCTCGTCAGTCAGGTAAAGGTCGCGGTGGTCCGGCGTGCCGTCGACCACCTTGGTGATGCATGTTCCGCACACACCCTGCTCGCATGACAGCGAGACGCCGAATCCGGCAGCCAGGAGCGCATCCGCGGCACTCTGATCCGCGGCAACCCGGATGAGCCGACCGCTGCCCTTGAGTTGCAGTTCGAAGGGTCCGTCGGCCGAATGATCGATCGGTGCAGCTGCAAAATATTCGCGATGCAACAGCGCCTCGGGCCATCCGAGTTCGCGCGCCGTACCCAGCACGTGGTCCATGAATCCGGTCGGGCCGCAGACGTACAGGTGCTTGTCGGGCGCCGGCGGCCCGATCGCCGACCGGGCGTCCAGCTTCTGGGCATCGGGCCCGTCATCGACGTGGATCTTTATCCGATCGGCATAGCTGCTTTCGAGCAGATCGCCGACAAAAGCCATGCGCGCCAAAGAGCGGCCGCAATAGTGAAGCTCGAACGGGCGGCCTTCGCGCGAGAGCTGTGCAGCCATGCAGAGAATCGGCGTGATACCAATTCCGCCGGCAAACAGCAGCGACCGTTCCACTCCGGCATGCAGCCCGAAGTGGTTGCGCGGCGCGCTGATGGTGATTTCGTCTCCTTCCCGCACGCCATCCAGCATCTGCACGGAGCCGCCGCGTGACTGCGGATCGCGCAACACCCCGATGCGATAGCGCTGATGCTCATCGGGCAAGTCGTACAAGGAGTATTGGCGGACGAGGCCGCCCGGCAGATGCACATCGATGTGCGAGCCGGCCAGAAAATCCGGCAGAGGCGTGCCGTCGGATGCCGCGAGTTCGAAGCTCGCGATCCCATCAGCGAGTTCGCGGCGTGCGGCGACTTTGACGTGCAGGAGGTTGTCCATGACTGCAAACTTCCGAACTTCTTCCATGGAAGATATTGAATCAAAAAAAAGCGATGGCGACTAAGCCGTCGCGGTCTGCCGTGGACGGATCACGATCGGAGATCCGCCAAGCCGGCTTTGAACCAGCCAGTGCGCTAGACCCAGGTCCATCACCTTGGCGTGTTGCGGGAACCAGTCGGCCAGTGCGTAGGCGAAGCGGTGAACCACCTGCGCATGCCCCTCGGCGAGCGCTGCGCGCACCTCCTCCAGTGATCTGAGAACGGCCGCGTGCTCGTCGACGTGACAGCCGGCCGACTCGTAGCCGGTTTGCTGCATCGCTCCATCTTCCTCGGCGAAGTGACGACGCGCGTGCTCGGCAAACGTCTCCAGCGCAGCGGAGAGCTCTGCGTCATCGGCGTGCAACATGGCGTCGACGCACTCCACGAACTCCCTGTGGGTCTCGTCCATGGCCGGGTCGCCCACCGCGTAGTCCTCCTGCCAGAAGAACTCCGCGGGCATCGTTGAGGTCGCACTCATGCCAGTTCCTTTTCGCCGAGCGGATGCGGCAACAAATCGCGCCATGCACGGTCGTTCAAGACATCATTGATACCCGCCACCCGGGACCAGTCGATGCCGCCCTGCAGCGCCAGTGGAGCTTCGCCTTTTTCCACGGCATCGGCACACGCAAGCAGCGCACGGTACAGACGCGCGATCCCGATGTCGGATACCGAGAGCACTTCGGCGGAGCGGTCCCGCACGCGGCCGGCCGAAACCGACGCAGCCACGTCTTCCTCGATCAGGCCCGGCAGCCCACTCCAACTCTCACCTTTGCGCATGGATTCGCGGTCTTGAGCAAAGTTGTTGTGCGGCCCTGGCTTGTCTGCGCGACCCAGCGTTTCGTCAGTCAAGCCGAAGCCCTCGAGCACCTCGGGCGTCAGGCCGATGAATTCGAGATGCCGGCTGCGCAGCGGCTCCCGATTGAGCTCATGGGTCGGGCTCCAGAACACATGGATGAACGCCGTTCGCGTGTCGTCCATCGGGACCACGAAAGTCGCGATGTCGCCGTTGGGGTTGAGCACGATGCATGGTGCAACGAAGGCCGCGATCCTCGCCTCGGTGCGCTGCCCTTTCTCGTCTGCGATCTCGCGCAGCGCGGCATAGTAGAAGCCGAATGGCGTCTCCTCCACTTCGAGGCGCGGCGCCAGATTCTGTTGCATCGAGTTCACCTTCTCGGCAAATTCGAGCTCCGCATTCCCCGCCCGGCTCAGGCCGTTCAGGTGCAGCAAGCCCAGGTGCGACGAGTCCACAAGTCCCTCGATCACCTGAACGAAGTTGCACTCCTCGACATGGCGCGTGACCAATCGATTCGCATCTGGCAGGTCCATCCATGACCAGTGCGCAAACTCGGGCTCCAGATGGCGCGGACCGAGGTAGGCCCACAACAAGCCGCCCGCCTCGCGCACCGGATACGTCCGGCCCTTGATGCGGTCCTTGAACCGGGGATCCGCGACGTTCGGCGTGTCGAGAACCGTGCCGTCAACGGCAAACTTCCACCCGTGGTAGATGCATCGCAGGCCGTCGCCTTCCGAGCGCGCAAGGCGCATCGACGCACCCCGATGCAAGCAGGCCTCCGCATACAGGCCAGCGCGACCCGCCGCGTCTCTCCAGGCGACGAAACGTTCGCCGAGGAGTTCGACACCCCTGGGATCCGAATCGGGCAACAACTCCGATGAGAGCAGCAGCGGAAGCCAGTAACGGCGCAAGGTCACGCCCATCGGCTGGTCAGCCCCAACACGGCAAAGCCGCTCATTCGTTTGTGCATTCAACATTTGATGCTTCCTCAGTGATAGACCGAGCCGCCGTCGACCGCGAGGATCTGGCCGGAGATGAAGGATGCGTCCTCGCTTGCCAGGAAGGCGACTGCGCCCACAATGTCGGCAGGCCAGCCGTCGCGCGGGAGAGCCCGCGTCGCAATGGCCGACTCTCGGTAGCTCGCGAGGAATTCCTTGTTGCCCAGGTTGCCTTCGCTGAGCGTGTAGCCCGGTGACACCGCGTTGACGGTGATGAAGTCGTGACCGAGTTCGCGCGCGAGCGAGCGCGTCATCGTCATCAGGGCACCCTTGCTTGCAACGTAGTCCAGCATGAACGGCGCCCCTTTGAAGGCAGTACCCGAAGTGATGTTGACGATGCGCCCGAACTGCTGGCGCCGCATGTGCGGAGCGACCGCGCGCGCGCAGAGAAACGGGCCCATCGCATTGACATCCTGCATGCGGCGCCACTCGGCCACCGAGATCTCTTCAAAGGCGCGCAACTTGATACTGGCCGCGATCGCCGCGTTGTTCACCAGGATGTCCACGCGGCCGAATTGCGCGAGTGCCGCCTCGACCATCTCCTTCACGGAATGCTCTTGCGCCACGTCGACCTTCAAAGCCAATGCACGGGCCCCGGAGGCTTGCAGCTCCCGGGCTTGCGGCGTCGCGTCGGCGAGGTCGGCCAGCACCACGGCTGCGCCCTCGGCAGCGAGCCGTTGCGCGATCGCCAGCCCGATGCCGGTTTGCGCGCCGGTGACGATCGCCACCTTGTCCACGAGTTTCATTGCTTGCTTCTCCACGTTCAGTGACCCAGACCCATCAACCCGGCGATGCGCCCTTCGTCGCCAGCCAGTTGATCGGACGCACCCTCGAAGACCGTGCGACCCCGGTCCATCACGATGCAGCGATTGGAAAGATCAAGGGCAATGTCGACCCGCTGCTCCACCAGCAGCAGCGCGAGCGAGCTTTCCCGCACGATGCGGCGGATGCTTTGCACGAGATGCTCCACGATGATGGGCGCGAGACCTTCGAAAGGCTCGTCCATCAACAGCGCACGGGGGTTGCCCAGGAGCGCACGGGCGATGGCCAGCATCTGCTGCTCGCCGCCTGAGAGCTGGTTGCCATGGCTTGCAAGCCGCTCGTGCAAACGCGGGAAAAGGTCGATGACACGCTGCACGGTCCAATCGCCCGGCCGATGTGCGATTTGCAGATGCTCGGTGACGGTGAGGCTCGGAAAGACCTCCCGGCTTTGCGGCACGTAGCCGATCCCGCGGCGCGCGCGCTCGTGAGACGCAAGCCCTGCGACATCGCCCCCATCCAGGACGATGCCGCCGCTGCGGCGCTGCGCACGACCGACAATCAATTCGAGCAGGGTGCTCTTGCCTACGCCATTGCGACCGACGATCGCCACCGTCTCGCCGGCAGCAAGGCACAAGCTCAACTCTTCCACCACCAAGGTGGGCCCCCAACCGCCCGACAGCTTCGTGATTTCAAGCATATGCGGCGGCTCCATCGAAGCGCTTCTTTCCCGATGACCCGAGATAGACGGCCTGCACTTGCGGATGCGACATGACTTCCTTGGGCTTGCCGGACATCAGCAGCGCACCATTGACCAGCACGGCCACCTCGGAAGCGAACATCCGCACCATCTCCATGTCGTGCTCGATCATCAGCACCGCAATGTCTGCCGGCAATGTGGCGATCGCGCCGTGCAGCAAGTCGAGCTCGGTGCTGGGAATGCCGGCCGCAGGCTCATCCAGCAGCAGGACCTTCGGTTGCAGCGCCAGCGCGATCGCAATCTCGACGAGCCGCTGCCTTCCGTATGCGATCTCCGTCACCTTCCGGTACCGGTCGTCCTGGAGCTTCAGCTGCAACAGCAACGTCTCGGTGTGCTCGAGCAGGTCGATCTCCCGACCAGCCGGCCGCCACATCTGGAAGCCGCGCCCTGCCGCTTGCGTGACGGCAATGAAGACGTTCTCGAAAACCGTCAGTTGCGAGAAGAGACTCGAGATCTGGAACGTGCGAACCAATCCCTTGCGCGTCCGCACCGCCGCCGAGGCTCCCGTGACCTCTTCACCGAACAGCTGCAGCTTTCCAGCGTCTGGCCTCAACACCCCCGTGAGCAGGTTCACGAGCGTGGTCTTGCCGGCACCGTTGGGGCCGATCAAGGCCGTGCGAGTGCCCTTCGGCAGCGAGATGCTCACGTCTTGCGTGACGTGCAGCGCACCGAAGTGCTTGCTCAGCCCGCTCGCTTGCAGCGCGATCATCGCGGCACTCATGACCGGCCCTCGTTGCCGCGCAACTTGCGCAAGGCGTTCTGCGCCAGTCCCACCAATCCCCCGCGGCCGAACATCACCACCGCAATCAGGACGAGGCCGATGATCAGCATCCAATAGAACGGATTCCATTGGGAAGAGAAATGCTTCAGCAGCATGTAGGCCGGGGCACCAATGAAGGCGCCATACAGTGTGCCGATGCCGCCGAGAACCAGCATGACCAGGACATCCACCGAAGTGTCGAGCGCGAAGACGCCGATCCCCACGAATGCGTTCGCCTGAGTGAACAACGCGCCCGCAATGCCTGCGATGGCGCCGCTGATGATGTAGGCCAATGTGAGATGGGGCAGCACGCGATTGCCGATCAGGCGCATGCGCGCCGGGTTCTCGCGCACGCCCTGCAGCATCACGCCGAAGGGCGATGCCACGACACGTTTGAGCAGCACGAAAAGCAGCACCAGCCAGGCCAGTACATAGAGGTAAGCCGTGCTGCCGCCCAGCCCCCATTCGAACCGCCCAAGAATCGGGGCGAACTGGATGCCCGCCAGACCGTCGTCGCCCCCTGTGATGTCAGTCGCTTTGTGGGCAGCCTCGAACACGAGCACGCCCAGAGCCAATGTGACCATCAGCAGCGGGAGACCGGTCAATCTCAGCAGGAAGGGTCCCACCAAGGCCGCGAGAGCGCCCGCCGCGAGTCCGCCCATCAATGCGACGCTGATCGGCTCGGTCCAGCCCGCCAGGGAGAGCCATCCAGCCGTGAAGGCCCCGAGCCCGAAAAAGACCGCGTGACCAAAGGAAAGCACACCTGAAAATCCCAGCAGCAGGTCATAGGACAGCACGAGAAGCACCATGACCAGAACCGAGGTACCCAGCGACAGATACTGCGGAAAGGCAAAGTAGCAAGCCAGCGCGACGCCGAGCCAGAGGAACTCCGAGAAGTGCCAGCGGTGGCGCCCGAGGATCGAATCGCGTGTCGCAGAGTTCATGTCGTCAGGCCGTCCGCGCACGAGCGAGCAGGCCATCGGGCCGCCACACGATCAGCGCAATCAGAAGCAGATAGATGAGGAATGCGCCGGACTGTGGAAACAGGTAGCGCCCGGCCGTCTCGAAAAGGCCGACGATCACCGCGACGGCGACGGAGGCCGTCACCTGGCCATGTCCTGCGAGGGCGACGATGACCAGCACCAGCACAAGGTGCTTGAGCGGCCACATCGGCTCCATCGGCAACATGGGCGCCGCCAGGATGCCGCCGAGCGCGGCAAGGCCGCAACCCAACGCGAAAGTCGCCGAGAAAAGCACCGGCACGTTCATCCCCATCGCCTGCGCCATGCCGCGGTTGTCCACTGCGGCGCGAAGTCTCGCCCCGGTGCTGGTGCGCTCGAACACCCACCACAACGCACCAATGATCACCAGGCAGACGACCGCCGAGAAGACGCGGTACACCTCGAACTCACGCACTCCGAGGTCGACATTGCCCTTGAGATAGGCCGGGAGGTCGATCCGCATGACGTTCGGCCCGAACCACATCGTGAGCAGCGCGATCACCACGAAGTTGAAGCCGATGGTCACCAGCACCTGGTCCAGGTCGCTGCGCTTGTACAGATGCACATAGAGCAGCCGCTCCGCGGCGACTCCAAAGATCGCGACCGCGATGACTGCCACGGGCACCGCAACCGCATAGGCCCAGCCGTGCTGCTGCATCAGGCTGATCGCCAGATAGCCGCCAATGGCAGCGAAGGCGCCATGTGCAAGGTTGATGACCCGCATGAGGCCCATGGTGATCACGAGGCCGAGCGCGATCAGGCACAGGACCAGTCCATACGACAGGCCATACAGAACGATGAAGGCGATGGTGTCCACTTCAGTCAACCTGGCAGCGGCTTCGAAGGGGACTCAGTTCGCCGACGCCGGGTTCACCTGCTCCCAGGTTTTGACGACCTGGTTGCGCTTGGTGCCATTGCCGTCCTTGACGACTTCGCGAAGGTAGAAGTTCTGAACCAGCTCTCGTGTGGCGGGGTCGATCGTCACACGGCCGCGCGGACTCTTCCACGTATAGCCAGGCAGGGACTTCACAGCCGCTTGGCCGTCGAACGGCTTGCCGGCCTGGTCGCCAAGCATCTTGTAGGCAAGATGCATCGCGTCGAATGCGCCGATGCTGAACGAGTTCGGACGCGCGGTCGGGCCGACGTTCTTCAACAGCCAATTGGCGAATGCCGTGTTTTCCGGGTTCTTCGCGTTGGCATCGATATAGATGATGGACTTGAAGCCCACGATGGAGTCGTCGAACAGCGGCAGATCGCTGTCTTCCGCTTCGCCCTGGCCGATGATCAGTACCTTCTGCGTCAAGCCGCGGGCAGCCAAAGCCTTGCTGAAGCCCACCGAAGCTGCCCCAGGCGGCAGGAAGATCTGCAGCACGTCAGGATTGGCGTTGGCGATGCGTTCCGCGATTGGTGCGAAGTCCGTGGTGTTCAGCGGCACGCGTACGTTGCCAACCATCTGCCCGCCTTCGGATGTGAACTTGGCCATGAAGGCCTGCTCCACGATATGGCCCGGGCCATAGTCCCCCACTGCGACAAAGCCGCGGGACTTGCCCTGCTGGCGCGCATAGGTGGCAGCGAGTTCCGCCGGTTGATTGATCGCCTGGCCCATGCGAACGAAGTACGGCGACATCTTCATCAGGGAAGGCGTCGCCGCATTCACGATGAAGAGCGGGACCTTGGCCGCGTTCACCACGGGAGCGGTCGCCGCCACTTCCGGGCTCAGATAGAAGCCGCCGAGCATGGCGACCTTGTCTTTCACGACGAGTTCCTCCGCCAGGCGTTTGGCCAGCGTGGCATCGGCGCCTGCGCTGTCGCGATAGATCACTTCGACACGCCGGTCGCCGACCGAAGATCCGTGAATCGCCATGTACGCCTCGACGCCCTGTCGAAACGACTGACCCGCCACTGCGAACGGCCCCGTAAAAGGGCCGACGAAACCGACCTTGATTGGCTCTTGCGCGGCGACGGTGCCGCCGAAAAGAACGGAGGCAGCCAGCACCAACAGACGTGAGATCGACATCTTCATTCGTTTCACCTTCACCTTTTGCAGAGAGATTGCGCTGCAGGCAGAACATCTATTCTGCGCAATCGTCTTCCACGGAAGATATCATTTCTGAGTCAGCACCCTATAGGGCAAACCAGCATTGCGTCTCTAAAAATTAACTTCGAAGGGAGCAGCGCCGACTCCGGTAAAATCTCGACTCCGCAGGAGTGGATGTTCCATGGAAGACAAACACAAGATCGATTCTCGAAGCGCTCTCGGTGATGCGCGGGGTCCCGGCGCGGGTCGCCGTGCCCGACCCAGCATCAGCGAACTGATCACGATGCAATGGCAGACCGAGAGGCAAGACCTCGATCTGCAGAACTTCCTTCTGGCGATCTACTTCATGCGGCTAGGCACACTGGTGGACCGCGCGTACGACCGCCACTGTCAGAAGGCATACGGTGTCAATGGCGGAGACATGCGCCTGATGCTCGCGCTTCGCCGCAGCGGGCCTCCCTATGTCAAGAGGCCCACGGATCTGTTCCGAGCCCTGCTGGTGACTTCCGGCGCCATCACCAAGAAGGTCGATCGGCTTGTCGAGGCAGGCTATGTGGAGCGACTCCCCGATCCGAGCCACAGTGGCGGCTTTCTGGTGCACCTGACAAAGGCAGGCTTGCAGACGGTGGAGTTGGCGGTCGAGTACCTGGCCAACCACTCCGCACTCGCCCCGGCGATGTCGCAGCTTCCTCCGGACGAACGCAAGCGGGGGACGAATTTCGCGCTGCAAATCCTGTCCATGCTCGAAAGAACCGAAGCCTCGCTCGAGGAAGAGGTCGATGAGCCGCCCTCGCGACCACGCCATGTGCGACGCGCTGGCGGATAGTCAATCCGCGAAGCCTGGCAATGCCGTGCTCAGTGGCTATCACGTCGACATCGCTGCGGGCGGTCGTCACCAGGCCCGAGAGGTGGCTGACTATTCTCGAAATGCCACCCTTGCCGACGGAAGGCAGCGCGAAGATCGAAACACCACCCTGCGACTGCGATGCCGCCCTGACGAAATCGACCTGCCCTGCGACCGCGCCGATGTGATCGCTGCCGATGGCTTCGGCCGCCGGCGTGCCCCTTGCGATCACATCGCCTCGGCGCAAAGTGATTGTTTTGCTGATGTGTCCGGTCAGCGGCCCGAACGAGAACACCATGTCCGCGGTCGTACCATCCTGCATCGTCTCCCCGTCCAACGTGGTGGTAAGCCGTAAATTGCCGGCGTCGACTGCCGATCCGAGGGACCGGCCGCCAATCGGCAGCTACTTCCTTGTGAGTCCAGTTGCTCGCTGTTCTTCACGACTTCCTGAGCTCTCGCATAACTCTCGATCAGCAGCTGGTACGGCGGGAACACGGCGCTGTAGGCTTCGGCCCACTGCCCCGCATCTTCGCGGCTCCAGGTCTTCTGGATCTCGGAGCACACGCCGGCGGTATCGATCGGCACCACGCCCGCCTGCACGACGCGCGCCAGCGTGATCTCCTGGGCCATCTTCGAATAGGTGCCTGAAGCGTCGATCACCGCAAACACCTTGTAGCCTTCATGCACCGCCGCGATGCTCGGGAAGGCCATGCATACGCTCGTGATGGTGCCGGCGATGATCAGTGTGCCGCGGCCGGTGGCCTTCACTGCAGCGACGAACTCGGGGTTGTCCCACGCATTGATCTCACCCTTGCGTGCCACGTACTCGGCATGCGGCGCGTACTTGTGGACTTCAGGGATCAAAGGCCCGTTCGGACCCTGCGGGACCGAGGCCGTCGTGATGACAGGAATCCTTGCCAGCGTCGCCACCTTGGCAAGTGTGGTGACATTGGCGCGCAGCTCCGTCATCGGCATGTCCCTGGTAGCAAGCCCGCGCCTTCTGGAGAAGACGGGCACTCCTCAGTTGCCCGCGGACTTGTCCAAGCTCCCCAGCATGGACATGGGCATGCCCCAGAGCCAGCACGTTTGGAGTCTCATCGGCCCCAATGGCGCGCATGTGGATGTTCACCACAACCCGCGGTTCGTCACGCGCAGCATGCTGGCGCTTCGTGCGGGCGCTGCGTCGGGAGTGGGCGTGGTCCAACTCCCGACGATGATGGTGCGCGAGGAGATCGAGCGCGGGGTGTTAGTGCACGTGATTCCCGGCTGGGCACCTCGGCGCGAACTCATTCACGCTGTATTCGGCTCTCGCCGTGGTCTCCTGCCGGCTGTCCGAGCGCTGATCGATGACCTCGCCGAACGCTTCGCGCGGCTGGAAGAGGACTGACGCGAGCGAGCTGGTTGCCCTGCGAGGCGTGGATGCGCGGCCGGACACAAGGTCCTTTCTCAGGGGCCGAAACCTCCGACGAAAGCCACGCCGCCACCGCCCCACGCGCCCCAATCTGCATTGTTCAGCTCATCGTACTGAGCCTCTCGCAGATCCTCTTTGTTCATTTGTTGGTGATAGCGCATTTCCTGGTAAACCGAGTATTGCGCCGAGTTGCCAACGAGTGCCATTCCATTCGTGGAATCGCGCATCACGTAGTAAATGACTCCCTTGTACTTGACGGGTGTGACAGTGTCTTTGGGTAGCTTGGCGTAAATGGCCGACTGTTCAGGAGTCGTCGGCGTAACGATCTTGAAGCCCGCAGCAATTGCGATCTTGTCGCGGTCCGGGTGGCTGGTTGCGCATCCGGCGGCGGCCAACGCAATCAGCGCCACGCCGCAGATTCTCTTGAAGATGACTTTGAATTTTTTCATGGTTTTTGCTTGAAGTTGGCGACAGGTGACCAGACAACGCAGCAGTCCGCTTTCTGTTTCGCGGATTGCTCTCGAAGCCTGCCAGCAATGTAACCCCTTGCCGCCGGAAAGCTGTCCTTCCACGGGTACATTGCATGTCCTTTGCCGAATCCGAGAACACCCGCATGCGCCGCGTCAAAACCCTGGTCCTGATCATCCTGCTCATCCTGATCGCCGCATGCACGACCTTGGCGCTCCAGCACTTCGATGAGCTCTACGGACCGGCCGACCCGAAGCGCTTCGACCATCCGCTTGCGCCAATGCCCGGAGAGTCCTATGCGCAGACGATCCAGCCGATCCTCGACCGCCGCTGCGTGGTCTGCCACGCCTGCTATGACGGACCCTGCCAGCTCAAGGCCACGGCCTGGGAAGGCTTGGCTCGAGGTGCCAGCAAGACGCCGGTGTACGACGCGTCGCGGCTGCTCGCGGCGAATCCCACGCGGCTTTTTGTCGACGCGCAGGAGCCTTCGCAATGGCGGGATAGGGGCTTCTTTCCGGTGCTCAACGAGCATGCGCCGACGCCCGAGGCCAATCGCACGGCCGGGCTGATGCACCGGCTTCTGGTGCTGAAGGAGAAGCATCCGCTGCCCACCAGCGGGATCGTGGGCGCAGGGCTCGATTTTTCAATCGGGCGCGAAGCGATGTGCCCGGCCGGTGCCGAGATCGACGCCTATGAACGCAAGATGCCGCTCGGCGGCATGCCCTTCGGCCTTCCGGGCCTGAGTCCGGCCGAGCAGAACCAGCTCAAGAGCTGGATCGAACGCGGCGCGCCTTACGAAGGCCCGCCGCCGCTGGCGCCGCTCGCGCAAGACCGCATCGCGGCTTGGGAGCGCTTCTTCAATGGCGATTCGCGCAAGGAGCGGCTCTTCAGCCGCTATGCGTACGAGCACCTGTTCCTCGCTCATCTCTATTTCGATGACGATCCGCAGCGCCAGTTTTTCAAGATGGTGCGTTCGGCAACCGCGCCCGGCCAGCCAGTGCAATTGATCGCCAGCCGCCGGCCGGTCGACGATCCAGGAGTCGAGCGCTTTTACTACCGCCTGGTCCCGGAGCGCGAATCCATCGTTGCCAAGACTCATATGCCCTACGCGCTGAGTCCCGCCCGAATGCAGCGCTGGCGTTCGCTGTTTCTTGATGCGCCCTACACGGTCGATCGCCTGCCCGGCTACAGCGCCGATACGGCCGCGAATCCATTCGCAACCTTCGCCGCGCTACCCGTGGAGGCGCGCTACCGCTTCATGCTCGACGAGGCCGAGTTCACGATCATGGGCTTCATCAAAGGCCCTGTGTGCCGCGGCCAGATGGCACTCGACGTCATAGAGGACCGTTTCTGGGTCACCTTTTTTGCGCCGGGTGGGCGCAATGATCAGGTGCAGGCAGACCTGCTCGCAAAGGACAGCAACCTGCTGCGCCTGCCAACCGGCAGCAGCAACGAGCAAGTGGTCACGCCTTGGATTCACTACGCGCGCCTGGAGAACGAATACCTGCGTGCCAAGTCAGCGTTCCTGGCCCGCAACATCGGTGGCCCCCAGCAGCAGAAGCTCGACCTGCAACTGTTGTGGGACGGTGATGGTCGCAATGACAATGCCGCACTCACCGTGTTCCGCCACTTCGACAGCGCCAGTGTCGTCAAGGGCATGGTCGGTGACGCGCCCAAGACTGCCTGGGTCATCGGCTATCCGCTGCTGGAGCGCATCCATTACCTGCTGGTTGCCAATTACGACGTGTTCGGCAACGTCGGGCATCAACTCAACTCGCGCCTCTACATGGACTTCCTGCGCATGGAAGGCGAGTTCAATTTCATCGTGCTGCTGCCGAAGGCACAGCGCATTGCGACACGCGACTATTGGTATCGATCCGACAGCCGTGCCGCACGCGATCAGGTCTACGGCGGCCCATCGACCACGCTGTCTGTCGACAGCGGCATTCACTACCAAACTGCAGATGCCCGACTCGAACTGATGGAGATAATGAAGAAGGGGCTAGCGCCGGTGCTGCCCCGGGAGTTCGAGCTGAGCCGCGCGGCGCCGCCTTTGCAGGGGCCGTTGCGCGAACTCGAGGCGGTGCGCGGCGCGTCATTGCAATGGCTTCCGGAGGAAGCCGCATTGGTGGTCGAGGCGCCCGGTGCCGCGCCAGCGACCTTCAGTCTTCTGCGCAACACCGCGCATGCGAGCGTGTCGCACCTGCTGGGTGAGCGCCGCGAATTGCGGCCGGACGAGGACACCCTGACGCTGGTGCCCGGTGTGATCGGCGCCTATCCGAATGCCTTCTACAGGGTTGACTCATCGCAGCTGCCGGCGATGGCCGACGCGATCCGGAAGCTGAAGTCTGAAAAAGATTACGCAGCCTTTTCGGAACGCTTTGCAGTGCGTCGCACCGACCCGGCCTTCTGGGCCGTGAGCGACGGGCTTGTCGAGCGGTACCGACGGGACCAGCCTGTTCAGGCCGGCATCCTGGACCTCAACCGCTTCGAGGACAGGTGACAGTCCTTCACTCAGCGACGTGCTTACGGAGAAAAGCCAACTGGGCGCGGACGTTCTCGTCCAGGTAGCGTCCGTAGTAGGGCTGAAAATGATCCGATGCATGCAGAGTGAACTCGGCGTTGGGCATGCGTTCGGCTGCCTTGCGAGCGACATCGGCCGGGATGATGCTGTCGTTCGATCCGGCAATGACGAGCGTCGGCACCCGCACCTTGTGCGCGCTGCGAATGGGGTTGTAGAGCGGGATCTTCAACAGCACTCTTGCGAGTACCTTGTTTTCCCACGTCACGTTGGCGATGTCCTTGAGCTTTTCCATCCCGCTCCATGCCTCGGGGCCTGTCAGCACGGCGAATTCGCCAGGCCGGCCGACGACGGGCAGGTAGTGCGGTCTGCCGAACAAGCTGCCAATGACATCGCGTATGCCAGCGGCAGTCAGCCGCAGAATGACCTTCGGGCTCAGCGAGCCAATCACACCCAGTCCACTCATCAGCGGATGCCCTGCAATGACCGCGGATACGCGATGACCGCGCGCCGCCATGCAGACTACGTGGCCGCCGGAGAGTGAAGTGCCCCACAGCACCATGCGCTGCCCATCCACCTCGTTCCTTGTCTTGACGAACCGAATGGCGGCATCCCAGTCCTGCAGGTGGCGGTCCGGATCGACCCAGTGCCGCGGTTGCCCTTCGCTGTCGCCGAAGTTGCGGTAGTCGAAGAGGAACACGGCATACCCGGCTTCGACGAAGCGCTCCGCGTGCGGACGCAGCATCGCCCGCACGCCGGCAAAGCCGTGTGCCATCACGATGACGGGAGGGCGATCTCCATGGCTCGGCAGCAGCAGGGTGGCCGCGCAGCGCAAGCCGCGGCTCATGAATGAAGAGTCGATGATTTCCACGGGATCTCTCAGGCGCTCACGGGGACTGGCGCAACGCACAGAGATCCGCCGCGAAGCGATTCGACACCGAACTCCAGTGCGGAATCCTCCACCGGATCCTTGAGGAGCATCACACGGTCTTTTTCAGGGCTGTGCAGCACGCGCCATGGCAATGCGCGGCCTTGTCGCGGCAATATCGCCGCCCCGCGCTGCGCATAGCCTGACTGGAGCGCACCCGCGATCGTTTCGTCCTGCGCCTGGCCCTGCGGCGCGCGTGCCGTGACGACGTCGAGACCTTTGCTGTCCATGTGCTTGAGCAGCCGACAGATGTACCCTCCCGCCATGTCGACCTTCAAGGTCCAGGATGCATTGACGTAGCCGAAGACCCACGCCAGGTTGGGAATGTCCTGCAGCAAGACTCCCTTGTAGGTCATCAGTTCATTCACGGAACGAGTCTGCCCGTCGACCCGCAATTCCATGCCGCCAAAGCACTGCAGTTTCAAACCGGTCGCGGTCACGATGATGTCAGCTTCCAGTTCCTTGCCGGACTTCAGTCGGATGCCGTTCTCCGTGAAGCTGTCGATCTGGTCAGTCACGATGGAGGCCTTGCCTGCCCGGATCGCCTTGAAGAGGTCGGCATCAGGCACTGCGCACAGGCGCTGATCCCACGGCTTGTAGTTGGGCGAGAAATGGCGTATGTCGAAGTCCTTGCCCAAGTGCTTCCTCACACCTGACAGCAGCAGCTTTCTCATCCGTTCGGGCCACCGCTTGGACGCCTTGTAGATCAGTCTCTGCAGGAACAGGTTGCGGGCACGTGCCATGCCGAAGACCCAACGGTCAGGCAGCACGCGCTGCAACACTTCCGAAATCCTGTCGTAGCCCGGCACGGAGAACACGTAGCTGGGCGAACGCTGCAGCATGGTGATATGGGCCGTCTCCTGCGCCATGGTCGGAACCAGCGTCACGGCGGTCGCACCACTGCCGATCACGACAACTCGCTTGTTGCGGTAGTCCAGGCCTTCGGGCCAATGCTGGGGATGCACGCACTGGCCCTTGAAACGCTCTACGCCGGGAAAGCTCGGGAGATAGCCCGCGTCGTAGTCGTAGTAGCCCGTGCAGCTGATCAGGAAGCTGCAAGTGAAGGTGCGGGTCTCACCGCTCTCCTCGTCGACTGCACTGATGGTCCAGCACCTGTGCTCGCTCGACCACGATGCCTGCGTGGTGCGGACGCCAAAATGAATATTCTTGTCGACTCCGAACGCCCGCGCCGTATCGGCAACGTACCGTCGGATCGATGGCCCGTCCGCCAGGACCTTGAGTTCATGCCATGGACGAAATGCATAGCCGAAGGTGAACATGTCCGAATCTGAACGGATGCCTGGATAGCGAAACAGGTCCCAGGTACCGCCTATCGCTTTGCGGCGTTCCAGAAGGCCCACGCGCTTGTCCGGGCATTCCTTCTGCAAATGGCAAGCCATGCCGATGCCGGAAAGTCCGGCCCCGATGATCAGGACGTCGTAGTTTGTCTCCATGTGCTGTCGCCTCTGGTTATGTAGTGGCCACGAGTATTGCTGTGCGTCGTCAGCTCTTCTTGACACTGGGAGACTAATCTTTGACAGTTTGAGACATGACAGCAATGGTCCGAGCGAGTGGATTGCAAGGCTATGCGGCGCTCATGCAGAGCATGGGCTGCAACCCGGCAGTGCTTCTGAAGCGACATCGAATGTCCTTGGCGTTGTTGGCAGATGAAGACGCAATGGTGTCGCTTCGCTCCGGCGTGCAGCTTCTGGAAGCCAGCGCTTTCGAGACCGCCTGCCCCGACTTCGGTTTGCGGATGGCGCAGCTCCAGAATGTCAGCGCGCTCGGTCCGCTCGCGATCGTTTTGCAGAACGCGCCCACTGTCAGGAGCGCGTGGGACTATGTGTCCAGCCATCTGTTCGTCCAGAGCCCCGGTCTCGGAATGAGCGTCCACGAGGATAGTTCGGTGGTCCAAGACGCAGCGGAAATTGCAGTCGAGATCCGGCTGCCTCGATTGCCTGCGCAACGACAGACGATTGATCTGTGCCTGGGCGACTGTCATCGCATTACCCGCTTGCTTGCAGGCAAGAATTACCACTTGCACGCGGTCACCCTGCCTCATGAGCCGCTTGCGCCACTCTCCGTCTACAGGCGATTCTTCGGGGCACCCGTGTTCACTGAGCAGCCGAGAGCCGCCCTGCACCTAAGCCGCGAAACCCTCGACGCAGACTTGCGCGACGCGAATCCTGCGTTGAGACAAATCACCGAAGACTATCTCGACAGGCACTTCCGCAACCCAGGCGAAAGTGTTTCGGCTCGAGTCCGCCTTGCCTTGCGGCGCACGCTAGGAACGCCGCGGGCCGACAAAACACACGTCGCCGAACTACTCGGCGTCCATCCCCGTACCTTGCAACGCCACCTTGCTGCCGAACGCACGACCTTCGAAGCGATTCGAGAAGACACCCGCAAGGAGGTTGCGCATCACTTTCTGCGTGAGACCCGTATTCCTCTTGGCCAACTCGCCCACCTGCTCGGCTTCTCTGAGCAGTCGGCCATGACACGATCTTGTCGCCGCTGGTTCGGCGCCCCACCTTCAGTGATACGCGGGCAAGAATCCAGTCTCGAGTCTGACTGAGGTCTGCCTCTGGGCGGCCCGCATGCTGGCAATGCCAGCGCTACTTGCGGACAACCGCCGCGCCGTTGGGACCCACGCAGCCCGCGCGGTAAACGCCATTGGCGCACGCGACTTTGGGGGGCGGAGGCTTCCTGACCGCGACTGCGCCGTTGGGACCGGCGCAGCCCGCCCGATACACGCCTTTGACGCAAGCGCCTGCGGAGGCGTCCAGCGGCAGCAGCACCATCATTCCGAACGCTGTGGCCGCAGCCAGCGAGTACCTGAGTTTCATGCGTTGTTCCTGTAGTCGAACGGCTGGCCCGCCATCAAAATTCCAGCGGTCTCTCCCGGGCAGAGGGTACTGACAAATGCCGCGAGACGCACCTTCCCCAAAGGGAAGTAGACGGCGAGCGCGCGCGCGCCCAAAGTACTTGCGGATCAAAGAATGGACATTCGGCCTGGTCCGTTCCCATCCGCTCTGGAGATATATGAACCTGAACCTCAAAACAACCACTCGCCAGCTTGGCATTGCCTTGTTGGCCGTCTCGACGCTGATCGGGCCCGTGG
The DNA here is from genome assembly GCF_056397405.1 of Variovorax sp. 05N34. Taxonomy (NCBI): domain Bacteria; kingdom Pseudomonadati; phylum Pseudomonadota; class Betaproteobacteria; order Burkholderiales; family Comamonadaceae; genus Variovorax; species Variovorax sp. 05N34. Next base: position 398,921 of record NZ_JBFTNI010000002.1, read on the forward strand.
GCGTTGCAATGGCCCAAGAGGCACCCGCGACAGCCACGGCACCTGCAAAGACATTCAAGGACGAACGCGCCCTCGGATTGCTCAAGGCCATGAGCGACACGCTCACGGCGGCGAAGACGCTCGACTTCAAGATTCGAGGCATCGTTCCGACGCCCTCTCCGACGGGGCAGTACGTCAGCCTGTTCGCTTCGTCGCGCGTCGTGATGCAGCGGCCCGACAAACTCTTCGTGACCTCGCGTGGAGACCTGTTTCCAAGCGACATCGTCTATGACGGCAAGACGGTGACAGTCATCGGCGCGGATCACAAGTTCTACGCGCAGCGCGAGGCAGCGGGCGGTGCCATCGAATCGCTCATGAAGAACGAGCTGCCAGGGTCGGATGCGACAACGCCGTTTCTGGATCTTCTCGTGCCGGATCCCTTCGCACTGTTGACGCGGGATCTTTCCAGCGCGTTCTGGGTCGGCCAATCGACTGTCGGCGGCGTCAAGACCGACCATCTCGCATTCACTGCCGAGGGGCTGGACTGGGAAATCTGGATTGGTGCCAAGGACAAGCTGCCGCGCCTGATGGTCATCTCCTATCGCACTGGCGAGCGCCAGCCGACGTTCACCGTAGAGTTCTCCGACTGGAGGCTCGGTGCGCCGGTTGCGTCGCAGACCTTCAACGCGCCGATCCCCAAGGGCGCGCTGAAGCTCGAGTTCAAGCAAATGGACGCCCTCAAGTGATCCTGCAAAAAGGCAATGTGATGAAGCATCTCAAGACACTCGTGTTCAGCGTCGCAATCGTGTCCGGTACGCTCGCGCCCTTGTCTGCCGCGAACGCATGGGTCGCCGCTGCCGGCGGCTGGCGCGGCGGGGCGGTCGCGGTCGGTGGCGTCCACCGGCCCTACTACCACCCCTACTATCGTCCCGCGGGCTGCTACGGGTGTGGTGCTGCAGCGGGTGCGGTCGCAGGAATGGCGGTCGGCGCGGCAGTCGCTACTGCGGCGCGACCTACCACTGTGGTGGTCCAACAGGCCCCGGCGGTGGTAGTCCAGCAGCCCGCCTACGTGGTCCACCCGAGCTTGCCGATCGGCACCCAGATCGCCAACGTACCGGGCGGGGCGAGGGAGATGGTCGTGAACGGCACCCGGTATTACCAGGCAGGTCCAATCTGGTACAAGCCCTACTTTGGTTCGAGCGGGGTCTACTACGAAGTCGTGCCGGCGCCATAGGGCGCCCAAGATTGCGACGCGGACTCGACGGCCGCGCCGCGTCTTCGTTCGTGAGCAATCCATTACCTCGCCGCGGCGGCCAGTCCTCGTTTGATTTTCGGAGCATGAGGTCTATCGCGTTGGCCTTTGTGCTTGGTGCTGCGGTCTTCGCCTCCTGCGTGGCGGCACAACCGGCAGACCTCGTGCTGACTGAGGCCAAGCTTCAACAGCGCGTGAACGGTGTGCTCGCGTTGATGAGCTATTCCGTTGTGCCCGACCTCGCTTCGAGTTCGCTATCGATCTCCAGTCCCGATACTGGAGATCCAACGATTGCGATGTCTCAGGTCGCCGGTGGATTCACCGTCAGCCAATCCTTTCCGCTCTATCTCGAAGGAGGACTCGCCGCGAGCCGCTATGACCCGACGTTCTACGCGAGTAGAGGCAATGAGGAGCGACCGATCCCGGCGAAATGGAACAACGGCGCGTTGACCGGCGGAATAGGATGGGACTTCCCCTTGATTCCAGACCTCAAGTTCAGGCCTATCGTCAATGTCGCGCTCGGACGCGTCGCAAGCGACTTGGCAATAGCCAGAGCCCTTCTCGGCCCCAATGGGGGGCCCGAGTTCGATTTTCTCGACAGAGGCCATCTCACGGCCTACGGCTTTGGCGGCTCACTGATGCTGGACTACGAGCGATATCGGCCGGAGGATGAGATCGACGTCGAGCTTCGCTACACCAACATCCGGCTGCAAAGTCGCAGCAGCAGTTCACTGGCCGTACAGGGCCACGCCGACGCCATCACCGCCAGTCTTTGGAGCCGCTACCGGGCTCCGACCGGATTCACGGCAATGGAGCGCCCATTGCGCTATGTACTGGAGTACGCATACACACGCTATCTCGGCGACCAGGCAGGGGTGCTGGGGTTCTCTTCGCTGAATTCGGTCGGAATCGGCCTCGAGCTTGATTCGAGTGCGCGCGACCTCTTCATTACCCGCACGCGACTCGTTCTGCGTCACATGTTCGGTCACGCGGTGTCGGGGTTCTCGGTCGGACTGGCAGTCAGCTTTTAACGTTCCGCCGGCAAACTCCGCATCTCAGTCGGCCACGCGCCGGATCGCCTCGAGCACATCGGCTCCCGCCTCGCTTTTGAGAAAGTAGGCCGCACAGCCGATGTCCCGTGCCGCAGCCCGGGTCTCAGGGTCGTCGTGCGCAGTAATGAAAATGAATGGCGGGTGCCCGCCCTGCGCGACCATGTACTGAGCCAATTCAATGCCCGATAGGCCCCCGAGCTGGATGTCCAGCAACAGACAGTGGAACCGGGGTTTCTTCGCGTCCGCGAGGAACTCTTCTGCCGAGCCGTAGGTAACCGGCTGCATGCCGGACGCGCGCAGCAGCCTGCCAAGCGATCGGCAAAGGCTGTCGTCATCATCGACGACGGCAACGTAAAAAGGAGTGATGGTGCTCATCGGGAGTCACCTTCTACTTTGGGCGCCTCCGAAGTCGCCGTCTACTGCCCCTTAGGGAAGGTCGGAGTGGGCAGCTACCTACCACCGAGACTGCTATACCTCAAGGCAAGGGTGCGTCGACCCTGCCCTTTGGTGCAGTTGCCAACTCACTGATGCCGCTGGCATCATGCCGCCGAACGCTGCAACACTGCAGTGACGACACTGCACGCAAAGGGCAAACATGAAAGCGAAACGGAAGATATGGCTCACGGTGCTTGCCGGGGCGATCAGCCTGACGGTTGGCTGCGCGAGCAAACTCGATCCAGTCAGCCAGGCGGCCAAGGCCGATGCTGCGAAGGGAGCGGCAGTGCCCAGCATTGCCGAGACCAAGGCGATCGCCGAAGAGGCCTTCGTCTATGGTCTTCCGATCGTGATGAACTATGCGGTGATGTACGAATTCGCCGTGGATTCGAAGTCGAGCCAATTCAAGGCGCCGTTCAACAAGATCAATAATCAACACCATGTCGCCACCTATGAGGACACGGCGATCGTCACCCCCAACAGCGATACGCCCTATTCCTTTGTCTGGCTTGATCTGCGCGCCGAGCCGATAGTGGTCTCCGTGCCTGCAGTGGATAAGCGGCGTTACTACTCCGTGCAGCTCATCGACGGCAACACCTACAACTACGGCTACATCGGCACTCGCGCCACGGGCAGCGCACCGGGCAACTACCTGGTGGTTGGCCCGGACTGGAAAGGCGAGACTCCGGCGGGAATCAAGAAGGTCTTCACCTCGACCACCCCGTTTTCACTCGCACTGTTTCGGACACAGCTGTTTAACCCGAAGGACATCTCGAATGTCGAGAAGGTGCAGGCAGGCTACAAGGCGCAGCCGCTTTCCGCATTTCTCAACCGACCCGCGCCGCCTGCCGCCCCGGCCCTCAACTTCCTGCCGGCGACCACGGCCGGGATCAAGCAGAACTACTTCGAGTATCTCGACGCGGCGCTTCAGTTCGTGCCCGTGACACCCGAAGACAAGGAGCTGCGCGCCAGGCTTGCCCGCATCGGCATCGGCCCAGGCAAGACCTTCGAGTTCAAGGATCTATCGCTTGAACACAAGGGTGCCGTTCTGCTGGCCATGAAGGAAGGGGACGAGAAGATCGACAAGTACGTGGCCACTGGCGTGAAGAACATCAACGGTTGGAACGTCGGCTCGTTCTTTGGCGATCGCGCCTACTACAAGGGCGACTGGCTCAAGCGCGCTGCAGGCGCCAAGTCCGGCGTGTACGGCAACGACGACGTCGAAGCGATGTATCCCATCACTCGCGTGACAGCGACGGGCGAGACGATCGACACCAGCAAACGCAACTACACCATCACCTTCCCTGCCGGGCAGTTGCCGCCCGTGAACTCGTTCTGGTCGGTGACGATGTACGACGGCAAGAGCCAGCTGCTGATCAAGAACCCCATCAACCGCTACCTCATCAATTCGCCGATGGTCTCGGCGATGAAGAAGAACGCCGACGGCTCGCTGACGCTCCACATCCAGAAGGACTCACCGGGCAAGGCGCTCGAAGCCAACTGGCTGCCGGCGCCGAATGACACCGTCTACCTGGTAATGCGTCTGTACTGGCCCAAGGAGTCGCCGCCTTCGATCCTGCCAGCAGGAGCAGGCACCTGGAAGCCGCCCGCAGTCGTGGCGTCGAAATAGGCCTCTGCTGGCGAGCTTCAGTTCGTCGCCAAGACCTATGAAGGCTCGCACCCTGCTCGCGAGCCGCTGCCTTCTAGGCGCGGCACTGGCGCTCACCGCAGTGCACAGCCACGCGGACGAGGGCGGTGTGCCCTTCTGGTTCTCGGGCCAGTATTCGAGTCTTTCTGCCACACCGGCCACGCCCGGCTGGTCACTCACCACGATGGGCTACGGCTACAGCGGCAGCGCCTCGACGGGCAAGCTGCTGCCGAGAGGCAACACCGTGTCGGCGGGGGTGAGTTCCGATGTGGCGTTGCTGCTCGCACAGCTAAGCTACGCGCCAGAGACCCAGTGGCTGGGCGGCCAGGCTTCTCTGGGCGTGGGCTTCGGCTACGGCAGGAACTCGACGAAGGCAGACATTTCAACGTCCGCCCTCGGCACCGAGCTAAAGCGCACCGATACGACCAACGGCTTCACTGACCTTTACCCGATCGCCAGCATCGCCTGGACACAGGGCGTGCACAACTGGATGACCTACGCGACGGGTGATGTCCCGGTGGGCGCCTACGACAGCAAGAGACTCGCGAACATCGGTATTGGGCATGCGGCCTTCGACGCCGGTGGCGGCTACACCTATCTGGATCCGCAGAGCGGGCGCGAGTTCTCGGTCGTGGGGGGCCTCACCTACAACTGGGAGAACTCCGACACGAACTACAAGAATGGGGTCGACTCGCATATCGATTGGGCGGCGTCGCAATTCCTCTCGGCCAACTGGGAGGTCGGGCTGGCAGGCTACGTGTACTACCAGCTGACCGGAGACAGCGGATCGGGTGCCAAGCTAGGACCGTTCAAGTCTCGGGTCGCAGCCATCGGACCCGAAATCGGATACGCATTCAAATTAAGGGGACTGCCGGCCTATGCCAATTTGCGCGCTTACTACGAGTTCTGGGCGCAGAATCGCATCTCGGGCTACTCGGTGTTTGCAACGTTGGTACTGCCACTCGGGAAATGAAGCCTCACTGGGTGCCGAGCGCGCAATTCACGCCGCCTTTAAGGCTCCGGCAGATCCCATAGGCCTCGGCACAGGCTTGGCAGTCTGATCTGTCAATGAGGCCGGCAGCGTAAAGCGCAGGCTGGCCCCGCCACCTTCGCTGTTCTCGGCCCACAAGCGCCCTCCATGCGCCTCGATCAACGAGCGCGAGATCGACAGGCCCATGCCCATCCCGGCGGATTTGGTCGTGAAGAACGACTCGAAGATTTGCTCCGTTCGCTCCCTGGCAATGCCGGCACCGGTGTCGTTGACGGCGATCTCGACCGTGCCGGCGGCACGACGCATTGCGCTGACCACAATGCGCCGGCCCTTGCCTGCGGCTTCATCGATGGCGTCCATGCCGTTGGAGATGAGGTTGAGCAGCACCTGCTGCAGATGGATCCGATCACCCAGCACCGCAGGCAGACCGTGCGCAACTTGCAAGACCACCCGAATGTGCCGCGCCGCCGCATCGGGGCGCACCAGCGCGGTGGCGTCCTCCAGCAGCTCATCGACCTTCAGGGGCACGACTTCGATTTCGTGGCGCCGCAGCATCGCGCGCATGCGGTCGATCACGGCACCGGCGCGCTGGTCGTCGGCGCGGATGTCTTCGACGATCTCGCGGATCTCGTCGAGATCCGCATGCCCTGAGCGCAACATCAGTTCAGCGGCTTCGGCGTTGCGAAGGATCGCGCCAAGCGGCTGGTTGATTTCGTGGGCCAGGGCCGCTGCCAATTGGCCCATGACCGACAGGCGGCCCGCATGAGCGATCTCGTCGCGCAGGCACAAATTCTCTTGCTCGGCTTCCTTGCTCGTGGTGATGTCGCTGCATACGCCCCGGCTGCGGACCGCGCGATCGCGGTCGAATTCGAACTGGCCCTGCGCCGAGACCCACCGCAAGTCCCCATCAGCCCCGCCGGCGCGAAACTGCATCTGGTAGCGGCCTTCCCCGACGCCGGCGGCCGCTTGCGCGAACGCCGACCGAACTGCGTCGCGGTCGTCCGCATGCACCTTCAGCAGCAATGATTCGAAGCTGATCTCCTCGCCCGGCGAGAAGCCGAACAACTGGCGCGTTCTCGGACTCGCCCAAACCGCATCGCTCGCCACATCGCGCATCCACAGGCCGAGTTTTGCAGCCTGCGTGGCGAACGTCACGCGCTCTTCGCTCTCGCGCAAGGCGTTGACCAGGTTTGCTGCAGAACGCACGTTGCGGCTCAGCTCGTACGCCATTGCAAACACGATGCCCAGGGAGAACAAGCTCACGGTGATGGGCATCTCGATGAAGCCCCAGAACACGAGGATGGCCTGGCCGACGCCGCCCACTGCGAACAGGCAGGTCGTCCCGCCGATGGTGAGGGCGGCGGACCTGTCGCCGCGGCGCCAAGCCGAGCGGCCTGCATCCAGCACAAAGATGGCGAACAGGCCCATTGCCACCTGAGCAACCAGCATCCAATGATTGGGTGTGCCGACAGCGACCGAGACGTTCTCGCCCAGGAACGGCAGGGCGCGCAAGTCCGAGATCTCGTCATAGTTCAATGACTGGCCGCTCAGGAAGTTGGGCACCAGCGTGAAGGTCCTCAGTGCGATGACTGTCCACCCCAGCCAAGGGCGACCGCTCCGGAGATAGCTGCGCACGAAGGCGACCAACGATACGGTGACAAGCCATACCGCCACCTGCCCCACGCGATTCGCAAGCGCATATTCATCTGGCGTCTGCGATTTCATGGCGACGAGTTCGCAGAAGGCAAGCGCGGCCGTCGCCATGGCCAGGAGCGACAGGAACAGACTCGGCCATGCGGCCCGGTCCTTCACCCAAACCAGCAGATGCACTGCAGCCAGCATGAGGCAGGCGGAACCGACCATGGCCCAGACAATGGTGACCCAGCTCATAGAACTCCATTCGTTGCGGACCTCGATTCTCGTTCGAGTCCAGCAACGAAGGCGACGGGATCTAGGAGCGAGCGCGAATCACGTCGGATACAACACCGTTCTCGTTGACTGTGCAGTTGACGTCACGTTGTCCGGCACCGATGGCGAGCGTGACCACGTAGATCCCTTGCTGCATGGTCTCTGTGTCGCCAAGCGGCTTCACGTCTTCCCTTGCGACCTTGTACTCGCGGGAAACAGCATCGACGCAACTGGTTCGTGCCATGACCGGGGACATGAAGCCTCCGATGATCGGCGCCGCAGGGCGGTAGTTGGCACAGCCGCCGACGACCGAACAAAGAATGACGAAAGCTGTCGAACGATTGCGAAAGGACATGCTGATTGCCTGGGGAGTGTGACTCACGAAGCGAGACTCATGACGACGAGAACTACTTGTGCCTCATTGAGGCAGGACGCGAGCGGCCTCGCCATTGCCCTGGATGAAGACGCGCTGACCTACCCGCAATCCGTGCGTCACCGGCTGAGTCACCTCGACAAGCACGCCGCTGTCGACTCGAACGAAGATCTGCTGACCTTCAAGTGGCTTGCTGTAGCGTTCCGCGATTTGGCCGCCCGCCATGCTGCCGCCGATCGCGCCCACCACCATGGCGACGTCGCGGCCGGTGCCGCCGCCGATCAGGCTGCCAATTCCCACACCCGCCAGTCCGCCGAGCACCGCGCCCACGCCGGCGTGGTGAGAAGTCGGGATTTCTGTAGGCGAGATCTGCTCAATCTTGCCTTGTCGGATCGACACTGATGCTTGCTGCGATGCCGGCACGGCGCAACCCGCGAGAAAGACAGCCATTGCGAATGCGGAAAACAGTGAGAGAAGACGCAATTTCATGAACTCAATAACTCCTGGATTTTGGAAACAGCGCGCACTGTGTGCGCTTCGCGCAGTGGCGTCTACTGCCCTTTAGGGAAGGGGCGCATTCGCCTGTTTACCCATATGCTCGGCCTCAAAACCAATGAGGAGTCCAAGTGGGAATTCGAGTTCGTCCTTACGTCGCGCTGATGGCGCTTGCTTCCGGTGCACTCCTTGCGGGCTGTTCCACGCCGGGCGCAAGCAGCACCGGAATCGTGGCATCCAACAACGCCGAGGCCAAGATCGGCAAGGTTGGATTTCTTACAGAGCCGGCACGGTTGAAGCCCACGCCGGGCGGCGAAGGATTTCTGTGCTGGCTGCAACCCGACGTGAGGTGGAGCAGCTACGACAAGGTCATGATCGAACGCATTCAGGTTTACCTGGAGCCCGGTGCGGTGCAGCGCCCTGTCGACCCGACCGACCTGAAGGCACTGCTGGACTACTTTCATGGCGCATTGGTCAAGAACCTTGCGCCAGTCGTCCAGATCGTTGATGCGCCAGGACCGGGTGTGCTGCGCTTGAAGTTCGCGCTGACCTCCCTCATTCCGACCAACACCGTTGCAAGCCTGGCAGGTACGGCGGTGCCCTATGGGTTCGTTGCCGAGATGGGCGCTGGCGCTGCGACCGGCCGCCCTGTGGGCTCGACGCCCTATATGGGCCAGACAGGGCTGGAGGCACAGTTCAGGGACGGCGCAACGGGCAAGGTCGTCGGCGAGTGCGCGGACACCGAGATCGGCCTCAAGTACGCCGCCGACCTGAATAAGGGTGCAACGACTGCAGCGGTCGCATGGATGAACGGCTATGCCAGTTCGTTCACGAGCTGGAGCTATGCGCAGGACGCCTTCAATAAATGGTCGGAGGCGTTCGCCCGCCGTTTCGCTGTCCTGCGCTCGGCGTCACGATGAAAGCGTTCGCTCGGACACGGGCCATCAGCGTCGTGCTGATGGCTCTTTCTTCGGCGGCTTCGCACGCGCAGCAAAGCAACGAGGAGCTCGCCAAGGCGGCGCAGAACCCGCTCGCCAGCTTGATCAGCGTGCCGTTCCAACTCAACACCAACTTTGACACCGGCCCCGAGCAGCGCACGCAGAACGTGCTGAACATCCAACCGGTCGTGCCGTTCAGCCTCAACGAGGATTGGAACCTGATCTCGCGGACCATCATGCCGCTGATCTGGCAGCCGCCCTCCTCCCCCCTTGAAGGCTCCACGTTCGGTCTCGGAGACATCCAGGTCAATGGCTTCCTGTCGCCGAAGAACTCGGGGAGCTGGATCTGGGGCGTTGGTGCTGTGGCACAACTGCCCACCCACACCAACGACAGGCTGGGCAATGACCGCTGGGGCCTCGGTCCCACAGCGGTGGTCCTTCGGCTCGAGAAGGGCAGCCCTTGGGTCTATGGCGCATTGATCAACAACATCTGGTCAGTGAGCAGTTCCTCGGCGGACCCGAAGATCAACCAACTCACCTTGCAGCCGTTCCTGAACTACAACTTTGCAGGCGGCTTCTACCTGACCTCGTCACCTCTCATCACAGCGAACTGGGAGGCGTCGGGAGGCCAGAAGTGGACGGTGCCCGTGGGCGGCGGAGTCGGCAAGATTGTCCGGTTCGGAAGGCTCCCGGTGAACCTGCAGGCCTCTGCTTACTACAACGTCGAGCGGCCCGACAACGCGCCTCGCTGGTCGATGAGACTCCAGGCGCAGCTGATGTTCCCCAAGTGAGTGTTCAGAAGATGCGCTGGCGACGCGCGATCCACAGCAAGGTGCATCGCAGCGTCATCGCCATCGCCATCGCTCTGGGACCTACGTGGACGACGGCGAGTCGGGCGTAGGGCTGCGACGGACCGTCAGACAAGGAGACGATTTCACAATGAACAAGTCGTATCACAGCCTTTGGAACGCCGCATTGTCGTCCTGGGTAGCAGTACCCGAGACGGCGCGCACACAGAGCAGCGGCAAGTCCCGAGTGGCATCTTGTGTTGGCGGATTGCGGCTCGCCGTCCTGGCCTTCGCCGTAGCAAGCGCCTGGGCGATGCCCGCGGCAGCAGCCACGCTGTACTGGGACACCAACGGCAACACTGCGGGCCTCGGCGGCACGGGCATGTGGGATACCAGCAATTCATCTTGGAATACCAGCAGTACCGGTACCGGTGGCACGCTGTCCGCCTGGAACAACGCGGCGCCGGACAACGCGCTCTTCGCGGGGAGCGCTGGCACCGTGATCCTTACCCAGCCGATCAGCGTAGGTAACGTTAGCTTCAGCACCAGCGGTTATGTCCTCAATGCTGGTCAATTGACGCTTGCTGGCACTGGCGGTTCCACCTTCACCACTGCGACCGGGATTACGGCCACCATCAATTCCGCCATAACAGGGACTGCTCCCCTCGTCAAATCAGGGGCCGGCACACTGAACATCTCCAATATCGGCAACAACTATTCCGGCGGCACCGTTGTCTCGCAGGGCACGGTCGTTTCCGGGGCAGGTGTGAACCCGTCGAGTGCGAACAACTATCTCGGGTCCGGCACGATTACCCTTGGCGATGCGAATACCGGATCCGGCAACGTCGCATTGCTGATGAACTACGGTAACTTTTTCACCAATCAAACGGTTTTCGGCAACAACATTGTTGTGAGCAGTCTGGCGGGTGGCCAAGTCACCATCGGCACAACGTTCTTCAGTCCGGGCACCAATGGATCTCAATACAGCGGAACCATCACATTAGGACGTGATGTGACACTGCAGGGAGGCAATGCCGACCGGACAACGTACATAGGAAAGATTACCGGCACCGGAAACCTCACTGTCACCGGGGGCCGCACGACCTTCCAAAACAGCATCAACGATTTTCTGGGTACCGTCACCGTGACGTCTGGCGCGACGTTACAGCTCAGCGCATTGAATGCCGTACCCAGTACATCTGATGTCACGATCAACGCGGGAGGCGTTCTGGACACGGCCGCTGCAGGAGCCCACCAGACCATCAAGTCGCTGAACGGGGCTGGTACCTTCTTGGGGTCGGTCACGGGACACGCGACGACGCTGACCCTGGGTGCCAACAATGGCTCGGGTGTGTTTTCTGGAGCGATTCAGAATGGAGGCGTGGTAAGCCTCGTAAAGACGGGCTCCGGCACGCAGAGCCTCTCAGGAACGGGCAACAGCTATACGGGCAGTACCACGCTCAGCGGCGGCACTCTCAGCGTCACGCGACTGGTTGACGGCGGTGCTGCCAGCAGCATCGGTCAATCGACCAATGCAGCGGGCAACTTGGTGCTCAACGGGGGCGCCTTGAGCTATGTTGGCGCGGCTACGAGTACCAATCGCCTGTTCACCATCAACGGAAGCGGCACGCTGGATGCCTCCGGCAGCGGAGCGTTGACGTTCAGCAACGCGGGCGCCATCGTGGGCAACGGCGTCCTCACGCTCAGCGGCAGCAGCACCAGCAATAACAGTCTGGCGCCAACGCTTGGCGGAACATCGTCGCTCGTCAAAGGCGGAAGTGGAACGTGGATAGTCTCCGGGAACAATTCGTATACCGGCGGCACCGCGTTTAATGGCGGCACTTTGCAGGTGTCCAGTGATGGCAATCTGGGTGCTGCCAGTGGCGCGATACGTTTCGACGGTGGAACTTTGCGCTTGGGCAGTAGCTTCGATCTTGCGATCGGTCGCGCTGTCGTTCTAGGCGCCGGAGGCGGCACGATTGACCTCCAGGGCTTTGATTCCGTGTGGGGCCAGGGCGCCAGTGGCAGCGGCGCACTCACGAAGGCCGGTGCGGGAACACTTGTTCTCACCGGTAGCAACACCTATGGCGGAGGCACGACCATCGCTGGCGGTACCTTGCAGATCGGCGCTGGCGGCACCTCGGGCGCCATCGTCGGCGATGTGACGGACAACGGCGCTCTCATCTTCAATCGCAGCAATGCCTTCGCTCTCGAGGGCGCCATCTCAGGAGCCGGAAGCCTCTCGCAGATAGGCGGCGGAGTCACCAGCCTGAGTGGCAACAGCAGCACCTTCTCAGGCAGCACCAGCATCACGAACGGCACCCTGCTGGTCGACGGCGTCCTGGGTGGCTCCGGTAGCGCCATGAGCGTCTCCAATGGCGGCGCCCTTGGCGGCAATGGCACCGTTGGCGGAAGCGTCGCGATCAGCGACGGCATCCTCGCGCCTGGCACCATGCCCGGCAACGTGCCCGGGACGCTGACGATCAACGGCAATCTGTCGCTGACAGGCGCGTCACGGCTCAACTATAAATTCGGGCAGGTCGGCGTCGTCGGCGGTCCTCTCAATGACCTGACGGTGGTGGGCGGCAATCTGACGCTGGACGGCACCCTCAACGTCGCCACCTCGGCAGGCGGCAGCTTCGGCCCTGGCCTGTACCGCGTGATCAGCTATGCCGGCACGCTGACCGACAACGGCCTTGTCCTCGGCACGCAGCCCGTCGGCAGCACGAGCTTCGTGCAGACCGCCGTCGCCAACCAGGTCAACCTGGTCAACACGGCGGGCCTGACGCTGAACTACTGGGACGGCCCCGCCGTGCCGCGCAATAACGGTGTCGTCAACGGCGGCAATGGCACTTGGCAGACCTCAGCCGGCAACGACAACTGGACCGAGGCGACCGGCGCCATCAATGCGCCTTATGCGAACGGCGCCTTCGCGATCTTCTCCGCTGTGCCCGGTACGGTCCAGGTCGACAACAGCTTAGGTGCAGTGGTTTCCGGCGGCATGCAGTTCGCCAGCAGCGGGTATCGTGTGCAGGGCCAGCCCATCACACTGGCGGCCGGCAGCAACACGCTTCGAGTCGGTGATGGCTCGGGGCCGAGCGCGGGTTACGTCGCGACGATTGCGTCCGCGCTGACCGGTGCCGGCGGCATCGACAAGACCGACCTCGGCACCCTCGTGCTCACCGGCACCAACAGCTACACCGGCGGCACCACTGTCAGTGCGGGGACGCTGCAACTGGGCGCTGGTGGCGCGTCCGGGGCGATCGTCGGCAACGTACTCAACAACGGCACACTCGCCTTCAATCGTCCCGATGACGTCATCTTCGATCCCGTCATTTCGGGCGGCGGTGGTGTGATTCAGCGCGGTGCCGGCGCCCTCACCTTCACGGCTGACCAGAGCTATACGGGCGGAACGACCATCAGCAGCGGCGCGCTGAGCCTGGGCAACGGCGGCACGAGCGGGACCGTCGTGGGCAATGTGGTCAACAACGCGGCGCTGGTTTTCAACCGCTCGGACGATCTCAGTTTCGGCGGCGCCATCTCCGGTGCGGGCATGGTCGCGAAGGTCGGCGCCAACAAGCTGGTCCTGACGGGAGACAGTACGTTCACAGGCGGCACAACCATCGCGGGAGGAGGCACGCTTCAACTGGGCAATGGCGGGACCTCGGGCAGCATTGTGGGCGATGTCGTGAACAGCGGCACGCTTGTCTTCAACCGCAGCAACGACCTGAGCTTCGCCGGTTCCATCAGCGGCGCCGGAGCGCTGTCCCACATTGGCAGCAGCAGCACAACGCTCACYGGTGACAGCGGAGCCTTCGCAGGCAGCGCCAGTGTCACGAATGGGGCCTTGTGGATCGAAGGCTTACTGGGCAACGCCGCTAGCACGCTCAACGTGGCGACCGGCGGAACATTGGGAGGTACTGGTACTTTCGGCGGCAGCATGACCATCGCGGATGGCACCCTGGCGCCGGGCAACCCGCTAGGTACGCTGACCATAGGCGGCAATCTTTCGCTGGCCGCGCCGTCGGTACTGGCGTACGAGTTCGGACGGTCGAACGTCGTCGGCGGCGCGCTCAACGACCTCACCCTGGTCGGTGGCAACCTGACCCTGGACGGCACGATCAATGTCAGCGCACCAGGCGGAGGGGCGGCCGGTCCAGGCTTGTACCGCGTGATCAGCTATGGCGGCACGCTGACCAACAATGGCTTGGCGATCGGAACCCAGCCGGCAGGCAGCTCGCTGTTCGTTCAGACGTCCGTGCCGCAGCAAGTCAACCTCGTCAATACCGCGGGTCTCGCTCTGAATTTCTGGGATGCAGGCAACACAACCCGCAACAACGGTGTCATCAACGGCGGCAACGGGGTGTGGCAGGCGACGGGCGGGAATGACAACTGGACCGAGTCGACCGGCGCCATCAATGCGCCCTATGCGACAGGCGCCTTCGGGATCTTCTCGGCCACGCCCGGCACCGTGACAGTGGACAACAGCCTGGGCGACGTCGTATCGGGCGGCATGCAGTTCGCCAGCAGCGGCTATCGCGTGCAGGGGCAGCCCATCACGCTGGCTGCCGGCAGTAACACGCTTCGCGTGGGTGACGGTTCGGGACCGGGCGCCAGCTACCTCGCGACGATTGCATCCTCGCTAAACGGTGCCGGAGGAATCGACAAGACGGACCTGGGCACCCTCGTGCTCACCGGCGCCAACGGTTACACCGGCGGGACCACCATCAGCGCCGGCACTCTGCAAGTCTCGCTGGACACAAACCTCGGTGCCGCAACCGGTGCGCTCAATCTTGCGGGCGGCACGCTCCGGACCACAGGCGACATCGCCACGGCGCGGCCCACCACCATCAGCGCTGCGGTCGGTTCGATCGACACCGCCGCTGGCACAACCCTGACGCACACGGGCAACGTGGCAGGCGGCGGCGCCTTGCTGAAGCTCGGCGCCGGCACGCTCGTGCTGGGTGCCGATGCCACCTACCGCGGCGGCACCACCATCGCTGGCGGCACGCTGCGATTGGGCAACGGCGGCACGATGGGCAGCATCGTTGGCAATGTCTTGAACAACGGTGCGCTGGTATTCGACCGCAGTGATTCGCTGACCTTCGCGGGGGCCATCAGCGGCAGCGGCACGGTCACCAAACTCAACGGCGCGAATCTCACTCTCGCAGGAGCGAACAGCTACAGCGGCGGCACTGCGCTGAAGGGCGGGCAGATCACGGTCGGCAACAACAATGCGCTCGGCAGCGGCGCGCTGTCCATGGACGAAGGCACGACGCTGGGCTTCGCGGCGGACAGACTGAAGTTGGGCAATGCCGTAGTGCTGACCGGCACGAGCGATCCGGTCATCGACACCGGCTCCTTCACCGAAACGCTGTCGGGCGTCATCTCGGGCGGCGGCGCACTCACGAAGAATGGAAGCGGTACGTTGGTGGTGTCGGGTGCCAACACCTACAGCGGTGCCACCAACGTGGCTTTCGGAAGCCTGCAAGCGGGCGCCGCCAACAGTTTCAGCGCGGCATCTGCCCACAGGGTCGCCGCGGGTGCCACGCTCGATACCGGCGGATTCAATCAGCGCGTGGCCGCGTTGACGAACAGCGGCACGGTCAATCTGGCAAGTGGCGTCGCGGGCAGCGCACTGACCGTTGCAGGACCCTACGTGGGCAAAGGCGGCCTCCTGCGTCTGGGCACGACTCTGAACGGCAGCGCCAGCGCGAGCGACAGGCTGGTACTCGACGGACCGACTGCCGTGGCGAGTGGCAGCACCAGCGTGCAGATCGTGAATCTCGGCGGCCTCGGCGGCTTGACCACGGGCAATGGCATCGAGGTCATCAGCGCGACCAACGGTGCCACCACGACCGCGCAGACCACCCGCAACGCATTCAGCCTCGCAGGTGGTCACGTGGATGCGGGTGCCTATGAGTACCGCCTCATCGCAGCCGACGCGCTGGGTGCCGGCGAGAACTGGTACTTGCGTTCATCCACCACGGCTGTCATTGCGCCACCGGTCGATGAAGTGCTGCCTCCCGGACAGCCAACGCCACCTGCGACGCCGCCCGTTCAGCTCCCGACATACCGCGCGGAGGTTCCATTGGTGGCCGCTTTGCCTTCGCAGCTCAGGCAGGCAGATCTGGCGATGCTCGGTAACCTGCACCGGCGCGTGGGCGACGAAGATCCAGCGACCCTCGCCAGCACCGCCGTCGGCACCGCCCCAGACTCGGCGAGCACAGGCGCGCGCCGCACGTGGGGCCGCCTCGTCTATGCCGACCTGGACATCCAGCAGCAAGGCATCGCTCAGCCGCACAGCGATGGCAGGCTGAGCGGCCTGCAGGTCGGCACCGACCTGTTCGCCACCGATGCATGGAAGGCCGGCATCTACGTCGGCTATCTCGACGGCAGCGCCGATGTCAGCGGGAATGCGCGCGGCCTCACGGCACGAGTGGGCAACAACGACCTGCGCTCGCGCTTCCTTGGTGGGTACGCGACCTGGATGGATGCGAGCGGCTGGTATGTCGACAGCGTGCTGCAGGGCGCGAGCCAGCGCTACAACGTGAACCCCGACATCAACCCCCACGCCTCGGGCAAGGCCAGCAGCTTCTCGGCCTCGGTCGAAAGCGGCAAGGCCTTTGCGCTGAACGAGCGCTGGAGCATCGAGCCGCAGGCGCAGCTTGCGTGGCAGCACAGCAGCTTCGATGATCTGGTGCTCGGTGGCGCGCGCGTGCGGCAGGACGCCGGCGACGGCTGGATCGGACGGCTTGGCGTGCGCGTCAAGGGCGATCTCGCAACGGGTGCGGGAAGGCTACAGCCCTATGGCCGCGTGAATGTCTACCACGCGAGCTTCGGCGATGACGTCGCCAGCTTTGTCGGCCCTGCGGGCGTGACTGCCATCGTCAGCCCGGGCGGCTACAGCGCTGCCGAAGTGGCCGCGGGCGCGACGCTGTCGCTCACAAGAGCGACCAGTCTCTACGGGGAAATCGGCCACATGTGGAGCATCGGCGGCAATGCCAGCGTCAAGGCATCCGTGCAGGCATCGGCAGGGCTCAAAGTGCGTTGGTAGCGAAGCGCCATTGATAAGATTCGGTGGCGTCTCGTTGCGCGTGAGTTCGCAAGCTCAGGGCCGCATTCGGGCCTCTCACCACCCTCTGATCAACCCTCAAGATGAAATACCGATCGCCAGAAGATTTCCTGAACTGCGTTGCGACACGCAATCCCGACCAGCCGGAGTTTCTGCAGGCTGTCGGGGAAGTGATCGAAAGCTTGTGGCCGTATGTTCAGAAGCATCCCAAGTATGCGGACAACGGACTGCTCGATCGCCTTGTCGAACCTGAGCGGATCATCATTTTTCGCGTGTCCTGGGTGGACGACCACGGCGATGTCCAAGTGAACCGCGGCTACCGTGTCCAGCACAGTTCGGCCATCGGACCCTTCAAGGGCGGATTGCGTTTTCATCCCTCGGTGAACCTGTCGATCCTGAAGTTCCTCGCGTTCGAGCAGACTCTGAAGAATGCGTTGACGACGCTCCCCATGGGCGGTGGCAAAGGCGGATCTGACTTTGATCCCAAGGGGCGCAGCCCGGGCGAGATCATGCGGTTCTGCCAGGCATTCGTGAGCGAGCTTTTCCGCCACCTGGGCGCGGACCGGGATGTACCCGCGGGCGACATCGGTGTTGGCGCGCGTGAGATCGGATTCATGGCGGGCATGATGAAGAAGCTCAGCAACAGCGCAGACTGCGTCTTCACCGGCAAGGCATTGAGCTATGGCGGATCACTGATTCGACCGGAAGCAACAGGTTATGGCGTTGTTTACTTCGTCGAGGAAATGCTCCGGCAAGAGGGTCGCTCGCTTGAAGGGCTGCGGATCAGCGTCTCCGGGTCAGGAAACGTGGCGCAGTTCGCGATCGAAAAGGCCATGGCGCTTGGCGCCCGTGTGGTCACGGTTTCGGACTCGAGCGGCACGGTGTACGACGAGACGGGTTTCACGCCGGACAAGCTGGCTCAATTGATGGAAGTGAAGAACCATCTCTATGGCCGGGTGGACGAGTATGCGCGCCGGGTTGGCGCCGAGTTTCATGCAGGAAAGCGTCCGTGGATCGTGCCTGTCGATGTTGCGCTGCCCTGCGCCACGCAGAATGAACTCGGCGGCGAAGACGCGGATACATTGGTCCGCAATGGCGTGCGCTGTGTCGCCGAGGGCGCGAACATGCCCTCAACCATGGACGCCATTCGAACGTTCGAAAGCAGCGGCGTTCTGTTCGCGCCCGGCAAAGCCAGCAACGCTGGTGGCGTAGCCACCTCGGGACTTGAAATGAGTCAGAACGCGATGCGCATCTCGTGGCCGCGTGAGGAAGTCGACACGCGCCTGCACGGCATCATGCGCAGCATTCACGAGGCTTGCCGCCACCACGGGCGACGGGAAGACGGAACGATCAGCTACGTGAGCGGCGCCAATGTCGCCGGATTTGTGAAGGTCGCGGACGCGATGCTGGCGCAAGGGGTCATCTGACCGAAGCCCGGTCATCAACTTCGACGGGTGGCACTACGCACTACCACGAGAGAAGTCTCCCTTGCACTCAACCGGAACCCTGCGCGGCATCGCCGCCATGCTGCTTGCTTGCGCCTTCTTCGCCTGCATGGACGCGCTGCTCAAGAACCTCGCCGGGCACTACCCGCCGGTGCAAGTGATGGCACTGCGCGGCCTCACGGCGCTGCCCCTGGTGTGCGCGTACATCGTGTGGCGGCGCGAGGCTTCCGGCGTGTTC
This sequence comes from Variovorax sp. 05N34, assembly GCF_056397405.1. NCBI lineage: Bacteria > Pseudomonadati > Pseudomonadota > Betaproteobacteria > Burkholderiales > Comamonadaceae > Variovorax > Variovorax sp. 05N34. The sequence continues at coordinate 417,538 of NZ_JBFTNI010000002.1, forward strand.
AACCGCCGCCTGCGTTGGCGCCTGCATCTGTTGCGCGTCGCGCTGAACATGACGATGCTCGTGCTCTTCGTCAACGGCCTGAAGATCCTGGGCCTGGCGCAGGCCTACACGCTCAGTTTCATTGCTCCATTTCTGATGGTGCTCATTGCGGTGCCGATGCTCGGCGAGCCGGTCCAGCCTCGGCATTGGATCGCTATCGGGCTGGGCTTCATTGGCGTTGTGATCGCACTGCGGCCGGACCAGAGCGCCTTTCTTTCGATTGGTGCGTTGTCGGTGCTGGCAGCCGCGGTCTGCTATGCGCTGTCGAACATGCTGGGTCGGCTCATCAGCCGCACCGAATCGAGTTCAGCCCTGGTCTTCTGGACCACGGCAGGCATGGCAGTGGGAGGCAGCCTTTTGTCGGCACCTGGTTGGGTCCCGCTTGAGCCTGAGCACACGTGGGTGCTTGCAGGCCTGGCGATCAGCGGCTTTCTCGGCCAAATGTGCATTGCAGAGGCCTTCCGGCACGGCCAAGCCGCCGCCATCGCCCCGTTCGAATACAGCGCCTTGGCCTGGGGGCTCGTGCTGGACTGGCTTTTCTGGCGGGCCACGCCCGACGCATGGACGTTGGGCGGCGGCGCACTCATCATTGCAAGCGGACTCTGGCTTGCGCGAAGCGAAGCGTCGAGGTCCGGGCCGCCGAACCGGCAGACCGCCTGAGCAGCGCGGCGCGGTCAGCCTCGAAGATAGTCATCCAGGCCCGCGATGTTCAGCCTGTGCGAGCGCAGCATTTCCGCCAGTTCATTTTGAAGGCGCTCTTCGCGCAATCGAGGCGTCAGGCTCTCCAGCTTTCTCACCACCCAGGACTGGCCGCGATTGAGAAATTCCAGCCGCTTTCTCCGATCGGGAATGGCTATCAGTTTGTTGTAGAACTCGCCGGTGCGCGTGCTGGGCACCGCATTGCAAGCCTGTATTCCCCGGATCAGGACGCCGCACCACTTCACTTCGTCTTTCCATATGCCGCGCGCGATTGTCCTGAGTGCGTCATCGTCGGTCTCGCGGGCAAGTTCCATGGACACGCGGGCGCCGGCGCGTTCTGCCTCCAGCAGCTCGTTCAATGCGCCAATCACCTCATCGTCGTCTGCGAGGTCCACATACGCCGCTTCCAACTCGTTGGCGTAGCAAACGGGCGAGGCGAATTCAATCTTCTCAGTCACCGAGTCCGTCCGCACAAACAGCGCTGCCGCAGCCTCAGCCGCAATTTTCTCGATGCGTTCGCCCGCAGCCAGAACGTCCCGGATGCGCGCCGCACCTTCCCCTGCATACAAGGCCATGGCCTCCAGGTCGCCAGTCGTGGTTCGCAGCGGTGAGTCGGTACTGAAAAGGTAGATCGGTCGATCTGCTTCGCGGCCTATCGGCGTCAGTTCATGTCCAAACGGGTCGCCTCGCTCACCTCGAGTGACGCTGTTTTGCAGCACCCGAACCTGTGCATCGGGTGGCCAGTTGATGTGAAAGGCATGCGTCAAGATCGTGTCCCCGTCACGCGAGTCGACAATCGCGTCCTTGTGGAAGTCATGGGCGAACGACTCTTGGGTTGCCAGCAAGGCCGTACCGAGCACCGCGCCTTGTGCGCCCAACGACAGCATGTTCGCGACGTCCTGACCATCCGCCATGCCGCCCGCCGCGAGGACCGGAATGTCGACCTTGGCAAGCACGTCCGCGAGCAAATCGGCCAACGGCTGGTTGCCGCGCACATGACCACCAGCCTCCCTCCCCTGCGCGATCAGCACCTGGGCTCCGGATCGCTCCGCCAACACTGCCTCTTCGGCACTGCCGATCTGGCACATGACGAGCGTGCCCGCTTCGCGAAAGCGGCCGATGATGGCTTGTGAAAGATCCCAGAACAAACTTACGACGGGCACCTTCAGTTGAATGCAGGTCGTTACTTGTTCGTCGAGCAGCTTCCTTGGAGTGGCCGCGGGGATGATGCTCACGCCGAAAGGGCGGCTGGTGAACGAGCGAACCTTCTCGACCTCGCGCCGGATCAGATCCACTGGCTCCCTCACCATGCCGAGCAGTCCGAAGCCGCCCGCCTCGCTTACTGCGCAGACGAGTTCAGAGCGCGAGACTCCGCCCATCCCCGCGAGGACCAGCGGGTAGCGGCATTCCAGCAGATCGCACACAGGGCGATACAGCGCGCCCGAGCGCAGAGGCTCGCGAGCATTGGACTCATCAGTGATCGTCATGGGCAGGCAGCTTGCAGGGTACGTTGGAACATGAGGGACTCAGAACATCACGCCATAGTCCCCGTATTGCAGCCTGCGGTCGTTCACGCCGCAGACACCCGGAATGTTTTCCGCGGCGATTCGCGCGGCATCACGATCGGCGGCTCGCTGGACAATTCCGACGAAGCTCACGACCCCTTCGTGAACGAAAACGTTCGACCATCCGCCGGACCACCACGAGTGTGAGCTCAATTCGGCCAGCAGACGCTTGCGGATGGAATCATCATCGAGGCTCTGTGCGTCGGAATGCGCCGCGAAGTCATGACTCGTTGCAATAGCGCGCATCAGATCGGCACGCGTCACCAATCCGCGCAATTCGCCTTCCTCGAGTACCGGGACACGGCGGATGTGGCGCGCCTCGAAGATCGAAGCGATCTGACCGAGTGGCGCATCGACATTCACGCTCACGAAGTTGCCACTCATGACATCCCTGACGTGCCCGCCATAGGCCCTGACATAGGCGCGAGGACTCGGATCGACTCCCACGAGCCGCTGCCACCATGTGCGGCCATCGGCACAGCGATCCGTTCCGATCTCGTGCCGATGCACAAGATCGCCGTCACCGACCACGCCTACGACCTTGTTGTCCTCCATCACCAGCACGCCGCTGATGCGACGCGCCAGAAGGATGCCGATCACTTCGTGCAGGGCCGTATCGGGCGTCACGGTGATGACCGGGGTGATCATGATGTCGCCAGCCTTCATGTCGTTCTCCTCTTCAGGGGCAGAAGCGCAAAAGCGTCCGCGTCGAAGCTATTGTTGTGCCAGCGTACGCTCCTTGTAAAACGAGTTTTATTGCTTGTTGAATGCAATAATTCCTCATCGATATTGGAAGGCCGGACCATGGATCTGACGCTCGCAGAGACCTTCTTGCGGATCGCTCAGGTCCGAAGCTTTCTGCGCGCGGCAGAGCAGTTGCATGTCACGCCTACTTCAGTCAGCGCCAGGGTCAGGACTCTCGAGCAGTTGCTCGGACGCAGTCTCTTCGTGCGAAACAAGTCCGGCGCTGTCCTGACACCGGCGGGCGAACAGTTCCTTCCGCATGCGACCAGCCTGATGCAGGTGTGGGAGCGCGCTCGGCACCAGGTCGCCGTGCCCGCGGGACGCCGCGCCGTCATGACGATCGGCTGCGAGGTCAGCCTGTGGGACCCGCTTGTGCTTCAGTGGCTACTCTGGATGCGCTCGGCCGCGCCGCATCTCGCGATTCGCGCGGAAGTGGGGCTTCCTTCGGAGCTTCTTGAAAAGATCGTCAGCGGCGTCCTGGACATTGCCATCGTCTACGCACCGCAGCGGCGGCCCAATCTTCGGATCGAACTCCTGATTGAAGAGAAGTTGATCATGGTGACCACGTCCAAGCGGCTGCGGGCGCCACGCCCCGAAGACTATGTCTACGTCGACTGGGGCCCTGAGTTCGCGGCGCAACATGGCCTGGCGTTTCCAGAACTTTCCAACGCGGCGGTGAAAGTGGGGCTTGGGCCGCTAGGGCGCGAGTATTTGCTCAGCGCCGGCGGCACTGGGTATTTTCGACAGGACGTGATCCGCGAGCACCTCGACAACGGCCGGCTGCACAAGGTGCCTGGCATGCCCGAATTCCTCTATCCAGCCTATGCCGTCTATGCGGCCGGTGCCGACGCGAACATCGTCAAACCCGCACTGGTCGGGTTGAGAAATGTGGCACGGTCCGGCCGAGAGGGAGCGAGCGCGCCGGCTTCGAAGTCGCGGCAACCCAAGAGGCGGCCAAAGTCGTCCCGATAGGCAGAGCGGCTATGGCTATGCTCAGTGCGCATGTGCACCTTCTTTCGATCGCAGCGGTTGGTTTCGAAGTGCGCGTCCGTGCTTTTGCTCGCGCTCCCGTTGGCCGCCCAAGCTGCCTCCTTCTGCCTCGACAGCGCCAGGCATCCGCCGCCGCCGCGGGCGCTCGCCATGGCCGCCGCCGCGCAGCGCGAACACCTGGCTTTTGGCGGCCAAGCCATGGACGCCGAGGGCCGGCTTACTGAATCGGGCCTCTCCGAGGCCGAGGACGTGCGCGCAACGCGCTTCTCGCCGGCGCCCTGGCAGCGCGTGCTCGGCTACTGGGAAGCTGTCCAGTTCAAAAAAGGCGAAGAAGGGCGCCTGCCGTCGCTGGTGCGATTCGGCGCCCTTCTGCCGGCCGATCGGCGGCTGCTCATCCAAGCGCTGAATCAGGCGAGCACGGACCATCTGCAGGGCCTGGGCGTGGGGCCGGATCAAGGCCTGCAGTCGCACGAGCTGCGGGCCGCCAGGACCGCGATCGATCGCGTGGCGGTGATCGACACACCCTGGTCCGCGGCCTTCGTGAGCTGGCTTGCACGCGAAGCCGGACTGTCGCCGCAGGAGTTCGAATTCTCGGATGCGCATGCCGACTACGCAGGCGCCGCTTGGCAGGCCGGCAGCGCCGAGGCATCGGGCCGCCCGACGTCCTACGCGATGCGGGCCTGCGACATCACGCTCACCACGCCGAGAGTCGGAGACCTGATCTGCCAGGCGCGCGGCACCCAGGCCGGCCTCGACAGCTTCGAGAAGATCGGCGAAGCCCTGGCCGCTCGCACAAGCAGCGGCGGTGCGCTGCCGATGCATTGCGACGTGGTGGTCGCGGTGGATGCGGGCGGCTTCGATGCCATCGGCGGCAACGTTCTGCAGTCCGTCACTCTGCGCCGGATGGCCTTTGTGCCCGGCAGCTCGCTGATCGATTCGAGTTATCTGCCCGGCGGCTGCAGTGCCGCGCAAACGGGTTGCGTGGATCGCCACCTGAGCCGACAGCCGTGGTCATTGCTGCTGCAATGGCGCTGAGCGATCCGATCGCAACAGCGCAGAACCGCTTTGCGCCCTGCGAGCCCGCGGTCGCCAAGTTCTCCATGTGACCGCTTCTCCTCTCAACGGGCTATGATCCGCGCGGCCAAGCGACCGCACTGCGGCTTCGTCGCTCGCAAGCGCCTCAAACCAAGAAGGAACGCAAGCCGATGTCGCAAAAGCCTGTGGGGCTGATCTATGGGGTCGACGAGACTCCGCCCGTCGGCGTCAACATCCTCGCCGGACTGCAGCAGGTTGGGCTGATGTCGATTTTCCTGGTCTACCCAGTGTTGATCGCGCAGGCGGCCGGCAGCACGGCAGAGGTGGCAGCGGCGATGGTCAGCGCCACAATGATCGCGATGGCCGTCGGCACCATTCTTCAGGTCATCAGGGTCGGGCCGATCGGCTCCGGCTTCCTGTGCCAGCCATCGCCCAGCGTGGTCTATCTCGTGCCCTCGCTGATCGCCGTACGCGGCGGCGAACTGTCGGCGCTGTTCGGCATGACGATCCTCGCCGGCCTCTTCGAGGTGGCCTTGGCACGCGTGCTGCCGCGCCTGCGTCCACTCTTCACGCCGGAGATCACAGGCCTTGTCGTGCTGATGTCCGGCATCTCGGTCGGCGTTGTGGGGCTGCGCACCGCGCTGGGTGGTTCGCAGCCAGACGCGCCGCCCGCGGAGATGGACGTTTTGCTGGGACTCGGCACGCTCGCTCTCATGGCCGCCCTCAACGTCTGGGGCCGTGGCGGCCTGCGCGTCTTCAGCGTGCTGATCGGCCTCGGCTTCGGTTGCCTCGTCGGCGCAGCGCTCGGCCGGCTGGACGCCCACGACATGGCGCGCGTCGCAACGGCGCCGGTGTTGTCCGTACCTTCCTTGGGGGCGATCGGCTTGTCTTTCGACGCGTCGCTGGTGTTGCCCTTTGTGATCGCATCGGTGGCTGCAGTGCTGAAGGTGATCGGCAATGTGACGACCGCGCAGAAGGCCAGCCAGACGGGCTGGGTGCGCGCCGACATGCGTTCCATCAGCCGCGGCGTGATGGCCGACGGACTGGCGTCGGTGGCCGCCGGCGTTCTGGGCGCGCCAGGCATCAACTCGTCCACGGGTGCGGTCGGCCTCGCGACGGCGACGGGCGTGGTCAGCCGCCGCGTCGGATGGTCTGTGGCGGCGATCCTGCTGCTGTTCGCCTTCGTACCGAAGCTGGGCCTTCTGTTCAACCTCATACCGCGACCGGTGCTCGGTGCGGCGCTGGTGTTCTCGTCCACTTTCATCGTCATCAACGGACTGATGATCATGACCTCGCGCCTGCTCGATGCGCGCAAGACGCTGGTGATCGGATTGGCGATTGTCTTCGGCCTGGCGGTGGAAATTTTCCCCGGACTGCTGGTGGTCCTGCCGGTGGCGCTACGGCCTTCCTTGGGCAATTCGCTGGTGCTGGGCACGCTCGTGGGGCTCGGCTTGAACCTGCTCTTTCGAATCGGCCTGCGGCGCAGCGTATCGATGACGATAGGACCGGCGGCCATCGACCCGTCGGCGCTGGAGCAGTTCCTCGATCTGCACGGGGCGACCTGGGGTGCGCGCAGCGACGTCATCGTGCGCGCCAAGTTCAACCTGGTGCAGTCCATCGAGACGCTGGTGTCGAGTGGCGTCGCCGCCGGTCCGTTGGTCATCGAGGCCTCGTTCGACGAGTTCAACCTCGATCTGCAGGTGTCATACGAAGGTCTCGAACTGGAGTTGCCGCAGCAGCGTCCGACGATCGACGAGATCATTGATTCGGAAGACGGCGAACGGCGGCTGTCCGGCTTTCTGCTGCGCAGCTTTGCCGATCGCGTGACGTCGCGGCGTTCAGGCTCGCAGGCGTCGGTCGCGTTCCACTTCGATCACTAGCCAGGGCACGAGAGGCATCGCCTCTTCTGCGCACTTCAGGCTGCGCGGGGCCGAGCGTTGACCAAACTGCCGCGAGAGGCACGCCGCGCACGACGGACGGGCGCATCAGCCGCAGCACCAAACCATTGCCCCACGACCAGTCTGACCTGCGATTTCATGGCAGCCACGGCCCGGCGATCGCCCGCCAGGTGCTTAAGCAAGCATTGCTGGAACAGGCCGTCGAACATCGCATAGGCCACGCTGCTGGGGACGGGCACCGGCGTTCCGGACAGTTCGGCGAAACGAGTGAGGACGCGCCAGATCATGCGCTCCAGGCTCTTGTCGATTTCGGCGACGTCGGCGCGGAACGCCTGCTCGAAGAGCGACTGCGCGCGCAGGTCATACCAGAGCCGATGCATGCTCGTGTCCTTTCGCAAGGTCTCGGCCAGGCTCTCGGTGAAGCCCTCCATCAGCGCGTTGAACGAACCGGCATCGGCGGTGACCTCGTCGTAGCGCGTCACGCAGCGCGCCTTGTACTGGCGCACGCTGCACAGGATCAGGTCGAGCTTGTCGGTGAAGTAGTAGTGCAGCACCCCGTGCGAGAAAGCGGAGTTCTGCGCGATTTCGCGCAGGCTGGTGCGGGCATAGCCGAGTTCGGCAAGGGTTTGCATGGCTGCCTCGCCGAGCTCGGCGCGGCGCTCGGCGAACTTGGGATCGGATGCGCGGGGCGTCTTGAGCATGTGCCGATTGTAGAGAGCGATCCCGACTTGCGCCCGTGCAAACCCTCGCTTCTTGACAACTGTCCAGATTCATCTTGACAGCCGTCAAGACGACTCCTAGCATCGACTCGCGTTCCTTGACAGTCGTCCAAAAATCAACAGGAGACATCGTGCAGAAGTTCAACTTGACGGGCCGCAAGGCCCTGGTGACGGGCGGGGCGCGCGGCCTCGGCGAAGGCATGGCGCAAGCGCTCGCAGCCGCAGGCGCCTCGGTGATGATCGGCGACGTGCTTGCGCCCCTGGGTCGTGAAACTGCAGGCAAGCTCTCTGCCAGCGGCGCGAAGGCCGGCTTCGTCGCATTGGACGTCACCAAGGAAGAGGACTGGGCAGCAGCCGTACAGGCCACCATCGAAACGCTCGGCGGCTTCGACATCCTCGTCAACAACGCCGGCATCGAGATCACCGCGCTGGTGGCCGATGTCGACGCGGCCGACCTGCGCCGCATGCTCGACGTGAACATCGTCGGCACCGCGCTCGGCATGAAGCACGCTTTTCGCGCGATGCGCCCCGGCGGCGCCGCCGGCAAAGGTGGCGCGGTGGTCAACATCTCCTCGGTTGCGGCGACCATTGCCTTTCCGGCCATCGCGGGCTACTCGGCCACCAAGTCGGCGGTGGACCGTCTGACGCGCGTCGGTGCCATGGAGGCCGGCAAGCTCGGCTACGGCGTGCGCGTGAACTGCATCTACCCCGGACTCGTGGCCACCGAGATGGGGATGAGACTCGCCGGTGACGTGGTCGCGGCGGGACTCTTCCCATCTCCCGACGCAGCGGTAGGCGCAATCGTCGAACTGACCCCGGCCGGACGCTTGGGCGAAGTGAGCGACATGGCCGATGCGGTGGTGTTCCTGTGCTCCGACGCCGCTCGCTTCATCACGGGCGCAGGCTTGCCGGTGGACGGCGGCATGGGCATGTGAACTGCGCGTTCCATTCACCACCACCGACAAGGACGACACAATGAGCAGCAGCAAGAAACCCGTCGTGGTCTACGGCGCGTCCGGCTACACCGGCCGACTCGTGTGCGAGTACCTGCGCGAGTACAACATCCCCTTCATCGCCGCGGGCCGCAGCAAGGAAAAGATCGACGCCGCGATGAAGTCCAATGTCGCGGGCATCGAGACCGCGAGCTTCGAAGTGATCGAGGTGGCGCACACGGTCGATGCGCTCACCGAGCTCTTCAATGGCGCTTCGGTCGTGCTGAACACCGTCGGCCCCTTCGCGAAATTCGGACCGGAAGTCGTGCAGGCGTGCCTTGCCGCGAAGTGCCACTACACCGACACCACGGGCGAGCAGGACTGGCTGATCACTCTCGAAGAGCAATACGGCGCGAAGTTCGCGGCCGCCGGCCTGCTGCTGTCTCCGGGCCTTGCGCAGATGTACACCACGGGCGAGATCGCCGCACAGTTGTGCCTGGAGACGCCGGGGCTCGACACGCTCGACATCGCGGTGTTCTGGGGCGGGAGTCCGACCATCGCATCGACGCAGACGATCCTGGTCAACGCCGCGACGTCCAAGGCCTACTACCTCGAGCAGAACCAGTACGTCGAATGGCAGCCCGATGCAGGCTTGTACAGTCTCTCGATCCCCGGCCAGCATGAGGCGGGGTTGGCGCTTCCATGGGGCGGCACTTCGCATCCTGTGTGGTTCAGGAAAGACCCTCGCGTGTCCAACGTGAAGGTGCTCGGCGGCGTGTTCAACAAGCCGTTGATGCAGGGCGTGCCGCACATTGTTGCCGCAGCCCTCAAAGCAACCGAAGGCATGAACCCCGACGACCGCTACGCCGCACTGGCCCAGACGGCCGCCGGTGTGATGAACACGATGCCCCCGCGCGAGAACCCGCGCATCAACAAGTCGGTCGATTCCGTTCACGCCTCTGGCCCGCTGGCGCGGGCGCACTGCGTCATCTTCGGCAACTGCAACTACAAGCAGACCGGCTTGCTGCAAGCCTATGCCGCCGCGTCGCTGTTGCAGCAGGCGCCCAAGCGCGTCGGCTTTGCGTCGGGCTGCCAGGCCTTCGGCCACCACGAGCTGCTGGGCACCTTGCGCAGCTTCGGACTGGTGCAGGCGCCGCTGTTGACAGTGCATCGCTGATCGGCGCGCGCCGTGCGGTTGATCGACTATCTCGACAAGGGCGCCCAGCTCGGCGACGGGGCACCGTGCCTGACGATGGGTGACCTGGACCTGTCGTATGCGCAGGTGCAGCGGATCAGCCATCGCGTGGCACGCGCACTGCAGCGCTCCGGGCTTCGCCCCGGACACAAGGTGGCAGTGCTCTCGGGCAACGACGCAGTGGCGTTCGCCTGTGTGTTCGGCATCTCGCGCGCGGGCGCCGTCTGGTGTCCAATCAATCCGCGCAACGAGGCGGTCGAGAACCGGTATGTGCTCGACGCCTTCGACTGCGCATGCCTTATCTTCCACAGCAACTACGCGGCGATGGTCGACCAGATCCGTGCCGAGTGCCCCAAGCTCACGACGCTCGTGTGCCTGGACAAGGCGCTGCCTTTTGCGCCTTCATGGGCGCAGTGGGTCGAGGAAGCGGGTGAGGAAGCGCTTCACCTCGAGCCGCCGGACGACCTCGCCATGATCGCCGGCACCGGCGGCACCACGGGTCAGCCCAAGGGCGTCATGCTGTCGGGCCGAAATCTCGAGACGATGTCGGCCTTGACCTTGATGGGCTACCCGTTCGATGGCCGTCCCACGTACCTGGCGCTCGCTCCACTGACACACGCGGCGGGCGTGCTGTGCTTGCCCGTAATGGCATTGGGTGGGCGCATCGTCATCATGCCCAGCCCCGATCTCGGTGACTTCCTCGGGTTGATCGAGCGTCACCGCGTCACTCACACCTTCTTGCCGCCCACGTTGATCTACATGCTGCTGCAGCATGAGCAGCTGGCATCGACCCGGCTCGATTCGCTGCAGTGCTTCTGGTACGGCGCAGCGCCGATCTCATCGGCGCGGCTGGAAGAGGCCCTCACAAAGATCGGCCCCGTCATGGCGCAGCTGTTCGGCCAGACCGAAGCGCCGATGATGATCTCGATGATGGCACCACGTGACCATTTCCACGCCGACGGCACGGTGGCGCGCCAACGCCTCGCCTCCGCAGGGCGCCCGGGCCCGCTGGTGCAGGTTGCGACTATGGCCACGGATGGCGCATTGCTGCCGACCGGTGAGACTGGGGAGATCGTGATTCGCAGTTCGCTGGTGATGATGGGCTACTACAAAGACCCGGCGGCCACGCAAGAGGCGTGGCGCCACGGATGGCATCACACCGGCGACATCGGCCGACTCGACGCCGACGGCTACCTGTACATCGTCGATCGCGCGAAGGACATGATCATCACGGGCGGCTTCAACGTCTATTCGGTCGAGGTCGAGCAGGCACTGATGCAGCACCCCGACGTGCAGGACAGCGCCGTCATCGGCCTGCCCGATGACAAGTGGGGCGAGCGCGTGGCGGCCGTGCTGCAGCTACGTTCGGGCCGCAGCAGCGACAGCGACAAGACAGTCGACGAGATTCAGGCCTTCGTGAAGGCGCGCATCGGCAGCGTCAAGACGCCCAAGCAGATCGAGATCTGGCCAGACCTGCCGCGCTCGAAGGTCGGCAAGGTGCTCAAGAAGGACATTCGATCGGTGCTTCTCGAACGGCTCTTGGCGCCCCCTTGAATCCTCGTCACGGTGCTGGCTCGCAGTGTCTCGACGATGTCCTCGGGCGCCATCGCACCGTGCGCAGCAGCAGCGTCGCGACAATCGTGAGGTTCAGCAGGTTCCATGCGATGCCGTTGAGGAAGGCCGCGTGATAGCTCCCCGTCAGATCGAAGACCTTGCCCGACATCCAGCCGCCCAGCGCCATGCCGAACAGCGTGCACATCAGCACCGTGCCGACGCGCGCACCGGCTTCGGCGGGCGGGAAATGCTCACGCACGATGATGGCGTAGGAAGGCACGATCCCGCCCTGAAAAAGTCCGAACAGGGCCGACACCACGTACAGCGACACAAGCCCGTCGAAGGGGAGGAAGAGCAGCAGCGCAAGCCCCTGCAACGCAGACCCCAGCAGCAAGGTGCGCAGCCCGCCGATCCGGTCACAGATCGCCCCGGAGACCAACCGGCTGATGATGCCGAAGCCCAGCATGATCGACAGCATCTGCGCGCCGCGCGCGGCGCCATAGCCGAGATCGCCGCAGTAGGCCACGATGTGCACCTGCGGCATGGCCATGGCGACGCAACAAGCTGTCGCCGCCACGCACAGCAGGCCCTGTGCCGTGCCAATGCTGAGACCGAATGGGCGCAGCGCAGCCGAAGACAACGCGGCCGTCGCGCCGCTGGCCGCGACGGCCGGCGCGGCAGCCAGCGCCGGCGGGCGGGGTCGCATGAACAACGCGAGCACCGCCATGGTCACACCACAGAACACGCCCATGCCGAAGTAAGTCTGCCGCCAGCCGACCGTCTCGACGAAATGCTGCACGATCGGTGGCCAGACCGCGCCGGCAACGTAGTTGCCACTGGCGCACAGCGCGACGGCAATGCCGCGTCGTCGCACGAACCACAGCGAGGTGTCGGCCACCAATGGCGCAAAGACCGCCGCACTGCCGAACAAGCCGACCAGCACGGCCTGCGCGGCAGTGAAGGCCACGATGCCACGGGAGAAACTACAGGCGATGTAGCCAAGCCCCACGCCCACTGCGCCAAGCAGCAGCGGCCACATCACCCCGAACCGATCCGCCAGGCGGCCCATCAGCACGCCGCCGGCGCCGAAGCCGATCATCAGCAAGGTGTACGGAAGCGATGCGTCCGAACGCGCGATGCCAAAGTCGGCCTGCACGGCGGGCAGCACCACTGACACCACGTACATGCCGCTGCTGCCCACTGTCATGAGCAGGATCGTCACCACGAGGCGCAGCGCCGCGTAACGCGAGTCCGGCAGGTGGCGAGACGGCGCAAGCAAGGTGTTGGAAGTCATGAAGCGAGCATATCCAACCGGCCGCAGACGACCGCCTCTGCGGTCGCCCACGATTCAACACAAAAGACACTACTTGGGTGCCATCGTTGTCAGCACCGCGACGCTCATCGCCTCCACGCTTGTCTTGATCGATGGCTCGGGCACCGGCGCGAAGAAGGGCGAATGGTTGAAGGCCAGCGGCTTGCCCCCGGGCTTCATCGACGCGGCAACGTCTTCGGGCGAGAGCACGCCGACAAAGAAGAACATCGACGGCACGCCGGCATTGACGAATTCCGAGAAGTCTTCGCTCGCGGTGATGGGCGGCACCGCCACTACCTTCGGGTCGCCGAACGCTGCCTTGAGCGCGGTGACGGTGCGACCGACCACGGCCTCGTCGTTGACGACGGCCGCACCGCCGGGCACCAGTTCAACCACCGGCTCGGGCGCACCACCCATCATCGCTGCCGCATTGGCGGTGCGACGAATGCCTGCGAGCAGCTTCTCGCGCACCTCGGGCTTGTACGAGCGGATGGTGCCGCGCAGCACCACCGAGTCGGGAATGATGTTGCCTACAGTGCCGCCCTGGATCGCACCGACGGTGACGACTCCGAACTCCGCCGGATCCTTTTCGCGGCTGACCACCGTTTGCACATCGGTCACGAAGCGCGCTGCAATCGCGATGGGGTCGATGGTCTTGTCAGGAGCCGAGCCATGGCCGCCGCGGCCCTTGAAGGTGATTTCGAGCGAATCTGAATTCGAGCTGACCGGGCCGACCTTGTAGCCGACGAAGCCGTAAGGTGACGGCGACGTGTGCAGCGCAAATGCATAGTCGGGCTTGGGGAAGCGCTTGAACAGACCGTCCGCAATCATCGCCTTGGCTCCGGAGACGGTTTCCTCGGCGGGCTGCGCCACGAACATCAAGGTGCCTTTCCACTGATCCTTCATCGCGAGCAGCGTGCGCGCGGTGCCGACCCAGCTCGCCATGTGGATGTCGTGTCCGCAACTGTGCGCAACGAAAGTCTCCCGGCCGTTGGATTGCGTTTTCACCTTGCTCGCATATGGCAGTCCGGTCTTCTCTTCCATCGGCAGGGCATCGAGTTCGGTACGAACCAGCACCGTCGGACCTGCGCCATTCTTGTAGATCGCGACGAGGCCGGTGCCCCCGACTTTCTCGGTGACGTCGAAGCCGAGCTTGCGCATTTCATCGGCCAGTTTTGCGGCGGTGCGCACCTCCTGGAACGCGATCTCGGGATTGGCATGCAGGTCCTTGTAGAGCGTCTCCAGCGAAGGGTACATGCCGCCGACGATGGGCGTGATCTGCGCATGCAGGGCCGATTGGGTTTGGGCGCCGACGGACGCGGCGAAAAGAACGGCAGCGACCATCGCGCCGCTGCGGAACAGAACAGATCCCATTGCGAAGACTCCAGTGAAAAATTGGATGACGGAACCAAAGGCTCTCGTGCATTGTGAGGGCGTTTTCGGGACGCTCCCGTGGGAGGCTACTTCACAGGCACGGCGACCACCGACGCAAGCTGTGGCGCACCGATTAGTCAGTGTGGCTTCCGTCGAACGCACCAAGCGTGTGCCGCATTCGGCGCGCACGGCCTCCCTGCCTGTATAGCGCTCGCCCGGGGTGCGGATTGCCCCAATCTTGAGCACAAAACACCCAAATCAATGATCTAACTATTCGCACATTACTCTCTAAATATTGATCCCACGATAAGCATTCCAACCGATAACCTTCATCGCACGTCACCCCTTCAAAGACCTCGATGAAGCTCACATTCCTCTCAAGATTCAAGCGCCCGGCCGTGCAGGCCATTGGCGCCGCGCTCGGCCTCCTGGCCCTGAGCGCTCAAGCCCAGCAGTTGGGCACAAAGCCGCTGAAGCCAGTCACCATTGCCCTGGGTACTCAGGTGGTCAATGTGACCTATCCCTGGCTCACGCTTCCGATTGCCTTGGGTTATTGGAAGGAAGAGGGCTATGACGTCAAGATCGTTACCACCGGCGGCTCGCTCCAGGGCATTCAGCAGATGGTGGCCGGTGGGGTGGACTTCGCACAGGTGAACTCCACGGGCCTTGTCCAAGCCAACACCGAGAACAACGTGGCGGTGCGGGGTCTCATGGGCACTGGCGTCATCGACTGGGGCATTGGCATCCTCGAGGGCAGTGCAATCAAGTCTGTGGCCGACCTGAAGGGCAAGAAGATCGGCATCTTCAGCTTGGGCACGGGCGGCATGCCTCTACTCAAAGGCTACCTGCGCGCCAACGGCATCAACCCGGATTCGGACGTACAGATCATCGCCACCGGTGCCGGCGCCCCCGCACTCGAGGCTCTCAAGTCCGATCGCGTGCAAGCTCTGATGTTCTGGGGTTCTGCACTCACTGGATTTCAAAATGCAGGAACGAAGATGCGCGTGATCTTCGACCCGGCTTGGCGCGCCCTGCCGGACTTCACCTTCGCCGCGATGCAGAAGACCATCGATTCGGACCCCGCGATGGTGGAGGCCATCTCGCGCGGCGCGGCCAAGGCGACGCTCTTCGCGCAGACCAACCCCGAATGCACGCGCAAGATCCACTGGAAGAACTTCCCGAGCACGAAGCCCACCGGCGCCGATGAAGCAACACTTGCCAAGTGGGATCTGGCGCTGCTGGAATCGCAGCTCGAATCCATGTCCGCCGCCTACACCATGAACGGCGGCAAACTGATCGGCGCGATGAACCCAGCGGCCTATGGCCGTATGCAGGACCTGATGCTCAAAGACGGTCTCATCAAGCGCACCCTGCCGCCCGAATCCATGCTCTATCTCAAGCCCGGTTTCGTGGAGGCGATCAACCGCTTCGACCACGCCGCCGTGATCGATGCCGCCAAGTCCTGCAATGGCGCCTGAATCCGTTCAGATGACGCCTGAAGAATTCGTCGCCGGCCTGCCCAAGGCCGAGCTGCACATGCACATCGAAGGCTCGATCGAGCCCGATCTGTTCCTGCGGCTGGCAAGCCGAAACGGCGTGGCCATCCGCTGGCAGTCCGAGGCGCAACTGCGCGCCGCCTACCGCTTCACTGACCTGCAGGACTTTCTGGACCTCTACTACGACGGCTGCCGGGTGCTTGTGCAGGCGCAGGACTATTTCGATGTGACGCGCGATTACCTCCGGCGCGCTCACGCGGACGGCGTCTTGCACGCGGAAATGTTCCTCGGCCCCCAAGGCCACACCCTGCGCGGCGTACCCATTGCCACCGTAATGGAAGGCGTCTTCGCGGCGATGGACGCGGCACAGGCCGAGGACGGCATCACCAGCGGCCTCATCCCGGTGGCGCAGCGCCATCGCAGCGAGACGGAGGCGCTCGCCATGCTCGAAGAACTGGAGCCCTGGTACGGCCGCCTGCTGGGCTTTGGCCTCGGCGGTGCCGAAGTCGGCAACCCACCGGGCAAGTTCGCCGAGTTCTTCCGCCGTTGCCGCGCTCTGGGCTTCAAGGTCGTGGCCCATGCAGGCGAGGAAGGTCCCGCAGCGTATGTGCGCGAGTCGGTCGAACTGCTGCAGGTGGACCGCGTTGACCATGGCAACGCGTGCATCGACGACACCGCGCTCGTCGAGATGCTCGCGCAGCGGCGCACGCCGCTCACGATGTGTCCGCTGTCCAACCTCAAGCTGCAGGTGATCGACTCGTTGGCTGCGCATCCGCTCAAGCGCCTGCTTCAAGCGGGCCTGTGCGTCACCGTGAATTCCGACGACCCCTCCTACTTCGGCGGCTACGTCAATGACAACTACCTGGCCTGCCAGCGCGAACTCGGCCTTGGGCACAACGAGCTGGCCCAGCTCGCGCGCAACAGCTTCGAGGCGGCGTTCATCCCGGACGCACAGCGTCGAGACGCAAACGCTCGCATTGACGACTGGATGGCGCGGGCCGCCCCATTCAAGAAAGACCACCGATGAGTTCGCTTTTGGCGTCTGAACCGAAGGCGCCTGCATTCAGATTCGACCGCCTGCACAAGACCTTCCGCTCCAAGGATGGCGGCAACGTCGTCGCGCTCCAGGACATCGACTTCCGTGTCCGGCACGGCGAGTTCGTGACCGTCGTCGGTCCCAGCGGCTGCGGCAAGAGTACGCTGCTTCGCATCCTTGCGGGCCTGGAGCGCGCCAGCAGCGGCAACGTCGAACTCGGCGGACGCGAGCATGTCGGCCCGAGCAGGGACGTGGGCGTCGTCTTCCAGGCGCCCGTGTTGCTGCCCTGGCGCAACGTCCTTCAGAACGTGCTGGTACCCGCGCAGATCCAGGGCCGCGATGCCAAGGCCGCGCGTGAGCGGGCCATCCATTACCTGAACCTCGTGGGCCTGTCCGGCTTCGAGACCAAGTACCCGAACGAGTTGTCCGGCGGCATGCAGCAGCGCGTGGGCATCGCCCGTGCGCTGGTCAACGATCCGATGCTTCTGCTCATGGACGAGCCCTTCGGGGCACTGGATGCCATGACACGCGAGACCATGAACGTGGAGCTGCTCAAGCTGCGCGAACGCACCGGCGCGACCATCATGCTCGTGACTCACAGCATTCCCGAGGCGGTTTTCCTCGGCGATCGGGTGATCGTCATGTCCCCGAGGCCAGGACGCGTCACCCAGGTGATCGACGTCGAGCTCCCATTGCCGCGCAGCTTGGACTTGATCAACACCGAGGGCTTCGGCAAGTACGTGTCCTCCATCCGCGCCAACCTGAACGCCAGCGGAGGCCTGGACTGATGAGCACAACCACCCCCAACCCGGAAAGCCCGGCCAACAAACTCACGCCCGGGCGGCGCCGCGCACTCATTGCGATGTTCTTCGTCGCAGTGATCGCTGGCTGGCATGTCGCGGTGACCGCACTGAATGTCTCGCACCTGATCTTCCCCGGGCCGGCTGGCGTTGCGCGTGCGGTCTACGATGCGCTCGCCTCTGGCGAGATCTGGCCGCACCTCGGCGTGACCCTCTACGAGATCCTTGCGGGCTTTGCGGTGGGGGCGCTTTCCGGCTTCGTGCTGGGCGCCCTCATTGGGCAGAGCGCCGTGCTCGAAGCTGTGCTTTATCCCTACGTACTCGCCTTCCAGACCGTGCCCAAGGTAGCGGTTGCGCCGCTCTTCGTGCTCTGGTTCGGCTTCGGGACCACCTCCAAGGTGGTGATCACGGCCACCATCGTGTTCTTTCCGGTGCTGGCCAATACCATCGTCGGACTGCGCTCTGCGCCGCGCGATCAGATCGACCTGATGCGCGCCTTCACCGCCTCCGGCTGGCATGTGTTCCGCATGGTGCGACTGCCGCATGCCCTGCCCTACGTCTTCGCGGGGCTGGACATCGGGATCGTGCTGGCCGTCATCGGCGCGATCGTCGGCGAATTCGTGGGCGCCCAGGCGGGGCTGGGCTACCTGATCCTGCAGCGCAACTTCTCGATGGATGCCGCCGGCATGTTCGCCATCCTCATTGTCCTGTCCCTCATCGGAATCGTGCTGCATGCGATCGTGAAGACCATCGCACGGCGCGTCATCTTCTGGGCCGACGCCTTCACCGACCTGTCGCGCGGCACCTGATCAATCCCTCTTAGCCAACCAAGGAGCCCATCCAATGCACTCGTCCTCCGAACACGCGGTGGACGCACCGCGCCGTGCGTCCGCCGAAGAAATGCCAGTCCTCGACCTCGGAGCCTGGCTCGCGGGCGGCCCGATCGAGCCGCTCGTCGAGCAGTTCAAGGCTGCCTGCACCAACACCGGCTTCTTCTATGTGAAGAACCACGGCATACCGCAGGAAACCATCGATGGGGTCTTCGAGGCCACCCGGCGCTACATGTCGCTGCCGATGGAAGAACGCCTGCGCGACAAGATCGACGAGCGCTTCCGCCGTGGCTTCATGCCCATGGGAGTGACGCAGCATCCGGGCCACAAACCCGACCTCAAGGAAAGCTACGAACTGGGCCTGGACCTGCCGCTGACCGACTCCGACGTGGCCTCGGGGCGCCCGCTTCACGGCCCCAACCACTGGCCGGCAGACAAGCCCTGGCTCGAACAGGCAGCCATGAGCTACTTCAACGCGAGCATCGAGCTGGGCCGCAATCTGCTGAAGGTGTTTGCCGCGGCCGTGGGCAAGGAAGAAGGCTTCTTCTTGCAATATGCGAAGAAGCCGATGGTGCAGGCTCGCCTCTTCCACTACCCGCCCCAGCAGTCGTTTACCAATCTGGAACTGGGTGCGGCCGCGCACACCGACTACGGCATGCTGACGCTGCTGGCGCAGGACCCGATCGGCGGGCTCGAACTCCGCACCCGAAGCGGCGAATGGGTGGCGGCGCCCTATATCGAGGGCACGCTCGTCATCAACCTCGGAGACCTCGTGAAGGTTTGGACCAACGACGTGTATGTGTCCAATCCACACCGGGTCGCGAACCGCACTGGCAAGGAGCGCTATTCGATCCCCACCTTCTTCAACCTGGACTACGACACGCCCGTGGCCTGCCTGCCCGAGTTCGCGCCGGCCTCCGGTGCCCCCCGGCATGCACCGATCAAGTCGGGCGAGTATCTGGTGAGCCGCTTCGCCGCCGTGCAGAAGTACAAGACCCCGGCCGAACTGGCGGCCGGGTAGCGTCTCAGACGGGTGCGCGGCCGGTCTTGGCGCGGCGCTCGATGTCCTCGAGCACCGCCGTCAGGTCACCGAGGAAGGTGTCGACCGCGAGCGGCAGGTTTCTCCCCTTGTGCACGCTGAGCGCAAAGCGCTGCGGCCTGGCACGCGGATCCTTGAGCGGGATGTAAGAGCCCGCGCGCGGGTTGCCGAAGGGATCGTCCAGTGGCCGGGTGGTGAAGGTCAGACACATGCCTTCCGCCGCGACGTTGCGCATGAGCTCGTACGAGTTCGTCTCCAGCGCCACCCGAGGCCGCACCTTGGCCTTGGCAAGCATCTCGTCGTACTGCTGCTTGGCCCACAGCGACGCATCCAGGGTGGACATGCTGTACTCGGCGCAGTCGCTTAAACGCAGGGTCTCGCGATGCTCCAGTGGATGGCCCTTCGGCACCAGCACGAACAGCGGCAGCAGACGCGAGTACAGCACCGAAAGGTCCTGCAGTGCGACGTCTCCGAACGTGAAGCAGGCATCCAACTCGTCTTCGAGAACCATCTGCGCCAGTCGCGGGCTGCCGGCCACATGCACATTGAAAGACAAGCCCGGATAGCGCTTGGAAAAGCGGGACAGGAACTTGGGCATGAGGTCCCGCACCAGCGACTCGGGCATCCCGAAATTGATGCCGCCCCGCTTCAGGCCCTGAAGAGATTCGATCTCGGAGTGAAGTCGGCGTGTCTCGTTGCCCACGTTCTTGTAGTAGCGCATGAGGGCTTCGCCCGCGGCGGTGAGCTTGACCTTTCCTCGCCCCTGGCGCCGCTCCAGCACCGGAGCGCCAAGCGCGTCCTCAAGCAGCGCAAGCTGCCGACTGATTGCCGACGAGGCGACGAACAGCGTCTCTGACGCCGCTCTGATCGACCCGGTGCGGACGACTTCCGCGAAGTAGCGAAGCGAAGTGGTCGAGACGGGATTCAAGAGGCGGCTCCGCAGCGCGATTGCCCAACAAGATCAGGGAAGCCGCGATGATGCCTGACACGGACATGCGTCGCTCACTTCGCTTTCCCCGGATCCTTGACGGCCGTCTGGGTGTCGAACTCCACGTTGTACAGCTTGCCCCCGACGCGTTCGACCTTGCGGATGTACACGTTCTGGACGATGTCGCGGGTCTGCGGATCGATCAGCACTGGGCCTCGGGGGCTATCGAATTGCTGCCCCTTCATTGCATTGACCAGTGCTTCGCCGCCTGCGCCATTCGTCGTCTTCAGGCCCTCCATGATGACGCGCATGCCATCGTAGCCACCGACGGCCATGAAGCTGGGCCGCATGCCCTTGTTGGCTTTTTCGATCGACTCGACGAACTTCTTGTTCAACGCGGAAGGATGCGCGGCGGAATAGTGGTGTGACGTGATCGTCCCGAGCGCGACGTCGCCCATTTGTCCGAGTACATCGTCATCCACGATGTCGCCCGTCCCAATCAGTTTGATCCCCGCCTTGTCCAGTCCGCGTTCCGCGAACTGCTTCATGAAGATGGCCGCCGAATCGCCCGCCGGCAGGAACAGGAAAATCGCATCCGGATTGGCGTCCCTGGCGCGCTGCAGGTACGGCGAGAAATCAGTGGTGATCATCGGCATCCGCAAGGCCTCGATCACCTGACCGCCTTTCCCGACGAACTGCTCCCTGAAGGTGGTTTCGGCATCGACGCCGGGTGCGAAGTCCGAGACCAGCGATACGACCTTCTTGATCTTGTTGTCGGCCGCCCAATCCGCCACGCCGACAGTCACCTGCGGCAGAGTCATGCTGGTACGCACGATAAAGGGAGACTTCTCCGTCACCGAAGACGTCGCCGCCTGCATCACGACCATGGGCGTCTTGCTCAGTGTCGCGACGGGGGCCGCGGCAAAGGCTTGCGGGGTCAACCCAAAACCAGCCAGAACTGCGACCTTGTCGTTCAATACAAGTTCTTGCGCCAGTCTTTTGGTGGTCGCAGGCACGCCAGCGTCGTCCTTGAGCACGATCTCCACTTTGCGGCCCGCGACGGTGTCACCGTGCTCCGCCAGATACAGCGATGCCCCGGCCTCGATCTGGCGGCCCATGTACGCGAATGGCCCTGTCACGGGCACGACCAGGCCGACCTTGATCGGATCTGCCGCAGCGGCCTGCCCGGAGGTAAGGGCCGCTGCGGCCAAGAGCGCGATCGCGGCGACACGAGCCGCGATTTTCCTGAAGATCATGATGTTCTGTTCCTTTAACCTTTGCGCCATTCGGTTCAGTATTGCATGCACGGCGACGCCGCGTTCGCAGACCGGGCAGCACCGATTGTCACGCTCGGTTTGTTGGGAACAGGAACATCCTCGCCAGGGGATCAAGCAAGCGTCCGCCGGCGCCTGAAGGTCAAGAGGCTAGCCCACCTCCTCGACGAACGCCTCCTCGCGCTTGGAACGGATGGAGGGCAACAACACGATCACCAGCAGCAGCATCGCCGCGATCAGCAATCCCATCGAGATCGGCCGGGTGACGAACACGCTCCAGTCGCCGCGCGAGAGCAGGAGGGCACGCCGCAGGTTCTCCTCCATCATCGGCCCAAGGATCAGACCCAGCAGCAAAGGAGCCGGCTCGCACCCGAGCTTGATGAACGTATAGCCAACGATCCCGAAGATCGCCACCAGCCAGATGTCGAACACGTTGTTGTTCGTCGAGTACACGCCGATGGCGCAGAACAGAACGATCGCGGGAAACAGCCAGCGATAGGGGATCGTGAGCAGCTTGACCCAAAGGCCGATGAGCGGCAGGTTCAGGACCACGAGCATCAGATTGCCGATCCACATCGACGCGATCAGGCCCCAGAACAGTTCCGGGTTGCTGGTCATCACCTGCGGTCCGGGTTGGATGTTGTGGATCGTCATGGCGCCGACCATCAGCGCCATCACCGGATTCGGTGGAATGCCCAGGGTCAGCATCGGAATGAACGAGGTTTGCGCGCCCGCGTTGTTGGCTGCCTCGGGGCCCGCCACGCCGCGGATGTTGCCCTTTCCGAAGGGAACCTCGCCGGCCTTGAGCTTGATCTTCTTTTCGATCGTGTAGGCGGCGAAGGCCGACAGCAGCGCGCCCCCTCCCGGCAGGATGCCCAGGGAGGAGCCCAGCGCGGTGCCGCGCAGCACCGCAGGCACCATGTGCTTGAAGTCTTCCCTGGTCGGGAACAGCCCCGTCACCTTCGAGGTGAACACCTCTCGCTCATCTTCGGGACGAGCAAGGTTCGCGATGATCTCGCCATAGCCGAACACGCCCATGGCGATCGCGATGAAGCCGAGCCCGTCGGTGAGTTCCGGAATGTCGAAGGTGAAGCGCGCCACGCCGGAGTTGACGTCCGTTCCCACCAGGCCCAGGAGCAGTCCCAGCAGGATCATGCAGATCGCCTTGATCAACGACCCCGATGCCAGGACGACCGCACCAATCAGCCCCAGGATCATCAGCGAGAAGTACTCGGCCGGGCCGAACTTGAACGCGATTTCCGTCAACGGTGGCGCAAAGGCCGCCAGGATCAAGGTGCCGACGCAGCCCGCGAAGAAGGACCCGAGGCCTGCCGCCGCAAGCGCCGCCCCTCCTCTCCCCTGCTTGGCCATCTGATGCCCATCGATGACCGTCACGACGGACGATGACTCGCCCGGGAGGTTCACGAGAATGGCCGTCGTCGAGCCACCGTACTGCGACCCATAGTAGATGCCCGCCAGCATGATCAGTGCGGCCACTGGCGGCAGCGCATAGGTGGCCGGCAGGAGCATGGCGATCGTGGCCGTCGGGCCGATCCCGGGCAACACCCCGATCAGCGTGCCCAGGAGGCAGCCGATGAAGGCGTACATGAGGTTCTGCAGGCTGACGGCGGTCGCAAAACCGATCGAAAGGTTGTTGATCAGATCATTCATGGTGTCGGCTCTTGCTCAACCGCTGATGAAGGTCGGCCATACCTGAAACTGCAGCTTCAGGCCGACAATGAAAGTGAGATAGCTGCCGATTGCCAGCACGGTCGCGAGCATGACGGCCAGCTTCATCCTGAAGTCGGCCCCGGCCATGCACGCGACGATGACGAGCGCATAAATGGCGATGACCAACCCCATGGCGGGAAGCCCGATGCTCCCAATGCCCGCGAGCAGGATGCCGAAGAGCACGTTGGCGCCGATCACGAACCCCAGCGGCTTCCAGGCAATCCTGCCGATCGGGTCTCCGTCGCCCACGCGCCTGGACGTGAGGGAGCCCGCGACCACGACCAGCCCCAGCAGAGTCAGCAAGACGCCGATCATCAGCGGGAAGTAGCCCGGCCCCATGCGGGCCGCACTGCCGACGTTGTAGCCGGTGGCGCCCAGCGCGAACGCCGCCCCGACGGAAGCGAACAGGAGCCCGGAGGCGAAATTCTTCTTGCTCTTGATTTGCATAGGCAGATTACTTTTGGATCAAGGAGGTTGAAACGGAAACGGACAGGCGCCGGCCGTTGAAAGCCGTGGCTTGTGGGAATGGCTCCCACCTCGGCGCGGGGACTGCGACCTTGGTCAGGTCGCATTCAGTTAGGTCATGTTATGAGGTTTAATACCTCACGCTGTGAGCAATTACCCTTGCTGCCGGCCCGCTGTTACATTCAGCTCCCCTCCCCTTTCAACGCCGTCCATGCCCGCCGTTCGAGGATCCGTCGACAAGCAGCGCCTCGAAGCGCTGTCCGAGTTCAGGTACAGGCTGCGCAGCTTTCTTCGCTTCAGCGAAGACGCCGCCCGCGCCGAGCGCATCACCGTGCTCCAGTACCAGGTGCTGTTGCACACTCAAGGTTTCCCAGGTCGCGAATGGGCATCGATCAGTGAGATCGCAGAGCGATTGCAAGCGCAGCCGCATGGCGTCGTGGCACTCGTCTCGCGCTGTGAGGAAGCCAAACTGGTCAAGCGCCAGCCGAGCACCACCGACCGAAGACAGGTGGAGGTGCACTTGCTTCCGGCAGGACGAAGAAAGCTTGAGGCACTCGCCAAACAGTTCGAGACCCATGTGGCCGATCTGGCTGAGGTCGTGGCGTTCGCGGGCGGTTCGCGGTTGCCTTAGAGCGACGCGTTCTGGTTTAGGCGCCGCCACCAAGCGGCTTCATGCCTGCAAGTTCGTGTCTCCACCTGCGGCCAGCCGGATGACCTTCCGGCTGTTCGGCGGCACGAGATGGCCATGGCGTTCCATCGCATCGACCAACATCGGGATCAACGCCTAGGCGTTTGCCGCAGACCCGATCGGCAGCCTCCCACAGCACCGTCAGCGATTGGGAGCCAGGTCCGATGCGCAGGACCGGGGATGAATGTTTCACTCGACGGATCGACCACGAACATCACCCATGCCGCAGCACCTGTCGAGGGCCCCATGACACCCCAACCCCTGCTCTTACGCGCGCTGTGTACCGCAGTCTTCGCCAGCGCCTTCGCGCTCACGGGCTGCGGTGGCGGTGGTTCCGCCCCTGTGTCGATTACCGTTCCCATCGAAGAAGGTGCTCCCGCCGGAGGAGGGTCCGGCCGTGTGCCTCCCTCCGTTCGCGACGCCATCACGGCAGTCCAGGCCAAACCGGCATTCGCCTCCGCCACATGGGGCATTCACGTGATCGATCTCGCCACGGGCGGGGTGCTGCTCAACCAGGCCGGAGGAACCTCGCTGGTGCCTGCCTCGACGATGAAGGTCTTCAGCGTCGCGACGGCGCTTGAAAGATATGGCGCGGACTACCGGTTCCACACGCCGGTCTACCGCGTCGGAGAGGTCTCGAACGGCGTGCTCGCCGGAGACCTGGTTCTCGTCGCCTCCGGCGACTTCAGCTTCGGGCTGCGCGAACAGGCGGATGGCACGCTGGCCTTCAACAACCTGCCCGAGGTTGACCACAATTCCACCTACACCGGCTTTCCGGGCGGTGCCTTCGTCAAGAACAGCAATCCGCTTGCGGCGCTTGACGCGCTGGCCGCGCAGGTCAAGGCGGCAGGCATTGGCGCCATCACCGGCGATGTTCTGATCGACGATCGCCTGTTCGAGACTTACCGCAACTTTCCATCCGGAACCATCGCGCCGATCTGGGTCAACGAGAACGTCATCGACATCACGGTGACGCCCGGCCGGAACGGCGAGAAGCCGGCCATCGACTGGCGTCCGAAGAGCGCGGCCATCACGGTCGAGAACGATGTCACCACGGTCGCCGGTCCGGCCGGGGCGCTGACCGTGACGACGCCCAGCCCGGGCGTGGTCCGGGTCAGCGGGTCCATTGCGGCGGACAGCACCCCGGTGCTGACGATGTCCCAGATCGCCGATCCGTCGGCCTTCGCGCGGACGGCCTTCATCGAGGCGTTGGCGCGGGCCGGGGTCACGGTCGCGGCCCAGCCCCTGGCCGCTGCCGGCGCGCTGCCCGATGCGAGCGCCTATCTCGACGCTGCCCGGGTGGCGGAACGCGTGTCCCCGTCGCTGTCGGAATACGTCAGGGTCATCCTGAAGGTCAGCTACAACCGCGGCGCCGATCTGATGCTCTGCCTGGCGGCGGTCAAGGCCGGAAGCCGGGATTGCGGCGATGGGCTGGCCGAGGAACTGAAAGTCCTCGGCAGTCACGGCATTGCCAGCACCTATCCCTTCGACGGCGCAGGCTCGAACGGCAACAATCGGACGACCGCGTCGGATATCGCGGGCTTCCTCGGCGCGATCGCACAGACCCCCACGGGCATCGCAATCCGCAACGGCATGGCGGTCCTGGGCGTCGACGGCTCGCAGGCGCAGAACGGCCTCGGCACACCGGCGGCCGGGCATGTCCGAATCAAGGACGGCGACCTCATCGCGGGAACCGCAGCCGGGCAGCTTATCGCCATCGCCATGACTCAGGCCGGCTTCATCGACGCCAGGAGCGGACGCCGGCTCGTCTACAGCGTGTTCGTCAACAACGCCGCCTTCTGGTCGTTCGAGGATTACGCCGCCGCTCGCGCGGAGCTGGCGAGCATCGTCGTGGCGTTCCAGCAAGCCTATTGAGAACGGAGGAGAAATTCATGACACGCAACGCACTGATTTCACGCGCGCTGCGCGCCGTCGCCCTGGCGGGCGCTTTCGCGCTGGCGGGCTGCGGCGGCGGCTCCGGTTCGGATGTCGGCGCCATACCTTCGACCGCCCCCAACCCGGCGCTTCCCCCGGGCCCTCCCGCGAGCGCCCCGGGCGCGGTGACGTGCCTGGACCATGACAACAAGCCCATGGCGGTCGCGCCCAAGACCATCACCATCAACAACGATTCCGATGGCGCGATCTATCCGATTCTGGCCATCGGCAAGAACGAGGAAGACCAGTGGGTTCAAGGATGTCTGCGCACGCAGGATCCGAATCCCTCCAACTACATCTACAGGCTGTATGTCAACGAGGGCCAGGGCATACCGCCGAATTCGTCGGTGACGATCACGCTCCCCCTGTTCAGCGAACTTCCGGCGGGGACCCTGCCGAACGCGAAATACATCACCTGGTGGAATGGCGGGCGCGTCGTGCTGGCCGACAGGAATGAGAGGCTGCGCCTGGACTCGGACCAGCGATTGACAACACCGGCCAGCGTGACGTGCATCGGGGAAGGCGCTCAGTGCGCGCTCAGTGTCTATGCCGGCACGGAGGGGCTTCCGGAAGACATCTATGCGCAACTGTCGGAATTCACCTTGGGAGATTCCCTCGATCCTCCGGCTGGACAGACCACGCGGTGGCTTAGGCCGGACAACGTGGGATACAACATCTCGTACGTGGACCATGTCTATCTGCCCGTGGCGATCGGGCCGAAGAACAATCCCTATATCGGATACAGCGGATCGACAAGGTCCTTGCCGTCGTTCAGAAGCGCCCTGAATGCGTTTTTGCAGGCCGGCGCCGTCGGCGAGGGCTGGCCCGTCTACAACCTGTACGAACGGAAATTGCCGGGCGGCTACAACATCCTTGCCCAGCGCACCGGCACCTTGAACGACCACGACGTGCCCGTGAAACCCGTCAACCCGCCTGATCTTCCGCCGGTGTTGACCGTGATGAAGTGCATCGAGGGCGGATGCGACAACAACGAGAAGAAGGCCGGCAATTTCGGCGCAGCGGTCCAGAACATCCAGAATCTGTGGGGTTCCTGCGTCGCATGGACAGCGGAAGAACAAGCGAGCGGCTACATCACCGAACAGATCCCCTGCCCGGATGAACTGAAAGTCAAGATGGAAGCGGTCAAGGCTTTCTTCAAGAAGAGCCACGATCAGTACCTGGCGCTGCATGCCGGCAATCGATGCCCTCAGGCGATGCCGCAAAGGCTGGCGACCTTCACCTACTGGGAGGCCCTCCTGCACATCTATGGCTGGGTGCCTTTCAACGAAGGCTGCGGCTCAGGGGCGAACAAATTGGTCGACACGGTGATTCCAGGCTGGACGCATGCGACCATCCAGCCCATGTACATCCATGACCTGCAATACAACCACTTGCAGCAGTACGTCAAAAACGACACCCGGTTGACGTTCAACCCTTACGTCAAATTGATCCATGACGATCTCGGGATGAGCGCCTATGGGTTCTCCGTGGATGACGCCGTCGGGTTCATGAGCGAACTGGGTGACGGCCTGATCTTTGCCGTGGGCGGAGATCGCGGCCTGGAAACCAAGGGGCAGTTCACCTATTCGGGCGGTTTTTCCCTGGCGCTCGGCGTGCCTCAAAGCCAGGCTCCCCTTGTGACCCAGCCCTTGCTCAAGAAATACGGCGTATGCGCCTTCGGCAGGGAGGCCGGCGATCCGAATTGCGAGCAGGACAAGCAGGACGTCACCATGCCCAGCCATAGCCAGATCGCGGGGTTCAGGGTGGGCACGGTGCCTTCTTATCCCATCAAGGTGCGCTTCACCGACGCGAAGGACAACCGCTACACCCTGGTCATCAAAGCGCCGTTCCCCGAATGCGCGGCAGCGCAGTGCGACCCGAACAAGGCGCTGATCATCGATCCGGCGGATTGCAGCGTCGTCAACAGCAACGGCATGCCGCATCCCAAATCGAGCGCCTGGTGCCAAGCCGCCTATCCACACCAGACGAGGGAAGATCAAGTGACCAAGAACAGCCTGCAGGCCACGGTCGCGGTTGACTATTTGCCGTGACTCGATGAACCGCCCCGCCTCGCCACGGGGTGCGTTGTCGTCCCCTTTTGGGCTGGCGTTGTGGATGCTGGGCGGGCTGGGCGTCGTGCTCGGCCTGATGCTGTTTCCGCTGTTCACCTTCGAGGGCCTGCCGCCGCTGGCGGTAGCGACGGTCTGGGCCTTGCCGGTGGTGTTCTGGATCTACCTCGCGGCGGGCTTGATCGCCTGGTGGCGCCGCCCCCGCAACGGCGTCGGGATGCTGCTGGTGTGGACCGGCCTGGGGGTCTGGATCGTCGGCCTCAACAACACCACGGTGCCGGCGTTCCTGATGGTGAACGCGGTGGTCCCGACGCTCTATGGGGCGCTCGTCCATCTGTTGGTGGCGTTCCCGACCGGGCGGCTCTCCTCGCCGGGGGAACGCGCGCTCGTGGCCGGCGGGTACTTCGCGGGAACCGGGTTGCAAGTGCTGCGCTACTTCTTCGATCCGCCGGCGCCGACTGCTGTTTGGAGTCTTGCCGGCATGTTCAGCATGGCGCAATCGTTCGCCACCACAGCGCTCAGCGTGGCCGTCGCGATCGTCCTGATCGCGCGATTGCTCCGGGCCAGGCCCGAGCATCGCCGGCCGCTGGGCGTGGTCTATGGCTACGGAATCTTCGTGATGGTGTTCGTGCCCTTGATGGCGTGGGTGTTTCGCATCTGGTCGTCCGAGTACGGCGCCGAGGGGGAAATACGCGATTCGCTTCAGATCATCGCGGTCGCGGCACTGCCGCTGGTGGTGCTGATCGCGTTCCTGCGCGGCGGCTTTCTCCGCACCGCCGACCTGGAGACGCTGGGCGCGTGGCTGGGCGAATCAGAGGCGTCGCGCATCCCGATCCGCGATACGCTGGTCGCCGCGCTGGGCGACCCGACCCTCGCGATGCGCTACTGGTCAACCGAGCTGCGTCACTGGGTGAACGCGGAGGGCCTGATCGCCGCCGAACCGGAGGGCGGGAAGGGACGCACCCGCCACCAGATCGACCTGGGCGGGGCACCGGTGGCGGTGATCGAGTACGACGGCGATCTGCTGCGCGACCCGCACGAGGTCGAGCGCGCCGCCAACTTCGTCGCGCTGGCGCTCGAGCGCGAACGGCTCACCGTCGAACTGCGCGCCTCACGGCAAGCGGTCGTCGAGTCGCGCGAACGGCTGTTCAGCGCCGCCGATGCCGAACGGCGGCGCATTGGCCGCGACTTGCACGACGGGCTGCAGGCCCGGCTGGTGCTCATCGGCGTCGAGGCACAACGCATCGCCACCGCACCGGCGCACCAAGTGGCGCAACGCGCGACCACGCTGCGAGACACCATCGACCAGGCCGCGGCCGAGCTGCGTGCCATCGTCCATGATCTGGTGCCGCCGGCGCTGGTCGAACTGGGCGTCGCCGGAGCGGTGGAAGAACTGGTCCAGTCGATGCCGATCCCGACCCGCCTCGATGCGGCAGTGCCGGGACGGCTCGGCGACAGCGCCGAAACCGCAGCCTACCTGGTGGTGGCCGAGGCGCTGACCAACGTCATCAAGCACGCTGGCGCGACGCGCTGCACCGTGTCGCTCCACGCCGACGGCGCACACCTGCGCGTCGCCGTCATCGACAACGGCAACGCCCGCATCGATCCGCGACGCGGCACCGGCCTGGCCGGCATCGCCGACCGGGTCGCGGCGCTCGGCGGTGCGAGCGGCGTGGACATGCCACCAGAAGGAGGGACAAAGGTATGGGCGCAAATCCCCTGCGGGTCGTGATTGCCGAAGACGAGGCGCTGATCCGCCGCGGGCTCGAAGTGGTTCTCGCGGACGGCGACTTCGAGATCGTCCGCATGGTCGGCACCGCCGACGAACTGATCGCTGCCGTGCGCGACGAGTCGCCCGCGCTCGTCATCACCGACATCCGAATGCCGCCGGGCTTCACCAACGAGGGACTCGCCGCCGCGCTGGAGATCCGCCGCACCTGGCCCGCCATTCCGGTCTGCGTGCTGTCTCAATACGTGCTGGCGCATTCCGCGCGTGCGCTGCTCGACGCCGATGGGGGTGGGATCGGGTATCTGCTCAAGCAACGCATCACGCACATCGACGACTTCCTGTCCGACCTGCGCCGGATCATCGCCGGCGAAATCGTGCTCGACCCCTCTGTCGTCGAGCAACTGCTCGCACGCGCGGACCAGGCCGGCACACCCGCGGCCCAACTTACGCCCCGCCAGCGCGGCGTGCTCGCCCTGGTCGCCGAAGGCCGCTCGAACGCGGCCATTGCCGCGCGCCTGTTCATCTCCGAGAAGACCGTGGTCAATCACCTCACGAGCATCTATATGACGCTCGGGCTGGAGATCGACGACGACGCCCACCGGCGAGTCCAAGCCGTGCTGGCCTATCTCTCCAGCCGTTAGCTTCAAGGATGCGCTTGGGAGCCAGGTCCGATGTGTGCGCCGGAGGGCGGTGTTCAACTCGCCACCGAGCCAATCCAACGTCTGCCAATCCATGACTGATTCGCCATTGACCGCTTCCCGCACCCTCATCGAGCCTTCCGCGTTCTCCACTCCCGGCATTTCGCGTCGCGCCTACCTGGGTTCGGCCGTGGCCGGGCTTGCCGCCCCGCTGCTGCAGGCCTGCGGCGGCGGCAGCAGTGGTTCCGGCACGCCAATCGCTCTGGCCGACCGTGAATCGGTGCGGTGGTGCCGCGAGGCCATCCAGGCCGCGCTCGGCCGACCTCAATCCGCCACCACCGCCGTGTCCGTGGCGCTGTTTGATGAAGACCGCGTAGTCTGGCGCGAGGCCTTTGGCTACGCCAACCGCGATACCGGGCAATTGGCGACCCCCGACACGCGCGTCTACATCGGCTCGGTCGCCAAGGTAATCGCCACGCTGGTCGTGATGATCCTGCGCGACCGCGGCCAGTTGGCGCTCGACCAGCCGCTGGTCGAACTGCTGCCCGGGTTCACCATGCTCGCCCCGGGCTACGAGCGGGTGACCGTGCGCCACCTGGTGTCCCACAGTTCCGGCTTCCCGGGCACCAACATGCACAACGCGTTCATGTTCGTGCCTTATCTGGACTATGCGCAGGACACCCTGCAGGAGCTGGCGAACTCGCACCTGAAGCACGAACCGGGGGAACTCGCGGTGTACTGCAACGACGGCTTCACCATGGTCGAACCGCTGGTGCGCGCGCTGACCGGGCTGCCCTTCTACGAATTCGTCCAGCGCGAAATCTTCGCTCCCCTGGGCATGAACCTGTCGGGCTATCCGGTGACGCCTGCCGCCGAAGGCACTTATGTACACCCGTACGCCGAAGGCCGCAGCCTTCCCCAGGAAATGCCCGCGCCCTATGCGACCGGCGGCGTTCTCACCACCCCCACGGACATGTTGAAGCTGGCGCAAATGTTCCTGGACCAGGGCGTCTACCAAGGCCGACGCATCGTCTCGGCCGACGCGGTGCGCGAGATGGGCGTCGAACAGGGCGCCCGCACGCGCATCAACCCCTCGGCTTCGTCATGGCGCTGGGGCCTGGGGTGGGACTCCGTGCGGCAGCCGGGCCTGGATGCTGCGGGGCTGCTGGCCTGGAACAAAAACGGTGGCACCGCCTTCTTTAATGCCGACTTCTTCGTGCTACCCGAAGCCCGGCTGGCCATGTTGATCAGCGGCAACGGCTTCGATTACGGCATGCGCCAGTTGGCCGAGGGCCTGCTGCTGCGCGCAGCCCAAGAGCGCGGCGCCACCAAAACGCTGCCGCCGGCGATTGCCGGGGCAGTACCTCCCGCGGCGTCGCCTGCTCCAGATCTCGATGTCTTGACGGGCGTCTATGCAAACTACACCGCCCCCTTCCAAGTCCTCGCGGCGGCCGACGGCTCGCTGACCCTGCGCCGCTGGAGCGAAGCTGGCTGGACCCTCGTGCAGGCCAATCTGCGCGCCCGCACCGATGGCCGCTGGTGGACGGATGGACAAACTTCCACCTGCTACCGCTTCCAGACCGTGGAAGGGCATCTCTACCTGATCACCCGCACGCTCTCGGCCAACGCGCTGTACTGGGGCGAGGGCCCCCTGGGCGAACGACTTCTGCCGCTGGACACGCCGCTGCCGCCCGCGTGGCGCGCGCGCGTGGGGAGCCAATGGCGTCTTGTCAACGAATCCCCCGATTCGACCGTGAGCCGCCTGCACTCGCCAGTGATCTATCGCATGGGCGAGTTGGCGGAGAGGCCGGGCTACGTCATGCTGAACAATGAGCAGTTGCTGCGCGTGGTGAGCGACAACGAAGCCGGCATGACCGTCAAGATCCCAGGCAACGAAGGCCGCGACCTGTACGAACTTTTCATGGTGACGGTGGACGGCCAGGAGGAGATGCACACCGGAACGACGGTCTGGCAGCGAGTGGCGGCATGACGAACAACGAGCAGCATTTGCGCGTGAAAAAGGAAAGTGCATGAGACACAAATCCCCGGTTTTGCGCGCGCTGCACGGCATCGCATTCGTGAGTGCTTTCGCGCTCGCGGGCTGCGGCGGTGGTGGCGGTGGCGCGGGTGGCGCCAATGTCTCGGCGACGGAGCTTCCGGCCATCCCGCCGGCTCAGATCGACGCGGCCATCGCCCAGATCGACCGATTGGCAGCCGACCTGATGCGCCGCTCGGGCATTCCGGGCATGGCCGTGGCCGTGGTGAAGGACGGCAAAACCGTTTACGCCAAGGGTTTCGGGGTGCGCCGCTTGGGTTCGCCTGAAAAGGTCGACACGGACACGGTTTTTCAACTGGCTTCGGTGTCGAAGTCGGTAGGCGCAACCGCGATGGCCACGCTGGTCGGTGCGGGAAGCGTCAACTGGGACACTCGGGTTGCCAGTGTGATGCCTGACTTCAAGCTGGCCAACGACGCGGTCACGCAGCAAGTGACGATAGGAGACTTCTACGCCCTCCGTTCGGGCCTGCCGGCCGGGGCGGGCGACATGCTCGAAGTGCTGGGCTACGACCGGGGGCAAATCCTCGAGCGCCTGCGCTACGTTTCGAACCAGGGATTCCGGACGCAGTACGGGTACGCGAACTTCAGCATCACGGCCGGGGCGCAGGCCGCGGCCACGGCCGCCGGCATGGATTGGGAGACGATCAGCGAGCAGAACCTCTATCGGCCGCTTGGAATGGCGTCCACCAGTTCCCGCAATGCCGACTTCATGCGGCAGAGCAACCGCGCTTCGCTGCACGTCAAGCGGGGTGGCAACTATCAGCCGCTGTATCTGCGTCAGCCGGACGCCCAATCCCCCGCGGGCGGCGTGAGTTCCAGCGTCAAGGACATGGCGCGCTGGCTGGCCATGGTTCTGCAAAACGGCGTCTACGAGGGTCGGCAGGTGGTCAAGGCCGATGCCTTGTTGCCCGCCTTGAACGTGCAGATCGACCGGGGCCCCGCCGATGGTGTCTCCGCGCGTTCGAGCGGCTATGGCTATGGCTTCGTCGTCACTGTCGCGCCGTCTGGCCGCGTCAAGCTGGGGCATTCAGGGGCGTTCACGGCGGGCGCAAGCACGTCCTTCTCGATCATGCAATCGGCTGGCGTGGCGATCGTCACGCTGACGAACGCGATGCCGGTGGGGGTTCCCGAGGCGTTGAACTCGTCTTTCGATGATCTGGTCGAGTACGGCAAGGTCACGCGCGATTGGTATTCCATCACGCGAGCCGCATTCGAGCCGATCAACGATCCCTTGGGTTCGCTGGCTGGCCAAACGCCGCCGGCCCCGCCGGTTCCAGCCCTTGCCGCCACGGCTTATGCCGGCACCTATGCCAACAGCTACTTCGGCGACGCGGTGGTCGAAGCCAGCGCCGGCAATTTGACCTTGAAGATGGGCCCCGGCGGCGTGACGGTCTACCCCTTGCGCCACTGGAGCGGAAATACTTTCATCTTCGACTGGAGCGAAGGCGAAGGCAGCCTGATGAGGGTCGATTTCAATGAAGCTTCAGGCGTGGTGAATGGTGTGCAGATCGAGGCCTTTGTGGAAGACCAGACGGGCGGCGTGTTCACAAGGAAGCGATAGCCACATGACAAAGCTCAAATTTCCGGGCTTTACGTGGTCGCTGCCATTCCTGCTGAGTCTGGCCGCGTGCGGCGGCGGTGGCGGCGGCAATCTGATGGCGGTCTGTCGAGCCGGGCAGGTCCAGCTCGAATCCAACTGCGTCGACGCGGCACAGACCGCCGATCTGGTGCGCGAGGTCGTGCGCGAGACGATGGCCGAACTCGACCTGCGCTCGGCCATCGTGGGTGTGAGCGTGGGCGACACACCGGTCCTCAGCCAGGCCTGGGGCGAATCCGCGCACGGCCAGGCGGCCACCGTGGACATGCATTGGCGCAATGGCGCAATCGGCATCTCCTACCTGACCACCGCCTTGCTCCAATTGCAAGACCAAGGCGTGCTCAGCATCGACGACAAGCTGTCGAAATGGCTGCCCGACTACCCGCGAGCCGGCGAGATCACGCTTGCCATGCTGGCAAGCAGCACGTCGGGCTATGCGGAATACGTGGACCCGGACGTCATTCCGCTGAAAGGCGACGTTGATCGGCAATGGACCCAGGACGAACTGATCCAGATCAGCCTGGCGCAGGGGATGAAGTGCGAGCCCGGCACGTGCTTTTTGTATTCGCACGCGAACTTCGTCATCCTCGGGCGTGTCATGGCGATGGCCAGCGGCAAGCCGGTCGCCGATTTGATCCGCACCGGCATTCTGGAACCGCTGAACCTGCGCGAGACACGCAGCGACTCGACGCCCTTCATCCCCGAGCCGGTGCTGCACGCCTTCTTGAATGTTCGGGGAAGCTATGAGGACAGCACCGGTTGGAACCCCTCGTGGTCTACCGCCGAAGGCGCAATCATGACCAGCACCATCCCCGACGTCATGCGCTCGGCGGAGGCAATCGCCACGGGCCGCTTGATCTCGCCCAAGAGCCACGCGCAGTTTCTGGAACCACGCACCGCCGCGTTCGCGCCGTGGACGCGCTCGCGCTACTACGGCCTGGGTATCTTTGTATCCAACGGATGGCTCATGCAGAACCCGGCTTTCTACGGCTATGCGGGCACGATGGCCTACCTGCCGGCGCAGAAGATCACGATCGCGGTCAGCACCACCCTGGGGCCTGATGCTTCCCCTGACGGCAATGCGTCGTCCACGCTGTTTGAG
Source organism: Variovorax sp. 05N34 (assembly GCF_056397405.1). NCBI lineage: Bacteria > Pseudomonadati > Pseudomonadota > Betaproteobacteria > Burkholderiales > Comamonadaceae > Variovorax > Variovorax sp. 05N34. The sequence goes on from NZ_JBFTNI010000002.1 coordinate 453,007, forward strand.
CGGATCGCGCGGCGCCTGACGCCATCCAGCGCACCCACATCGTGACGCAACGGTGACTCAGCAGGCACTTCCGGCTCAAATGCAAGACAGAGAGTGGCGCACTGCACTAGCTTCCAGCGTCTGCATACCGCTCGACCTGACAGGCATAGCTGCCGGGACCCGATGAGCACGCCGAGTACGGATTGGGCGGAAGGGAGCATCCGCCGAGGACACACAACAGCACGAAGCTGATCGCAATTTTGAACACTTTGGCCTCCTGAATCTTTGCTGTGACGTAGCGCCCATTCCCTGGGCGAGCTCGGTTCAAGCCGCTGCACGCATGGGGCCCAAGCGTCGCATCTTGTCGTACAGCGTCTTGCGCGGCAGACCCAGGCGCTCGGCTGCTGCGGCCGCGCTGCCGTTGCACGCTTCAAGGGCCTCGTTGATCAGGTAGCGCTCGAACTGCGCCAGTTGCTCGTCGAGCGTGCGTTCGATGTGAGTGAGCTCGCGCACGCCGGCCTCGCCGTCCCACAGGCCGAGCACGAAGCGGTCGGCGACATTGCGCAGCTCTCGCACGTTGCCCGGCCATGCATGCGCCACCAGTGCCTCCAGGTGGCGCGGCGCCACGGTGGGCAGTTCGCGCTCGTGCCGCAAGGCGGCCTGGGTTGCGAAGTGGGTGAAGAGCAGCGGGATGTCCTCGCGCCGGTCGCGCAGCGGCGGCAACTGCAGCAGCACCACGCCAAGACGCCAGTACAGGTCGTCACGGAACTTGCCCTCGCGCGCTGCGGCCAGCAGGTCGGCCTTGGTGGCAGCAACCACCCGGCAATCCATGGGCCGCAGCTCGTTGGTGCCCAGCCGCTCGAACTGCCGCTCCTGCAGCGTGCGCAGCATCTTCACCTGCAGGTTCATGGGCATGGTTTCGATTTCATCGAGAAACAGAGTGCCTCCGCGGGCATGCTCGATCTTGCCGATGCGCCGCTTGGCCGCTCCCGTGAAGGCGCCGGCCTCGTGGCCGAACATCTCGCTTTCGAACAGCGTCTCGGGCATGCCGCCGCAGTTGATGGCGGCAAAGTGCCCTGCGCGGCGGCGGCTTCCTTCGTGCAGGCAGCGCGCCACCAGCTCCTTGCCGGTGCCGGTCTCGCCCAGGATCAGAACATCGGCGTCCGAACTTGCAACGTCGCGCACCAGGCGCCGCAGCTGTTGCATGACTGAAGAGCGGCCAATGAGGCGGGCCTCGATCGATTCGAATCCAGCCAGCTTTGAACGCAGCTGCTCCACCTCCAGGCTCAGCGCGCGCCTTTCCATTGCGCGACGGACCACATCGGTGAGCTGCTCGGGTGAAAAAGGCTTTTCGAGAAAGTCGTAGGCGCCCAGGCGCATGGCCTGCACGGCCATGGTGATGTCGCCATGGCCGGTGACCAGAATCACCGGCAGCGCCGGGTCGATCTTCAGTGCGCGCGAGAGCAACTCCAGTCCGTCGATGCCCGGGAGCTTTACGTCCGTGACCAGCACGCCCCGCAGGCCAGGTGCAAGCCGCTCCAGCACTTTCTCGGCCGAGCCAAAGCCGGACACGTTCAAGCCAGCGAGCTGCAGAGACTGCGTGCTGCCCAAGCGCACGGCCGGGTCGTCTTCCACGAAGAGCACTTCCATTGCATTCGATTCAGGCATGTGATGTTTCCCGTTGTCCATGGCGCAGCACTGCGATGAAAACCGCACCGCCCAGTTCGCTGCGACCCGCCCGCAAAAGGCCGCCGAAGTCGCGAACGATGCCGGCCGAGATAGCCAGCCCCAGCCCCAAGCCAAGGCCTTGGTCCTTGGTGGTGAAGAAGGGCTCGAACACGCGCTGCGCCACTTCAGGCGCAATGCCCGGGCCGTTGTCGTGCACCTCCACCACCACGTTGGCGCCCGAGCGGAACACAACGATGCGCACGCGGCGCCGGCCCTGCGGCTTTGTGAGCGCGGTTGCGTCGAACGCGTTGACCAGAAGGTTCACCAGCACCTGCTCGAGCCGGTTGCCCTCGCACAGCGCATGCAGGCCTGGCTGCACCCGCTGCTCGAGCTCGATGTGCTCCTGCCTGATGCGCTGCTCCAGCAGGAACAGCGCATCACTGATCACGTCCGCCAGCGGCACCGGCTGCAGTTCGACGCCCGAGCGGCGCGCAAACTTCTTGAGCTGCGCGGTGATCTGCCCCATCCGGTCGGTCAGCTGGCAGATGGTGCGCAAGTTCAGGTCCACCTGCTCCGCCTCCCCGCGCTGCAGGAACACCACAGCGTTGGCCGATAGCGTGCGCAGCGCCGCCAGCGGCTGGTTCAGCTCATGCGTGATGCCTGCAGACATCTGGCCCAACACGGCCATCTTGCCGGTCTGCACCAAGTCTTCCAGCGTGTTCTTCAGGATCTCCTCGGCCTTCTTGCGTTCGGCCACCTCGGTCTGCAGATGCTGGTTGGCTTCGCTCAGCGCCTCGGTGCGCAGCTGCACCTTGTGTTCCAGCTCGTCGTAGGCGCGCTGGAGCGCTTCGCGTGCAGCCAGTCGCTGGTGCACGATGCGGCGGCGCTGCTGGAAGAACAGCACCAGCAGCGTGAGGAACACCAGCGTGAACATGGTCAGTACCGCCGCTGTGCGCGCAGACGCATGCACAGGACCCATGTCCGACAGCATGATCAGCTTCCAGTCGGTGCCTTCCACAGCCCGCGCGTCCAGTAGCAGGTCGGGCCCGAAGCGGACGGCGGCCGACCGGCCGGGCGCACTGTCGGCGCCGATCTGCACCACTTTTGCCGCACCGCCCGACATGGGCCGGTGCTCGCGCATGGCCAGCGGCGTGAGCGTGCCGGCCTCTGTGTACTGGCGCGTCTGCGCCAGCTGCGCCTGCGTCTGGCTGGAAAGCGGGTGCAGCGTGCGGAACTTCCACCCCGGCACGGACGACAGCACCACCACGCCGTTGCTGTCGATGGCCAGCACCTTGTCGGCCGAACTCGACCACGCCGCATCGAGCTTGTCCAAGCCCACCTTCACGGTTGCCACGCCAATCTGCCGCCCGCCGTCCGAAACAGCAAACGAGAAGTAGTAGCCAGCCTCTCGGCTCACGGTGCCGATGCCATAAAAGCGGCCCGGAACGCCGCGCATCGCGTCGTGGAAATACGGCCTGTACGAAAAATTCATGTGCACGAAGCTGCCCGGTTGATCCCAGTTGCTGGCGGCCAGCGTCAGGCCAGTGGCGTCCATCACGTAGCTTGCACTCGCCTGTGCGTGGGCGTTCACGGTTTCAAGATAGCGGTTGGCGTCTTGCCGCAGGCTGTCGTCGCCGGGCGAGCGCAGCAGGTCCAGAACATCAGGACTCAACGACAGGACCTGCGGCAGGTACTCGTAGCGGCTGAGTTCGCTGCGCAGGCTGGTTGCATAGATGTCGAGCCGATGCAACGTGCCCTGCTGAAGCGAGCGGATGCCGCTGCGCTCGGCCGCAAGATAGGCCAGCGCACCTGACGCCGCGGCCAGGCAAACCCACGCGCCGACAGCGAGCCAGCGCCACCATCGCGTGTGCGGCGCGGGATGTTCCCGAAGCTCGTCCAGGGAGCCGGTCAGGCTGGCACGGTAAGGCTCGGCGAGCCTCAACACGGTACGCCCAGCCGAAAGGAGCAATGACACAGGAGCGGGAAGCGGTGCCGCTTGGGTTGGCAACAATGGGAAGCGATCATAGGGACGCGCCTCCCCGAGCGGGAGGTCGGAATTACCCTGCTTGCGCTCTGCGGCCGCTTCACCGCACTGGGCTCTTAGTCCGCGTAGATGCCCGCGGCCCTGATGACCGGCCCGAAGCGCTCCACTTCGGCCTGCACGAACTTCTTGTGCTCGGCCGGTTCCTCGCGCTTGTCAGCCATCACCACCGCGCCCAAGCCTTCCTGCTTCTTGATGAAGTCCGGGTCTTTCAGAGCCACCCTGAGCGCATCGTTGAGCTTCTTGAGCACTGGCGCTGGCGTGCCCTTGGGCGCGTACATGCCGTGCCAGATCGTCACCTGGAAGTTCTTCAGGCCCGACTCGTCCAGTGTCGGAATGTCCTTGAGCGCGGGCGTGCTGAGGCGCTTCAAGGTGGTCACCGCGTAGGGCTTGACCTTCTTCGCCTCGATCTGTCCGGTGGTGTTGGTGGTCTGGTCGCACAGCAGGTCGATCTGCCCGCCGATCAGGTCGGCAATGGCCGGTGCCGTGCCCTTGTACGGCACGGTGGTCATCTCGGCCTTGAGCTCGCTCTGAAACAGCAGCCCGCACAAGTGCGAGGCCGAACCAATGCCTGCATTGCCGAGGTTCACCTTGCCTGAACTCTTGGCGATCCACTCGCGCAGCTCCTTGAAGTTGTTGGCCGGCAGGTCGGGCTTGCCGATGAGCGTCATGGGCACGTCGTTGATCATGCCCAGGTACTCAAAATCGGTGTCGTATTTGTAGGGGAGCTTGCGATACAGAACGGGGGTGGTGGCCATGCCCACGTGGGTGATCAGCAGCGTGTGGCCATCTGGCTTGGCGCGCGCCACCTTGGCGTTGCCGATGGTGCTGCCTGCACCGACCGTGTTGTCCACCACGATGCTCACGCCGTCCAGCGGCGTGCGTAGGGCCTCGGCCAGGTCGCGCGCGACGCGGTCGGTGGGCCCGCCGGCGGCAAAGGGCACCACCAGCGTGATGGGCTTGCCATCCGGGAAATTCTGGGCATGGGCGCTCATCGATGCAGCGGTGGCTGCCATCAGCGCGATGGCTGGAAGGATCTTTTTGTAGGCGTTCAAGTTTCACTCCGCATGGCGGCAGGTGGTTGGAAAGAAAAGTGGAAGGAAAAGCCGGAAAGATCGGCCGCCGGGCGCACCCGGCGGCCGACGGATCATTGCGGCAGGCTCGGCGTCAGCTGGCCCGTGATGTCGAACAGCAGGTTCACCGTCGAGGGCCCGAACGACAGCCACGTACCGGCTAGCGGCTGCTGGCCAACGCCCGGCTTCGTCCAGTCGCACACGCCTTCGGGGAATGCGGCGTTGAGCCGCGCCCATTGCGGGCCGCTGAAGATCACGCCGTAGTCCGACGGGTTGAGCGGCTTGAGCTGGCACTTGGCAATGTCGTCAACCAGCGGCCCCCCGGCTGCCATGCGTGGTGTGGTGCCTGCCGGGTAGAAGGTGTTGCAGGCGCCCGGGCCGAATGCGGTCTGCTCTTCCTCGTACTTCAGGCCATTGGCCCAGCAGGCATCCTTCAGGTCGGCCGGGCGATCTGCGCGAACCTTCTGCGCCAACGTGCGATCCGAAGCGTCGGCCTTCACGGCGCGCAGCCAGCGGTCCATGGCATCGAACGCCTCGGCGCTGCTTGCGCCCTTGGTCCACATCACGTGGTTGCCGATATCGCCATTGGCTCGGCGCAGGCGCTCGCGCATGGAGAACGAGTGGATCTTGGTGTGAATGTCGCCGCCGACCGTCTGATCGTTGTAGTCGCGCAGGTCGATCACGGCGGTAGAGGCGAGCCCCCCGGCGCCGTTGACGATGCGACCCGACTGGTAGGCCCGGCGCAGCGCTTCGATGTCTCCGACCGTGCGCGTTGCGGTACGTTTCATGTCGCGGTCCACACCGCCGACCCGCTCGTTGAGGTCCAGAAACTTCTCGAGGCTCAGCTTGCCCTCGTTGAGCGCGCTCAGGCCGTACTGAATGCCCACGTTGTCGATGGGTCGCAGCGCAAAGCCTTCCTGCGCCGTCTTGCCATAGACGTTGATCGTGTGGTCCCACACGGTGGCGCGCGCTCCGGTCGGGTTGTTGATCGGGTGGTAGCGCTGCGCCGCCGGCACGCCCGCGGGGAAGGACACCACCGGGTCCAGCCGGCCGGCGCTGTTGCTCATGTTCGAGATGTTGCCGATCTGCAGGTAGCCCGAGATGGCCTGCTTTTCCGCGACCGTGTAGCTCAACGCGCTCGTGGCCGGATCGTTGAAGTAGTTGTTCAACACCCGCGAGTCGTGCAGCTTGAAGATGGTCGACGAGGTCACGTCGGCAAACACCTGGCTCACCACCACACCGTCGAAAAGGCCCGGATAGTTGTCGCTGGTCTGGTGGCTCTGGTATGAACCCCCAGAGCCGCCGGTGCCGATTGTGTAGTCGGGTACGCCGAAGTTCTCGATAAAGCGTTCCTTCACCATCGCAATCGTCTCGGACGAAAGTTGGTCGTTGCAGTTGGTGCCGAACACGTTGAGTGTGGACGTGGTCACCGCCAGCCCGCGGCTCTGGTAGGTGGGATTGATCAGCGTGCCGAAGTCATTGCCCTGCTGGAACCACCCGCCCTGGCAGCCGCCCCCTAGCGGATAGATCACGCCGCCGGTCCAGCCGGCCGGTCGCGACGTGGGCGACGGCGCAGGCTCGTTGAGCACGTCATGCAAGATGGCCGACTGGTACAGCGCGCGATTGATGGTGCCGCTTTCCAGCCGCACCACATAGGGCACCGACTTGCCGTTCACGGTCAGATAGCTCATGTTGGCCGGGTACGAGGTGATTTCTTCCGGCACGAACCGCGTGTTGCCGCCGGCGGTGTTGCGGTAGTAGTAGTCGACTCGGGTCACGACAGAGCACTTGTCGTCGCCCGTGGGCGTGAGCTTCTGGCCGCCCATGCGGGTGAAGGTTTCGTAGCCACACACGAAGGGCTGTTCGTGCGGGCCAGAGATCATCGGCCCGGTCACCGGGTACGCGGTGAGCACCTGGTGCGCGCGGTAGCCGCGGAACTTGGCCACCAGGTCGTTGTTCCCCAGCTTCAGACCCGTGAGCTTGCCGATCAGCCGGCCGGTCACGGGATGCGTCTGAAACACATCGGTCACGTCAGTGCCATTGAGCGTGACGGAGAAATCCTGACTCGGTTGCGGCGCCAGCTTTTCCAGTTCGACCAGCGCGTCGTCGCCCGACACCAGGTGGGGCTTGGACGACAGCACGTTGATGCGGATGGTGGGCGCGCTATTGCGCGGCTCGCCGGGAACATCGTTGCCAGGCTTGGCCGCCGAAAATGCGCTAGCGGTTCTCGTGCCGATAGCGCCACCGCCACCGCCAGCGCCATCGCTCCCTCCCCCGCAGGCTGCCACGATGAGTGCGGCGCCAAGCGCAGTGATTGCGCTCGGGTGCCCAGGCACGCGAGCGCGCGCCAGGACTTTGTCGGTTCTGTTCATTGATCTGTCTCCTTCTTGGACTTGCAAAAAGCACGGACCCGGCGCCGAATGCAATTGCCACTTCTCTTCGCGGCGCGCGGCGGCCAGGGCAAATCGTGAATAGCAACGCACATGCCAATCGGCACATGGCTTGCAAGTCGTTGAATTCAAAGGAGCGCGCCCGTGATGCTCAGGGTTTTCCCCGGCGCTTGCGGATGGAGATCCGCACAGCTGGAATCAGCTTTGTCTGGAAAATGGCACGCGAGCATCGTCGGGACCTTCCCCGCGCTGAATGCGCGACCAGCAAACGAACTGGAACGCTGGATCGATGAAATCGAGCGGCACCTCGCCGAACACGGGACAAGGTGCCATGCCCAAGACGGCAGCGCTACCGAATCGCGCGAATCGAACCAGCCCCCTTGCGCCCCGCCATCGCACTCGAGATTTCAGCCCCGCGCTCGCGCAGATCCTCGCCAAGCGCCTTGATGTCGGTCTTCGTCATCTGCGCGCCGATGCCCACGGCACTGATGGCCATCAACGGCTTCTTGAGTTCGTCCAGCACGGCCGTCGAGACTGTGGTGACACCTTTCGCGTAGTGCCCGTGGTCAACGGCGTAGCCGCGCTTGCGTGCCTCTTCAACTTCCGTTGTGACGCAGAGCGACCTCCCGCAGATGCGGCTTGACCATTGCGATATAGCTGGCTTGCTCGAGAGTCCCCTTGGCAAGGGCAAGCAAGCCCAGGCCCACCGAATAGGTCTTGAGCTGCTTTCCAAGGCTGTCCATGGCGGGATCCGTGTTTCGAGCGCGGCGCATGGCTGCTAGGCCTGCACGCCGCTCAACATAGTCGGCCACGCGTGCGCGCGCCGCGTCGGCGAAGCCGTCGACCGAAAGCACCTCCGTGGCAAGACCAAAACCCAGTGCCTGCCTTGCAGCGAGTTCCCTGGCACCGACGCACAACTGCGCCACAACCGCCAAAGGCAAGCGCGACTGCAGCACGGCCGGGTACAGAGAACCGCGCGCTCATTTCCTTCAGCCGGACTGCCTGGTTGTCGCAGAGTGTGCGCACCAGTACGCGACAAGCGATTTCCGAACGAGCAAAGGCCATGAAGAATCGGTCGCGGAAAGCCGGCGGCGAGCGCTACAGGGGGATCGACGTGCAGTCGGAGGCCTGACAACAAGCGTCGACCTCAGGGTCGCCAGGAGCTCTCCGGTGGAGGCGTCCTTTAAGAGCCTTCGAGTGAAACTTTTTGGCGCCGTAGTTCGGGCGTCCACACTGGTACCTTCTTCGCCCAGCCAGAAGCCAGGGCTCCCAAGGACGGTCGCCATGCTGGGCAAGGTCTGGAGGTCCTTCTCGTAGAGGAAGGAAAGATCAAGCGGGTCGGGTGGTTCCCGCGGGCAGCAAACGCTAAGCCCGTAGAGGAGCGTATCGCGCAAACCATACGCTTGCTCGATCGGCTAAAACTTCCAGTTCTTCAGGTGCTCAACATCCACGCGCGACCTTTTGTCTAATGGCCGACCTTGATTGCGATCTTTCCTACAGCCTTGCGATTTTCCACCGCCGCGATCGCCGCAGGCGCATCCTCAAATGAAAAAGCGGTTGCACTTCCGGCTGTATCAACTGCTCGTACCAAAGCGCGACAAGCGACGCAATGTTGCGACCATTGCCGGCAGGGTTCTCCAATAAAAAGCCGCGCCAGTCCACACCGAGAACCTTGCAACGCTTCAATAGGACCAGGTTCAGGGGCAAACGTGGAATTCCAGCGGCAAAGCCGACCACCAGATGCCGGCCACCGGCGCAGAGAGCGCAGCGCCGCCTCACTGTAGTTGCCACCAACGTCCGCTTCAAAGCAGATTGTCCGCAATTCGGCGGCGTCAGAAATCACTAGAGCGGCGCCCTCGGGCTTCATCCCGCGCCGCCCGCTTCGCCTTGAACAGATCCCGAAGTACCCGGCTGTATGCATTGGCGGCGCCGTCTCCTGTCGTCTCGATGGCGCAAAAGATCGCCTGCGGATACTTCTCGGTCACCAGCGACTGAACGCCGTCCGACACCCCCGAGGACGGCATGCAGCCGAAGGGCTTGACGCTCACCACCATGTGCGCCTTGCGGTGCCGAACGCTCTGGATGAGCTTGCCGACTTCCATGTGGCCTTCGCCGCCGCGCAGATGGTTGTCGTAGTAGGGGTGCGAAAGCGTCGCGATCTCGTCGAAGTCCGACAAATGGGCTTTCTTCAGCCCCAGTAGCGCCGCACAGACACCGAATGCGGCTCGCAATGCAGACTCCGCCGCCATCATCGAGAGCAGCCTGCGCACCGGGCGCTTTCCGGCCAACCCATGCCGCGCATCGTCATCCGAGGGCAAGGCCATGCGCCGCCGCGTGTCCCACTTCACCTGCCATAGGTTGTAGAGCAACCAGGCCGTGACCGGCTGCACGTCGACCTCCGCACCCTCGGCTTCGAGAAAGCGCTGCAGTCGATAGTTGCCGTCGCCCTCCGTGGTCATGGCCCAGAACTCGCCGATGACCGAGACCTTGGGCTTGACTTGCGAGCGGTCGAGCGCAACCGCGGCAAGCAGGCGGCGGCATTTCCACAGCGCGGCAAGCATGCTGCTTCGATGCTCGAGCGCGTCGTGCAACAGGGCCTTGCAGCGATCCAGCGCGGCATCTGTTGCGCCGTGCACCTGTTCGTAGGGTCGCATGCGATAGCCCATCGCATTCAGGACGTCGCCGGCAACGACCGCTCGCAGCACCGCCAGGAAGAACCTGCGGTCGAGTTCCAGCCCATCGCCCTCGCCGCAAGCCTGCCTGAGGCCGCCCTGCTGCTGGAACAGCAGCACGCGAAAGCCCTCGAAGCCCGCATCGCGCAAAGCCTTGCGGTATTCGGTGGCGTAGGTACCAAAGCGGCACGGGCCGCATGCGCCCGCGGTGAGAAAAACATGGCGCTCGACGATCTCGCGTGTGCTCAAGCCCTGCACATCGCGCAACGCAACCAGGTGCTTGACCAGATTGCCCACGGTGAAATACGTCGGATTGCACTGCCCCCGGTTGCCGAACTCGCGACCGAAGCGCAGCGCCTCGTTGTCCGGCACATCGAGCACGCGAACCCGATAGCCGATGCCTGCGAGCGCGCCCTGAACGAGCAGGTCCTGCGCCTGTGTCAAGCCGCCACACAGCAGCGTGGTGTGCTCGCGTTGGGCACGCGTGAAGCGCGTCGGTGCGGCATCGCGCCAATGAACCGGCGGTTTTCCGTCCAGCCCGAGCCGGGCGCGCTCTTCGCGTTCGAAGCGGCGCAGTTCTTCCTCGATGTCGGCGGCGCGTGCCGCTTCGTCGCGCAGCCAGACGACGGTGCGGGGCGCCGCGTTTGAAACATTGTTCATGCCAGCCTCCGTGGGTGGTCGGAGTCGGTCGCGGATTGAGGCCGCGACCGGTGGATGGTGATCGGATGCACGTTCGAAGGCGGCGGCGCGCCGCAGGCGCGGTCATGCACCGGCTCGGGCCGTGCGAACACCATCGGCTTTTCTTCGGCCAGGTACGACGCGTAGGCCATGTCGAGGGCGTCGGGCACTTCCGAAACTCCGCCGCCCTGGCGCGCCGCCCTCAGTTCCCGCCGCCTTTCGACGATTCGCCGCTCGAGTTCGCTGCGCGCCTGGCGCAAGTCCTCCAGCTTCTCCGAATGCCGCTGAAGCGCATGCGCATAGGTCCTCACCCTGATCTTGATCGAGCCGGACGGCTTGTTGGCGTCGATGTCGTGCAGCGCCGCGTAAGGCGTGGTGCTCGCACCGATGATGTTGTCGATCATCCCGTAGGTCGGCGCATCGTGGCCGCACTTGAAGCTGGAGAAATCGAGCACGACCAGGTTGGGATGGCGCGCTGCGAACTTTGCGGCCCAGACCTTTTCCGCGCTGTTGGTCGAGTAGGCCTCGGGCCACACGTCGGCGATGCGAAGCGCATCGCCCTCTTCCGCTTCCTCGTCGGCAAAGAAGCGCGCCAGCCATCGTGGATCCTTCGGGATGGAGCGAATCGAAAGCACCGGATAACCAAGCGCCTGGAACTCGTCCAGCACGCCATGGTTCAGGCCCGGATCGTTGTGATAGGGCCGCCCCAGCATCAGGATGCCGACCTTGTTCTCCTCCTCGAGCCGCTCCAGCAGCAGCAAGCCGCGCCGTTGCATCTCGCTCTCGAAGGCCTGCATCGCCGCAAGTCCCTGCTCCACCGCGAAGTCGCTCTCGTCGCGCGTGATGCGCAGGCGCGTGCCCCAGGCCTCGAACATCTGCATCTTCATGTAGTGCTGCTCGTTCAAGGTGATCGCCGGATCGACATACGCCACGCCGGCTTGCCCGAAGTAGTCCACCTCTTTCGTAAAGGCGGCGCGCACGACCTTCGGAACCCCCGCCACGATCGGGCACGCGGTCGTGTCGGGCATGCCCCGCACGAAGCTCGGCAGATGGGTGAGGCAGGGGAAGAAGATGAAGTCCAGCGGCCGGGACTTGTGCTTGACCATCAACAGGTCGTGGACGTGTGCCTGCGCCACCTTGGACGGAAAGCACGGGTCGATGGAGCCGTATCGACTGCCCGCTTCCCACAGAGCCTCGCTCGTGAAGTCGGAGAACACGATCTGACGACTGTCGACGCCAAGCGCTTCGAAATACCCGCGAAACAGCGGCGCGGTCGAATACATGTTGAGCACGCGCGGCATGCCAATGCGCAGACGTGCGCGGTGCGCCGCGCTGTCGTCGCACGAGCGCTCGAAGCCTCGCTCGAAGGGCCGGCGCGTCATGCCCAGGTAGAAGGACTTCCATGACCTGCGTACGCGCACGTCCTCGACCGGTGTGCCTGCATCAGGCAACGGCTCCGCCTGATGGAATGACTTGAAAGCAAGCTCCGCCTCGTAGTCGACCAGATTGGGAAACTGCGATTTCAGCGACTTGCGCTGCGTGACCAGCGCCTTGAGCGCCTCCTTCGACTCCACCGTGCCGTTCTCGCAAGAGAAGCCGGCGATGTAGCGGCTCTTCCTGCCGCTCTGCGTTGCGGCATCGATGAAGGTGCGCTTGCAGGCGTTGGCGCAGAAGTGGCAGACGGTGCTCTCGTCGTTGCGCGTGGTGTACCCGAGCCCGATCGCCGCATCGAGCCCGACGAACCGACTGGCGCCACGCCGCATAACGACACGCCTCGCCTCCAGGGCCGCGCCGATCGCGCCCGCTTCTCCGCAGTGCGGGTGCACGCGCACCACGGCGCCCGGCACGCGGTCCACGATGTAGTCATGTTGCGCCTTGACAGCTGCGAGGTTGTGTTGCGTGCCGCCCTGAAGCACGAAGACGCGGCCGAGCTGCGCCAGCCTCGGCATCTGCACCACGTACTGCCAGATGTTCTTCGGCAGCACGAGCGCCAGGCCGGCCATGAGTTCTTCCTTGGCGTAGCCCTCTTTCTGGAAGGTCACGCGGTCGGTGTCGAGAAACACCGCGCAGCCGTAGTTGAACTGCGGGCTGAGCCTCGCCTTGAATGCCGTCGCGGCATAGTCTTCCATCGCGACACCGAACTGGCTCGCCATGGCCTGCAGCAGCATGCCGTTGCCGGCGGAGCATTGGTTGGAAAGCCGGAAGTTGCGGATTTCCCCCTGCGCCATGAAAAGCACCTTGATGTCCTGCCCGCCGACATCGCACACCACGTCCACATCGCCGAAGCTGCGCGTGGCCGACATCATGTGCGCGACTGTCTCGACGATGTTCGCGTCCGCGCCGATGGTTTCTTCCAGGATGTCGGCCGCATAGCCGGTCGCGCCGAGGCCGAGCACTTGCAAGGTGGCGCCCTGCGCCGTGACGAAATCGCGCAGTCGCGCCAGGATCTGCTTCGCATCCGCGATCGGGTTGCCTTGCGAGAGCTGGTAGTGCTTGAACAGAAGCTCGCCGGCCGGATCGAGCAGCACGGCCTTCGACGACGTCGAGCCGCCGTCGATGCCGACATAGGCCTCCACCAGCCGGCCCGGAGAGAACGCCGCTGGCACGAAGGCAGGCACACGAAAGCGGTCGATGAATGCGTCGCGCTCTTCATCGCTCGCCACCAGCGCCGGGCCTTGCGCAAGCATTGCGCGAGCGCCTTTATCTACCGCAAGGGAGGCACGCAGCGCAGCGCTGCCCAGGTAGCGTCCCGTCTCGGCCGGTTCCTCCAGTCCGTAGACCGCCGCGCCATAGGCGGCGTACAGCGCAGCGTTGTCCGGAACGAAGACGAGTTCCTCGGGACGCGCGTCGCGCACGCATGAATGGTCGCGCGCCCGCCATAGCTCGACGATGCGCTGCCGCCAGCAGGCCTGCAGAAACGGCAGGTAGGTATTCGGCCCGCCGAGCAGGAGCACGCGCGGCTGCAAGGTGTGCCCGCGCGTGAGCACGGACAGGTTCTGCGCCACGATCGCATCCGCGAGCGAGCACATGACCTCTTGCGCCGGAATGCCCGACTTCACGAGGCCCACGATGTCGGTCTCGGCGAACACGCCGCACTTGGCGGCCACGGGATGCAGCTTGTCGGCATTCCACGCGAGCGTCGCGAGCGCCTCGGCTGGCAGGCCCACCTTCATCACGCACTTGTCGATGGTCGCGCCGGTGCCCGAGGCGCACTTGTCGTTCATCGAGGCGACCACGCGCCGGTCGGAAGCCGCCGCACCGGGCGGCGCGGGCTTGTAGATGATGATCTTCGCGTCCTGCCCGCCGAGCTCGATCACGCTGCCGACATCCGGATGCAGCGCATCGACGGCGATGGTCACCGCATTCACCTCCTGCACGAACTTCGCGCCGATGAGCGGGGCCAACGGCGGCGCACCGGAGCCGGTGACGAAGGCGCGCATCGATGAAGGCGGTACATCGCCGAAGTGCGATTCGATCGCCGAGAGCTGCACGTCGAGCGCCGCAGCCTGGCGCGTCTCGTGGCGGCGATAGTCGGACCAGAGGACGGCGCGCGTCGCTGCATCGACGACCACGGTCTTGACCGTCGTCGAGCCGATATCGATGCCCAGGACGCGTTCCGACGCCGCAGATCGTCTTTCCACGTCAGTCCTTCTCGGCTTTGACGCCTGTCATCCGTCCCCAGGCGATCGCGAGGCGGGCTCTCAGCGGCACCCGGGGCGCCACGGCCGGTGCGCACAACGCCTGTGGTGTCGCGCTCGCGCATGTCGTCGAGGACGGAGAAACCGCCAGCAGGCGCGCGACCTCGCGATTGCCAAGCGTTTGCTGCAGACGCAGGACCGTGCGGGGTGGCAAGGGCCGGCCCCCACTCCCGGCTCTCAACGGGTCATTCATCCGAGCCTCCCTTCAGCGCGACTCGCCGCGCAGGATCAAATGGAACACGCCGCGTCGGCTGTCCAGCAGTTCTCGACGGCGGCTGGTGCCGGCAAAGGCCAGGCGCGCAATCAGCCGCGCGAGCGTACGCGCTTCATCCGCCGTGAGCCGCCTGTTGGCGCGGGACAGGGAAACCAGGAGGGCTTGGGAGTCTTCCAGCGTTTGCGTGGAGACGCAGATCGCCAACGAGGTGCGCCTGACATCGATGGACCGCGCCGAAGATGGCGCCGCCTGCACGATGTCGGCGATCTCGCCCGCGTGGCCGGCCAGCCCAAGCATGCGGAGAGGAGACCGTCCGATAGCGAGCCAGGCCATCGACAACACAGCAAACACGAGCATGGCGAGATGCCATGGCGACATCGGCAGGCGCCCCTGCCACTCGCCGATCACGACGCCGGAGAGAATGACCATCGAGGTCCATTGCGCTTCGGAGAGCCTGTGCCAGTAGGGCCGCAGCGCGTCGCCGCGCAGTTCCTCCAGCCAGATGCGCAGGGTCGAGTACGTGGCGACATACCACGACAGTGCCGTCCCGGGCGCCCAGCCTTGCAGCACGAGCAGCGTGCCGCCGCAGACGATGGCCAGCACCAGCAGCGATTCGAGGGCCTGCACCGGAAACAGACGGACACCGACATAACGATGCGGAAAGCCTTCGTCGGCATGGGCCTCGCTGTAGGCGACGCCGAACGCATGCGGCTTGCCGTGGCAGCATCCCACCATCAGGCAGCCCTGGCGCCCGCACGCCAGGAACACGCCCAGGCCGAGTGCCGTGAGGTCAAGGTATGGCAACACCGGCAGCCCACGGGTACGGAGGACCAAGGCGCAGCACGCGAGGATCGCTATTTCGTGGTGGTAATAGACGAGCGACTCCCTCCCGGTGAGCACCTTGGTCGCCATCGCCAGCGTGAGGAACACGATCGCCGCCACGCCAAGCAGGCCGCACAGCACGGTACGCGACAGACCCGTCTGCCCCGCCAGCCACATCGCCAGCGAGGCGCCGAGCACGAGACCCGTCATCCCGCACACCTGGAAGCTGCTCCAGTCGCGGCCCAGCAGCCGCATGCGCGGTCGCGGCCAGCCGGACGGTGGACGGCGGTTCACCGGGCCCCCTTCAGCAATTCAAGCACCTGGGGATCGGGCTCGGTCGCGCGGTGTCGTCGCAGTGCGTCGATCGCGAGCGGCGTGCCGGCACGAAGCAGGCCGCGCACCGCGCTTGCGCGTGACGCCGCCACAGGACTTGCAAGCAGGCCCATGATCGCCGACTGCGCGGTCGCTGCGCCACTGCCCTGCCCGGCCACCCGATCGCCCAGCAGCACGGCGGCGTGATTCACGAAATCCGCGTTGCCGCAATCCAGCACCTCGACCAGCGCGGAGATCGCCTCCTCCGTGTCGATGGCGGCCACGGCTTCCATCGCGCCCGGGAGCACGACCGGATCGCGTTGGGCCAATGCCTCGCGAAAGGCGCCCAGCACTCCCGGCAGCGTCGAAGGCAAGGCAAGCTCACGCAGCAACAGCAGGATGCGCCAGCGCCCGGTCGGCCCCAAGGTGCTGTCGCCCAGCCCCCGCAGAAGCAACGGCGCAGCCGCAGGTCCCTGCGCCCGGAACCATCGGAACGCATCCTCGTAGATCGACGCGGCATCGCTCGCAAGACGATCGAGTTGCGCGTCACCCTGTTCGGCGGTCATAAGCTGATCCCCATGATTTCCTTGACCTTCAGCACGAAGAAGTCCTTGTCGCGCTGGAGGATCTCGTCGTTGGCATCGACGCGTCGCTTCAGCTCCTTGAGCACGGCCCTCGCGACATCGGGGTGCAGGACGTCCTTCATGACTTTCAGCCTCTTCACGATGTTGTCATCCGGATGGATCCCGCCGGACGGAAGCTCCTTGCCGCCGCCTGGCGGTACACGATATCGGCGCTGCCAGAGCGACGCGTAAATTTCGGTTTCGGGGTATTTGTACGCTTCGAAGAACTTCTGCGGGTCGCCGATCACTCGCTTGCGCTCATCGGCGGACAGCGGCGAAAGTGCTGCGTCCATGATTTCGCTCGAATAGGTCGTGCCGTATTGCAGGTGCCCCGCCATCTCATGGGCAAGGTTTTCCCATACGTTCTTCGGGTCCTGTTCGGCGATCTGAACCCACGACATGCCCACCGTCAGCGTATTGCCGTTCTGCGAGGCATAGAAGCCGCCCTTGAGCGCTGCCGCCGGATCGAAGTTGAACGTGACGCCCTTTGCAACTTTTTCAAGCTCGGTGCCCTTCACGCTCGCCACCACGCTGGCCCATGCGGCAGCGGCACGCTTCTTCCATGCCGGCTGGTCGGCGGTGTCCCAGGACGTGGTCGGACTCGCCTTGAGGCTGTGTTCATCCACGTCCTTCTTGACGACGTCCTCGAGTTCCACCTTCGGCGCCTTGGCCGGCGGTGGCAAGCCATTCTTCTTCGCTTCGTCCTCCGCTTCCTTCTTGAGGCGAGCCTCCTCGGCCTTGCGCTTGTCCTCCATGTAGCCGCCCTGGAGCTTGCCCAGGCGCTCGATCTCCTTTTGTCGTTCGCTCTTGCCGCACCGACTCAGGCGCAGTCCGGTCCGGATGCGCGGCACGGCGTTCCTGCGCACATCGCCCGTGGACGTGCGCGTCCGGTCCCAGAGCGACTCGACCGCTGCGGCGGCCGAGCGATCGGCGTCCGCTTCAAGCCTGCCCGCGCCGTCGTTCGATTTCGTCATCGGGCTCGATGCCGTGCTGCTTCCTTGCTGGACCACATGGGCCAGTTCGTGCGCGATCAGGGCGTCCCCAGCGACCGTGCCGGGCCGAAATTCCCCGGCACCGAAGGCGACATGGCGGCCGACCGTGAACGCGTGCGCATTCAGTTGGTCCGACAACCGCGCGCCCTTTTCGTCCGCATGCAGCCGCACATCCGCGAAGCTCGTCCCGAACACCGGCTCCATGCGGCCGCGCACGTCTGCCGGCAACTGCCGTCCTTCGCCCAGTTCCTCCTGGATCGAGCCGGGCGGCTTCGCCGCACGCGGCCCGCCAGGACGTGCCTTGAAGAACATGCCGCCGAAGGCATCGAGCATCTCGCCGCCGGGCATGACGCCCGCGGGCAGGTCCTGCGGAATGCCGACGACCTGCCCGGTGCGGGCAAAGGTCACCGCGCTTCGATGCACTCTTGCGGCAACAATACCGATGTAAGCGTCGGCGCTTGCCGCGTTGCGTGCCTCGGGGGCATAGCGGCGAAGCGAGACCTCGATTTGCGACGCGTTGCGCTCCGCGTAGTAGTCGAGCCAGTGGTCGATCCACGGACAACCCTGCGAGTCCCGGCCAGTGCCGCTCAGACCCTCGTCGACGGCATTGCAAACGGACTCGCGCAGGCGGGCCAGGAATTCGCTCTTTCGCATCTGTCCGCGCACGACGGTCGCATCGTCCTCTGCCAGCAGGTGCGAAGCCTGGTCGGCGGCCGGCTGCTGCCCCTTTTCCTGCCCTTTTTCTTGCGACAGGTCCTGCACAGCGGCAGGGGGTGGCGCGGGTGCCTTTGCGGGCGGTGGCTCGTCCTTGGGCGCGCGCCTGATCGTCGGCACACCGGCCCCGGAAGCTGCCGACCATCCTGTCTCGGGCAAGCCGTGGAAGTCGCTGCGCCCCACCGCATCGGCAATGCGGTGTGCTTGCACTTCGGCCGCATCGTCGACCCGTCCCACGGGCTCGACGAAGCTGCGCTGTGGCAGGCCGCGCGCCGCCGTCGAACGGTTCGCGGCCTTCGAATCGGCGGGTGCTCTCTTCGTGGCCATGCCTACCTCCTTCGCCCGCCCGGCTGGGCAGGTCGTCGCCCGCCGCCGGCCAGCGCATCCGCCAGGGCCTGGTTCGCGGCCTTCAGCGTCGGGCCGCTGTGCTTGTGCAGCGGCGCATCCTTCTTTTCCCAGGCCACGGCATTCGGTCCGRTACCGTCGTTCTCGGTCATCACGATCAGGTGGTTCGATACCCAGAAGTGCTTTCCCTGCCGCGTCAGGTGGGCCAGGGCGTGGCCTTCATCGATCTTGTTCGCGGCAATGTCCGTGTCGGTCGCGCGCACGGCCACCACGAACTCCCTGAGCGAAGCGCCAGCTTCCACCATCAGGTGTGCGCCGAGCAGCGCGTAGCCCGTACAGACCAGTCTTCGCACACCGAACACCGAGAGCTGGGTCTTGTAGAGCTCCGACACATCGACCACGTCCATGTCGGCGAGCGTTGCCACCTGTCCATGGAGGAAGAAGGCACTTGCATAGTCCGTGTAGGCCGCGAACACTTCGTCGTTCTTCTTGCCTTTGAGTGACTTGAAATAGTCCTCCGCGTTGCCTTGCGTCGGTATGGGCTTGGCTGCGACCTTGGCCTGCGCCATCTTTGCGCGCACCGCGAGTTGCTTCTCGAGCAGGTCCGCGTAGAGCAGGAACGCATCGAAGCCCTGCACCACCTTGCCTTCGCCGAAGACGATGCCGAAGTCGTGCTGCAGGTTGTGCGCTTCGCTCGTGAAGGTCTTGATCTCTTCCTCGCTCGGCGCCTTTCCGCGCGCGGGCGCATTGAGCGCGAGAAAGCTGCGCAGCACGAAGATCACGTGCTCCATGGCTTTGGGCGTCTCGGTGTCGCGCGACTGGATTTCCGTGATCTGCTTGCCGATCGACTTGACGCGCTTCTCGACCTCGTCCTTCGCGTCCGCAATGGTGCCGGGATTGGACTGGG
The DNA here is from genome assembly GCF_056397405.1 of Variovorax sp. 05N34. Lineage (NCBI taxonomy): Bacteria > Pseudomonadati > Pseudomonadota > Betaproteobacteria > Burkholderiales > Comamonadaceae > Variovorax > Variovorax sp. 05N34. Next base: position 472,135 of record NZ_JBFTNI010000002.1, read on the forward strand.
CCCCTGCGAGCGCCGTGGCGATGGCGTCGGAGTCCTTCTTGATGTCCTTCACGTCCACCAAGGCGCTGGCCTTCACGACCAGCTCGTCGAGTTCATTCGATGCGGTGATCGCCAGGTTCAGTGCGTGCTTGCTCGCCAATGCGTCGTCCTGCGGTCCGTACCCGGTCTTCGGGTTGTTGGCGACCTTGGTCTGGTCGAGCACGTCCTTGAGCTTGGGCCGCAACGGGTCCAGGGCCTTTGCCCCGGAGAGCGCACTGGCCTTCGTCAACAGCTGGATGGCCGTCGCGACGTTGGTGGCTTGTTCGTTGTCGAGCTTGCTCACTCCCTTGATGTCAGGGACCTTCTGCACCTTTTGCTGCAACGAGACCCACTTGTCGACGTCGCGCAGCCGCTCGCTGGCACCGGCAATCGAATCCTGGCGCTCTTGCGCCGGTGACAGCTTGACCTTCACTTGCGGACCTGCCGCGGCCTTTTGGCCGCCGCCACAGCGCTGCAGGCTGAGTCCCGAGCGCATGCGCGGCCTGGCCTGGCTGCGCAACTCGGAGAACGATCCCGCGCCCCAAAGCGCCGCCGCCGCACCAGCCGCCGAGCGGTCCGCGTCCTGTTCCAGCGCTTCGGTCGAGGCAGCCGCTCCACGCGCATCGGCGCGCCCATCGAGCGCCGTCGCCGCATGCCCCTGCTGCACCACATGCGCCAGCTCATGCGCAATGAGTGCATCGCCTGCCAGCGTGCCCGGCTGGAACTCGCCGGCCCCAAAGGCCACGTGCGGGCCCACCGCGAAGGCACGCGCATTGAGCCGGTTCGACATTCGCGCGGCCGCGCCATCCGTATGCAGCCGCACGGCGGCGAAGCTGGTGCCGAACGCGCCTTCCATGCGCGAGCGCAAGCCGCTGCCAAGCGACTCTCCGCGCCCGAGTTCCTCGCGCACCGAAACCGGGTCGGCGGCCTGTGCGCCACCCGAGCGCGCCTTGAAGAACATCGCGCCGACACCCGCGAGCAGGCCGCCAGCAGCGCCTCCGGCCGGCGCTTCCTCGGGCAGCCCGGTGACTTCTCCCGTATTCGCCCATCGCCGTGCGCTGACGCTGACGCGCGCGGAGACGACCCGGATGTATTGCGAGGCGCTCGATGCGCCGGCTGCCTCGGGTGCGTAGCGCAGCAGCGCGCGCTCGATGTCAGCGGCGCCGCGTGCTTCGTAGTAGCCGAGCCAGTGGTCGATCCACGGACAACCCTGCGAGTCGCGTCCGGTGCCGGCCAGCGCCGCGTCGACGGAGGCGCAGATGCCGGCGCGCAAGGCCTTCATGAATTCGCTCTTGCGCATTTGTCCCCGCGTGACCTCGGCATCGTCCGCCACCAGCAGCACAGGTGCGGCATCGGTCACGGCGGCTGCGGGCTGGGGTGCACGCGCAGGCGCGGCCGGTTCCGGCGCGGCAATCGGCGCTTGTTCCGCGACCGCCTTCGGTGCGCGACGGATCGGCGCGCCCTGGCCGTCGGGCCCACTGGCCGCGGACCATCCTCCCTGCCTCGGCGGATGCCAGCGCCCGCCGTGCAGAACTGCGTCCGCGATTCGATCGGCCTCCTGCTCGAATGCATCGTTGGCAGGACCGACGGCCTCGCTGAATTGCGACACGCGAGCGCCCGGCACGCCGCCCAACGCACCGCGCTGCGGGCTTGCTGCCTGGACTGCGGTTCTATGGGACTGGCTCATCGTGGCGCATTTCTCTCCGCCGTATCGCCTGGGCTTCAGCCGGGAGGACGACCGGGCGTGTTGTTCGTTCCCGGCACCGGCGCGGGTGCCGGTGCCGGCACTGGCGCAGGCGTTGGCGCAGGCGCCTGCACCACCGGATCCGAGCACTGCCACCAGTATGGTGCGAGCGTGCGCACCATGCGGCGGCACCCGCAGTTGTCGATCGAGACTACTCTGCCCTGGCCGTCGACCGTCGCGATCGCGAGCACCACCCACGGCTCGGTCGGACACGGCGGACATTCCGGGATGGTCGTCGGCTTCGCGAATTGGTCGAGGCTCGGCGGCTTAGCGTGCGAGTCGGGGCAGGCATCGAGCACGCATATTTCATAGCCGTCCTGCCAGCGCGAAAACTCGCAGCTCGTGTCGTCGCAGCCGCAACCCACTGGCGCCACGCGAACCGGCCGTGCAGGCACTTCCTTGTAGCGAAGCGCAATGTAGAGCGGCGCGTTCCCGGTGCGACCCGTGTCGACGATGCGATCGGGGCACAGGGGATCGATCACGACGTCGTCGCAGGCGTCTGCGCCACCGGACGTGCAGCGCGTGCGAAGGTCGAAGCAGACGTCCTGCTCGATCACGATCTCGTCGCCATACGGACCCAGGATGTAGCCGGGATGCACGATCACCATCCACGGCTTGGTGCTGGTCTCGACCTTCGCGCCGCACACGACCCCCCAGCCGTGCAGGTAGCGATTCATGCGGCGCAGCTTGTTGCGGAAGTACTCCTGGCCGAGCGTGAGGTCGTCGGGCGTGACCAGTTGGCGTGGAAAGAAACGCGGCCGCTCGATGCTTCCACGGCCGGTGATGCCGCCCGCCGATGAGGTGGACGTGCATCCGCACCCGCCTCCGCACCCTCCGCCGCATCCGCAGCCGCCGATCGACTTGGTTGCCGTCATGGTGGACATGTTGCTTCCTTTCAGTTCTTGCCGGAGCGGCGGTTGGGAGCGTCGTGGCTGAGCGCCAGCACCAGTTCCCAGAGCAGATCGAGGCTGTAGACGATCGGCCGCACCGAGATGTCGATGTCCGAGGGCTCCAGCGTCTTGTCCGTCGCGGGAAGATGAATGTTGGCGAGCGTGATGCAGCCCGGCCCGCTGTCGCAATCGCAGGGCGCGCTGACCCATTCGACCAGCGCGCGGTAGTTGATGTTGTTGCCCTTGACGAGCCCCTGGATGACGGAATCGAGCGGGATGTCGGGCGCCTTGCCCGGTTGCAGCGACAACGAGTAGCCCTCGCGGATCGCGCCCGGTGAACAGCGCGAGGTGGTGTCGCAGCCGCCTGACATCACGGGTTCGGGGTCGGCCTTGCATTCCTCGTAGCAGATGACGAGGTGCACCCAGTCATCGTCGCAATGGTCCTCGTTGCCGTAGTTGCTGCCACCGTTGTTGCCGGATGGCGCGCCTTCGGGTGCTGCGCGCGCAGGAATCGCGAGCGGCTTGCTGCGCGCCGGCATGACGATCTCGCGCCCTTGCCTGTCGAGCGCGAGCCCGGGCAGCACGACCACGCTGTGCTCGTCGTCGCCCACCTGCACGTCGAGCCCGCACACGACGCCGAAGCCGTCGACCAGCCGGTTGCGCATCCATTGCTTGCGCTTGAAGTAGGCCTGCTCGGATTCGAAATGACGAACGTCGAGCAGTTGACCGTAGAAGTAGCGCGGGCGAGAAAAGCTTCTCAGCGCATCGCATTCGACCGAATCGTCTTGCATGTCGTTTCTCCTGGTGTCCATCAAAGTTGTGCGCCTTCGCCCACGCGGCTGTCCATGCCGAGCCGCGCGCGCGGCTGCCCGCCCAGTACCAGGGCGCCATCGCCCAGCAGGCCCGGCTCGGCCGGACCGCCACCGAGCAGGGTGTCGATGCCCAGGCAGGCCTGGTAGCCCACGCGCAGGCCCGACTCGATCACGCACAGGTCGTAGAGCGTGTGCGCCGGCTTCTCGCGTTCGACGATGGCGCGCACCTCTTCGAGCTTGCCGGCGCAATGCAGGTCGCCCGGATAGAGCCGCACAAGGAAGCGGTAGGCGGCCGCCTCGAAGAGCGGCGTTCCGAAGTCGTCCTGCGTGATGAGTTGCGAGCGGTCGAACGTGGCCGTGGTGCCGACCACCGCGCCCTGCGGCTCGGCGTCTGCGAGCACGGTGTTGAAGCCGAGGATGGAGTCGCCTCCGTCCGTCCAGGTGCCGGCCTCGCCGGGTTTGCACGACGTGGACGGCGCGGGCAATCCCCACCAGGCCATGGCCTGTAGCGGCTCGTCGATCAGCGCGCGCACGCCCGCCTCTTCGCGCAGGGTCTCGCGCAGCCCGGCGACCGTGCCGCGCCTGGCGTAGCGTGCAAAGGCACTTGCGATGGATTCGCGCTGCGCGTTTTGCGCCTGCACTTCGGGCAGCGGCAGCGCGAGGAAGCCGGCCAGCCAGGGCAGCGCATCCGGCGGTGCCGCGGCCGGATCGAGTAGCGCCGGCAGCCCGTCGACCTTTGCTTCGAGTTCGTCGAAGAAGCTCTCGAAAAGGCTCAGGTAGCGCTGCAGGAAATTCCCGCATTCGCGGGACTCGCGGTAGATCGCAGGCAGCGCCAGAAGGTAGCTCGTCTGGTCGAAGTCGACCCGCGCCTGCGACAGCACCGGCGTCGAATGCAGTTCGCTGGCGAAGCGCGCGCCCAGCCAGAGCGCCTCCTGCTTCGAATCCCCGGCGAGGTCGATGAAGAAGTCGGTCACATCGCTGCCGACTGCGCGCCACGGTGCGCCGAAGATGCCTTCCGGCGATGGCGGCGGAGGTGGCGTTCCGCGAGCGCCGGTGAAGGCGAAGAACTGCACATGGCTGCCGTCTGGGAGGTCGATGTCGGCATGCAGGCGGTTCCAGTCATGCGTGAGCGTGTCGAAGTAGATGGCATCGCTCCAGAGCCAGCCTTCGGTCGCATGGCTGGCGTCGAGTCGCAACCGGAAGGGCGCGACGCAGCCGCCGGGCGACACCAGCAGTCCGCCCGCGCCGTCAGACGCAAGGGCTGCCACCGGCCCGTCGTAGTCGGCCGCGTCGCCCACGGACCGGTACTTGCCGGCCTGGTCGCGCTGCCACACGGCAATGCGCCGACGGTTCGGGTCGCCCAGGTAGATCGCGCCGTCGATCACGGTGAAGACGCTCGCCGCCGCGATGCCGGTGACCACGACCTCCACCAGGGCGTCCTGCGAAAAGACGCACAGCTCGTGCGTGGACCCGTCGAGCACGTACACCCACTTCCCTTCGCAGGCGACCGCGCAAGGGTCGCCCGCATGGCCGCTCGCTGCGACCATGTCGCCGAAGGCAGGCTGCTTGTCGGCCGAAGTGCTGAACAGGTCGACGCGTTTCGCTCCGGTATCGACCACGTACAGGCGGCCTTCCTCGTCCAGCGCCAACGAAAGAGGCGTGACGAATCCATCCAGCACTTCCGACAGTGCCATCGCGTCCAGGTCGAAGATCTGCACGCGGCCATTGCCGGCGTCCGCCACATACAGCGCATGCCGCTTCGGCGCGATCGCCAGGCCCGAGGGACGGTCGAACTGCGCGTCGCCCGATCCGTGGCCGCCGATGCAGGGCGCGGGGTCGACTTCTCCGAAGCAGCCATCGAGGCGGCAGATGTTGTCGTTCGCCGGATCGCTGATGTAGACCGATCCGTCCGTGTCGACCGCGAGGCCTGCGGGCGGTGGCTGCGTGTTCGACGCTTGCGGCATCGCCGGTGGTACGCCGTCGAACGCGGGCAGCCCCGGGAGGCGCAACGCACCGTCCTCGCCGAGCGTGAGTCCTTGCCAGTGAAAGCGCGGCCAGAGGCCGTCGTCGTTCAGGTGGCGGAAAGGGTGGGTGTCCTGGTCCATGGCATTCATCCCTCGACGCCGATCCAGTCGATGGTCCACAAGTCACTGGCCTGCTTGGCCAACTGCGCTTCGAAATCGGAGGCATTCGTCGGGTCCGGGTCGTCCGCGGATGGCGGCAAGGTCGAAAGCAGCGCATCCGGGACCAGCAGCGAAAAGCGGAAGCCCGATTTGTCCGCAGCCAGCAGCATCACGAAGCCATCGACCAGCCGCATCACCTTCTTGCCCTTCACGTCGAACGTGAACTCGCGGCTGCCCATCACTTGCGCCGAATAGCAGGGTGCGGTGCGGAAGGCGGCCTCCGTGGTGTCGACCGCAGCGACGAGCTGCACCCCGAAGCCCGAGGCGCCGCCGCCCGACACCGTCCAGTCGAGCTTTTCGGTGGCACCGCTGGCGACATAGGGCTGGGCCGCAGGCCGCGCGTTGCGGCGCTGGGCCAGCGAAAGCGGCTGCTCCAGCTTGCAGTTGAGCACCTGGGCGCGGGCGAGCCGCAGTTGCGTGCCGTCTTGCACCGCGTCGCGCAGGATCGGGTCCTTGGGCAATCGATCCGGCGCCGGCCCCAGGCGAACCCAGCAGAACACCGGTGTCTCGCGCAGGCGAATCGCCCCGGTCGGCGCGCCGCAGACGCCTTCGCGCGTCTCCGCCACGTTGAGCGCGCGTTCGTCCGGGTACGACACGGTCAGGTCGAAGAACACCGGCGCGCCGAAATCGTCGCCCGCAACCGGCGGCACGGCCAGCACCATGGCATCGGTCAGCACGATCTCCCGCCCGGCCGAATCGATCGCATAGCCGGGTTGGATCGACACCTCTCGATCCCCCTTGGCGCCGCTGACCGCGAAGCCGGCGCCGATGCCCGGCTGGTGCAGGCTCTGGTTGTGCAGCCAGCGCATCTGGCGATTGAATTCCTCCACGCCCTGCAGATCCGAGGCGAACAGGCGCTGGCCGTTGAAGAAGGTGCTGCGCTCGACGAAGCGGGTGTCACCGATGATGGATAGGGTCATGAGTCCTCCGGGGAAGTCGCCGGCGCAGCGGACGCGCAAACGTCGTAGGGCGCCTGCGCCGGACAGCCGCGAGCGGGGGAAAACTCCTCCTGGCAGCCGATCCAGCGCACCACGAGTTGCTGCTTCTGCGCGAAGGTGGCAAACGCGCGCGGAAAGTCGGTGTTGAAGCGTGTGATCAGGGAGAGCGTCTCGGGACGGAAGCGGTAGGGTTCCGTGCCCTGGATGAAGAAGATCAAGTGGGCGCCCGCAGGGTCCAGGATGAGCGGCAACACGCTGCGCGACTGGAACTGGCCGGTGAGCAGGTCGAGGCCATAGGCGGTCGCGGGCGAGCGACCATCGAGCCCCTCGAGCGTCTCCATGCGCACCAGCGGCTGCCAGAGTGACGGGAAAGACAACTGCACGGGCGAGGGCAGGCTCACCGCGGCGGGGCCGACGATGCCGCCGTCGATCCAGCCCTGGTCCACGATGCCGTCGCCGTGCTCCAGTCCCGGCAGCAACGTCAACAGGTTGCCTTCGATCTTCTCGACATAGCCCGGGTTGGAAGCGTCGGCATGGTGCGTGAACACCCCGACCACGTCGCCTTCCCGGAAGGCCACGGCGCCATCGACCTCGACGTGCGTCGCGTCGGCCGGGTCCACGGTCTTGACGCCCGCGAGATCGCGCCAGTGCACCGTCGCCAGCCTGTCGCCGGGCGCGAGCGCTCCAGGCGATTCGGACAGCACGACCTGCGTGCCACTGATGCTCACGACCTGCACGACCGCACCCTCGTCGACCGACGCATCGCCGGACGGCACGCGCATCACGCAATCGCCGGCGTTCAAGGCACCGGCCTCGGCAATGGCGACATTGGCCGGGTCCGTGTCCTGCGAAACGACGGTCGCGATGCGCGGAAAGCGGCCGACCGCAAGGGTGTCGAGCCGTGCCGCGCCGACGAGCGACCCGTCCAGCGTGAGGACCTTGTCGGCGACGCTCGCAACCGGCACTGCCGTTGCGAACTCGTCCGCTGCACGCAGCGCCACGAAGTCGCCTGGCAGCGCCGCCTTTGCGCGACCCACGGTCACCTTGTTCGGAATCTTCGAATCGAAGACATCGACCGTGGTTGCTGTCTGCCAGTTCACGCCGACGATCACGGAGCCCGCCTTGACCGCGAGCGCCGTGCTCAGCTCCAGTTGCTTCTTGCCCTTGTTCACCTGCTCCACGACCGCGACGTGCGCCGGATCGTCCGACGCGGCCACGAAATCGCCGACATCGAAAGGTCCGACGCTGTCGACCCCGACAGTGCTGCGGTTCTTGGGCTGCAGACTCTGGATCGTGATGCCGGCGGCCAGCGGCGCGACGCGCGCGAGGCCCGCGATCTCGGCGGCGGTCGGCACCGGCTGCACTTCGATGATGGCCCCGCTATGGCTGGTGACCTTCGGCGTGCTCGCGAGCGGAAGCGGGAGCTTGTCGCCATCCAGCAGCACGAGGGACATGCCGAGTTCGACACCGTGCGTCGCGGGCTTGAGCTCCAGCACGAGACGGGCGCCGTCGGCCGATGTCGAGACGGTCTTCACATCGGCGGCACCGGTCATGCGGGCGACCATCAGTGGGTCTGTGGCCTTCCAGCCGGCGAAGGGCTTGCCGATGGTGAGCTTGCCTTGCGACACGCGATCCACGACGGCCAGCGCACTGTCGGCGGTGCGTTGCAGCACGTCGCCCTTCTTCACCGGCAGCGTGGCCGTGAAGGCCGCCAGCACGGCGGGGTCTTCGGGCAGCACTTCGAGCACGGAGGCCATGCGCGGCAGATTGGCCACTGCGAGCGTCGTGACGCCCGCTTCCACCGGCAGCGTCGCGGCGAGCGTGAGCTTGTTGCCGGCGAAAGTGTCGATGCGAACGACGGAGCCTGCCCGCGGCCGCAACTGCGCGACCACGTCACCGACCTTGAACGTGGCCTGCGGGTCCACTTCCACCAGCAGTCGATCTCCGACGCCGCGGGCGATCGAAGCGACCCTTCCCGTACCGAACCACGCGCTGTTGCGACGCCGCGCGATTTCGGTCATCAGCAGCCGGAAGGTGAAGCCGTCCGCCGCCGGATCGGCCAGGCTCGGAAAGAAGGCCGGCGCGAATTCGGCAGTGGCCAGATCCCAGTCCTGCGCCTGCAGGTTGGCAACGTAGCGCGGCGTCTGCGTGAAGCCGCTCGCCGAGGTGTCGATGTGCGTCTGCACCCCGACCACCTGGCTCAGGATGCCGCCCTTGCCGTCCGGCCGCTCGACCACCCAGGGTTCCCAGGGCGTGTCGCCCTTGACAGTCTCGCCGCGCGCAAGTCGTGGGCGGGCGATCGGCCTGGCCTGCGTCGGCACGAATTTGTCGTCGAGCACGCCGTCGCCGAAGATCGCCAGCATCACACCGTTGGCGGGGGCGAAGGATGAACGCGGAGCCCAGGCCAGTTCGACATCCTGCTCCAGCAGATGCGTGTCGGCGGGTGGACATCCGGCGTCGAAGGGCACGCAGCATGTGGACGCGCGCGACGGGGCGGCGTTCTTCATGCGAAGTACCAGCCAACTCGGCGCCGTGGGCACGGCGATGCGGCGCGCACGCTGCAGGATCAGCTCGCGTCCGCGCGCGTCGTAGGCCAAGCCGCAAGCGACCTCGACCGTCTGGCGGTCGCTGTCGGAGAACTTGACGGCGAGACCGAAGGCCACGCCGCCGGTGGAATGCAGCGCGCGGTTGTGCAACTGGCGGCGCAACGCATCGAAGCGCTCCTGGTCGCGTGCATCGACGCTGCGCAAGGTCTGGCCCTGCCAATAGCGCAGCCTTTCCAGATCGCGGCGGTAGGGAGTCGACATGGTCAGGCCACCTCGATGTTGTGCGGCCCCGCATCGACCAGCCAGGTCGGGCGCAGGCAGACGTTGCCGCAGGTGGGCGCGCAGCCCTCGGCGATGAGTTCGAGCGACAGGACGTGATCGACACCGGGCGTCTGGTCGATGACCTGCATCACCTCGGCGCGGTAGACGTCTCGGCCCAGCGGCCAGCCGGTGCCATCGGGTCCGCCGCCCAGGGGGTCGAAGAAGGCATCGAGCGCCTGCGCCACTTGCGCGGCAAGCCGCTTTGAGTCGGTGCCCTCGAAGGCCTTGAGCGTGGCGTGCACTGCCACTTCCAGATAGCGAGGGCCCGCGACCACCACCCGCGTTCCGATGGTGCGCCGCGCCTCGATGCGCACTGCGATGCGCTCGATGAAGCCCATGCCCGGAACCGGGCGGGACAGCGGCAGCGTCGGCATCACGATCACCGTGACCATGCCGGGCGCGTTCACGCATTGCAGCGCCGGGTAGAGGTTGGGCCGGGCGATGGCACGCGCCACGCGCAGGCCGGGGGTCTCCGTGGCGATGGCTTCGAAGTCTTCGGCCGTCACGGCACGCAGCCGAGCTTCGCGAGATGCGATCGCGCGGCCGATGGCATGCGTGAGCGTCTCGGCATCGGCAGCGGCTTCGACTGCAACCGGCGCGTCGGCGGCGACGCGCCCCATGGCGCTCGCATCGGTGATGAAGGCACGGTTGTGCGGCGTATCGGCCAGCCCGGTGAGTTGCGACAGCGCGGGAGCCGGCTGCGTCGCTTCGTAGCTAGCGAACACCTGGCAGCCTTTCGGAAACACCCTGCCCTTCTCGCCATCGCCGGACACCACCTCACCGCGGGTCGGATCGAGATGGAAATGCGCGTCGGCGCGGGTGGACGCCGCGAAGTCATCCACCTGCTTCCATTCGCGGTATTGGTCGTTCTCGGCACTGAAAAGCCGCAAACTCGATTCGACCAATGGTCGTTGCCTCAAGGTGATGCGCTGGCCGGGCTCGCCGGTGCCGGTGCCCGCGAGCGAGCCTTCGATGACGAGCAGGCCAGGCAGGGTCGCGGTCGCGGCCTGGTAGGCCAGCAGGACGAAGGCAGGAGCGTCGGGCGCAGTGTCCACGGACAGCGCGACGATCTGTCCCTTCTGCACGGTCAGTCGCAGGCCGGTGGACTGGCTGGGCGTCAGGCTGCCCGTGACCACGGTGCCCATCGCGATGGGCCACGAAGTCGTCACTGGCACCGACTGCACGAGTTCCACGCCGTTGGACATCAGACGGGTGGCGCGTGGCGCGTCGTCGAATGCGCCTTGATCGAAACGACAGCGCACCCAGCAAAGCGCCTCGGCGATGCGCCCGAGCGCCGCGGATTTCATGCCCTGCGTCGGGCGCAGTCGCACCGAACCGGTGAGGCTGAAGCTGCGCGTCTCGTCGACGGCCTCCAGCGCTAGCCAGGTGCCTGAAGCGCCGACGTCCGCAAGGTATTCCCACGCCACGCGCGCGCCGTGATGCACGAGCGGTGCCGTGGCGTTCTCATCGGCCGCGATGCGCGCCCGCTCGGCGAGGCTCGCTTGCGCACCATCGATGCAGAAGTAGAGCTGCGCCCAGGCGCCGACGGGCAGGGCCTGGTCGAAGCCCAGATAGAGCTCGGCGCCAGGCACCGGGTCGTCGCCGAACAGCGCGATGCTCTCCTGGCGCGTCCATGCCGCGGTGAGATTCTGGAAGCCTCCGGCGTCCTTGCGTTGAACGGCGCGCAGGCCGGCGGCGACCACGTCGATCGCGGCTTTCGAGCGCAGCAGCACGGGCGTTCCGTCAAGCCGCGTGCCCGCGAATTCACTCCCTGCAGGCAGCGACACCGGACTCGCGCCCGCGGTGATGCGCAGCGCACTCGCCACGGTGGCAGGACGCGGTGGTTCAGGGCGCACACCCATCAGCGCGAGCAGCCGCAGCTTCTGGGCGTCGGTCAAGCGGTTCAGCCGGTAGATGTCCATCTCCGCCACCCAGGCGAAGAGTTCCATCAACGTGATGCCAGGGTCGGATGCGTTGTGGTCCGTCCATTCCGGCGCATAGAGCGGCACGAGCGCACGGCCCTGCTCCACGAGGTCGGACCAGCGGCGATCGTCGAGGTTGGGCAATGCGATCGACATGATGCTCAGGCTCCCGATTCGTCGATGCGCAGCACGATGGGCCCGGCCGCGACCACTTCGTCGTCCGCCACCCGCACCGACTCGCCCTGCGGCACGCCGCCGATCACGAGGTCGAGCGATTCGATGTAGTCGACGCCCGGCACGCGTTCGAGTTCGGCTGCGACATCGGACATGTAGACATCGCGCCCCAGGTCCCACCCCGTTCCGTTCGGGCCGCCGAAGACCGGATGCAGGAAGCGTCCGAGCGCATTGCGCACGCTCTGCTCCACCGCGCCGGCCTGGCTCGGGTCAACCGGCGTGATGCTCGCCGTGACGCCCACCGGCAGGTAGGTCGGGCCGGTGACGTGAATGCGACGCAGCGCCGCCAGATCGGCCGGCGCGCGCGCCTCGATGTACTTGCGCACCTGCTCGCGCAGACCGAAAGAGGGATAGGGCTGCGCGTCGAGACTGCCGGGCACGATGAGCACGGTGACCCATCCCGCGAGCGTCTGCCCGGAGGGGCTTCGGCCGGGGATGGCGTGCACCATCTTCACCGCCGGCGAAGCCTGCACGGCGAGCGTCTCGTAGTCGGCCGGCGCCATCGCGCGGCCGCGATGCCGCACCGTGCGAGGACCGCGATCGAGCACCGCCGACGCGGGCTCGCCATCGGCGCCACCTTCGGCTGCGCGCGGATTGAAGACATCCTGGATGCCGGGCACCACGCCCAGCAACTGCTTGATCGCGCCGGCCGCCACGTTGCCCTTGGAGCCGCCGCCCACGCTCACCTCGCGCACGAGGATGGCCGCGCTCGCCGGCGGCACGCGGCCGTTCTCGCCGTCGCCGAAATCCACGCGCCCGCTGCTCGCATCCAGCGCGTAGTGCCGGTCGGCCGGCGCGGAAAAGAAGAGCTGTTCGCGCCGAACCCACTGGACCCAGGCTTCGGTCACTTGCTTCTGCCGGTTTCGCACGAGCCGCAGCGGCCCGATCGCAACCTGCGTGTCGGTGGACTCGCGCGCCAGCAACTGCTCGAACTGCGCCAGCACGCTGCCGTCGCCGTTCCAAAGCTCCATGGCGAGGATGCGCCATTCGACATTCGCGCGGGGCCCGCCGAGCTCGCGCACCTCGATGCGCTCGCCGTCGAGTACCGGCGTCTGCGTGAGCGCAAAGCGCTGGTTGGGCGTGCCGTTGCTGGTGCCGAGCGGCAGGTCGTGCAATGTGTGCCGCTCCGAAGCCCACACCGCGTTCGGATAGAGCGAGGTGAACACCGGCTCGCCGGGCGGCCCGTCTTCCTTCAGCCGCGCACGCAGCCAATGGTGGGGCGCGTCGAAGCGTGCAAGTTCGCTGTCGTCCGATTGCGCGAGCACGTTCACGATGCCGGGGCGACGCAGGTAGCCGGTCTCGTCGTCGGCTGGCGTGCGCGTCCATTCCAGTCCGTCCCAGTATTCCCACACCAGCGCAGGACCCAGCGGTGCATCTGGCGCTTCCACCACGTCGAAGAAGAGACCGAGCTGGTCGACGGGCGGCTGCTTGTCGAACCCAAGATAGAGCGCCGGCGTGAGATCGCGCACGCGTTCGAAGGGCGCGAAGGTGCTCCCCGGCCACATCGCCTCGGCGGTGCGCTCGACGTAGGCAAAGTCGTTGTACGCCAGCACGGACTCGGCATGGAAAGGCCCGTACTGCCACGTGTAACCGATGGCGAAGGACGCGAGCACCGGCGGCTGCGCAGCGACGTAGGTAAAAGTGTTGCTGGTACCGACACCCGCCGCGTCGGTCTTGAAGCTGATGGTCTGCTTGAAGCCATAGGAGCCGCTCTGCAGGCGCACACGCACCCAGCGCGCCTCCTGTTCGTTGACCTTGACCGGCGTCATGTCGATCGGCACGGTGAAGTCGATCACCTCGGTGCGATCGAGGTCGAGCTTCGAGTCCGCGAAGTTCGACGTCACCGCGAGTGGCGCCCACATGCGGCTGTTCCAGTATTCCCAATCCACTTGGTGCGCGAGCGCGGTCGAGCCCGACACTGCCCCTTCGTCCTGGGGCGACAGCGTGCGCGCGATGTAGATGCGAACCTTGGCCAGCGGCTTGCCGAAGGCTTCCTCGTTGGCGAAATAGAAGGCGGAGCCAGGTTGCGGTTGTTGGCCGAGCGGATAGAAAGGCTTGCTGAGGTCGAGCGCCGTCGCATCGGCGAAGGCCTTGTCCGCCGCGAGCCCTTCGACGGAAAGCGTCAGGTCGACCTTGGGCCGCACCGTCGATGCGGCCTGCGCGGGACTCCGAAGCTCGTCGGGCGCCGAGAAGGTGATGCCGGCGAAGGTCGCATCGAACAGATACGTGCGGCTGAAATTGACATTGGGAATCTGATAGATGCCGTCCGCCCCGGTCGGTGAGGAGGTGTACGCCGCGCGCGTCGGGTCGGCGGGGTCGGTCAGTCGCACGATGGCGCCCTCGACGGGCCGACCCGCTGCGTTGCTCACCACTCCGCCAAGGCTGCTCGGTGGGTTCGGCGTCGGCGCTGCCTTGCTGTAGGCGAGCATGAGCGACGCCTCACTTGCCACGGCGGGCGCAGCGACCGCCTTGCCCACGGCGATGCGTCCGCGCAGCGCGCCGTTGACCGTGCTCGACAGGCGGATGGTGTCGACCTCGGGCAGCGACTGCCCCGGGTCGGGCGGCAGCGGTTCAGTCAGTCGCGCGCGCAGCCAATAACCATCGCTGCCGTTCACCTTCGTCTTTGCGGCCGATGCGCAATCGGTCTCGAGAACGAAGCTCCCGCTTTGCGTGAGTCCGTCCGTGCTGTCGAAATCCGCGGCGGCCGCCCCACCGCACTCGGTGCTGGTCGCAATGAAGCCGCGCCAGGTGGCGCCGTCCCAGTACTCCCAAACGATGTCGAGCCCCGAAGTGGCACCGTGCTGCAGTTCGAATTCGACTGAAAGCCGTACCTTGCCCGACAGCGCAAGCAACACCGGGTGCGACAGATACAGCTGATGCGGCGTCGGCTCGCGCAGGCGCGCAGCGAAAGGCTCGACCGGATCCCCGCGCAGGAAGGCCGCGGTGTGGTCGATGTATTCGTCGCGGCCCGGCCAGAGGCTCACGATCTGCACGATCTTTCCGGCTGTGACGCCGACCGCGCGTTCGGTCTCGTAGAGGATCTGCTCGCTGCTGCCGGGCGGAGGTGCGGCACCGACGGGTGTTCGGGCCGGGGCCGAGCCGCCGGTCGCCTGGTCGTTCAGCTTGAACACGACGGGCGCGCGCGCCGCCTGCGCAGGCACCAGGCTCAGGCCGGCGATGTCGAGGAAGCCGAGCTTGAGCTTGGGCGGCACCTGTTCGAGCCGCTGGGCCACCGCTTCGAGGTAGCGCGCAACGATGGCGGCCAGGCCGACACCGGCGCTCTTGTCGGCCGCGAGCCACTCCGGCGTATAGCCGACGCGGCGAGCGAGGAGGGCCGCGAGCAGCGCCTGCGCGTCGCGGCGGTCCAGGTCGACGGTAGGCTTCGTGTTCACTGCGCGGACCCTTCCTCGAGGTAGAAGGGATAGACCAGGTTGGCATGCGAGTTGGTCGCACGAACCCGGTAGCTCATTTCGATCAGCACCTTGCCCACGCTCGCGACATCGGCCGTGGCAACGACGCTGTCGACATCGATGCGCGGCTCCCAGTCGATGAGCGCTTCCATCACACGCTGGCGCAGCGCCTCCAGCGTGGAAGGATTGAGCGGCTCGAAGACGAACGCGCGCAGCCCCGCGCCGAAGTCCGGCCGCATCACGCGCTCGCCGGGGTCGGTGCCGAGGATGATGAGAATGGCCTGGCGCACGTCTTCGTCATAGGCGGCCGTGGCCGTCTGGCCGGCATCGACGCACACCGGAAAGCTCCAGCCCTTGCCAAGGAACGACGACGTGAGATCGATCCGGGCCATCGCGTCAGCCTCCGATTTCCACGAGCGGGCAGCCCATGACGATCGGCGCGCCACAGCCGCTCATGTCGCCCATGCGTGCGGCCGGCCGGCCGCCGATCAGCACCGTCAGGCTGCCCTTCACGATGGGCGTCGGCGGATGCGGGCCGGCGAGCGGCGGCATGGAACACGCATGCATGTCGCCCATCACGGCGGCCGGCATGCCGCCGATGAGCACCATCGGTACGCCCGGGCCGGTGATGACGCCGGGATGAGCGGTGGGGTCGCCGACGCGGGCTGCGAAAGGCATGGCGTTTCCTTCCTCAGTTGAGCTTGATCGGCAGGCCCTGAACGGTGCAGGGGCCGGAGGACTGGATGTTCACCATCGCGCCCTTGATGTCTACCTGCGTGCCTTCGAGCGAGATCTGCAGGGCCTTGAGTTCGATCTTCACGGCCGCCTGCACCGTGACGGTCTGCGTCGTGTTGTCGAGCGTGATCGAAAGCGTGCCGGCGGTGTTCTCCAGCTTGATCTGCAAGGGGTCGATGGTCACCTTCTGCATCGTGCTGGTCGTGATGGTGATCGACTGCTCCAGATCGTCGAACTCGATCTCGTGGCCGAGACCGCCGGCCATGCCGGTCTTGATGACGCGCTTGGTGAGGAAGTCGGTGGGCAAGGTGAGCGGCGGCCGGTCGGCCGTGCTCCACAGGCCGCCCAGCACATAGGCCGCACTCGCGTCGTTCTGCGCGAAGGCGACCAGCACCTCGTCGTCGATCTGCGGCACCCACACGAAGCCGCGACCCGAGCCGCCACCAACGGACGGCAGGCGGCACCACGGCTCTATCGCCGGAATCGACGGAATTCGCACCTGCACCCGTCCCTCGGCGACCGCGTCAAGGTTGTTGGTTACCACGCCAGGTGCAATCGCGAAGCCGTCGGGCTGCGATTCGACGCCGAGCTGGTCGAGCCGTTCGAAGAGTTGGTCATCCATGGTGGCCGCCTTTGCTCATACGGTGAACTGGCCCTGCAGCCGCACCAGCCCGCCGCGGCCCTTGGGCAAGGGAATGGACCCGAACCAGACTTCCTTGCGCGCCTGAAAGCTCGTGCGGTAGCCGCCGCCGTCGATGGTGTGCGTGGCCGAGGTGATGCGGTAGAGCCCCCCGAACTGGTCGCCAAGCCCTTCCAGGTTGATCACACGGCTGGCCTTGATGCGCGGATCGCCGACCGTGCTGCCGGAACCCGTCAGCCGGTTGTTGAGCTTGGGCAGCAGCTCGGTGAGGATCTTGCGCGGCGCGGTCGCGTAGCTGGTCGGCTTCAGCGTCGTGACCTTGCCCGGCGCGAGCAGCTCGCCGATCTCGCCACCGGGCGTGATCGAGAGCTTGAACATCGCGCGGTCGTAGTCCCAGTTCAGGGCGATGACGAAATCCATCTTGATGCTGTCGACCCACACGCGCGCGGCCACGCCTTCGATGTCGCCCACTGTCGTGAGGCGCGGCGTGAACTCCATCAGCGAGGCACCCCATTTCAGCGTGAGGCTCGGCGCGTAGTCCTGGATCAGGAATTGGAACTTGAGCACCCGCCCGTGCGGCTCGGCCGTGTGGTCGATGTACATCTGCCAGCCGTTGTCCTTGGCGACTTCGGTGAGGAACTGGAAGTCGTCCACGCCGCTCTGTTTGCGCACTGCCATTTGCGCAAACTGCGGAAAGGCCAGGAAGGTGGCCAGTCCGATCAGCGTCGACAGCGTGCCGCCGACCGGGTCGAGTTCAGGGATCAGGGCATTGGTGCCGGCCACGAGCGCGGCCACCGCGGAATCCGGCAGCGGGAAATTGCCGACCGATGGAATCTTGATGCGGAAGGCTCGGTCCTTGGTGCCGATCTGCAGGCGCTGCAGGTAGTCCTGCGCGGTGAGCCGGATCATCGGAATGCCGCTCGACGGGAAAGAGGGCTCGATGCCGGTGATCTCGCCCACGAACACTTCTTCGAGCGGGCCGGGCGCATAGCCCATCGAAAGGCGGAACTCGTTGTTGACCTGCAGCAGCGGATGGTCGAGCCACTGCAGCGATGTGTTGGCGACGCTCACTTCGACGCGGTCCGCACCCTCCATGCCGTCGGTGTGGGTGACGGAGACGATCGACGCGCGCAAGGCCGCCGGAATGGCGTTGCCGTCGATGCTGATCGCGAATTCAGGAGCGAGGCGCATCAGGATGTCACCTCGCCGGTGGCCGGATCGGTAAAGGGCAGGGCCGGCACCTTGAGCGCCTGTCCCGGTTCGATGGCACGCGGATCGTTGATGTCGTTGGCCGCGGCGATGGGCCGCCACAGCGCCGGGTCTTCGTAGAAGCGGAAGGCAATGGCCGAGAGCGTGTCGCCGCGCTGCACTGTGTAGCCCTTGCTGAAGTCCGCGGTCTGTCGATTGACCTCCTTGGCCTCGCGTTCCGGGTCGATGAACTCGCTGAAGCTCACCGTGACGCGCGCCCGCGTGGGCCGCCCGTCTTCGAGGAACTTGATGAACTTCTGGTTGGCACGCGCGAGCACGCAGCGCAGTTGCAGCGACCCCCAGGCCACGCGCAGCACCGGCGGCGCATGCAGTTCGGAATCGATCTTGAGCAGGTCCACCACCTTCTGCGTCTCGGCACGCACATCCGTGCGGGTGTCGGTGGTGTCGAAGAAAAGCTCCATCTCCAACGTGCGCAGGTTGCCATGCACGAACTGCAGGATCGGCGAGCCCAGGCCCGGTATGGCCTGCGACGCGTAGTTGTTGTCCTTGTTGAGGCCGTACTCCTCGGGGTTGAACATCACGTCGAAACGCGCGCCCGTGTGTTCGACCGTGATGCTTGCCTTGGCGAGTGCCATGGTTCAGGCCCTCCCCATGCGTTCGCGGTAGGCCACGAGGCGGCGATCGATTTGCTGGATCACCAGGCCGGTGAGCGCCTCGACGTTGAAGGCTGGCGCGGCGTGCGGCGCCCTCGCCTCTTCCAACCGCGTGCGCGACAGCGCAGACCCTTCGATGCTGTCGACCGCGCTTCCGGCCGGCTGCGCTGCTGCGCGTCGCGGCACAGCCAGCACTGCGGGCCCCATGGCGGGCCTGACCTCCTCGCGATGGGCGTTGAGCCGGAGGCGCACTGCCATGTCGCCGGCATGCGTCGCGATGGTCGAGACTTCTTCGCCGCGCCGCACCGACAGGCGAATGGGCTGGTGCCCAGCCGGCGCCGCGTGTGCGGGTCCGACCTTTCGGAACGCGGGAACAAAGGCCGGCGACGCCACGTGCGCGACAGGCTCACGGTGCTCATCCGATTGCGCGACATGCCGTGGCGCGTGCCCGACGAACATCTCCGGCTCGCGCCAAGCGCTGCCTGTGGGTAGCGCACTGCGCAGGATCAAGGGCCGCGCCATCGCCGGCCGCATGCTCACGGTGATCAATGGCGAGACAGCGAAGTGCGTGTGCAGATGGAGGCTCGGCCGCAGGTGAACGTGCCGAGCCTGCGCGGCGGCGCCGAGCCCTCGCTGCTGCAGCACCATCGCGCCCGGCGCGCGCCATGCGTCGATGCGGCCGTGCCGCGCGCGCAGGCGCTGAGCCCATGCTTGCCATCTGTTCACGTCGTCCACTCCTCTTACTGAAGGGCTTCGCTGTTGGCTCTTTCGTTGATCGCGGAGATCTCTTCCATCCAACGCTGCCGCTCCTTGTGTTCGAGCGACATCACGACTTCCTGCGACCAGTGAAAGTGATAGGCGATGAAGGCTACTTCCCTGTACAGCGCGGGCAGGGGGTAGCCTACGATCCCCCCGGGCTGTTCATCTCCAGCGCGAACTCGTGCGCGCACTTCGGGCAGGCCGCCTCGATCACGGCCTTGCCGCTGCGGTTGATGCGGTTGTAGAACTCCTGCAGATAGGCCAGGTCGGCGGCGTAGACGCCCTCGACCACCTTGGGCGTGACCTGCGCCACCGAGCCCAGGCGCACGATCACGCGCGACAGCAGGATCACGGTGAGGTAGGCCTCGTTGCTCTGCACACGCGGGTCCTTCAGCGGCAGGATCTCGTCGGCCGCGGTGGCGAGCCGCATCACGCCTTCGCGGTGCAGGTCGCCTTCAGCGTCGACGAAGCCCAGCGGCAACGTGAACTCGTATTCGGTCTGGAACGACGTCATGAGAGGCTCCGTCTCACGCACGCTCGACGCGCTCGCAACTCACCGTCATGCTGTCGAGCGAGACGTCGTTGCCCTTGGCGTTGAAGTCCGGCCCGTCATATTTGCTGGGCCACGCGCTGAAGAAATTCCAGCGCACCTTCTCCTGGCCCGAATCGTCCTGAAGAATGATCGAGCCATTGCGCCGGTCGATGGTGCCGTTGACCGCTGCGAGATGCCAGTCGTAGAGCTCGCGCGAATCGGTGACGCCCCACTTGAGCGTGATGTCCGGGTAGGAGATCTTTCCGGGCAGCTTGCGCACTGTGGCGGCTTCACCGCCTTCGCGGTACTCCACCACCTCGATGTTGGAGCCGAAGCCGCTGCACTCCGAGAAGCCGGCCTGCACGATGCCGTCGATCTCGACCAGAAAGCGGAAATTCCTGTAGGGGTCTTTTCTTGCCATGACGTTGCTCCTCAAGCGCCGGTGTTTTGCTGAATGCGGAAGATGACGAACTCGGCCGGCTTGGTGACGGCCACGCCGATCTCGGTGATCACCTGCCCCGCCTCGCGCGTGCTCGCCGGGTTGGTCTCCGCGTCACACTTGACGAAGAACGCGTCCTTGGGCGTCGCACCGAAGAGCGCGCCGTCGCGCCACTGGTTGTAGAGAAAGTCGCTGACCGAACGGATGATCCGTTGCCACAAGGCGGGCGTGTTCGGTTCGAACACGACGAACTGCGTGCCCTGGTCGATCGACTCTTTCAGGAAGTTCATGAAGCGGCGCACGTTGAGGTAGCGGTATTCGCCGTTGCGGTCCCCGCCCAGCGTGCGCGCGCCGTAGACCATCGGCGAGCCGCCGAAGGGCCGGATCACGTTGATGCCCGGCGGGTTGAGGCTGATCTGTTTGTTCTTGTCCATCGGCCTCTCAAGGTCGACGATGCCCACCACGCCTTCGTTGGCAGGCGCCTTGAACACGCCGCGCGTCGCATCCACCCGGGCCCAGATGCCGGCGACATGGCCGCTCGGCGGCACATCGAGCAATTCGGGCTCCGCGCCGCCGTCGGTGAACAGCGGATTGAAGACCTTGAGCCACGGGAAGTAGATGGCCCCGTAGCTGAACTTGTCCGGCGTGGTGGGGCCGCCGCCGGGCATCGGTCCGCCGTAGATGTCGTCCGGCGTACTGTCCGACGCAGGCGCCTTCTCGCCGTCGAGCACCGCAACGCGGTCCTGCATCTCGAAGCAGTGATCCATGATCTGCACCTTCGGCGCGGTGCCCTGCGCACCCGGTGCAGCGACGATGGCGATCTCGTCGATGGGCTTGAGCGTGTCCAGCGGTGCCTGCAGGTTGCCCATGCCGCCCGCCGCGATGGGTACGACGTAGCAAGTGGTCCCGCCGTTGGCGAAGAAGCCGAACACTGCCAGCGCCAGTGTGCGATTGACCGTGGTGTAGATCGGCGTGTCCGGCGTCGCGCCCGCGCCCTTGATGAAGGCCGAGAATTCGCTCCAGTTGGTGAACTTCTTCGGCTTTCCGACATCCGCGCCGGCGAGCCGGTCGGCCTCACCGATGAAGGCGGCGGTGCTGGTGCCCACGCCCGCGATCGGCCTGGCGAGCGGAGGAATCTCTTCGACGTAGACGCCGGGTGCGAAATAGTTTGCCATCCTTGCCCTCTCCTTCTTGCGGTGTAGGGATGAAACCGTTCAGGTCAACTGCACGTCGTAGCCCGCGAGCGCAGGTGCCGGGACGACGACGGCCCGGTCTTGCGTCACGGCGCCCGCCGTCACGCGCAAGGTGAAATTGCCGGCCGGAATGGCCGACAGCGAAAACTTTCCTTCGGCATCGGTGAGCGTGCTGCGCCCGCGCTCGACGATGCGCACGCCCGCATTCGCGACCGGCGCGGAGGCCGCGTCCACCACGACCCCACCGATCTGGAAGAAGGGCGCATCCAGCGCCGCGCCGCCGGGCTGTGTCTCCAGGCGGATTTCGCTGGTGATCACGGTCGGATAGGTCGCGGTATCAAAGGCCTTGAGCGACACAGTCACCGACAGCAGAACCGAGGCCTTGATGCGATTGCCGATCGCCGCCCAGAACTCCGCCGGGTTGCGCACGCCGTCCGGCTGCAGCATCAACATTGGCAGCGGCGGTTCCTGCAATTGCAGGTTCGGCGTCAGGAAGGCGTGCGGCAGCAGCGGCGATCCGGCGATCAACTGGAGCACCTGGCCCAGCAACTGGTGCTCCTGCTTGGGCAGGTCGGTGCCGCCCACCGGCCACGCGGTGACGAGGTACAGGCAGGTCGCGCGAAAGGCAGGCGGCTCGACGAGCGACTGGCCACCCACGCGACGCGTGACGCTCTCGTTGTTTCGTAGCTCCAGGTTCTCGTGCACCTCGAAGAGGAACAGATTGACCGTGGTCTGGTCGAGCGCGTAGGGGTCGGTCGGCCGATCGAACCGGATCGCCGCATCGCGCAGCGGCGGCGCGAGACCGGGCTGCTTGAAGAAGGCCTCCAGGCTTTCGGTCACTTCATTGAGCATGAAGGCCTCCGTTGCCCATGGCCTCGACGCGCGGCGCGTAGGCGCCGAATTCCGAGCCTGCGACACGACGCCCGGATTTCTCGATCTCACGCCGCGCCGCCCACAGCAAGTGCTCTGTCTTCACGTCGCCGCCTTGCTCGGCCGCGAGGAAGGCCGCGGCCACGGCGATGTTCTTGACCGCGCCGCCGGGCAGCTTGAATTGCGTCGCCATGAATTCGAGATCCAGGTCCTTGCTGCGCGGCAGCTTCGCCGGCCAGATCGACTGCCACAGCCGCCGCCGGCTCTCTTCGTCGGGAAAGGGGAAGTCCACGATGAATCCCAGGCGGCGCGTGAAGGCCACATCGAGGTTCTGTCGCAGATTGGTCGCGAGGATGCACACGCCGTCGTGCTCGTCGAGCTTTTGCAGCAGGTAGGCCACTTCGATGTTGGCGTAGCGGTCGTGCGCGTCCTGCACGGTGGTCCGCTTGCCGAAGAGCGCATCGCATTCGTCGAAGAACAGGATCGCGTTGCCGGCGCGGGCTTCCGCGAACAGGCGATCGATGCTCTTCTCGGTTTCGCCGATGTACTTGCTGACCACTTGCGAGAGGTCGATCTTGTAGAGCTCCAGCCCGAGATCGTTGGCGATGACTTCGACCGCCATCGTCTTGCCGGTGCCGGGCGGTCCGCTGAAGAGTGCGCTCAGTCCCTTGCCGAGCGAGAGCTTCCGGCCGAAGCCCCAGTCGTCGTAGACCACATGCTGATGGCGGGCCTGCCGGCAGATTTCCTTCAGTTGAGAAATCGAGTCCGCCGGCAGCACGAGATCGCTCCACACGTACAAGGGCGAGAGCTTGCGCGCAAGGGCGCCAGGATCGCGCGCGACTTGCAGGCGAGCGGCGCTGGCCAATTCGGCACCGTCGGGCTTGCCCTGCTCGAGCGCGGCCTGCCGCTCGGCATGCACGACCGCGCCGGCGATCTGGGTGTCATTGAGCCGGTAGCGCGCCGCGAGTTCGTCGATGCTGCGTGCGTCGATGTCGAGCCGGCGATCGCGGAGCTCGGATGCCCAGAGCGCGCGGCGTTCGACAAAGCTTGGCGGCGCGACCTCGAGCGTCGCCATGCCGCAAAGGGCGGGGCCGCAAGGCCGCGTTCCGGAGAGCACCACGACATTGCCGAAGGCTTGCGTCGATTGACGCGGCTGCAGCGCATCCGCGAGCGCTGCGCGGTCCTGTGGCGACAGCGCATCGAAGCCCTCCAAGTGCAGAACTGCGGACAGCAACTGGGCCTCGCGCAACAACAGCGCGACCGTATCCCCGAAATCGCCGACAGGCTCGGCCGCCTTTCCGAGATCCGCGGTGATGAGGGGTTGACGCAGCTTCGCAGCCAGGCTTGCCACGGCGGCTTCTTTCTCGCCACCGTCCGCACCTTGCAGATACACGTGCGATCCTTCGCCGGCGGCCAGCGCCTTGGCGATGGTCTTGCCCAGCGCCTCGGCGCGCGTACCCACGCCTGCCGCGGGTTGCATGTCGAATCGGGCGGCTGCAAGCAGGCGAGCATCGAGCGACGTCTGTCCGAGCAGGAAGCGCACGACCGGCTCCTCCAGCTGCAGCGTTTGCGCCAGCAGCGGCGGAGGAAGTCCGACGTTGTCCGCCGCAAGGTGCAATAGCCGATGCCGCAACAGAGGCGCATCGGGCGCGAAACGGGCTCGCGCAGCGATCTTCGCGTCACGGGACGCGCACAGCAGGTTGAGCACCAGATCCACCGTGGGCCGCCGGCGCGTCACGTCATCCTGCAGATAGGCAAAGAGCCTCTCGTAGCGCAGGTCGACCTCGGGTGCTAGCGCGATCAGCACGATGTCGAGATCGATCGTGTCAAGACCGAAGGCCTGCTGGAGCCATGGAAAGCGCGATCCGTCAGGCATCGGCGTGCCGCCTGCGGCATCCACGCCTGCGAGGAAGGGCTCGCCCGCGCCGCGCCGCACGAGCCGCTGCACGTCCTGCGATGTCACATAGAGCCCCCTATAGGGCTCGGTCTGAACGCTCGCGCCGGTTCCGCTGGCCGCGGCATCGGCGGCCGTCGTGGCGCGCTCCAGCATCCGATCAAGGCGGCCAAGGGCGTTCCACAAACCCTCCATCTGGAAGGCGGGAGCCTGGGACTGCGAAGCAATGGCGTTGATCATCGTTGCACTGATCGATAGACAGTGAGGCCGTCGGCACCGGTCGACGCTTCCATCCGGCCTGCGGCCACGAGGCCCTGCAGCGCTGCAGCAACCGCCTTGCGCGTGTCATCGCGTCGCTGGCGCACGAGCCACCAGTCGCAAATGCCCTCGATGGAATCGCAGGCATCCGGATGCGCAGTGACGTAGCGCAGGATCGTTTCCGCG
Organism: Variovorax sp. 05N34; assembly: GCF_056397405.1. Classification (NCBI taxonomy): domain Bacteria; kingdom Pseudomonadati; phylum Pseudomonadota; class Betaproteobacteria; order Burkholderiales; family Comamonadaceae; genus Variovorax; species Variovorax sp. 05N34. Next base: position 496,521 of record NZ_JBFTNI010000002.1, read on the forward strand.
ACGTCGTGGGTCAGGAGCGAATCGGTTGTCACACTTCACTCATCGCTTGAATCGTGCCAACGCGGCGGCGCGTCTAAGTCGTTGATTCCATTGACCTTGTCCGCAAGCGCTTCGCGGGGGCCGAGTCGATGCCGACACGGGCGCCCCGGGCAAGCCGCACTGCCGCGCCCTCTTGATCACGCTCGATTTGCGCTGGTGTGTCGCCACCGACACGGCCCGTGCGCAAACAACACAGCCGCGAACCACGAGAGAGGCTTGCTTAGTCGGTACGTCGTTTGGTGGATGTGCGCACGCGCTTCGCTTCCTAGAATGCGCCCCGAGACGAACGATCCCTGGACGGGAAGGAGGTCCTTGATGCACGGAATCACGGAAAGCCGTGACGCACCGCTCGATTCGAGAATCGTCGGCACGTCCCCGATATTCATCGCCGCCATCGAGCTGATGGCCCGCTATGCCGCGTGCACTGCGCCGGTCCTGATCGTCGGAGAGAGCGGGACTGGAAAGGAACTGGTGGCGCGCGCCACGCACTACATCGGGCCTCGCCGAGACGGCGCCTTCATTCCGGTGAACTGCGGCGCCCTGCCCGAGTCGCTCGTGGAGAGCGAATTGTTCGGCCACGCCCGCGGTGCATTCACGGACGCAGGCCGCGCTCGGCTCGGTCTTGTGCGCAAGGCCGAGGGTGGCACCTTGTTCCTTGACGAGATCGAAGCGCTGTCCCCGCGCGGACAGGTCGCGCTGCTTCGTTTCCTGCAGGATGCGTCGTTCCGCTCGGTGGGCGATGACCACGTGCAGCATGCCGACGTGCGCATCGTCGCTGCATGCAACGTCGACCTGCGAGAGTTGTCACAACGCGGCGAGTTCAGGGCCGACCTCTTCTTCCGACTGGACGTGCTCCGCGTTCGGTTACCGCCCCTTCGCGATCGTCCGGAAGACCTGGACCTGCTGGTGCCGCACCTGCTGCGCAGTGCCGCACGCGCCACGACCGGAGAGCCCAAGGAGATCAGCGACGACGCGCTCGCACTGCTGCGATCCTTCGACTGGCCGGGCAATGTGCGCGAGCTCGAACACACGCTGCTGCGCGCCCATCTCATCTCGACCGACAACTGCATCAATGTTGATGCGCTGCTTGCGAGTGCCCCTGCCCTCGCGAAATCGTCCGCGCAAGTGCACCCCGCGCGAGACCTTGCCTCGCTGCGCGAAGCCAAGCGCTCGGCTGTCTGCAACGTCGAGCGCCAGTTCGTCGAAGACGCTCTGGCCATGACCAACGGCAACATCAGCGAAGCCGCACGCTTGTGCGACATGCAGCGCGCGTCGCTGAGCAAGCTGGCAAAGAAGCACGCGATCCTCGCTGAGAGCGTTCGATTCGGAGGGGTGAGCGGCCGCTGATATTGCGGCACATCGTGTCGCCCCCTGCTGCGGCAGAGAATGTTGCCTTCCCTGTTCGCTCGGAGTGAGCCATGCAGAGTGGCACATACGGCCGCGTCTGGACGTGGCCATCAGGCCTCCGCCAATGCCGCCTCCCTTGCCAGCCAGTCCTCGAAGTCCCGCACCCTCTGTGGCACAGCCCGGTCGGTGCGCCAAGCCATGAAGTACCCGCCATCGGTTGGCACCCGCAGATCGAAGGGCGCAACCAACCGCCCCGCCGCAAGGTCATCGCGCACGAAGGCGAGCAATCCAACCATGACTCCGAGCCCTTCGGCCGCCGCTTGATAGGCCATGGCAGCGTTCTCGAACTTGAGCCCGCGCCGCGTGTCGGTGTCCGGTACGCCTGCGGCGGTGAGCCATGCACGCCAGTCGTGTGGCCGGTTCAGTGAACTCAGCAAAGCTTGTTGAGCCAGGTCGGCGGGCTCTTTGAGCGGCGGGCCGGCGCCCAGCAGCGAAGGCGCGCAGACAGGGAGCAGCGTTTCGCGAAACAGGAGGCGGTAGCCAGGACCTTCAGGCGGGCTCGGCTGGGAATGAATGCTCACGTCGATCTCGTCGCGCTCGAAATCTGCCGGCCTGTGAGACGTGGTGATTTGCACATCGATGCGTGGATGCAGCGCATGAAAGCGAGCCAGCCGCGGAATAAGCCAGCGAATGGCGAAGGTCGGTGGCAGCTTGACGCGCAGCAGCCATTCGTCGGGGCTTTGATGCTGCAACTGCCGCGTGCCAAGCTCGATCTGGTCGAACGCCACGCTCATGCTGGCGAAGTAGCGCTGTCCCGCCGGTGTGAGACTGATACCGTGCCGTCCGCGCTCGAACAGTTGAACGCCAAGCCAGCCCTCGAGCGTCGCGATGTGCCGGCTGACGGCCCCCTGCGTGACGAAGAGTTCCTGCGCCGCTCGCGTGAAGTTGCCGCAGCGCGCGGCGGCGTCGAAGGCCCGCAAGGCGTTGAGGGGGGGAAGGCGGCGTGTCATAGGCATGAAGTTTACTCATGCATGCATGTTTTTATTGTGATTGCGATACGCCATTCCTTCGGCATAGCATGGCCCCACTAAAAGATAAGGAGACAAGCTATGACGATGAAGAAATTGCATGCCCGAGTGAGTGCGGCACTGATGGCTCTCACGGCCGCGGCGATCTTGGGCTCGCCCCTTGCTGCGCGCGCCGAAGACGCGGCCAAGAACTACCCCTCCCAGCCGATCAAGCTCATGGTCCCGTGGCCTCCGGGGGGCGGCGTAGACACCACTGCGCGCATCCTTGCCGAGCTGCTGGGCCAGCGCATGGGTCAGCCCATCATCGTCGACAACCGCTCGGGCGCGGGCGGCAACATCGGTACCGAGTTGCTCGCTCGCCAGCGGCCCGATGGCTACAACCTCCTGATGTCTTCGATCAGCCCGAACGCGGTGAACATCAGCCTCTACAACAAGCTGGGCTTTGATCCGGTGAAGGATTTCGAGCCGATCATCTACGTCTCGGCCGTGCCCAACATCCTCGTGGTGCCGGCCGACTCGCCCTTCAAGACGGTGAAGGACGTGATCGAGGCGGCGCGTGCCAAGCCCGGTTCGCTGAACTACGGCTCCGCCGGGATTGGCTCGTCGCAGCACTTGGCGGCGATCCAGTTTGCGACCGCGGCCAAGATCGACATCGTGCACGTGCCGTACAAGGGCACGGCCCCGGCCGAGGCCGACCTGGCCGCCGGCCATGTGTCGCTGATGCTCGATACGACCACGTGCCTTCCCTTCATCTCAGGCGGCCGCATGCGCGCATTGGCGGTGGCCTCCAAGCAACGCAATCCTGCCTTGCCCGACGTGCCCACCTTCGACGAAGTGGGCCTGAAGGGCATCTATGCCTCCTCGTGGTACGGGCTCTCGGCGCCGGCGGGCACGCCGCGCGCCATCATCGCCAAGCTCAATGTCGAGGCCAACGCGGTGCTCAAGTCGCCCGAGTTCCACAAGCGCATGGCTGCGTTCGGCGCCGAGATCGGCGGCGGTTCGCCCGAAGACTTCGGCCGCTTCATGGCCAGCGAGACCCAGCGCTACGCCGAGATCGTGCGCATCTCGGGCGTCAAGCTCGACTGAGCCTTTCCTCTTTTTCTTCGTTCTCCACAGCGGTTCCTCAATGCCCCCCCAAACGCCCCACACGCTGTTCGACAAGATCTGGCAGTCCCACGTCGTCACGCAGCGCGAAGACGGTCAGAGCCTGCTGTACGTCGATCGCCACCTGGTGCAGGACGGCTCGGCGCCGGCCTTCGAGATGCTGCGCCAGCGGGGCCTCCCCGTGCGTCGGCCCGAACGCGCCTTCGCCACGCCCGACCACTACGTGCCGACCAGTTCGCGCTCTTTTGCCGATATCGCCGACCCCGAGAAGCGCGCGATGGCGCAGGCGCTGAAGGACGACAGCGCCTCCGCGGGCATCCGCTTCTTCGGACTGGACGACCTGCGCCAGGGCATCGTGCATGTGGTCGGCCCCGAGCAGGGTCTGAGCCTGCCGGGCCAGGTGATCGTTTGCGGCGACAGCCACACGGCCACGCACGGGGCGCTCGGCGCACTGGCCTTCGGCATCGGCGCGTCCGAAGTGGCGCACGTGCTGGCCACGCAGACGCTTTGGCAGCGCAAGCCGCGCACTCTGCGCGTGAACATCGACGGACGGCTGGGCGAAGGGGTGTCGGCCAAAGACATCATCCTGGCCGTGATTGCGCGCATCGGCGCGGGCGGCGGCACCGGGCACGTCATCGAATACGCGGGCGAGGCGATCCGCGCGCTGTCGATGGCGGGGCGCATGACCGTGTGCAACATGTCGATCGAGGCCGGCGCACGCGCAGGCATGGTCGCGCCCGACGACACCACTTTCGAATGGCTGGCCGGCCGGCCCGAGGCGCCCAGCGGCGCCGCATGGGATGAGGCGCTGGCGCTATGGCGCACGCTGCCCGGCGACGAAGGGGCGGTGTTCGATCGCGAAGTGCAACTGCACGCCGGCGACATAGCACCCATGGTGACCTGGGGCAACAGCCCCGAAGACGCGCTGCCCATCACTGGCCGCGTGCCAGACCCCGCACAGGCCGCGAGTGCCGAGCGCCGCGAAACCCTGCAGCGCACGCTGGCCTACATGGGCCTGCAGCCGGGCCAGGCGCTGACCGACGTGAGCGTCGACCGCGTCTTCATCGGCTCTTGCACCAACGGCCGCATCGAGGACATGCGCAGCGCCGCCGACGTGGTACGCGGGCGCCGCGTGGCGGCGGGTGTCGAGGCCTGGGTCGTGCCCGGCTCCGGGCTGGTGAAACAGCAAGCTGAAGCCGAAGGGCTCGACGCCGTCTTCCTGGCGGCGGGCCTGCAATGGCGCCATGCGGGCTGCTCGATGTGCCTGGGCACCAACGGCGACCAGGTGGCCGCCGGACAGCGCTGCGCCTCCACGTCGAATCGCAATTTCGTCGGCCGTCAGGGACCCGGATCACGCACTCATCTCATGAGCCCGGCCATGGCCGCCGCCGCGGCCATCACCGGCCGCCTGACCGATGTGCGCCGCTTGCTGGCCGCGCACTGAAAAAGAGGAAAAGCCAACACCATGGAAGCCTTCACGCGACTCGACGCCGTGGCCGCGCCGCTGGACCGCGCCAACGTCGACACCGATCAGATCGTGCCGGCGCTATACCTGCAGAAGCCGCGCTCCGACAATTTCGGTGACTATCTTTTTCGCGACGTGCGCCACGATGCGAACGGCGTGCGGCGGCCCGGCTTCGTTCTCAACGACCCGGCCTATGTGCATGCGCGCATCCTCGTCGCGGGTGCCAACTTCGGCTGCGGCTCGTCGCGCGAACACGCGGTGTGGGCGTTGCATGACGGCGGCTTTCGCGCGGTGATCGCGCCGAGCTTCGGTGACATCTTCCATAGCAATGCGCTGAAGAACGGCCTGCTGCCCGTGCGCCTGCCCGCGCCCGTCGTGCAGCGCCTGCTGGGCGAACTGCAGGCCGCCCCCGGGGCGCACATGCAGGTCGACCTGCTGGCGCAGACCGTCACCGGCCCTTCGGGCGATGCAGAGCCTTTCGCCATCGACCCGTTCCCGCGCCGCTGCCTGCTCGAAGGCCTCGACGAAATCGACTACACGCTGACCCAGCGCGGCGCCATAGACGCCTTCGAGCAAGCCCGCGCACGCGAAGCTGCTCATGCCTGATTGAACTCAACACCAGAGGTTTGTGAATATGAAGATTGCAGTGATGCCCGGAGACGGCATTGGCCATGAAGTGACGGCGCAGGCCGTGAAAGTGCTGAAGGCCGTCGTGGGCCCGACCCAATCGCTGGAACTGGTCGAGGCCGCCATCGGCCAAGCCGGCATCGAAGCCGCGGGCGACCCCTTGCCGGCGGCCACCAGCGAGATCGCGCGCAAGGCCGACGCCATCCTGTTCGGTTCGGCCGGCATGCCGGGCGACGAAGCCATCCCCTTCATGATGCGCCCGGGCGCCAGCCTGCTGCGCCTGCGCAAGGAACTGGGCTTGTTTGCGAACTTCCGCCCCGCCTTCTTGTTCCCCGAACTCATCGGCGCATCGACGCTGCGCCCCGAAGTCGTCGAAGGCCTGGACATCCTCATCCTGCGAGAACTCACGGGTGATGTGTATTTCGGCGAGCCACGGGGCACGGGCATCAATGCGGCCGGCGAACGCGAGGCCTTCAACACGATGCGTTACTCGGAGCCTGAAATCGAGCGCATCGCGCACGTCGCTTTTCGCACCGCGCGTGCGCGTGGCCACCGGCTGTGCTCCGTGGACAAGGCCAACGTGCTGGAGGTGATGCAGCTGTGGCGCGAAGTGGTCACGCGTGTGGGCAAGGAGTATCCCGACGTCGAACTCACGCACCTGTTCGTCGACGCGGCCGCCATGCAGCTGATGCGCGCGCCCAAGCAGTTCGACGTGATCGTCACCGGCAACATCTTCGGCGACATCCTGTCCGACGCCGCGGCCATGCTCACGGGCTCGATCGGCATGCTGCCCTCGGCCTCGATGGCCGCAGGCACTTTCGGGCTGTACGAGCCGGTGCACGGCACCGCACCCGATATCGCGGGCAAGAACCTCGCGAACCCGCTGGCGTCGATCCTGTCGATGGCCATGATGCTGCGCTTCTCCTTCAAACAGACCGCCAATGCCGAGCGCGTGGAGCGCGCCGTGCGCCGCGTGCTGGCTGAAGGCTTGCGCACTGGAGACATCTTTCAGGAAGGCTGCACACGCGTCGGCACTGAAGAAATGGGCGCAGCGGTCGCGGCATCCCTTTGAGGCATCCCTTTGAATTTTTGCTAACACGACCTAGCGATATGAAGATCCTGGCTGAAGGTTTGCAATTTCCTGAAGGTCCGGTCGCCTTGAGCGACGGCTCAGTGGTGCTGGTGGAAATGCGGGCGGGCAGGATTGTGCGCGTGACGTCGGACGGCAAGGTGCACGTCATTTCGGACTGCGGCGGCGGACCCAACGGCGCCGCTATCGGTCCTGACGGCGCGCTCTACATCTGCGACAACGGCGGCAGCGCCTATGTGCCCGGCCAATTCACCTCGACCGGCCCGGCGCCCGACTATGCGGGCGGCAGCATCCGCCGCGTAACGCTCGAAGGGGGCGCATGCACCACGCTGTACACCCACTGCGATGGCCAGCGGCTCTCGTCGCCCAACGACATCGTGTTCGATGCGCAAGGCGGCTTCTATTTCACCGACTTCGGCAAGAAGCATCCCCGCTCGCGGGACATGGGCGGCATCTACTACGCGCTGCCCGATGGCTCCAGCATCAGGGAGGTCGCCTACGGTCTGCTGTCGCCCAATGGCATTGGCCTGTCCCCCGATGACAGCGTGCTCTACATCGCAGAGACCGAAACCGCGCGGCTGTGGGCCTTCGACATTGTCGAGCCTGGCATCGTGACGAAGCTGCCCTTTCCGTCGCCGCATGGCGGCCGGCTGGTGTGTGGGCTGCCGGGCTTTCAGCGCTTCGACAGTCTGGCCGTGCAGGCGCAAGGCGACATCTGCGTTGCCACGCTCGTCACCGGCGCCGTATCGGTCATCACGCCGCTGGGCGAACTGCGGCGCCAGTTGGTCTTGCCCGACATCTACGTCACCAACCTCTGCTTCGGCGGACCGGACCTCAAGACGGCCTGGCTCACGTTGTCGGCCACCGGACAGCTCGTGTCCATGCCGTGGCCCGAAGCGGGGCTGCGCCTTCATTTCAACGCCTGAGTGGCACCCGGAGACACCATGAATCGTCGAGAACTGATGAGCGCCCTGGCCGGAGGCTGCCTCTATGGCGCCCTGCCCGCACATGCCGCGAGCCCCTACCCGCAACACCAGGTGCGCGTGGTCGTGCCGTTCACGGCAGGTGGCGGCACCGATGTGGTGGCGCGCGCCATCACCACCAGCATGTCCGGCTCCATGGGCCAGACCTTCTATGTCGAGAACAAGCCGGGCGCCAGCACACTGATCGGCTCGGAGTACGTAGCCAAGTCGGCGCCCGATGGCTACACGCTGCTGGTGGCCAGCGTCCCGCACGCCACCAATCCGTCGATGATGAAAAGCCTGCCTTTCGACACGGTCAAGGCGTTCGCGCCCGTCAGCCTTGCCACGCAGTCACCCTTCATCATGGTGGCCGCGGCAAGTTCGTCGGTGCAATCGATGAGCGACGCGCTCGCCCTGGCCAAGGCGCAGCCGCTGTCGTTCGCGTCCACGGGCAGTGGAACGGCCGACCATCTCTCGATGGAACTGCTGGCGCTGCAGTCGGGCGTCAAGATGACTCACGTGCCCTATAAGGGCACCGGGCCAGCCCTCGCCGATGTGATGGGCGGCCACGTCGACCTGATGTTCGCCAACGTCGTGGCGGCGGCGCCGCTGGTGAAATCAGGCAAGCTGCGCGCGCTGGCCGTGTCAACGGCGCGCCGCTCGACCTCGCTGCCAGACGTGCGTACTGTGGCCGAACTCAGCGGAAAGCCCTTCGACGTGAGCGCATGGACTGGCGTGCTTGCGCCCGGCGGCACTGACTCGGCCCTGGTCGAGCGGCTGAGTGCCGAGGTGCGCAAGGCACTTCAGACGCCGCTCACGCGCGAGGCGCTGGTGACCAATGGCGCGGAACCCGTGGGCAGCACACCTGCCGAGTTCCAGGCCTTCATCTCGCGTGAGATGCAGACCTGGAGCGGCATCATCGCCAAGGCGGGCATCACGCCGAGCTGAGCGGGGACGCGGCCAAGCCATGCCCTACGCAATCGTCTCGCACGACAAGCCCGGTGCGCATGCGCTGCGCGCGTCGCTCAAGCCGGCGCACCTCGACTACCTCGTCGCGCGGCAGCATCTACTGCTGGCCGGCGGCGCCATCCTTGACGACCAGGGCCGGGCTATCGGCGCGCTGGTGGTGGTCGACACGGATGACGCACGCGAAGCGAAGGCCTTCATCGCGGAAGACCCGTTCACCACGGGCGGGCTGTTCGAGTCGTCGCAGGTAATGCCTTGGCGACAGGCATTTTTTGATCGCCGGCGCACCCGTTGAAGGGGTTCGCGCGCGAACGCGGGCAAGCAGGGCGCCCTGCGATACGTTGCCATCCACCGGATTCGAGCACGGTCCTGTAATTCCAAGGAGTGGAATTGGAGGGCTGCGCCGCGGGAGTATGGGGGCTAAGCTTTGAACGCAGCTCCAACCCAAGTCAAGAGAAAGAGACATCCATGCGTGCATCCACTCGCCTTTCCATCGACCGACGCGGCTTCCATCAGCTCGCCGCGTCGGCCACCCTCATGGCGTTGGGCTTGGCAAGCCCCCTCGCACACGCAGCCTTCCCTGACAAGCCGCTGCGCATCGTCGTGCCCTTCGCCCCCGGCGGACCCACCGACCTGATGGCGCGCGCGATCGGCAAGAGCATGACGGCGAGCCTTGGCCAGCCGGTCATCGTGGACAACAAGCCCGGCGGTGGTGGCGTGATCGGCATGAGCGAGGTGGCGCGCGGTCCGGCCGACGGCTACACGATGGTGTTCCCCTCGATCCTTGCGGTTACCAATCCCGCGCTGATGGCCAACTACCCTTTCGACACGCTGCGCGATTTCGCGCCGCTCACCGTGGTGGGCTTTATCCCGCATGCAGTGGTGGTGCGGCCGGACTTTCCTGCGAAGACGCTGCAGGAGTTGGTGGCGATGGGCAAGGCCAAGCCCGAAAGCCTGTCCTATGGCTCCTCGGGCAACGGCACCTCGGCGCACCTGGGCGCCATGATGTTCGTGCAGCGCGCCGGCATTCAAGCCGTCCACGTCCCCTACCGCGGCGCCGGTCCGGCGGTGCAGGACCTGCTGGGCGGCCAGATCCAGTTCATGTTCCTCGACATGAGCTCGGCGCTGGGGCAGATCAAGGCCGGCAAGCTGCGCGCACTCGCCGTGGCACCGAAGACGCGCTTCGCGGGCCTTCCAGAGGTGCCGACCGTGGCCGAGCAGGGCTACCCGGGCTTCGATGTGCATGGCTGGTATGGCCTGCTGCTGCGCGCGGGCACGCCAGCGCCCGCGATGCAGCGGCTGTACGCGGAGGTGAAGCGCGCGCTCGAGACGCAGGAGGTGCGCGAGGTCTTCAGGGCGCAGGGCATCGAACCGGGCGGCATGCCGCCGGCCGAGTTCACGGCACTGGTGCGCGACGACCTGGCGCTCTGGAAGCGCACCGTCGAGCAATTGCACATCCCCATGCAGTGAGAAACCAGCCGATGCGCATCGCCATCCCCGACGACTACCAGGACTGCGTGCGAACGCTGGACTGCTTCGCCCGGCTCGCAGGTCACGAAGTCCGCATCTTCAACGACACGGTGAAAGGCACCGATGCGCTCGCCGCGCGCTTCGCCAATGCCGAGGCGATCGTGCTGACGCGCGAGCGCACGCGCATCGATGCGGCATTGCTCGATCGCCTGCCGAAGCTGCGCCTCATTAGCCAGACCGGCAAGCTCGCGGGGCACGTGGACCTGGAGGCCTGCACCGTGCGCGGCGTGGTGGTGGCCGAGGGCCGCGGCGCAGGCTCGTCGACCGCGGAACTCACCTGGGCACTGACGCTGGCAAGCCGCCGTCATCTTGTGCAGGAAGCCAACCGTCTGCAGCAAGGCAAGTGGCAAGGCCACCTGGGCCAACAGCTCGGCGGGCAGCGCTTGGGCGTGTGGAGCTACGGCCGCATCGGTCGCCAAGTGGCCGCCTACGGGCGCGTGTTCGGCATGCAAGTCTGGGTCTGGGGTCGAGAGGCCTCGACGCAGGCTGCGCGCGCCGATGGCTTCGAGGTCGCTCCCACGCGCGAAGCCTTCTTCGCCGATAGTGACGTGATCAGCCTGCACGTGCGGCTCAGCGAGCACACCACCGGCATCGTGCGCGGAACGGATCTCGATCGCATGAAGCCCACCGCCCTGCTGGTGAACACCAGCCGCGCCGAGCTGGTCGAGGCCGGTGCGCTCGAACGTGCGCTGCGACACGGCCGGCCGGGCTTCGCGGCCGTGGACGTGTTCGAGGAAGAGCCTCCGCAGGGCGCCGCGCATCCCCTGCTGGCCTTGCCCAATGCGCTGTGCACGCCCCATATCGGCTATGTCGAGCGCGACAACTACGAGCGCTACTTCGGCATTGCGTTCGACAACATCAACCGCTTTGCGGAAGGCACGCTGACCGACGCCGTCAACCCACAGGCCCTGGCAACCATCACCCGCTGAAATTGCTCCAGTTCTGCGGGCGCCGCGCAATCCGCGATCTGGCTGTTGGAACTTCCGAACAGCAAGTCACCTTCCCAATGGCCAGGCACTGCTCGATCTTCTGCCGTGGCCGGGCGCTCGCTGATCGAGACCGCGTCAACGATTCTTCCGTGGGTGTCGGTCTTCTGCGGTGTGGTGGCGCGAGCGACGCATGCCTCGCGTGCGCCTGAGATGCTGCAGCAGTTCCTTCTTCAAGGCCCCGCGGGCTTGAATGAACAGGCTGCGGTAGATGGTCTCGTGTGACACGTGGCAGTTCTCGTCGCAAGGGTAAGTGCGTTTGAGCCACCCCGCAATCTGCTCCGGAGACCATTGCAGGCGAAGTTTGTCCGTGACGATGCCCGCCAAGCCGGGTTCGACCACATCTGGGACTACTTGGCCATTCAGTGCCAGAGTGATCTGGTCAATAGGGCAAGGTCAATGATGCCAGCGAAGCCATGAACACCTTTTCTCGCCCGTGGACACTGGGCCTCTCAGCCGCGAGTCACTACAGCGGCAGCACCGATGCGAATGACCAATCCGGCACACGGATGCGCGCGAGGCGGTCACGCTGGACGGTGCGTGTGCGTGCCGTCTCTCGCGCTCATTCCGGTTTGACATGACCTCGTTCGGGAATGTCGCTGGTCTTCGTCGGTCGACCGCCTTGTCGGCGGCATCGGACCACACTGAAAACAACGGCGGCACGGCGGTGATCGGGAAGAAGCCGACGAAACTGCCGATGATGCCGCCACCGACCTGCGTCACCTCGGTGCGCGTCGGCGACGACGTCCAAACCGCCGCCGACTAAGCCCTCTGACCTAGCGTGAAGCGAATCCTCCGCGCCAGATCCTCGCGGGAGTACGGCTTGCTCAACAACTCCACCCCGGCATCGAGGCGACCACCATGGACGATCGCATTTTGTGTGTAGCCCGACGTGAATAGCACCGCGATGTTCGGCAGGTAGCCGCGAGCCATTCGGGCCAAGTCCAGGCTGCGCAAGGGGCCGGGCATGACGACATCAGTAAACAGCAGGTCGATCTTGATGCCGCTCCTGATGATGGCCAGCGCGCTCTCGGCATCACTCGCTGCAAGCACCTGGTAGCCAAGCTCTTGGAGCGTGTCCATAACCGTTCCACGCACTTGATCATCGTCCTCCGCAACGAGGATGGTCTCGGTCCCACCTACGGCTGGGGTTGATCCTGTCGGCGTGATCGACTGTTCCAAGTCCTTGGATCGTGGCAGGTACAGCTTGACCGTGGTTCCATGACCGAGCTCGCTGTAGATTTTGACGTGCCCCCCGGACTGCTTGACGAATCCATAGACCATGGACAAGCCCAACCCCGTGCCTTTTCCCTCCGGTTTGGTCGTATAGAACGGCTCGAAAGCTTGTGCGATTACCTCTGGGGACATTCCGCTGCCGGTGTCAGAAACTGCGAGCATGACGTATTCGCCCGGATTCACCTCCGCATGGACGAGTGCGTAGGCCTCGTCCAGCAGAGCATTCCCAATTTCAATCGTCAGCTTGCCGACTCCCTCCATGGCATCGCGTGCGTTGATGGCCAGATTGAGCACGGCGTTCTCGACCTGGGCGAGATCAGCGCACGTGTTCCAGAGACCCTCGGCTACAAGCGTCTGCACCTCGACAGTTTCGCCCAAGGCCCGCTGGAGCATGTCGTCCAAAGTGAATAGGAATCTCCCAAGATTCACCACCTTAGGCTCAAGGGCCTGGCGCCTGCCATACGCGAGGAGGTGCCCGGCAAGTCGCGCTCCCCCACGAACAGCCTCGAGCGCGTTCTGGACCCGCCGCTCCGCGCGCTCGTTACCGACCACCTCTCGGGCAAGCAACTGCAAGTTGCCAGCGATGACCTGTAGCAGATTGTTGAAGTCATGCGCCACGCCGCCCGTGAGCTTGCCGATGGTCTCCATCTTTTGTGCTTGTAGCAGGGCTCGCTCCGTCCGTTTCAGCGTTTCCGCAGCGGCCTGACGCTCAGTGACGTCCCGCGTGATCTTGGCGTACCCGACGAAGTTGCCATGGGAGTCGTGGATCGGGTCGATGACCACATGCGCAAGGAAGCGGGACCCATCCTTTCGTACGCGCCATCCTCCTTCCTGTTCAAAACGGCCCTCAACCAGAGCCGTCGCAAGAGCTCGCTTGGGCAACTCAGACTCTTGATCTTCAGGCGTATAGAACTTGGAAAAATGAGTCCCGATGACTTCAGCTCGGGTGTACCCTTTGATTCTTTCCGCGCCTGCGTTCCAAGTGGTGATCAGCCCCGAGGGATCGAGCATGTAGATCGCATAGTCGGTGACGCCCTCGACCAATAGGCGGAACTCCTGCTCTCGCTTGCGAAGTGCCTCTTCGGCGGCCTTTCGCTCGCCGACGTCGCGGGTTATCTTGGCGAAACCGAGCAAGCGCCGGTCGGGCGTATAGATCGGATCGATGACCACGTTTGCCCAGAATCGGGAGCCATCCTTTCGAACCCTCCAACCCTCGGCCTGGAACGTACCTTCAGCTTCTGCGGTTTTCAGCGCGCGGTCTGGAACTCCGGCCTCTCGGTCCTCAGGCAAATAAAAGCGCGAAAAATGCTGACCTATGATTTCTTCAGCGGCGTATCCCTTGAATCGAGCCGCACCTGTATTCCAGCTGACGACATTTCCGTTCGCATCCAGCATGTAGATGGCGTAATCATGGATCGCAGAGACGAGCAGTTCGAACCTCTGTAGTTCCATCATCCTGCGATCATCTGGAAGCTGGTTGTTCATGTCGTTGCACTGATGTGAAAACCCCGCATTTTGCTGGTTCGTGACGCTCAGGGTGTCCCCAAACGGCCCAACAAACGAAAACGATTTTGGCCCAAGCAGCGCTCGAATTCGACACCTCTCTAGCGTCGCTGGAGCGGCGTCTGCCTTTCGACATCGTCGACGCATGGTGCACTGCACAAAGGACAATATCCAGAACTCCTGGTCGGGACTAGGTTCGAGCCTTTGGGACGCCAGAGCAAGTGCGCGGCAACACGCTCGCCTACTTTGCTGGGGATCAGGCTGGACCTTGAGCGAACCCACTGTATTCATCGTCGACGACGCTTGTCGCGATTTGGTTCGCGAGTTGGTCGCGTCCGTTGGACTCGCGGCAGGGGCCTTCAGCTCTGCGGCTGCATTTCTGGTCGTCTTTGAACATGGGTGCTTGCTTGGTGCTCGACCTATTCATGCCGCGCTAAAGGGCTCGCACTCCAGGAGCGCCTTCGATAGCTGCGCGTCAACCTGCCCATAGTTTTTATCAAGGTCATTGCTTTCAGTGTGGAGGCCGTCGGACCGGGATGTCGAAGTGCAGCACCTCTTCTCGCACACCAAGCTTTTCGTAGAGGCGTATGGCCGGAGTGTCGGGCGGATCGGCCTGCACAAAGACCACCCAAGCACCGCGCTCAGCGCCGATCTCCTGGAGGCGGCGGATGAGCCCGGTTGCAACCCCCTGGCGACGATGCGCTGCCATGACGGCAAGGTCGTAGATGTAGATCTCCGCACGCTCCTGCTCGAACTTCTGCAGGACATAAGCGGCAAGTCCCCCGATGACCTGTTCGCCCGCGCGGGCGACAAGCCCAATAAAGCTATCGCCGCCTAGAAGTCGCTGAAGATAGGCGGCACTGGGACGACGAGCGGCGTAGATTTCAGGATCTTCAAAGGCCTCCGCGAATACGTCGAGCATGCCCGACATCCAGGCACCGTCGGCCGCGGTCAATTGATGGAACGTGTGCATTGTTCTTTCTGGCATCTGCGTCACAGAACGAAAGTGGATCTTGCCAATGACTACAGCGAGCCACGGAGGGCCTAGGCCCGCTTCTGGCCGAATTTTGCCCGGGATGCCGAGCATCGAAGGCGCGCGACTCAGCGGGCCGTGGGCTTCCACTGACGCGCCCAATCGCTCAGAGGCGTCAGCGCTGCACTCAACTTTCGCCCCTCTTCGGTGAGTCCGTAGCCGCCTTCGTCGTGCTCAACCAAACCAAGCGCTCGTAGCTCTGCGAGCCTCGTGTTCAACAGACTGGAGTTTGTGTCGCAGGCCTCCTGAAGCGCGCGAAACGTCAGCTGCTCCTTGCGGAGCTCCCAAAAAATCCGAAGCGTGGACCTTCGACCCAGTAGGTCCAGAGCCACCATGATGGGGCGGCCGGTCCGTGAACCGCGCACGGGGACGCCAACCTTTAGAACAGCCATGCTTTACTTTTCAAAGCAACGTGGATAGAGTTCAATGCTTTAGAAAATGTAGCAGATGCTTGAGAGCAAGCCATGACTGTTCGTATCGCTCCCGCGGAGCCACCTTTCCCCGCCGGTATCCAATCTTCGCTTGACGGCCTCATGCGTGGAAAGTCGCCCCTGGTGCTCTTTACCACGCTCGCGAGGGACCCTCGCCTTTTCCAGAAGTTCTTCGCGGGCGGGCTGCTTGACCGTGGAAACCTAACGTTGCGACAGCGCGAACTCGTCATCGCGCGCACCACGGCGCTGTGTGGGTCGGAATACGAATGGGGCGTCCACATCGCACTGTTCGCATCGCACGCCCGATTCGATGAAGCGCAGATCCTTTCGCTCGCCTCCGGACAACCGCGAGATACCTGCTGGCAGGATGAGGACAGGCTGCTGTTAGAGCTTTGCGACATGCTTCACGCCAACTGCACTGTCGACGACGCTCTATGGCAGTCGCTGAAGACAGCGTTCAGCGACGAGGGCATTCTCGAGTTGCTCATGCTGGCAGGCTTCTATCGCACCGTCAGCTATCTGACAAACGCTCTGCGCTTGCCGGCCGAGCCAGGCTCGGCAACCTTTCCCTCGACTTACGGCGGCTAAGCCCCCTTCGTGCCCTGTCGCTTGAAACAAGTGGGAGGTCGCCAGCCAAGCCTTCGAAGTTCGTCGCGAGTGGCGGACGACGGCAATGATGACAAGGAGAACCGAATGATCGAAGTCACTGTGATGTACCCGTGCGCCGAAGGCGCGCGCTTCGACCACGCCTACTACCGCGACCGGCACATGCCGATGGTGAAGGCCAGGCTGGGCAGTGCATGCGCCTACTACACCGTCGAAAAAGGCCTGGCCGGCCGAGCACCAGGTTCACCGCCCGCCTTCGTGGCGACGTGCGCGTTCATCTGTAATTCGGCCGAAGGCTACCTTGCCGCAAGCCAGGAGAACGGCGCCGAGATCAGGGGCGATATCGCCAACTACACCGACATCGTGCCGGTGATCCAGATAAGCGAGGTCGTCGTCGAGCGGTCGGATCGTTGAACGGACCAGGTCGATCAAGGCCAGCTGGACTGATTTTCAATCTGGCTCCGAGGCTTGTCGCAATATGGGCGCCTAGCTTGAGTTAGACCTGCCGCTTGAAGCAGTAGTGTCGCGCGCGTTCATCGCCGACCTCGTCGTCGTCAATTCGAAGAGGTTGGGCCGTGTCGGGTGCGCGCGGTTCCTTGTCGATGAACGGAAGCAGTAACTGTCATTGATTCCTCGATCGAATCCAAGGCAACCCAGCCTTCGCAACCAGCGTTCGTGATCTCGGCTGCGTAACATGGGCGCAACGTGCCAACGCTTGGCGCCGGTTTTGCTCGGTCGCTTTGAACTCGGCCAAGCGAATCACCTCGTGGCCACCATCGGCATCATGTGAGCAAGAACATGCGAGCCTCAATCGCCGGGCTGAGGCGCTGGGGCTCGCCCTCCCCGCCCCCGCAAGCTACGCGGCCCTATCGCTTCTCTGCTTCGCTTCGGAACGCCTTCAGCGCGTCGTTGGACACGCCAGGCAGCGCCTGCGGCGGCGAAAGACACCCACTTCGGATCGGCCGGGATCAGCCGTGCGCTCTTCTTGCTTGAAGAATCCGCCCTCCTTGGCAGCTCACAAGAACTTTCACGACGGTTTAACGGGCGCGATCGTTGCAGCGGTTCTAGCTGCTGCAACTCGCTCTCTCGCTAGGCGCCGGCGGCGTTCGACTTCAAAAGACGCGCACTCCTCAACGGGTTTTTGTCGCCCCGCAGCGCCTGCGCGCGCCAAGCGGCGGCGATTTGTTTCCGGCGCTCCCCGTCGAGACTGGCGATCTCGCGCGACGTGGGCAGACTGGCCATTCGGAAAATGATATCGATTAAAACCTGGACAGTTGAGCAACCGCTTGTCAGTACGCCCTCTGGGCAGAGATTTAGGCATCCGCGCTAGGAAAATCTTTCGTTTGGCGCCAGGTTAAAAGTGCCACGCCTGTTCTATTCGCCCGGTTCGAGCCCCTGAGTTCACCATCTAGTCAGATTTGCGGCATTGGGACCTGATGCCCCTTGGGCCGTCTGTACGAGGCACCGGACTCGTCAGTCCAAAGGATTCAAGTCGCCGAATCGGGGATTCTTTGATGTTCGTGGTTGCTTTAGTGTTTGGGGATCGCCATTCAGCGCGATCGAGCCCTGTGGGGAACGCCACTCTGCGGCGATTTCGCTTCGTGAAAAATGAGGTGAAATGTTGGCCGACTCGCACGGGAATGATGTCGCACGACACGATTAGAAGCTGGACATTTCCAAACCAACGCCGTGAAACAATTTCCGTGCCCCGGTAGGCAAGTTAATGAGGCTGTTTTCTGAACAAAAACAACGAGTTAGCACTCAATTTTGATTTTCCGCTGGCGATGTTTCACGCAAATGCCTTATTTGCCGGGACATGGGTCCAAGTTCAATCCATAATTTGGTTACTGAATAACCTATTGCTCCTATGCCATCTCCAAACGGACCGAATCCTGGGGTTGAGAATCCCTCCTGGGCGCCGGTGATCAGCATCGTCGACCTCGGCCGAATTCTCATGCTCCTGCATGGGGCCAATGCCCCATCGATGGCCACGCTCAAGAAATGGAGCGCCAGCGGCGAATTTCGAAATTGCTTGCTAACCGCAGATGATGCATTCGGAGGACGTACAGACCCCGCGCGTACGGAGAGGGAAGGAACATCTCCGCGCGCACGTCCCGGGCGCCCGGGTCTGCGGCTAAGCACCGATAGAGCGATCGCGCGTGTCTATGAACTATGGCCACAATTGGTGGAGAGTTCTTCCCCTGCTGCTGTCTTCGAGCAAGCAGTCGCTCGAACGGCGGACCAACTCGTCGCCGCCATTCGGCCGTTGATTCACGATGCATCTTCAACGTCGCAAACACCACGAGTTGAACACCCGAGACTCGGTGCGCCGCACCAAAGTGCCAGCCAAGAATGGCAGCAGCGCATCGAAGAGGCGGTTTCGTTGCTGGGTCGGGACATGCGTGAACTGCGCCGCGAGATGGCGCAGTTCACGGCCTTGCGCAACAACCTGATCACACGGCTGGATGAAGTGGTCGCACGTTCTCGGGAGTCCTTGCTTGCGGGGCCGCGAGCAGAAGCGGGCACTGACCCGATCGTCGAAGCTCGGCGCGACAGAGACATGGGTGTCCTCAAGTCGACCATCGATCAAATTCGATCGACGCTCGAACGGATCGAGACATCAAACCGTGGATCTCGTTGAGGGGTGTAGTACGGTACTACGCGCTGCAGGCGCCGGTCGATCGGAAGCGCCGTAGTACGGTACTACACCTGACCAACCCAAAAGAAAAGGCGCCAAGCGGCGCCTTTTCCTTTGGGTTTCATCGCTCAACCGGCAGCCGCGAAGTCTTCTAAAAGCCGTGCAAGTTCCACTTGGCGCGCGGCACTCAGCGCCACATGAATGCGAACCGAGGCTCGTCCATCCTTGTCGATCTTCATGGTCGCCACGGTCTCGCCGTCCTTGGCGAAGGACTGAATCGATGGGTGTGAAGGAGCACGCATGACCGATTCGCTGGTGGAGGTGAGCCTTGCGAAAATGTCCTTCGCACTCATTGAGCCACGGTTCATGGCAATCTCCGCGGCTCGCGACTCCACCACCGCCGGGTCGCGCTCAAGCGCAGCCTTGAAGGCGGTCGACCACCGAAACTGCAAATCAAGGGGTGACGCAAAGGCGCGCAACACGGCGTCCGGCAAGCGCGCCAGCACCAATGCCTTGGACAAGTTGGTTGCATCGACGCCGATCGCAGCAGCCATCTGGCGCAACGATGGATAGAGCCCTCGGTCCAGCGCCCGCGCGTACATCACGCCTTGCTCCCAGGCCGACAGGTCTGCCCGCTCCCGGTTTTCGCGCTCCATTTCCTCGAACAGCGCCCGATCGTCGAGGTTGTCGACGAAAACCAGAACCTGAAATCCCAACTGCAAGCACGCCTCGTGGCGACGGTGACCAAACACGATCTCATACCTGGGCCCCTCACCCGAGTTCGCGATCGCCCTCACCTTGATCGGCTGGATATTGCCGCCCGCCTCCTTGATCTCTCGTTTCAGATCTTCGAACGACCTGCTCTGAAAGCTCGACTCGTGGCGGTTGGCAAAATCACTGCGGCGAATCAGATGAGGATCGAGAAGCCGGGTGGCCTTGGCGCCGTCCCAAGCGCTGAGCTCGGTCACCGCCTCGCTGAGGCGTCCTTCCAGTTCGACGGCTTTTGCGGCTTGCTGGCGCAACTCGTCGTTTTCGCGCAGAAGTTCGGACCGCTGGTCGTTTGCAAGGGCCATCATGGCTCCGGGGGCCGTCTTCGGCTTCGCAGCCTCCGGATTCGGCGCCGACGCCGGCATCAGCGAGGCGAAATCGATCTTCGATGCTTTGTCCTTGAGTCCCATGTCAAACCGCCGTTTCCAGAACTTGCCGTTCGGCCACCTGTCGCGCCCAGACGGCTTCGATTTGCTGCTCGATCAATTCGCACATACGGTCGTAGGCGACTCGCGCGCGCGAAAAGGTCTTCGAATTGACCGAGCCGCGAGGCAAGTCATAGACGGTTCCGAATTCGGCGCTCGCCGTTGCGGCCACGGCCGTCTTCGGAATTTCGATCGGCAGCACCTTGTCGCCGTAACCCTCGAGCACCCATTGCCGGACCACCGAGCTCGCGGTGTCTGATGCTTCAACCCTGGACAACAGCACGTCGATGAACTCAAAGCTCTTGTCTTTGCCTCGGCTGCGAACCAGCTGATTGCAGAGATCCGAGAACAGATCCCAGAACTGGGCGGAACTGGCGAAGTCCAGGGCCGAGGGCGGCAGCGGCATGATCACTCCATCCGCGGCCATGAGCGCATTGATGGTGACGTAGCTCAGCGAGGGCGGCGTGTCGATCACGATCACGTCGTACTCCTCCCGCGGCAAATCCAGACCCCGATCCAGCACGCGCCAGAATTCAAAGCCCGGGTCCCTGGCCTGCCGGGCCGGCAAATGGAATTCCGCGCCATAAAGCAGGGGCGCCGCGCAAACCAGGTCGATGTTGGGCCAGTAAGTCGAACGAACCGCATATTTGAGGTTTTCCTGTTCGCCGGTGAACAGCGACATGGCGGTGTGCTCGGTCTCGACCTCCGCGTCAGGGAGCACGCCGAACAACGTCGTTGCAGAACCCTGGGGATCGAGGTCGACGAGCAGCACCCTGTGCCCCCGCATGGAAAGCCCTTGCGCCAGCGTGACAGCCGACGTCGTCTTGGCCACGCCCCCCTTGAAATTGGCCACAGTGATGGTGATGCCGGCGGCGCCGTTCGGCCGAAGGTGCTCGGACCGCAATTCACGCGCCCAACGCTGCGCATCGCCCATGGACCATTCGCGGCTGTTTCCGTGGATTTCCCCGGCGGGCAAGTCGCCCCGGGTCAATCGGTAAGAGATCTTGGATTTGTCGACCCCACACAACTCAGCCAATTGCACCGCCTTGAGCGTCGGTGCAGACTTCACCGCGGTCGGTGCCAGCATGGCAGCGCGGATCCGGTCCATCATGCCGGCGATCTTCTGCGCTTGCTGTTCGATGTCTTCGAGATTCTGTCGCCGGATTGTTTGTTTGATGTCCACGCGTTTGTGCCTTGAAAGTTTTGCAGTCGTGCGATTATGCCCATCACACCTCAAAAAACGAAGAATCGCGTAGACACTGCAAGAACAAGCGTGCAATCGGCGGGTTTTCATGCCTTTTTTGACAGAAAACCTCCGAGATTAAGAAAGCATCTTGAATACCTTAAGAGATTAAGGACTCCCGTCGAAGTGAAATTCATCAATGAAATCAATGACTTACGAGATTTTTTCGATCCTTTACGTCCGACTTCTCATCGCATGTGTCCGGGTTTTCATCGGATGTGTCCGACTTTCCATCGCCCGCTGTCCGGAATCTGATCGCCTCCGCCGAAGGTTATCCACAAAGCATGCCGCCGCTCCAGCGGCGTGCAAAACAGCAACTGTCCAGGTATTTATCGGCTGTTTTTTGGCCGCTGGAGGGTACGAGCCGCACCCGGCACGGCAAATGTCCGGGTTTTGATCGCGGTCTGGAGCCATGGACGGGCGCCAGCAAACAGAGAATGTCCAGCCTTTAATCGGGTCGCGCGCCAGCTTTGCGTGCGAACTGTCCAGGTTTCCATCGCCTTAGCGCTGAACTTCTGCGGATCTTGTGTCCAACAGCCCTTGGACATAAGATCTCGCCTTCATGAGCACACCCTCCGCCACACCTGTCGACAAACCGGCCATCGGACCGGGCGTCGATGAGATTCTGGAGTTGCGCAAGCCGCACGAGATGATCGTGATGATGCCTCGCTCCGCGCGCGTGACGCTCACGGGCCGGCGCATCTACAGCGCGTTGCTGCAGGTGGCGCAGACTCGACTGGTCGCGCTGCCGGCCATGCCCGCGGCGGACTTCATGTTCGAGGCGCCTCTGGCGGCCATCCTGAGGACGACCGGTTCCAGCGGCAGCGAGCGCACCGCAGCGAAGAAGTATTTGATCGAGATGCGCAGCCTGGAGGTGGACTGGGAGTCGACCGCGCCCGGCGACGGCGTCAAGTGGCGCGGCTTCTCGATGCTGTCGGAAGTGGCACTGGAACAGCGCCGCGGCGAAAACTGGGTGAGCTGGTCCTACCCCCCCACGATCATGGCCGCGCTGAGAGAGCCGCAGCGCTGGGCGAGGATCGACCTCGATGTCCTGGCCAAGCTGGGCTCCTACACCGCCGTCGCGCTCTACGAGATTTGCGCGCGCTACCGCGAGAATCCAAGCGGGGTGACCAGCCGCAAGCCCGTGAACTGGTGGGTGGACGCCTTGAGCAACGGGCCCGGGCCTGATCGTCGTGAATGGCGCAAGTTCAAGAACGAACGCGTCAAGGACGCCATTGCCGAAATCAACGCCGAGACGGATCTCGACATCGACCTGGTCGAGCACAAGCAGGGCAGGGTGATCACCGAAGTGCAATTTGCGGTGCGCAAGAAGCGCCAGGCGATCGCGCCGCGGCAGCTTGCGGGCGAACCCGTCGATGCCACGCTCGTGCTGCGGGCCGAGACGCTCGGCATCCGCGAAATCAAGCTCGAAGGGCTCATCAAGGAGTTCGGCGACGAGCGTGTGCGTATGCAGATCGAGGTGCTGGAACGGCGCGCTGCCAACAAGTCGTTGCGGAGCATCGACAACGCCTTTTCGTACCTCCGTTCCCTCTTGCGCAACGAGCCCGTGCAGGACGGCGCGGGGGAGGGCGCACGGCCGGCCAGCGCACCGGTCATTCAGGCGCCGCCTCCGGAAGATCCCCCCGCCGCGCCGGCTGTCGCGAGCGTGGACAGCGGCACTTGGCTTCGAGAGCAGATCCAGGCGATGAAGAAGGAAGTCGCCGCCCTCGAACCGGCACAACTGAAGCGCTGGGTCGACCTGGCTTTGCAGGACCTGGCGCGCAAGGGCGCGCTGACTGCAGTCATCAGCCGACGCGCCGCGCAAGGCGATGTACTCCACGGACTGCTGGGTTCCGCCGTTGTGTATGCATATGCGGATGCGACCTACGGTCCGGAATGGAAGGTCGACCGCCAATTGTTCGACGCGTTGCCATAAGTTGCACTGTATGGGTGTCGGCGGCTGCCTTCTTTGGCGAAGCTTGAACGACAATCCAGGCCCGGTCGCCGGCAGACGCATTGCCGCGCTGCCAAGCCCGCACGCCCGATGTTCCGCCCGAATTCCGACTCCAGCCCCCACGCCGCTTCCGCAGATTCTCCCGACATCATTCATGGCCCTGACCGGCCTGAGTTGCTCCGATCCGAGACCCTTGCCGACCTGTTCGAGGCCACTGCCGAGAGGGCTCCCGCACGTACTGCGCTGATCTTCGGCGAGCGGGAGATCAGCTACGGAGAACTCGATGCCCAGGCGAGTCGGGCCGCTTCCAGGCTGATCGATGCCGGCGTTCGGCCGGGGCACATCGTCGGCCTGTGGCTCCCACGCGGCGTCGAGCTGCTGGTCATGCAGCTCGCCATCGCCAAGAGCGGCGCTGCCTGGCTGCCCTTCGATGCCGACACGCCGCCCGAGCGCATCGCTGCTTGCCTGGATGACGCCGATGCTGTCGGCGTCGTGGGTTGCGCAGCCCTGGGGCCCGAGCGGCTGGCGACCGAGCGGACCCTCTGGACGGACGAGATGCTCCTGGGCGGCGTTCAACGAGAGACGCTGCGTCGCCGCGAAGGCACAGCGCCGGATCACCCGGCGTACGTGATCTACACCTCCGGCTCCACCGGCAAGCCCAAGGGAATCGGGATCAGCCAGCAAAGCATCTGCCACTTCCTTCGCAGCGAGAACGCCGTGTTGGGCGTGCGGGAGGACGACCGCGTCTACCAGGGCTTCTCGGTTGCGTTCGACATGTCCTTCGAGGAGATCTGGCTGAGCTACCTCGTCGGGGCGACGCTCTGGATTGCGCCGAAAGCCATTGCGTCCGATCCGGAAGCATTGCCGAAGGCGCTGATCGAACAGCGCATCAGCGTGCTGCATGCCGTACCGACGCTGCTTGCGTTGTTCGATCGCGATGTCCCCGGATTGCGCCTGATCAACCTGGGCGGCGAAATGTGCCCCGCATCGCTGGTCGAACGCTGGGCGCGGGCCGACCGGCAGATCTTCAACAGCTACGGCCCGACCGAGGCAACCGTCTCGGCGAGCATGGCTGAGTTGCGTGCTGGCGATCGCGTGACCATCGGCCTGCCGTTGCCGAATTACGCGTTGCTGGTCATTGCGCCTGACGTGGAGCAGGGGCTCAAATTGCTGCCGCGTGGCGAGGTTGGCGAACTGTGCATTGCCGGTCCCGGCGTCGCTGCGGGCTATCTCGCGCGCCCCGAGCTGACGGCCGAGAAGTTTCTCCCCAACCCTTGGTCAAGCGGTGCGCACGACGATCGGCTCTATCGCACGGGTGATCTGGCGCGCATCGACGAAGACGGGCGCGTGCAGTGCCTGGGCCGCACGGACGACCAGATCAAGATCCGCGGCTTTCGGGTGGAGCTCGGCGAGATCGAAGCTGTGCTGGCGCAGCAGCCGGGTGTCGGCACAGCCGCTGTGGTGCTGCGTCAGGTGGAGGGCGTCGACCAGTTGATCGCCTTTCTCGTGGCGGACAGTGGCACGGCGCTTTCAGCGTCATCGTTGCGCTCCGCGCTGGGCGCGCGGCTGCCACCCTACATGGTGCCCAGCCGCTACGAGGTGTTGGCGCAAATGCCGCGCCTGAGTTCCGGCAAGATCGACCGAAAGACGCTCAAGTCCCAGCCTCTGCCCGAAGCGAAAGGGCCATCCGAAGGCTCGGATGCACCGGAGACTCCGGTCGAAGTGGCGCTCTTCGCCGCTTTGGCAGGGCTCTTTCCCGGCCTGGCGATCCGACGTACGTCGGATTTTTTCGACGAACTCGGCGGCCACTCGCTGCTGGCGGCACGCCTCGCGTCCCTGCTGCGCGCCGATCCGCGCTTTGCCCAGATCACGGTGCGCGATATCTACCAGCGCCGCACAGTGGACGGCATTGCCGCAGCGCTCGAATCATGCGGTGCGCGGCAAGCGCAGCCCGTGCCGGACTGGACGCCGCCTTCGGCATGGCGCCGCTGGCGTTGCGGAGTCGCACAGGCCGCGGCAATCCCCGTATTGGTCGCGATCCGCATGATGCAGTGGCTCGCCCCGTTCTTCACGTATCACTTCTATACAGGCGGGGCAGGGGATTCCATCCCCTTTGCGGTGGTGATGTCGGTCGTGGTGTTCCTGGGCGCGACGCTGCTTGAATTCGCACTGGCCGTCGCCGGCAAATGGCTCATCGCAGGCCGGCTCAAGCCGGGTCGTTACCCGCTCTGGGGCCTGACCTATTTCCGCTGGTGGCTGGCCGACCGGCTGGTCGATGCCGCGCCGACGTACTTCATCAGCGGTTCATCGCTGCATGCCTGGTGGCTGCGCGCATTGGGCGCGCGCATCGGCAAGGACGCGAGCATCGGCTCGATCAAGCTGCGCGCACCCGACCTGTTCACGCTCGGCGACCGCGCGAGCATCGGCAATGCCGTGAACTTCGAGAACGCGCGCGTGCAGCGCGGCGAACTGATCATTGGTCCCGTCGACATCGGCGCAGAGGCGCACATTGGCTCCTACGCCGTGCTGGAAGGCAACACGCGCGTCGGGAGCTGGGGCCATCTGGACGGGCAGTCGGCGCTCGCCGATGGGCAGACAGTGCCTGCAGGGCGCATCTGGAGCGGTTCACCCGCGCGCGACGTCGGCCCTTTCGACGCTGCCGGGTTGCGTCCCCGCCCACCGGTCAGCAATCGGCGGCTCGCGGGCGAAGGCGTGTTCTTCCTGGGCGGTGCGATGCTGGTGGCGGCCCTGTTCTTCCTGCCGGTGTTTCCGACCTTCATGCTGATCGACGTGCTGGACGACACCGAACGGTTTCCGTGGCTCGAAACGAGTTCGACGGTGTTGCGCCTGTTCAAGTACTTCGTGCTCGCGCTGCCGGCAGGGGCCGTGATGATCGTGCTCACGGCCTTGATTTCCGCGGCCATCCGCTGGAGCGTCTTGCCGCGCCTGAAGAGCGGGAGCTGGCCCGTGCACAGCAATGTCTACTGCGGCAAATGGCTGGTCAACCAGATCCAGGAATCCAGCCTGCAGGTGCTGCATGGTGTGTACGCCACGCTTTTCGCGCCGATGTGGTACCGGTTGCTCGGCGCCAAGGTGGGGCGCAACGCGGAGATCTCGACCGCGCTTGGCGTCGTGCCTGACATGCTGACGCTTGGCGACGACACCTTCATCGCCGACGCGGTGCTTCTGGGCGACGAGGAGATCGACGGCGGCTGGATGACGATGCGGCCGACCGTCATTTCCCGCCGCAGCTTCGTCGGCAACGGCGCCTATCTGCCCGATGGCACCACCTTGCCCGAGAACGTGCTGATCGGGGTGCTGGGCCGCGCGCCGGAAGCATCGGCGCTTCGCAGTGGCGACACCTGGGTGGGCTCGCCCGCGCTGCGGTTGCCGGCGCGCGAGATCGTCAGCGGCCATCCTGAATCGCTGACTTTCAAGCCCTCGCCACTGCGCCGCCTGGGCCGGGGCATGGTCGAAGCCTTCCGCATCGTCGCGCCGCACGCGATGGTGATCGCCGCCGGCTACAGCATCGTGCTGGCCGTGATGCCGTCCGCGGCTGCCGAGCACTGGGGCGCCGTCGCGTGGTATCTCACCGTCGACGGGCTGATCTTCGGGCTCTCCACCTTCGTCTTCGTGGCGATGTTCAAGTGGCTCTTCTTGCGCCGCTACCGGCCGTTGGCGGTGCCGATGTGGACGCCTTTCGTCTGGCTCTCCGAAGCGGCGACGAACTTGTACGAAGGGCTCGCGGTGCCGAACTTCATGCACTATCTGCGCGGCACGCCCTGGCTGCCCATCGCCTTCAATCTGATGGGCGCGCGCATCGGCCGCGGCGTCTATCTGGACACTACCGACTTCACCGAATTCGATTGCGTCCACATCGGCGACTACAGCGAACTCAACGCGATGACGTGTCCGCAAACCCACCTGTTCGAAGACCGGGTGATGAAGATCCATCACGTGAACATCGGTTCGAAAGTGAGCATCGGGCCGCGCAGCACGGTGCTGTATGGGGCGACCGTGAACGATGGCGCGCAACTGGGGCCGATGACGTTGGTCATGAAGGGCGAAAGCATTCCGCCAGCGACACGCTGGAGCGGGAACCCCGCCGCACCCGGCTGAGCCTCTTTCGCCTTTCCAGCAGGCTCAGGCCCGGGGCGGGCCAATTCCCGAAAGTTGCAGGGATATTCGCCGTTCCCGCCGTGCCCAACCTACCGGCCGGTAGGAGTGACTGTCTCCTGGGTGTCTCTCAAGTGACGCGCTCTCCGGACAAACCTTGAGCCCGCGCGGCAGCCCGCGCTTCCACAATGACCGCTGTCTCAACCCGGAGCCATCCCGGGCCATCCCGAGGAAGCATGTGGAACTCTTCTTTCAACAATTCCTGAACGGTCTCACCATCGGCGGTGTCTACAGCCTCGTCGCGCTGGGGCTGACGCTGGTGTACGGCATCCTGCACGTGCCGAACTTCGCGCACGGCGCGTTCTACATGAGCGGCGCATTCGCTGGCTACTACCTGATGGCCAAGCTGGGCGTCAACTACTGGCTCGCGATGGCCGGAGCGGCGGCCATCGTCGCGGTGATTGCGATGCTCGCGCAAAGGCTGGTGTTTCATCCGCTGCGCAATGCCCCCGAACTGCACGACATGATCGCCGCCATCGGCATCCTGCTTTTCCTCGAAGCCGGCGCGCAGGCGTTGTTCGGTGCGGACTTTCATCGCATGCCGACGCCTTACGGGCAGGTGGTGGAGATCTTCGGACTCACCGCGCCCCTGCAGCGACTGCTGATCATCGCCGGCGCGTTCGGGCTGATGGTGTTGCTGCACTTGTTCCTGAACCACACGGTGCTCGGCTCGACCATCATCGCCATGGCGCAGAACCGCGACGGCGCCGCGCTTGTGGGCATCGACGCCACGCGCGTGACGCTGCTGGTGTTTGCCATCTCTGGCGCGCTCGCGGCCATCGCCGCGGTGCTGTATGCGCCGATCAACCTCGTTTATCCCGCGATGGGAAATCTGGTCATCACCAAGGCCTTCGTCATCATCATCCTGGGTGGCATGGGGAGCTTTCCGGGCGCAATCGTGGGCGGGCTGATCATCGGCATGGCGGAGAGCTTTGGCGGCTTCTACTTCTCGACGGACTACAAGGACATCATCGCCTTCGTGCTGTTGGTGGTGATCCTTTCGTTCCGGCCGCAGGGCCTCTTCACGGCGAAGGGGGCGCGCTGATGAAGTGGCTTCAAGGCAAGACCGGCTGGGCGCTTCTCGCCGCCGTGGCGCTCGTGTTTCCGCTCTTCGCGCAGAACAACTACCTGATCTCGGTCGCGACGCAGGCTTTCATCATGGCCATCGCCGCGCTCGGGCTCAACCTCATCACCGGCTACACCGGCCAGTTCAACCTGGCGCACGGGGCCTTCATGGCGGTGGGCGCTTACACGGTCGGCATCCTGACGGTCGATCATCACGTGCCCTTCTGGATTGCGTTCGCTCTGGCGGGCGTGGTGACCGGCATCCTCGGCTACTTCATCGGGCTGCTTTCGTTGCGCCTGAGGGGCCATTACTTCTCGATCTTCACGCTGTGCGTGAGCTACATCATGTTCCTGCTCATCGAGAAGTGGGAAAGCCTGACCCACGGACCGGTCGGGATCATGGGGATCCCCGCGCCCACCGGCATCGGCCCGGTGCAGTTCGGAACGCCGCTGTCGCAGTACTACCTGGTGCTGGCCTTTCTCGCGCTGGGCATCTGGATCATGTCGCGCATCGTCGGTTCGCTGCTCGGCCGAAGCTTCATGGCGGTGCGCAACAGCGACGATCTGGCCGAAGCGCTCGGCGTGGACCTGATGCGCACCAAGACGCTTTCCTTCGTGCTGTCGGTCGTGTATGCGGGATTCGCGGGCGCGCTGTACGCAGGGCAGGTCCGCTTCCTGGGGCCGGATCTCGCGAGTGAAACAGTGACCTTCGACCTGATCATGTTCGTCCTGGTCGGCGGCATCGGGACGCTGCTCGGGCCGCTCGTGGGCACCTTCCTCGTCACGTGGCTCACGCAGAGCCTGCAGTTCCTGCAGGACTACCGCATGGTGGTGTTCGGCCCCGTGCTGATCGCGCTGATCATCTTCCTGCCCGATGGCATCGTTGGCACGTGGCTCAAGCGGCGTGCGCAGCGCGCCGATGCGGCGAGGGCAGGGCGGCAGCCGGGCGAGACGACGGCTGACGATGCAAGCGCAAGGGAGGCGCAGGGCAATGCTTGAAATCGATGCACTGACGAAGCAGTTCTTCGGCCTTACCGCCGTCGACCAGGTGTCGACACGCTTCGAGCGCGGACAGGTCAGCGCCATCATCGGCCCGAACGGCGCCGGCAAGACCACTTTCTTCAACCTCGTCGCAGGCACGCACAAGCCGACCTCCGGCCGCATCACTTTCAACGGCAGGGACGTCACCGGCATGCGGCCCGATCACGTCGCCAAGCTAGGCATCGCGCGCACCTTCCAGGCCACGCACCTGTTCGACAACGCGACGGTGCTGGACAACCTGATCGTGGGCCATCGCCTGCGCACGAAGTCGGGCCTGTGGGACGTGCTCGCGAATACGCAGCGCCTCAAGGAAGAAGAACGCCTTTGCCGTGAGAAGGCGCGCGAGGCGCTCGAGTTCGTCGGGCTCTCTCACGTCGCGAATCGCATTGCGGCCGACATCACGCAGGAAGAGCGCAAGCGCGTGGCCTTTGCGCTGGCGCTCGCCACCGAACCCGAACTGTTGCTGCTCGACGAGCCGGCCGGCGGCGTCAATCCAGAAGAAACAGTCGGCCTCGCGGCCCTGATCCGCAAGCTGGTGGACCACGGCAAGACCGTGTGCCTGATCGAGCACAAGATGGACATGATCATGCGACTGGCCGACAAGATCGTCGTGCTCAACAACGGCGCCAAGATCGCCGAGGGTACGCCCGCCGAGATCCGGCGCGATCCGCATGTGATCGAAGCCTACCTGGGAGCGGACCATGCTGCGGTTTGAAGGCGTCGACCTGCACTACGGCAGTTTTCGCGCATTGAGCGGCGTCACGCTGCATGCAGGCCCCGGCGAACTGGTCGTGCTGCTGGGGGCCAATGGCGCTGGCAAGACCTCGATCTTCATGGCGGCCAGCGGCATCCAGAAGCCGAGCGCCGGCAGCATCCGCTTCGGCGATCGCGAACTGGTCGGCCAGCGGCCCGCGCAGATCGTCGGCGCCGGCCTCGTGCACTGTCCAGAGGGTCGCAAGCTGTTCCCGATGATGTCCGTCCGAAAGAACCTCGCGCTCGGCGCCTATGTGCATCGGCGCGACAAGGCGGGCATCCAGCGTTCGATCGATGAAGTCTTCGAGCTCTTTCCGATCCTCGAGAAGAAGCAGAACGATCCCGCGGGTTCGCTCTCGGGCGGCCAGCAGCAGATGGTGGCCATCGGGCGCGCCATGCTAGGGCGACCCAAGGTGCTGCTGCTGGATGAGCCTTCGCTCGGGCTGGCGCCGCTGATCGTCAAGCAGGTGTTCGAAGTCATCCAGCGCATCAACCAGGCAGGCACCACCGTGCTGCTCGCGGAACAGAACGCGTACTCGGCACTGGCGATCGCGCATCGGGCCTATGTGATCGAGCGCGGCCACATCACGCTCGAAGGCGATCGCGAATCGCTGCTGCACAACGAAGCGGTGCGGGCTGCCTACATCGGCGCGTGAGCCGCTTCCATCTTTCCTTTCCATCAACCGGAGACATTTCCTCATGAACGTAATTGCATTTCCCCGTCGTCGCCTGGCCCTGCTGCCGATAGCCGCCGCATTTGCCGGTGCCTTCGGAGCCGGCAGCGCGTTGGCGCAAGACACCGTCAAGATCGGCTTCACCGGGCCGCTGAGCGGCGGTGCTGCGCTGTACGGCAAGAACGTGGTCAACGGCATGGAAATGGCGATCAAGGAGATCAACGCCTCCGGCCTCGAAGTCGCCGGCAAGAAGGTCAAGCTGGAACTCGTGGCGCTCGACGACAAATACTCGCCAGCCGATGCCGCGATCAATGCCCGCCGCCTGGTGCAGCAATACCAGACCCCGGCCGTGTTCGTGCCGCACTCCGGCGGCATCTACGCCATGCAGGCCTTCAACGAGCAGGAGAAGTTCATCGTGATGGCGTACTCCAGCACGCCCAAGATCACAGAGACGGGCAACAAGCTCACGGTGCGCATTCCGCCTACCTTCAATTCATACATCGAGCCCTTCACGCGCTACGAGATGACGAAGTTCGGCAAGAAGGTCGGCATGCTGCCTGGCGACCACGAGTACGCGAAGAACTGGACGCAACTCTTCGGACCCGCATGGGAGAAGGCCGGCGGCACCATCGTGTCGAACAACCCCATGTCCTATAACCGCTCGGCCGACTTCTACAGCGGCGTGAGCCGTGTGCTGGCCGAGAAGCCGGACGTGCTGTTCATCGGCGGTCCGTCGGAGCCGACGGCGCTGGTCGCCAAGCAGGCGCGCGAACTCGGCTTCAAGGGCGGCTTCCTGATCATGGACCAGGCCAAGCTCGACGAGATGGCCAAGGTCACGGGCGGCCTCGCGCCGCTGGAAGGCTCGATCGGCGTGCTGCCGGTGTCCTACGACGAACGCGTCGGCCCGAAGACCTTCGCCGCGGCCTACCGCAAGGCCTACGGCGCGGACAAGGACCCGACGACCGAATCCTCGTACAACTACGCGTTGACGCATGCCCTGGCCAACGCCATGAAGCTGGCGGGCACGACTACCGATGCCGCCGCCATTCGCGCCAAGATGGGCGAGGCGCTCGCCAAGCTGCCGAAGGAAACCAACGCCGGGGATTTCAAGGGTGTGGATGACGTGGGCGGAACCATCGTCGATCCGGTGGTTGCCACCGTTGAAGGCGGCAAGATCAAGCCGGTGAACCTGAGCGACCTGATGAAGTAAGTGCCGTCAGGCCGCCGGGTACTTGCCGTATTCCATCCGGGCAATCGCCCGGTTGTGGACTTCGTCGGGCCCGTCGGCCAGGCGCATCGTGCGCATGCTCGCGTACTGCTTGGCGAGGCCGAAGTCGGTGGTCACGCCGCCGGCGCCGTGCGCCTGGATCGCGTCGTCGATGATCCTCAGCGCCATGCGCGGCGCCGCGACCTTGATCATCGCGATCTCGAGTCGCGCCACCTTGTTGCCGACGCGGTCCATCATGTCCGCCGCCTTCAGGCACAGCAGACGCGTCATCTCGATGTCGATGCGCGCTTCGGCCACGCGCTGTTCCCACACCGACTGCTCGGAGATGCGCTTGCCGAAAGCCACACGCGACTGCAGCCGCTTGACCATCTTCTCCAGCGCGACTTCGGCGCTGCCGATGGTTCGCATGCAGTGGTGAATGCGACCGGGGCCGAGCCGACCTTGTGCAATCTCGAAGCCGCGGCCTTCGCCCAGAAGCAGGTTCGACGCCGGGACCCGCACATTGCGGAACACCACTTCGGCATGCCCGTGCGGCGCATCGTCGAAGCCGAACACCGGCAGCATGCGCACGATCTCGATGCCGGGTGTGTCCAGCGGCACGACGATCTGCGACTGCTGCGAATGGCGCGTCGCGTCGGGGTCGGTCTTGCCCATGACGATTGCGATCTCGCAGCGCGGATCGCCCACGCCTGAAGACCACCACTTGCGGCCGTTGATGACGTAGTGATCGCCGTCGCGGCGAATCTCGGTCTGGATGTTGGTTGCGTCCGAAGAGGCTACGTCCGGCTCGGTCATCAGGAAGGCGGAGCGAATCTCGCCCGCCAGCAGCGGCTGCAACCAGCGCGCTTTGTGCTCATCGGTTCCGTAGCGGATGAGCACTTCCATGTTGCCGGTGTCCGGCGCCGAGCAGTTGAAGACTTCGGACGCGAAGTTGACCTTGCCCATTTCTTCGGCACAGACCGCGTACTCGAGATTGGTCAGGCCCGCGCCGCGGTAGGGGCTGCCTTCGGGCACCGAATCGAGCGGCAGGAAGAGGTTCCACAGACCTTCGGACTTTGCCTTGGCCTTGAGGTCCTCGACGATGGGAACCACTTGCCAGCGGTTCTCGCCGAAGTCCTTCATCTGCTGCATGTAAAGCGGCACCGCCGGGTAGACGTGGCGATTCATGAAGGCGACGACGCGATCGCGCCAATGCACCTGCTTTTCTGAAAGTGTGAAGTCCATGTGTTCCTCTGCCTGATGGCGTTAACAGGTCACGCCGCCGTCGATGACGAGGCTTTGCCCCGTCATGAAAGCGCCCGCTTGCGATGCGAGGAAAACCGCGGCGCCCGCGATCTCGTCGGGTTCGCCGATGCGCCGCAGCGGCGTGCTGGCCGTGCGGTGCCGAAGGTTCTCCGGGTCCTCCCAGAGCGCGCGCGCGAAGTCGGTCTTGATGAGGCCGGGCGCGATGCAATTCACGCGCACGTTGTGCGGCCCATACTCCACGGCCAGGTTGCGGGCCAACTGGAAGTCGGCAGCCTTCGAGACGTTGTAGGCACCAATCACCGGCGATCCACGCAGCCCGCCAATGGAAGAGACGATGATGATCGACCCTTCCTTGCGCTCGATCATCTGGGGCACCGCGAAATTGATCAGCCAATGGTTGGCGATTACGTTGTTCTCGAGGATCTTGCGGAACTGGTCGTCTTCGATGCCTGCCAGCGGCCCGTAGTAGGGGTTGGACGCCGCATTGCAGACCAGCACGTCGACCTTGCCGAGCTGCCGGGTCGTCTCTTCCACCAGGTGCTTGAGCTCCTGCTTGGAGGAAATGTTCGCGGGGATCGAGATCGCGCTGCCGTCACCGTGCTTGCGGTTGATCGCATCACGCACTTCGGCGCAGGGCTCCGGCTTGCGTGAAGAGATGACGACCCTGGCGCCTTGTTCAGCCATGCGTTCGGCGATGGCGCGCCCGATCCCACGCGACGAGCCCGTGATGATGGCCACCTTGCCGGCCAACGAAAACAAGGACATGGATTTCTCCTGGAAAGCTTGCGGATCTGCGATTTTGAAGATAGCAGGACCGCCGGGAGAGATCTGTCGCTTTAGTTCCTCGAATCGGCCTGGGCGCCGCGTACCTTGCCGCGGAACACCCAGTAAACGCCGAAGGTATAGAGCGCGATCACGGGCAGCACGACGACACCGCCATAGAAGAGAAAGCGCAGCGATTCGTCCGGCGCTGCCGCGCTGCCGACCGTCACTGCATACGGGACCATGTAAGGCCAGAACATCACTCCCAGCGTCAGGTAGGCTGCGGCGATGAACAGCACGGTCATCGCATAGGCGGCGCCATCCCTGCGCGAGCGGGCGCCGGTGAGGACGCCGATCAGCGCGGCAATTGCCACCACCGGAAAGACCCAACCCCAGGGCCGATCGGCGAGGTGCCCCTGCGCGACCGCTCCCGCGTCGACCGTGAGCGAAACGGCGAAAGCGAGCCCGATGACCGCGAAGACTGACGCTGCCAGCCAGGGAATGCGGCGATAGGCCCAGGCGCGCAGCTCGCCTTCGCTCTTGAGCACGATCCAGCCTGCGCCGAGCAGCGCATAGCCGAGGACGAGGCCGAAGCCGGTGAGCACCGAAAAGGGATGCAGCCACTCCAGGGAAGTGCCTGCGAACTGCTCGTTTGCCACGGGAAGCCCGCGCATCAAGGCCCCCACCGCCGCTCCCTGGACGAACGCGACCATCGTCGAGCCGAGGAAGAAGCCGGTGTCCCAGACCCAGCGCATCCTGCGGCTGTGAAAGCGGAACTCGAAGGCGATGCCTCGAAAGATCAGGCCCACGAGCAACAGGAGGATGGGCAGGTAGAAAGCGCCGAGAAACACGGCATAGACCACGGGAAAGGTCGCGAACAAGCCTGCGCCGACCACCACCAGCCATGTTTCGTTGCCGTCCCAGAAGGGCGCGATCGTTTCCATCATGGACAACCGATGGCTCTCTTCGGACGTGGTGCCGAAGAGGATTCCGACGCCGAGATCGAAGCCGTCGAGGATCACGTAGACCAGGATCGACCCGGCGATCACAGCCGCCCAGAAGAGCGCCAGATCGCTGGGCTGGGCCTGGCTCATGCGATGCCTCCGGCCTTGGCCCTGACGTCGGCGGGCGTTTCAGTGTGCGCCGCAATGGCGAGCGGCCGGCTGCCCGTGACGGTGGCCGTCACCTTCGTCCTGGCGCGCGGTCCGTCCCGAAGCAGCTTGTAGATGTAGTAGATGCCGAAGGTAACGAAAAGGCAGTAGACCGCCACGTAGACGATCAGCGATGTCATCACGTCGCTGGCGGTGAGCGAAGGGGTGACGGCATCCGCGGTTCGCAGCAGGCCATAGACCACCCAGGGCTGGCGCCCGATCTCGGCGGTGTACCAGCCCGTGAGGATGGCGACAAAGCCCGTCGGAAAGGCCGCGAAGGCGCACCAGAGAAACCAGCGCGAGGACTCCAGCTTGCCGCGCCAGCGCAGCAGATTGCCAACCCACGAGACAGCCAGCATGACGAGTCCCATGCCGACCATCAGCCGGAACGCGAAGAAAGGAATCAGCACCGGCGGCCGGTCCTCCGGCGGAAACGATTCGAGGCCCCGCTCCGCCGAGGTGAAGTTGCCGGACGCGATGAAACTGCCCAGCCTTGGCACCGAGATGGCATAGAGGTTGCGTTCATTCTTCTCGTCGGGAATGGCAATCAGCACTTCGCTCGCGGGTTGCTCGTTCTTCCAGCGTGCCTCGATGGCGGCAAACTTTGCCGGCTGGTGCTTCAGCACGTACTCGCCCGTCAGATGCCCGAAGAAGAGTTGAACCGGGATCAGTACCGCGGCCAGCCCGAGTCCCCAGTGCAGCATCATCCGGCCTTCGTCGACATGCACGCGCCGCAGCAGATACCAGGCGCCAGTTGCGGACACGCACATCGACGTCGTCAGCATGGCCGCGAGCAGCATGTGCGGCCATCGCACCAGTTGGACAGGACCGAGCACGATCTGCATCCAGTCACTCGGGATGATCTTGCCGTCGACGATGGTGTGACCCAGCGGCACTTGCATCCAGCTGTTGTTGGCCAGGATCCAGAAGGACGAGAACATCGTGCCCAGCGACACCATGCAGCACGCCACGAAGTAGAAGCGCGGCGACACGCGGTCGCGCCCGAGCAGCATCACGCCGAAGAAGGTCGCTTCGAGCATGAAGGCCGTGAACCCCTCGTAACCCAGCAGCGGCCCCTGGATGGCGCCTGTCTTTGCCGACAGCACACCCCAGTTGGTGCCGAACTGGAATGCCATCACGATGCCGGTGACCACCCCCATTCCGAAAGACACAGCGAAGATCGGCAGCCAGAAATCGAAGACTCTCCGATAGAGGTTGTTGCCAGTCGCCAGCCTCGCGCCTTCGATGGTGGCCAGCCACGCCGCCAGCCCGATCGTGAATGCCGGGAAGATGATGTGGAAGCTGATCAGGAACCCGAACTGGATTCGCGACAGCAGGACCGCATCGAGCATCATGACGCCGCCGCGGCTAGGGCATCAGCTTGTTGACGACAGTGCGCTCGAGCCCGTGCCTGGCGTAGGGCGGATAGCGCACGCCAGGGTCCACGGCGCTGCTGTGGTGGAGCACCCCGCGTGCGTTGGTGAAGGCCTCGAATCCCCATCGCCCGTGGTACTTGCCCATGCCGGAATTGCCGACGCCGCCGAATGGAAGCTCCGGAAAAAGCGGATGGATGGCGCAGTCGTTGACTTCGGCATCACCGGAGCGCGTGGCCGAAAGAATCCTGTCGACCACCTGCTTGTCCTCCGCGAAGATGTAGAGCCCCAGTGGGCTCGGGCGGCTGTTGGTCCACCGGATGACCGCATCGACCGAATCGATCTCCAGCACAGGCAGGATCGGTCCGAAGATCTCTTCCTTCATGATCGGCGAATCGACTGCAACATCCACCAGCACTGTGGGCGCGATGTACAGCTCATCGGCATCGGTCTGGCCGCCAGCCACGGCCCTGCCGCTGTCGAGCAGTGCCGCGAGGCGGTCGAAGTTGCGACGATTGATGATGCGTCCATAGTCCGGGCTCTGCTTCGGATCGTCGCCGTAGAACTCGCGGATCGTGTCCTTCATGTGCTGCACGAATTCATCCTTGATCTCGGGCCATGCCAGCACGTGGTCAGGCGCGGTGCAGATGTGCCCTGAATTCAGGAAGCGCCCGTAAGTGATGCGCCGGGCGGCCGACTTCAGGTTCGCCGACGAGTGGACGATGGTCGGATTCTTGCCGCCGAGTTCGAGCACGCACGGCGTCAGGTTCTTTGCGGCGGCCTGGTGCACGATCTTCCCGACCGGCGGACTGCCGGTGAAGAAGATCATGTCCCATTGCTGCGAGAGGAGGGCCGTGGTCTCGGGAACCGCGCCTTCGACCACCGCGACCGCGCGTGGATCGAAGTACTTCGGCACCAGACGGGCGGCAGCGGCGGCGCAGTGGGTGGCGATCTCGGAGGGCTTGAGCACGGCGGTGTTTCCGCCGGCCAGTGCAGCCACCAGAGGCCCGAAGACTAGCATGAAAGGTTCGTTCCACGCGCCGATGATGAGCGCCACACCCAAAGGATCGCGGTTCACACGGATGTACCCCGGCTCGAACACCAGCGGCATCGGCTCGTGGATCGGCTTCATCCACTCGTCGATGTGCTTGAGCGCGTAGGCAGCCTCCTTGGCGCAGTAGTCGACATCCATCAGGTCCGCGTCATTCACATTGCGCCTCAGGTCCTTCCAGAGCGCTTCGCACAGTTCGTCGTGGTGCTCGGTGAAGAGTGCCTTGACCGCTTCGAGTTGGGCCTTGCGCCAGGCCACGGGCCGAGTGTGGCCTTCGAGAAAGAAGGCTCGCTGGCTGGCGACCAGCGAGCTGAAGTCTGGAGATGCCATGTTGCTGGGTTCCTGCTGTAGATGGACGTATGCCCTCGGAGGCAGTGATCGTCGAACCGCCTGTGCGATGGGTCAATCCCGGCGGCTACGGGTGAGTGCATCAATTCCGCGGGGATCACGTACGTGACCGTAAGTGGCCCCCGGGATTGCCATTGGCGCGTTCGAATCGAGAATTCCAGGCTAGCCAGCCCCTGGGCCCATCATGTCAATACCGATCCCTCCCCAAGCGGCGGTGCCGCCCAAATCGGCGACCGCACCGCTGGATTCCGCAACAGTGGTTGCGACACGTGCCGCCAAGGCGCAGAGCAGGGACATGACACGCCTCGTGCTGGGCCTGATGAAGCCCTATCGCACATGGCTGGTGATCGTGCTGATCGCCATGCTGGTCGAAGTGCTGATGAGCCTGGCGGCTCCCTGGCCGCTCAAGCTGATCCTCGACGACGCGCTGGGCAAGCACCACTTGCCGTCATGGCTGGAATGGGCGCACCAGATGGGCATCGGCCGGCACACGCTCGGCGTCGCGCTGTTTGCCGGCATCGCGACCCTGTTGATCGCGGTCATCAGCGGCGTCGCGGCCTATATCGACAACTACTACTCGGCCAGTATCGGCCAGTGGGTCGCAAACGATCTTCGCCTGCGAATCTACGAGCACCTTCATCGGCTGTCCCTCGCGTTCTACGACAGCGCCAAGACCGGGACCTTGATGTCGACCATCACGAGCGATGTCGCGACGGTGCAGAACTTTGCTTCTTCGTCGACGCTCGGCATCGCCATCGACATGCTGACCATCATCTTCATGCTCGGACTGATGGTGTGGCTGGATTGGGACTTCACGCTGATTGCGGTGGCGGTGATGCCCTTCCTTCTGCTGTTCGTGTTCCGGTTCAAGAAGGCGGTGAAGGAAGTCACGCGCAATGTTCGCGCGCGCCAGAGCGAGGTGGTCGCCGTGGTCCAGGAAGGCCTCGGCTCCGTGCGCGCGATCAAGGCCTTTGGCCGCCAGGACCTCGAGTTTGCGCACATGGAGACCGCCAGCCACGCCACCGCTGAAGCGGCCCTGCAGGCGAGAAAGATCAAGTCGCTGTTGTCGCCGGTGGTCGCCATCGTCGTTGCCTTCTGCACCAGCATCGTGCTGTGGAAGGGGACGGCGCTCATCGTCGCCGGGACCATGACCGCGGGGGCGTTGACGGTCTATCTGGCCTACCTGGGCAAGTTCTTCAAACCTGTGAAGGACCTTGCGAGCATGGCGAGCACGATTGCCCAGACGACAGTCGCGCTCGAGCGAATCCAGAAGATCCTGGGTGCGGACGACATCATCCATGAGCACCCCGATGCGGTCGATCCAGGCCGGGCGAAGGGCGAAATCACCTTCGAGCACGTGGCCTTCGGCTATGGCGCGGACGACCCTCCGGTGCTCCGCGATGTCTGCTTCAAGATCGAGCCCGGTCAGGTCGTGGGCATCGTCGGCCCGACCGGCAGCGGCAAATCGACCGTGGTGAGCCTGATGCCGCGCTTCTACGATCCGACCGGCGGGCGCGTGCTCATCGACGGCCACGACATCAGCAAGTACAAGCTCGCGGCGCTGCGTTCGCAGATCGGCTTCGTCCTGCAGGAAACCGTGCTCTTCAGGGGCACCATCGGCGAGAACATCGCCTACGGAAAGCCCGATGCCACCAAGGAAGAAATCGTTGCGGCGGCCAAGCTCGCCAATGCCGACGAATTCATCAGCCGCATGCCGCACGGCTATGACTCGCTGGTGGGCGAACGCGGCGACACGCTTTCCGGCGGCCAGCGCCAGCGCATCGGCATCGCGCGCGCCGTGATCCGCAACAGCCCCGTCATGATCCTGGACGAGCCGACCGCCGCGCTCGACACCGAATCGGAGCGCCTGGTGATCGAAGGATTGACGCGCCTCATGAAGGGGCGCACGGTGATCATGATTGCGCACCGGCTCAGCACGATTCGCGACGCCGACAAGATCATCGTCCTGAAAGACGGGGTCGTGGTCGAGGAAGGACCGAACGACGAACTGATCGCACTCGGGGGCGTGTACGCCGAACTGCATCGCATCCAATACGAAACGCAGCCGTCGGCCGCTGCCGCTGCTGCATCCGCGTGAGGTTCACACCATGTCCCACAAGCTCATTGTTCTGCCCGACGACACATCCAAGCCCATCCTGGACGCCATCCAGGGGGCGAAGACGGCACTCAACATCCGGATGTTCCTGTTCACCGACGAGACGCTCCTCGATGCCGTCATCGCGGCCCGGCAACGCGGCGTCAAGGTTCGCGTGATGCTGAATCCCGCACGCCGGAGCGGAGAAAGCGAGAACGAGCAGGCTCGCGCCAAGCTGGTGGCCGCCGGCATCGAAGTGCGCGACAGCAACCCGAAGTTCGACCTGACCCACCAGAAGTCGATGGTGGTCGACCACCAGACCGGCTTCGTCGAGTCATTGAACTGGGAGCCGAGGGACCTGACCGAGACGCGCGACTACGCGGTCATCACCACGCACGACCTGGAGACGCGCGAGATGGTCTCCTGCTTCG
The DNA here is from genome assembly GCF_056397405.1 of Variovorax sp. 05N34. Classification (NCBI taxonomy): domain Bacteria; kingdom Pseudomonadati; phylum Pseudomonadota; class Betaproteobacteria; order Burkholderiales; family Comamonadaceae; genus Variovorax; species Variovorax sp. 05N34. The sequence continues at coordinate 536,895 of NZ_JBFTNI010000002.1, forward strand.
ACGCCGACTGGGCCCACGAGGACTTCGCGCCGCACCCGGAGTCTCGCTTGATCTGGTGTCCGGACAACGGGCGCCAGCGCGTCGCCGCTTTCATCGACTCCGCCGAGAGCACCCTGTGGGTGCAGAACGAACGCTATCAGGACATGGTGATCATCGAGCGACTCGTGCGCGCGGCAGTGCGCGGGGTCAAGGTCCACATCCTGACAAAGCCGCCACATTCGCTGAAAGCCGAAAAGCTGATCGAGGGCGTGGGTGGACTTCGAATCCTCCAGGATGTCGGCGCCAAGGTGCACACGATGCGGCACTTGAAGCTGCACGCGAAGATGATGCTGGCCGACGGCAAGCGAGCCATCGTCGGGTCGATCAATCTGGCGCCTGGCAGCTTCGACGGACGGCGCGAACTCGCGATCGAGACAGATGATCCCGGCACGGTGCATCGCCTGCAGGAAACGGCGCTGCATGACTGGGAGGCGTCGCACAAGATCGATCTCAGCGACGCGGGTCTGCTGCAGGACCTCAAGAAGCGCGAACTCGATCCGAGCCACCTGGTGCTCGACGGCGACGCCGCACCGGCGAAGAAGCACAAGGGCAAAGACAAGGACAAAGCTTGAAGAGCCGCCCAGTCATCGCGGCCGCAGTCTTGCTGTGGCTCGCCAACATGGCGCACGCCGGGAGCCCTGCGGAATTCGCCATTCGCTGGGACACCGCGGCAGGCGGACCCCGATCGATCGAAGAGGCTGCTGCCTTGCTTGGGCTGGGGGTCGGCAAGCGCAAGTCCTTCGAGGTGCGGTATTTTTCAGTCGAGCAGCCGGCCGACGCAAAGGATCGCTCGGCCCTYATCGTCCGGCAGCGCTCCTCCGGGCGTTCCGTCGAATCCATGGTCAAGCAGCGAAGCGCCGATGCATTTTCGGCCGGCGATCCGCTGGCGGGCTGGCAGTGCCCGTTTCCGGCAAGGGCGAAGGCAAAGTCCAAGAGTGAAGTCGACGTGGGCTGGACTGTCGAGGGGCTGACGAAGAAGAGCTATTCGCTCAGTTGCCAGGCCGCCGGCGAGGTCGAGACTCTGCTGCCGGCCCGTTTCATGGCAAAGCCGTTCGGATGCGTCAGCCATGTGGAGCGAGCGCAGGCGCAAGGCATCAAGATCGAGCATTGGCGCCTGCCGCGGGGAGCGGATTCGATCGAGGTGTCCTGGAACGGCGAAGACACAGCCGCTGACCTGGAAAAATTCGCCAGCCGGGTCGTTCGTCCACTCATGGCGCACGGTGTCAAGCCCGTGGGGGAGAGCAAGACTGCGCTGGGCAGTGGGTGCTAGCGTTTTCATCTGTCATCAACACTTTTGAGGATGTCCTTCCGCCGACTCCGGCAAGAAACTCCGGGTCAACAAAAACAAGCGGAATGATGGATGGAATCGATGCACTGGCTGTTGGTGTCTGGCTTCTTTGCGGTTGCCGCTGCCTTGGCATGGTTGCTCGTGATCCGCCCTGCGTATCGCGTCTGGGCCTCGTTGAACGACCGGATGGCCGACCAGGTCACCCAGTCCGCTGAATTGCTGAGGGATTGCGGTGCGGGTGGATCCGTACCCGCGCGGCTCTCGACGATTCGCTGACACATTGCAGACCGATCAGCGCAGGCCAGTCAGGTTGCCTTTCCCCGCGCGGGCGCACGGCGCGACAGCCCGATGAAAGCCTTCAGGTAGTCCACGTCCATATCCGACTCGCGGGCCCCGAGGAAGATTTGCTTGGCGAGCCCATGGCGGCCGAGCCGCACAGGGACGATCTCCAGTTTTCCCGCGTACTCCTGCACCAACCAACGGGGAAGGGCTGCCACGCCTCGGCCGCTGGCGACCATCTGCAGCATGATGTCCGTCGTCTCGATGGTCTTGTGGCGCTTGGGGGTGATGCCGGCGGGCATCAGAAACTGGTTGTAGACGTCGAGCCGTTCGGCGGCCACGGGATAGGTGATCAGAACCTCGGATGTCAGTTGCTGCGGCTTGACATAGGGGGCTGAAGCCAGCGGATGCCTGGCACCGACCACCAGCACCTGTTCATAGTCGAACACCGGCTCGAAGCGCAGCCCGGGTTTGAACAGGGGGTCCGGGGTCACCAGCAGGTCGATCTCGAAGCCGAACAGCGCGCCGATGCCACCGAACTGGAATTTCTGCTTGACGTCCACGTCCACGTCGGGCCATTCAGCGAGATACGGTGCCACCACCTTGAGCAGCCACTGGTAGCAGGGGTGGCATTCCATGCCGATGCGCAGCGTGCCGCGCTCGCCCTGCGCGTACTGCCGGAGGCGTTCCTCCGCGACCTCGAGTTGAGGCAGCACCCGGTTGGCCAAGGCGAGCAGGTAAACGCCTGCCTGCGTGGGTCGCAGGCTGCGTCCCTCACGCAGCCAGATCGCGGTGCCCAGTTGTTGCTCGAGTTTCTTCATCGCATGGCTCAGCGCTGACTGCGTGAGGCAAAGCGTGCCTGCAGCGGCGGTCAGGGAGCCCTGTTTGGCGACTTCCTGCACGATGGCCAAGTGAATCCGCTCGAGCATTTTGTATGAGCGAAATTAATCGATCGTTGAAATAAGACCATTTTACTTCATGGACACGCCTGTCTACGATCGCGCCATCCGAAATCTGAATCGTCCAAGGCAGTCACTCTCATGGTCCTTACCCACAACCTTGGTTTTCCCCGCATCGGCGCGAAGCGCGAACTCAAGTTCGCGCTCGAGTCGTATTGGAAGGGCGCATCCTCACGCGACGAGCTGAAAGCTTTAGGCGCGCAGCTGCGCCAACGTCACTGGCAGCATCAGGCCGGCCTCGATCTCGCCCCGGTCGGTGATTTCGCTTTCTATGACCAGGTCCTGGACATGAGCTTCACGCTGGGCAATCTGCCCGAACGCGTGTGCGATTTCCATGGCGATGCACTGGACAACTATTTCCGGGTCGCGCGCGGTCGCTCGGCTCAAGGCGCCGAAGACCACGGTGCATGCTGCGGCGGTGTCGCTGCCGGCGAGATGACCAAGTGGTTCGACACCAACTACCACTACATCGTGCCGGAGTTCAGCGCGCAGACCCAGTTCCAGCTCGATGCCTCTCGCTTGCTGGAACAACTGGCCGAAGCGAAGGCCCAAGGCGTCAACGCGAAGCCCGTGATCGTCGGGCCGGTCACCTACCTGGCCATCGGCAAGGCCAAGGATGGCTCGGACAAGCTGGCGTTGCTGCCACGTCTTCTGACGGTCTACGCCGACTTGCTCGCCACCCTCGCCGCGCAGGGAATCGAATGGGTGCAGGTCGACGAACCGTTGCTGGTCACCGAGCTCGATGCCGAATGGCAGCACGCCTTCAACATCGCCTATCACCAACTCAAGGGCGCCCGCGTCAAGCTGCTGCTGGCCACCTACTTCGGACAGCTGCTGGACAACCGCTATCTCGCGGTCAACCTGCCGGTTGCGGGCCTGCACATCGACGCGATCAACGGGCGCGACGACGTGAAGCCGTTGCTGAACCTGTTGCCATCCCACAAGGTGCTGTCGCTGGGCGTGATCGACGGCCGCAATATCTGGAAGACCGATCTGGCCGCGGCGCTCGACTGGGTCGAGCCGATCGCGCATCAACTTGGCGACCGATTGTGGATTGCGCCGTCCTGCTCGCTGTTGCACGTGCCGGTCGATTTGGCGAGCGAGCAAAAGCTCGACCCCGAAGTCAAGTCGTGGCTTGCCTATGCACTGCAGAAGCTGGACGAACTGAAGGTGCTGGCGACAGGTCTCAACCAGGGCCGCGATGCAGTCAACGACGCGCTGGACGCCAACCACGCTGCCATCGCGACGCGTCGGTCGTCGCCGCGCGTCAACAAGCCGGCAGTCAAGGCGGCGATGGCCCGACTCGATGCCAAGCTCGGTGAGCGCAAAAGCGGCTACGCACAACGTGCCCCTCTGCAGGCGGCCAGGCTGAAGCTTCCCGCGTTCCCGACCACCACCATCGGCTCGTTTCCGCAGACCGCCGAGATCCGTCACGCGCGAAGCCAGTTCAAGGCCGGCGAACTCGATGAAGTTGGCTACAAGGCCGCAATGCAGGCGGAAATAGCCCGCAGCGTGCGTGAGCAGGAGGCATTGGGCCTGGATGTGCTGGTTCACGGCGAGGCCGAGCGCAATGACATGGTCGAGTACTTCGGCGAGCAACTCGATGGCTACGCCTTCAGCCAGCTCGGCTGGGTGCAATCCTATGGCTCACGTTGCGTGAAGCCGCCGATCCTCTTCGGCGACATCACCCGCCCCAAGGCGATGACGGTCGAATGGATCCGGTACGCGCAGTCGCTGACCGACAAACCGATGAAAGGCATGCTGACCGGCCCGGTCACGATCCTGAACTGGTCATTCGTGCGCGATGACCAGCCGCGCTCAGTGTCCTGCAAGCAGTTGGCGCTTGCGATCCGCGAGGAAGTGCTCGACCTGGAGAAGGCCGGCGTGCGCGTGATCCAGATCGACGAAGCGGCTTTGCGCGAAGGGCTGCCGCTGCGCAAATCGCAGTGGAAATCCTACCTCGACTGGGCCGTCGAGTCCTTCCGCATCACCGCCAACGGCGTGCACGACGAGACCCAGATCCACACGCACATGTGCTATTCGGAGTTCAACGACATCATCGGGTCGATCGCCGACATGGATGCGGATGTGATCACGATCGAGACCTCGCGCTCGAACATGGAACTGCTCGACGCGTTCGACAATTTCAACTATCCGAACGAGATCGGTCCCGGTGTCTATGACATCCACTCGCCCAACATCCCGACGCAGGCGCACATCGTGCAACTGATGGAGAAGGCGGCCGAGCGTATTCCGGCCGGGCGACTGTGGGTGAATCCGGACTGCGGCCTCAAAACGCGCCAGTGGGCAGAAGTGATTTCCGCGCTGACCCACATGGTGGAAGCCGCCAAGACCCTGCGCACGACAGCCCGGGCGGGCGCCACCACCTCGGATTCGCCGATCCGGCCGGGTAGGGAGTGAAGTCGTAGCGCAAGCTCTCCGCCGCCGTGAGGAACGGCGCATAGGGGAGCAGCAAGGCGCCCGCAAAGTAATTCGTCAGGCGAGCGATACGGCCGAGGAGGTCTCGATCTACGATGGTGGCGCCGACGGCATGGCCGCGGCGAAACGTCCAGCACCAGCAAGACGGTGATCCTGTCCATATGGAAGGCCAGCTTCGCGTGCCTGGCGACAGCTTTTGAATCTCACAGGAGTTCCTGAATGTCTACCCGCAAACAACTCAGGGCTTTGGTCGAAGCCCGCCGCGGCGTGATCGTGCCCGGCGCGTTCAACGCGCTCTCGGCCAAGGTCGTCGAAGACCTCGGCTTCGATGCCATCTACATCACCGGTGCCGGCGTGACCAACATGTGGTTCGGCATGCCCGACCAGGGCTTCATGGGCCTGCATGAGATCGCCGAGCACACGGCGCGCATTCGCGATGCGGTGAGCGTCCCGCTCATCGTCGACGCCGACACCGGCTTCGGCAACGCACTCAATGTGCGGCACACGGTTCGCGTGCTGGAGCGGGCGGGCGCCGACTGCATCCAGCTCGAAGACCAGGTGGCACCCAAGCGATGCGGCCACTTCTCGGGCAAGGAGGTCATCTCGACCGAGGAGGCGGTGAGCAAGATCAAGTCGGCCGTCGATGCGCGGCATGACCCGGACTTTCTCGTCCTCGCGCGCACTGACGCGTGTGCCACGCAAGGCTTCGAGGCTGCCATCGAACGGGCGCAGAAGTTCGCCGAGGCCGGCGCTGACATCCTCTTCGTCGAAGCGGTCACCACAGCGGAAGAGATCCGTGCATTGCCGCAGCGCCTGCACAAGCCGCAACTGATGAACATGGTGATCGGCGGCAAGACGCCAATCTTTGGCGCTGAGGAGCTGGGACAGCTGGGATACGGCGTGGTGCTCTACGCGAACGCGGCACTCCAGGGCGCCGTCGCGGGAATGCAGAAAGCACTCACCACGTTGCGCGACTCCCGCCGTCTGACGGAAGACCCGGCACTCGTCGCGCCATTCGCGGAGCGACAGCGCCTGGTCGGAAAGCCCGAGTGGGATGCGTTGGAGAAGCGCTATTCCTGACTTGCTCTGACGGGTGCTCCGCACTCTGCATTAACCACTGTCTCCGATGCGACTAAGGCCGAGTTGCAATGAGGCCCGATTAGGGAAAACCTCGTGAATGTGACACTCGGTCACCCATAGCATGACTCGGCTTTCTAACGCCTGAGAAAAACGGAGACAAACATATGAGGCTTTATAAAAGGCTGGCGGCGTGTGCCGCGGGCTCGACCTTGTGCGTCTTATTGGCTGCCTGTGGCGGCGGTGGCGGAGGCGGGTGGCTCCCCACGTCGACACAGGGAGGACAGGTGAAGGTGCAGCCGCTGTCGACGCGCGCCGACATGGTGTCCGGCGGCTCTGCATTGGTCGAGATCAAGATGCCGGTCGGCGCCTCGACTTCAATGCTGAAAGTCACGCTCGGCTCTACCGACGTGACGAGTGCTTTCAAGGAAAAGCGCAGTGACGGGCGCATCGTGGGACTCGTGACCGGACTGGCCAAGGGTGACAACTCACTCAAGGTGACGTCCACCGACAACTCCTTCCGCGGCGCTTCGCTCACACTGACCAATCATCCGATCGGCGGTCCTGTGCTGTTGAGCTCGCAGGTCATGCCCTGGGTTTGCGCGACGCCGACACCGACGGCCGCAACGGCATCGGCCGCCGGAACGAATGCGAGTGGCCTGCCGACCACCGCGACCGACGCGCAATGCAATATCGCGACGCAGGCCAAGCTGTACTATCGGACGCTCACGCCGTTGACCGTGGCCGCCGGCGATGGCGGCTGTTCGTTCGTGCTGCCGGACCCTTCGCCCACCATCGCGAATCCGAACCCGCCGACACCGGCGAACTCGTGCCTGCAGCCTTATGTGCACGGCACGACGCCAATGTCGTCGGTCGCGACCACCACCCCGCTCGGCGCGACGACGCCGGTGCCGTACATCGTCAGGGTCGAGCGCGGGACCGTGAACCGCGGCATCTTCGACATCGCCGTGCTGTTCGATCCGACCAAGCCCTGGACTGCCAATGCACCCCAGGCGCAATGGACCGGCAAGGTCGTCTATTCGTTCGGCGCGAGCACGGGCCAGCCGCGGCAGCAGTTCCGCTCGGAACAGAACTGGGCGGACGACAGCGCGCTCTCCCGGGGCGTCATGGTCGTCGACAACAGCATGACCGATTCGCTCTACAACTCGAATCGCATCCTCGCCGGCGAAACCGTGATGATGATGAAGGAATACATCACCAAGTCGTACGGTGAGATCAAGTACACGACGGGCAATGGCTGCTCCGGCGGATCGATCGGACAAAACACCGTGGCGTCGACGTTCCCAGGCCTGCTCGACGGCATTCAGGTTCAGTGCGACTACCCCGACTCGATCACCACCGGCATCGAAGTGGCCGACTGCGTGCAGCTCGTGAACTTCTACGCCAGCCCAGCCTGGAAGAATCTCCAGACTGGCCTCGACGCACCGACCGTTGCCGCCAAGAAGACCGCCATCAATGGCCACCTCGATCAAACGGGCTGCCATTCGTGGGTTAACGCCTTCGGCTACAACAACAAGCCCGGCAACTACGCGCCGATGTTTGTTGCCAATCCGGCCGGGGATCTCGTGCCGGGTGCCGCCACCAACAATTGCAAGCTGCCGGCAAGCCAGGTCTATGACCCGGTCTCCAACCCGACCGGCCCGCGCTGCGGTGACCCCGATCTCGCAGTCGCTGTCTGGGGAGTTGCACCGGGCACGACGCGAGCCAACCAGACGAACGACAACGTCGGCGTCCAGTACGGCCTGAAGGCGCTGCTTTCCGGAGCGATCAACGCCGAGGAATTCGTGACGCTGAACGAAGGCGTCGGCGGCAGCGACGCTGATTCCAACCTGACGACGTCGCGCTCGGTGGCCGATCCGGCCGGATTGCAGATCGCCTACCAGAGTGGAATCGTCGCCAGCGGCGTGCAGCTCGCAAAGCTCCCGATCATCGATCTTCGCGGCTATGACGAATCCGGTATCCACTACATCTGGCGCAGCTTCGCGGAACGCGATCGCCTCGACCAGGACGGTGGTGGCCACGGCAACCAGGTGATGTGGCGCTTCGGTACCGGCCTGGTTGCGCCGGCACCGCTCACGCTCCAGTCTTTCCTGATGATGGACACCTGGCTCTCGAGCCTGGTCACTTCCGCGCCGAAGGCGACGCTGAACAGCGAGCGCACGCCGGCTCAGGTGCTCGCCTCCAAGCCATCAGCGGCATTCGACTATTGCTACCTGAGCACCGACACTTCGTTCTCGACCAAGGTGACCGATCAGGCGACATGCAATGCGGACCCCAAGCTCGCCATCCATGCGTCGCCGCGGCAAGTCGCTGGTGGCCCACGCGCGGAGAACATCCTGAAGTGCACGCTCAAGCCGCTGAATTTCAGCGACTACGCCGGCATCACCTTCACGGGCATTCAGCAAACCCGCCTGCAAGCAGTGTTCAGCACCGGCGTCTGCGACTACTCGAAGCCGGGCGTGGGGCAGCAAGCGCCCGTCTCGCCCCGCACCTATGCGAACGGCCCAGGCGGGACGCCGCTTCCGCCGGCACCGCAGGCGACGCCGATCTGATCAGCTGATCTGATCCGCGCTTCATCCAGGCCGGTTCGCCGGCCTGGATGATTTTGTTTGTTCGTCGCTCAGCGTCGATCAGCGTCCCTGTGGCCCGACCGAATGATCGACCCGATATCGGCGCGGAGCCTTGCCGCGAGCGGCGGCGAATGCGCGGCTCAGGGCGCTGGCGCTTGCATAGCCGCACTCGCGCGCCACGTGCGCCAATGGCAGGCGCGTCGTCGCAAGCAGATGGTCGGCATGTTCGAGCCGCAGGTTCGCGACGTACTGGCGCATGTTGAGGCCCACGGCCTCGGCGAAGCGGCGTGACAGGCTGCGTTCGCTCAATCCAACCTGCCGTGCAAGGGCAGCCAGGGTGGGCGGCGGGTCCATTTCCCGCTCGAGTGCTTCCTGTGCGGCAATGACTTGCGCATCGCCGTGTCTCTTGTAGGGCGCACTCCACAGCGCGAGTTTGTTGTCCGCAGGGAGCGCCTCGGTGCTTGTGTGGCGCAGAAAGCGGCGTGCGCGCTGCATTCCGAAGAATCGCTCGATCAGGTGTGCACAAGCGTCCACCGTGGGGCCAATGCCGCATACCGTCACGATGTCGGCGGCGGCGACGATCCGGCGAGACGACTGGTAGCGCACCTCCGGAAAGCGCCGCTGGATGATCGAGCGCTCGCTCAGCAGCCCCGTGGCCTCGCGGCCATCGAGCAGCCCCGACTTCGCCAGCAGAAGCGCTCCGCCGAAGCTCATCAGCAATGCACCGCGCGCGTGCTGGCGCCGCAGCCATAGGCCGTACTGCGCGTCGTCTTCGGTGGTCTCGGCCGCCGGTGCGAACTGCGCAGGCACGACCACCACGCTGAAGTCTCCCGATCGCCTCAGCGTCAGGTCAGGTGCCAGAGGCAGGCCGCCAAAGCTTGTGACCGGCGCTCTGCTGCGCGCCACGAGCCGCACATCGAACAGCGCACTGGCCGCGATGTCGTCGTTGCGCATCGCCAGCGTGCCGGCGGCCTGGAGCAGGTCGCGCACCAACAGTACCGATCCTGCCCACGGCCTGTCAGGAAGAACGATCGCCACGCGCACTGGCTTCGCGGCGCCCGACGCTTTCATGTCATTGATCTGGCGCTTCATGTCAACAAATTGTGCCGGTGCTTTGCTTCAATCGAGGCTTCCGGATTGGAAATGGAGTGTGATCGATGAATGACGTACGCAAACTGCTGGACCGCCAGGAGCTGCGCGACTTGCAGCGCAAGTCCAACGGGCACGCCGCCTGGATGCTGTTGGTCAACTGGAGCCTGATCGCCGCCAGCTTTTTCTTCGTCGTCGCGTGGCCGGGCGTTGCCGCCGTGGGTGTGGCCATGCTGGTGCTGGCCGGCCGCCAACTGGGACTGGGCATCCTGATGCACGAGTGCGCACACCGCTCGTTCACGCCTTCGCGCGCCTTGAACGACTGGATTGGACAGTGGCTGTGCGCCGCGCCCGTGTTCGCGGATCTTTCGATCTATCGCAGCTATCACATGACCCACCATGTGAAGACCGGTACGCCGGACGATCCCGACTTGCCCAACTACCGCGGCTATCCGGTGAGCAAGGCTTCCCTCGCACGCAAGGTCTTGCGCGACCTTCTCGGCATCACCGGGCTCAAGGCGGCGACGACCCTGGCTGTGTTGTATGCGCATGCGGAACCCCAGAACCTGCGATTCGGCTATGCCTACAAGAAGCAGAGCGCCCAGGCCGGGGCAGCGCTTGCCGACGGGCCGGAAAAGCGCACCGTGCGCCATCTGCTGTGGAATGCTCGCCGCATCCTGCTGGTCCACGCAGCCGCACTGGCACTGCTGTGGGCTTGCGGCCATCCGATGGCGTATGTGCTCTGGCCGGTGTCATGGCTCACCACTTACATGCTGGTCAGCCGCATCCGCAATGCCGCAGAGCACGGCGCGCTGCCGGGCACCATGAGCCAGGACGTCTGGAGCAACACCCGGACTGTCCTCGCGTCGTGGTGGGAGCGTCTTCTCTTCGCGCCCAACTTCGTCAACTATCACGTCGAGCACCATCTGGCACCCACCGTGCCGTCATACAACTTGCGCCGCATGCATGCGATCCTCGAGCGAAAGGGCGCCTTGAAAGAGGCGCGGGTCGCGCACGGCTATGTGCAAGTCGTGCGCGACCTCGTCAAAGCGAAGTGACCTCCGGCCGGCGCCTTGCGGGCGTCAATGCGCGGCGCTGTTCGCTTCCTGCAGCTTGCGCAAGACTTCATCCAGGTTGAAGGACGCTGGCTTCTGCCTTGGCGGGAACTTGACGAATGCCTCGATCTGCTTGGACACCACCGACTGCATGGCGTAGACGATGTAGGCGTGCGAGATCACCCAGTCCCAATAGGTATTGGAGTTCTCGTCCGCTCGCTCGAAGGGGTCTCGACGCAGGTTGAAGATCTTCGGTGCCCGGTATTTGACGAAGGGCTCGAACCAGCATTGCAGCGTCTTGGCACGTTGCTCCATCAGCACCACCTTCCAGTCGTGCATGCGGATCGCCATGATCTCGCCGTCGTCGCTGATGTAGAAGAAGGTGTCCCGCGGCGAAGCCTTGGCCTCGCCGCTCAGGTAGGGCAGCATGTTGAAGCCGTCGATGTGAACCTTGAAGTTCTTGTCGCCGACCTTGCAGCCTGCCACGAGCTTCTCCTTGACGTCGGCCTCGCCCACTGCCGCGAGCAGCGTCGGAAGCCAGTCCTGGTGCGAGACCATGCCGTTGATCACCGTGCCGGCCTTGAACTTCTCGGGCCACCGCACGAAGCACGGCACGCGCCAGCCGCCTTCCCAATTGGTGTTCTTCTCGGCCCTGAAGGGGGTGATGCCCGCGTCGGGCCAGCTGTTGTAGTGCGGGCCGTTGTCGGTCGAATACATGACGATGGTGTTGTCGGCGATGCCGAGCTCGTCCAGCTTGTCGAGCATCTGTCCGATGTGTTCGTCGTGCGCGACCATCACGTCGTTGTAGTCGCCCTGGCCGCTCTTGCCCTTGTGCTTTTCCGCGCAGTGGGTGCGGAAATGCATGGCCGTGGTGTTGTACCAAAGGAAGAATGGCTTGTCGTCCGCGTGGCACTTGTCGATGAACTTCAGCGCCGCCTCGGTCGTCTCGTCGTCGATGGTTTCCATCCGCTTCTTGGTCAGCGGGCCGGTGTTCTCGATGGTCTGCCCACCCTTGCCGTCCGCCAGGCAGTGCAGCACGCCGCGCGGGCCGAAGGCCTTCTTGAAATTCGGGTCCTTGGGGTAGTCCGGGTCCTCAGGTTCCTCTTCCGCGTTCAGGTGGTAGAGGTTGCCGAAGAATTCGTCGAACCCGTGCACCGTGGGCAGGTATTCGTCCTTGTCGCCCAGGTGGTTCTTGCCGAACTGTCCCGTCGCATAGCCATGCGGCTTCAGGAGCTCGGCGATGGTCGGGTCTTCCTCGTGCAGGCCGACGGATGCGCCCGGCATTCCGACCTTGGTCAATCCGGTCCGGATGGGGTTCTGGCCAGTGATAAAGGCGGCCCGGCCGGCGGTGCAGCTCTGCTGGGCGTAGTAGTCGGTGAATGCGATGCCTTCGTTGGCCACGCGATCGATGTTCGGCGTCCTGTAGCCCATCTGGCCGCGGCTGTTGTAGCTGATGTTCCACCAGCCCACGTCGTCGCCCCATAGGATCAGGATGTTCGGCTTCTTGCTCGTCATGTTTGTTCCTCTGTGATTGAACTGATGGAGAGGTGCCAGGTGGCCCTGGATCCGGACTTGTGGGCATTCTCAAGACTCGGGGCGTCGAAAGCCATCCGAGTGCGCACGCAGCACCACGTACGTGCGATTTCGCTCGCGCTCATAGCGTCCTGGAGATGATCCCGACAAAGATCAATATCCCGACCGCGCACATGATCAGCCCCATGATGAACGAGGGCTGCATGAGCCGCAAGTACTTGGTCCGCCGAAGCTCCTTGATGCGCGTCCAGTATTCGATCGAGCCCATCACCATGGCCAATGTGCCCAGGGCCGTCAGGAAAAGACCGGCATCGCGCGGCAATCCTTGCCTGATCGGCGTGGTGGCCTGGCTCGCGAGCGCCTCCAGGACCTTGTAGATCGTGAATCCGAAACTGATCATCGACAGCGAAGTCCGCGTCCAGGCCATCAAGGTCCGGTCTGCCGCCATGACGGTGCGGTCGATGGCCAGGTCGGTGTTGATCTGCGCCGATGTGGGCGCAGCGCCGGGAGCGGCAACTGGCAGTGCGGACGGCGGTGCAGACGGACGCTTCGCGCCGGTTGGACGTCGGGGTGTGGAGTTCATGTGAAACCGTCGGGCCTTGTCATTCCCTGAAGGCTAGGCCCAGTCCGGCAGCTGGAGAATCGTGGCGGCCACGGCTTCGACCACGTACGTAGCGGTCAGTACGCGCAGTCATAGGCAACGCCTGCACCGGCGTTCAAAATCCCCGACAGAGATCGGCGCTGGCACGCTGCCAGTCCCGCAAAGGCAATGGTGAAATCACCGGGGATCGACATGCTGTTCCTTGAAGTCGTACATCGGGCCATAGAGTTGCTTCCGACGCTGGCGAGATTCGCGATCTTCATGGCCTTGATCCTCGTCATGCCGCACATTGCCCGCATCCTTCGGGTGCCGGTGGTCGTCGGCCTGTTGCTCAGCGGGGTCCTGCTCGGCCCGCACATGCTGGACGTCTTCCCGAAGGATCACCCGACCGCGCAGTTTTTCTCCGAGCTGGGCATGTTGCTGCTGATGTTTTTCGCCGGGCTCGAAATCGATTTGACGCTCTTTCGCGAAAAACTCGCGCGGTCCATCATCTTCGGGGTGGTCACGACCTCGATTCCGCTGGTGCTGGGTGCGCTGGTGGCCACTTGGCTGGGTTACACGCTCCTGCCCGCGATCGTCGTCGGCTCGCTGCTCGCCTCGCACACCTTGCTCGCACTGCCCATCGTTACCGCTCGCGGCCTGACGAAGTCGGAGCCGGTGGTCGTCACGATCGGCGCCACGATGGTGTCCGACACACTCTCGCTGCTCGTCTTTGCTGCCTGCGTTCCGATGTTCGTCAGTGGGTTTTCCGCGAGCGGCCTGGCGGTGCAGGTGATCGAGATCGTCGCATTCGTCGCCTTCGTGCTGGCGGGACTGAGTCGTGCGGCCGCCTACATCCTCAAGAGGGTGGAACACGATGAGGAAACCTACTTCGTCATCATGCTGGCGATACTGGCAATCACCGCGCTGCTCGCCCAGGCCATCAATCTGCCGGGCATCGTGGGCACTTTCATGGCGGGCTTGGCGGTCAACGCCGCCGTGAAGGACAAGCCGGCCAAGAACAAGCTCGAATTCATGGGGACGACCTTGTTCATCCCCGTCTTCTTTGTCGTCACGGGCTTCCTCATCGACCCGTTGGCGCTGCTGCGAAGCCTGTCTGTCGACGGCCTCCTGGCGGGCGGCATCATTGGCGCGCTCTTCATCGGCAAGCTGCTGGCCACTGAGAGCTGTGGCCGCGCCTTCGGCTATCTGCCAGAGGAACGGATGACGATGTGGTCGCTGACCCTTCCGCAGGTTGCCGCAACGCTCGCGGCGGCGCTGGTGGCCAAGCAGACGTTCAATGCAGCCGGGCAACCCCTGCTTGACGGCCGCATGTTCGACGGCGTGCTGATCATGGTGCTGGTCACATCCATCGCCGGGCCGCTGTTCACAGAGCGCTTTGCACGGCGGGCTCCGGGCGTCGCGCCGGGCCCCCGTCTCAAAACTTGAAACCCGCGCCGACGTAAAAGCCGCCCAGGGCGACCTTGTTGAGAACGGCGTTGTCTCGATCGAAGCTCAGGTAGCGATAGCCGAACTTCAGTGAAACCGTGGGCGAGTACTGGTAGCTGGTGCCGAGGATGCCCTGCCAGCTCGAAGTCGAATTGCCTTCGCCGGCATCCAGGTAGCCCATGGCCGACCATTTGTCGCCGAGCGGCACGATGGCGCGAACGCCGACGATGCCATTCCACCAGCTGGCCGATGCATCCGTCTGACGGCCCAGCCCGCGCAGGCTGGGCGAGATGTCGAGGGTGCTGCGCGCGTCGACATAGCGAGCACCGCCCAGCACGTCGACCGCAACCCTCGGGTCATCGACGACGCGGTAGTAGCCCGCCAGCGTCACGAGCGTTTGCTCGTACTTCAAGTTGTAGCCGCCCGCGAGCCCGCCCAGGAACTGGTTCGACACGCCGAGCTTCACGTACTGCATGTCGAGCAGCCCGCCCCAGGGTCCCTTGCGTGCTTCCAGGGTTCCCATCGCGCCGAAGTCGAGCGCTTTGAGCACGCCGCTCGACTTGATACGTGCGGTGTTCTCGGGCAAGGGGCCGAGCTTGATGTCCGAGCGGATTCCGGCGGCCCATAGATACGGGATGAACTCGAACTGCCACGCGTTGGCTGCAGGCAAGTCCTGCGCAGCGGCGGGAAGCGCTGCGAACAGCGGAAGCAGGCAGGCGGTCGGAAGAGATAGTTTGTTCAGGCGATTCATGCGATTCATGGGCTTACCAGAAGATCAGGCTCCAGCGCGCAACTCCGAAAACCTGCGCGCAAAGGCCGCCGACCACTTGTTGAAGGCGTCCTGAGCATACGTCCAACTCTGGAACGAGCTGGCGTAGCCATCAAGCCATGCTTTTGCCGCGGTCGTTGCGCCGCTGTTCAGGTCGGCCGCGTACTTCAGGCCGATCTCCGTGTCGGCGCATTCACCCAGCACCGCGCCGGTGGCGCCGTCGCGGAACTGCGCCTCGAGACCGGTCTGGCCCATGTAGGGCGTCGACCCGACGGGGCGGCCAGTGGTCGAGCCCGATCCGATTTCCGCCACGAAGCCATAGGGCACCGCAGTGCCTGCGAGGCTCTTGGCGGTGTTGGTGGGCACCAACGCCGTCAATGCCAGCCGGACACGAATGACGCCTGGCCCCGCCGTGTCCACGATCTTCACGTCACGTCCCAGATCGCGCACGAGCGCGCCATGGAAATAGTCCAGCAGCGTCTTGAGATCGCTTGGGTCGATGGGGCGCTGGTCAGGTGTGGGCTGGATGTAGACCTGGATGCGCTCGATCATGGCCTTGTCGTAGCGCTTCCAGTCCACACCGGGCTGGCGCCAGCAGAGCAAACCGCCGGTCGCGGCCACTGCCTTGAGCCGGCCCGGCTCGCTCAGGAAGCCGACATCCCGGACCTTGTCCTTCGAATTCTCGGAGGCCACGACGTCGGCGCCTGTGCTGGGCGAGGCGCAGCCGGCAAGCTGGCCGGCACAGATCACGATACACGCCAGCGAAGCGGCGGAGAAGAGAGACACTTTCATGGGAGTTCCTGTTGACTGTCGAGGGAAGATCAGGCCGGCTACGGCCCAGGTACCAGAATGGCCGCCCGAAGCTCGTTGTAGCGGGCGACAAAATTGACCAGCACGCTCGCGGTCCATGCAAACGCGAAGATGCCGGACATCGCGATGATCGGCGCCACGATGCGCCAGGTGCGCGGCAGCGAGAAGGGCTCGCCGAGTGCCGTATAGCAGTTGGCTGCAAAGTAGGTCGCGCTCGCCCAGTTGCCGACGATGTTGCCGAAGAAGAGCGCCGCCGCCCAGACGACCACCTCCGCCAGGTGCAGCACCAGCATCATCATCACCATGGCGGCAAACAGCAGGTCCGCGCGCCATAGCGACACATGCATGCGGATGACTTGCGAGCGCTTGAGAAACGAGTTGGTGATGACGCGTATCCAGAACGCGTGGAACATGATCACCACGACCAGCACGCAACCTCCGAACATGATGTCGGGCAGCGGCAGGGCCTGCGTCAGTGCGTTCGACAGCTCCGACGTGGCTGTCGTCAGCGCACCGGGGAGCAAGTCCGGGTCGATCTTGGTGTCGCTCATGTTCGGCTCGGCGCTCGCTGTCAAAGCGTCTCCGCGCAGGCGCGCCGCACTGCCGCGCACAGTTGTCTCACGCTGGCTGGCCTTTCGAGAAAATCGGTCGCCTCCAGCCTCGCGATGTCCACCGCCGTGCGAAACGCGGTGTGCGGCCCCAGCACGATGACCGGCAGGGTGGCGCCCGAACTCCTGAGCTCGCGCACCAGCCGCAGTGTCGCCGCTTCGTCTTCGTCGGCCGAGACGATCAGGCAATGTCCCGGGCCGCGCGGCATCTTGGCGAGCTGTCCGCGCACATCGTGGAGGAAGACCAGCGAGTCCACCCAGCGCACGAGCGCGGACTCGATCCATGCGCGATCGTGCGGATCGAGGACGAGGACATACACGTGTGCAGGCATCAATTCCGACAAGCCGGCACTCATCACGATGGGAATCACCACGCCAGCGTATGGCGGCGGCATGCCCGTCGGTGCCCACTGGATCGGCCCTTTCCTGTGCCCATGGTGACCGCCCGCACCCGGGCAGTCCATCCCGGTGAGCACGCAGAGCCACGTACGTAGCGAGCGGCCGCAGCCGCCTGCGCTATTCCAGCGAGCCTTGGAGATTCAGGCGCAGCAGCTCGGTGATCGAGCCGACGCCGAGCTTTTCGAGCAGGCGGCTGCGGTGCTGTTCGACCGTGCGATGGCTGATCGCGAGTTCCTTCGCGATCACCTTGCTGGGCAGCCCCTGGAGCGCCAGCGTCATGACTTCCCGCTCGCGCGGGCTCAGTGCCGCGACGCGGCTCGCCAACGCCTGCTGCGTGTCGCCGCTGTAGGTGCGCGGGGCCGCGTTGCGGCGCAGCGCTTCGTCGATGGCGTCGAGCAACTGTTGTTCGCGGTAGGGCTTCTGCACGAAGTCCACCGCACCTTCCTTGACGGCCTTGACGGCCATCGCGATGTCGCCGTGGCCGCTGATGAAGACGATCGGGATGGTGGCGCCCATCGTGCGGAGCCGCTCCTGAAGTGCCAGGCCGCTCATGCGCGCCATGCGCACGTCCAGCACCAGGCAGCCAGGCCGCGCGCAATCGAAGCTCTCCAGGAAATCGAGCGCCGAGGCGAAGGTCTCGGTGGGCAGGCCGACCGAACTCACGAGCTCCTGCACCGAGTCCCGGTAGCCTTCGTCGTCGTCGATGATGAATACCGTCGGTTCTGCCATGTCGTCGATCTTGTCAATCCGCATGAGAAGCGGTGGGAATGGTGAATCGGAAAAGAGCGCCGCCGCGCGGATTGTGCGCGGCCCAGAGCATGCCGCCGTGCGCTTCCATCAGCTTTCGGCAGATCGCGAGTCCGACGCCCAGGCCACTGGCCTTGGTCGAATAGAAGGACTCGAAGATCCGCTCCAGATCACCTTCGGCAATGCCGCTGCCGGTATCGGCGACCTCGACCTGAACCTCGTCCCGCTGGTTGAGCGCAATCGAAATGTTGATCACGCGCTCGCCACCGCCCTGCTCGATGGCCTCCATCGCATTGCGAAGCAGGTTCAGCACGACCTGCTGCAGATGGATCTCGTCCACCGTGATGCGGGGCAGTCCGCTGTCGGCCAACAAGCGGATCTCGATTTCGCGCAGATCGCAATCCATCTTCACCATGCCGACGCATTCGGAGACAGCGCGTTCGATCTCGATCAGCTTCAGGTCGAGCTCGTGCCGCTGCACCATGCTGCGCATGCGCGTGACCACGTCGCCGGCACGGGTGGCCTGTCCAACCACCTTGTCGAGCAGTTCGGTCACCCGCGCCAAATCAGGCGCGGGCTCACCCGCACGCCGGCGTGCCGCCAGCGCATAGTTCTCGATCGCGCCGAGCGGTTGGGTGATCTCGTGCGCGAGCGCTACCGACATCTCGCCCGCCGTATGCACCCGGACCAGGTGGGCCAGCCGCTCGCGCCAGTGCGCTGCCTCGACCTCTGCGGCGAGCTTGCGGCGTTCGGCCGTGTCCCGGGCATGAAGGCTGCCGAACACTTCGGCGAGCAGACTGACGCCGGGCATCAACGCGTCCGGCCATTCGTGTTCGAGCTGTGTGCTCGCGATGGACAAGGCGCCCGCGATCCGGCCCGATACCGAGATGGGCACCACGAGCAATGAACGGACTCTGGAGGCCTGCAACGCGATGCGATCGCCCTCGGCGTCACGCGGAAGATCGCTGACCCGGGCCAGCCGCACGATGTTCCCCATGGCCAGTCGCTGCATGATCCAGGGGAGATCCGGTGTGTCGCCCAGCGCCAGTGGTGGCGCGAATTCATCCTCTTCCCAGCGCTGGACCGAACGGAAGGTCGCCTCGCCCGCCATGCGGTCCCAAAGTGAAACCCGCTCGGCGCCCATGAACTGTCCGATCTGCCGCAGGCCGATTCCGATGGCGGCATCCGTCTGGCCTGGATCGGCCAGCACCAGGGATGCCAGGATGCAGCTTGCCAGCCTTTCGAAGCCGATGGCATTGTCAAGCTGGTCCTGGGTGCGTTTGCGTGCAATGGCACTGCCGAAGATATTCGCCAGCAGTCGCATGCGGCCGAGAAGGTCGGCCGACCACCTGCGCTCGTTGCGCACGCAGCCAAAACTCAGGCCGCCATGCAGTTCGCCCGCCACGATGATGGGCATCGTCACGTGCGACTTGAGGCGAATGCTGCGGTAGTTCTCCTTGTCCACGCTGGCCTCGGGCGGGAGATCGTCCAGTCGCTCGAAAACGACGGGCTTGTTGGCCATCGCCATCTTCAACGCCCAGGGACTGACCTCGCGCGCCGCGAGGCTCATGGGCACCGGCTCGATACCCTCCACGGCGTACGAGTGGGTGACCTCGATGCGGCCGGTCAAGGGAAAGACCCGCGCGAGCGTGGAACGATCGATGCCGAGCGTCGAGACGATGAGCGCCAGGCTGTCCTGGATGGCCCCATCGATCTCCTGCGGAGGCAGCGCGATGAATGTCGCCGACAAGTCGGAGAGCAGCCGCTCGAAGCGCAGCGGATCGTGTACTGAAGGCGGAAGCGGCTCTTGCACCTTGCCCGCTAGCGAATCGGAAACGAGCCGGATGGCTGCCGGTGGGGGACAGGCATCGGAGGGGCGCACGGCCATTAACGACGTCCAGTTGTGTCGGGCCGCCCATGCTAGCGAGCGTCTTGTCCTACGGCAATAGACCTTTCGGGCAATGGTGCGGCTGCGCCGGATTCAGTCGGCGTGAAAGCCCGCTGCCTTGATGACTGGCTGCCAGCGGGCAATATCGCTCGCCAAGGCGGCCGCGAGTTCGCCGGGGCCCGTTCCGGTCGGTTCGAGGCCCAGTTCGGCCAGCCTGGCGCTTGCCTGCGGCGAATGCACGATGTTCGCGAACATCGATGACCATTGATCGACAAGTTTCCTCGGGGTCCCGGCAGGGGCGAAGACGCCGACCCAGCCGGTGGCCTGCACGGTCGGAAAGCCCTGTTCGGCAAAGGTCGGTACTTCGGGCAATTGCGCCAGGCGCTTCGGGCCGGACACCGCGATGATGCGGAACCTGTGCGCACGATGCATCTCGATCAGGTCGGAAATCGTCGAGATGCCGGCGGGGATGCGACCCGCGATGAGGTCGACCGTCATGGGCCCCGCGCCCTTGTAGGCCACGTGCATCATCTCGATGCCCGCCGCTTGCGCCATCATCATCCCGAGGAAATGCGGCAGGCTTCCCGCCGCGCCGGTGCCGAAGAACGCTTGCGAGGGATGTTCCCTGGCCCACGCCACGAACCCGGCAACCGACGTGGCGGGGTGGTCGTTGGGCACCGCGAGCGCCAGGCTGTAGGTGGCGATTTGCGATACGGGCGCGAAGTCGCGCACCGGGTCGTAACGGACGTCCTTGAAGATCAGCGGCGCCAGCACCGGCACCACGAAGGGAAACAAGGCGATCGTTCTGCCGTCGGGCGCGGCGTTCTTGACCATCATCGCGCCGATGCGGCCGCTCGCACCGGGCTTTTCCTCGACATAGACGTGGGCGCCGTATTCGGCGTTGGCTCGTTCGGCCAGATACAGCGCGACCGCGGTGCCGGAGCCGCCTTCGAAAGGCATGACCAACCGGGTCGGCACGCCGTCGTCCGCACGCGCAGGCCCTGCGAGCCAGATGCCCAGCGACAAACAAAAGACCTTGAGGACCCTGGCCAGGCGCATGGCCGCTCCTTCAGCAACGCGCCCGTCCGGCGGACGACCTCGCGCGAAGCTGCGATGCTAGCGCGCAAATCCGATAAAGCCCGGTCCGCCCCATCCGCCCCAGCCACCCCAATCCATGTCCATCTGGTTGATCTGCGCCGCCTCGAGGTTGTTGTTGCTGAGCTGCTTCGCCACGCGCAGCTTCTGGTACTGCTGGTATTCCGCAGGGCCGCCCACATAGACCAGGTTGTTCATCGAATCGGGGATCACGTAGTACATCTTGCCCTGGTAGTTGACAGGTGAGACCTGGTCCTTGGGCAGTTTGGCGAGCATGGCGCGCTGCTCCGGCTTCACGGGCGTCACGACCTTGAAACCCGACGCAATGGCCAGGTTGTCGTTGTTGAGTGCGTTCGTGCTGCAGCCAGCGGCCAGCGCGATCAGGGCAGCGGCCGCAAAGCGCTTGAGCGATGTCACGGAGAGAAGGGTCATGATGGTCACCGGGTTGTCGGCTCGTTATTGGCCCTGCAGATCATGGAATGCCAGGGGCCGCTGCGTAATCCGGGCGCCCACGTAGCAAACACGTACGGGGCGGGGGCGCGAAGAGGGGGGATGGGATCGGCCCTAAGGCATTGGGCCGGCCTGGCGCGGCGCGGCCGTGTATTCCTGCATGCCGTCGGCCAGCGCGTCGAAAGTGGCGCGGCACCGGGGGCTGCCGCGTAAATCCTCGTGCATCGTCACCCAGGTTTCGAGATGAAGCGAATACGCTTTCGCCAGCACACGCCGCAGCGAAGCGTCGCGCCTGGCCAGCGGGACCTGACAAAAGCCGATTCCCGCGCCGCAGCGAATGAGCGCCAGCTGGGCGAGATCGCTGTCCGTGCGCAGCGAGAAGCCGTCGCGACGCAAGCCCGGCAGGGTCTTGCCGACGCGCCGGATGAAATCGGTCGGTTGGTCATATCCGATGAGCGAATGGTTCTCCAGGTCGCGCGCATTGCGCGGCGTGCCCTGGCGGCTCAGGTACTCCTTGGTCGCATGCAGGCCAAGTTCGATTCGTGCAACGCGACGCGCCACGAGCTGCTCCTGCCTCGGAGGCGTCATGCGAACGGCAATGTCCGCCTCTCGCCGCAGCAGATCCTGCACCCGATTGGTCAGCACCAGTTCGACCTTCAGGTCGGGGTGGCGCTCGCGCAGTCGGGCAACGATGGGCGGCAACACCTCCACGCCGATCACATCGCTGGCCGACACGCGCACCACCCCGCGCACCCCTTCGCCCTGGCTGGAGGCTGCGCGCGCCAGGGAGGCGGCCGTGCTTTCCATCGCTTCGGCATAGGAGCGGAGCGCCAGTGCCAGTTCTGTCGGCATCAGGCCGAGCTGGGAGCGCGTGAACAAGACGACACCCAGCGCCTTCTCGAGCGCCGCAACGTGGCGGCCGACAGTGGGCTGCGTGATGCCGAGTGCGCGCGCCGCTCCGGACAACGAGCCTTCCTTCAGCACGCCAAGGAACGACCGATAGAGCTCCCATCCGATTTCCTGAGTCTTCAGAGTCATACATAAATGTATAGCGGCACATCCGTTCTCGGCAATTTCAATTGAGCGGATCAAAGCCAAGAATCCATGCATCGGCAACAAACGGAGTGAATCCCATGAGCGGCAGCAGCAAGACGGTTCTGGTTCTCGGCGCCACCGGCGGCATTGGCGGTGAGCTTGCCCGCCAACTGAAGGAAGAGGGCTGGCACGTCCGCGCACTCACGCGCCGCGCCGAACAAGCCTTGGAGCACAAGGATGGCTTCACATGGTTGCGGGGCGATGCGCTGAATCCGCAGGACGTCGCCCGGGCCGCGAAGGGCTGTGCGGTCATCGTGCATGCGGTCAATCCGCCGGGCTACCGCCGGTGGTCGGAATGGGTCTTGCCGATGCTGGACAACACCATCGCGGCGGCCATCGCGGAAGGCGCGACGATCGTGCTGCCGGGTACGGTCTACAACTTCGGGCCCGATGCGTTCCCGGTGCTGCATGAAGACTCGCCGCAGCGCCCGTCGACCCGCAAGGGCGCGATCCGCGTCGAAATGGAACAGCGCCTGCGCAAGGCGAGCCAGGAGGGCGCGCGCGTGCTGATCGTTCGCGCCGGTGATTTCTTCGGGCCGAAGGCGGCCAACAACTGGTTTTCGCAGGGCCTCGTCAAGCCGGGACAGCCGGTCAAGTCCGTGAGCGACCCCGGCCGGCGCGGCGTCGGCCATCAATGGTCATACCTGCCCGACGTGGCACGAGTCGTGGTCGAGCTGTTGGCACGCCGGCATGCGCTCGATGCCTTCGCCAGCTTTCACATGGCCGGTCACTGGGACGCGGACGGCACGCAGATGAGCGGCGCCATCCAGCGCGTCGTCATGCGGCGCACCGGCATGGCGCCGCGCGTCTCGGCCTTTCCCTGGTGGCTGCTGGACTTGGCGTCGCCATTCGTGAGCGCCTTCCGGGAAATGCGCGAGATGCGCTACCTGTGGCGAACGCCCGTGCGAATGGACAACGCGCGACTGGTCGCGGCGCTCGGCCGCGAGCCGCACACACCGCTCGACCAGGCGGTCGAAGCCACGCTGGTCGGCATCGGCAGCCTGCCCGCCAGCAGCCCGGCTAGTTATTCGAGCAGGGGCTCGAGCCCGGGCGCGCTGTCGATCTCGGAAGGCTTGTAGAGCTTGTGCTGCGCTGCGGGACTCGTGGCGTCCGTGACCACCACCAGGCGCCACGGGTCGCCCCGCTTCGCGCCCGCGCGCTCTTCGCTCGTCAGCTGGAAGCTGGTCATGCCTGGCACGGTGCCCTTGACGGCCAGCTTGAGCAGGGTGTTGCCCTTCTTGTCGGACACCTCGATGTCGTAGCCGAGCTTCTGGCTCGTGACGTTCTCGGCCTTGTAGCCGTAGCCTCCGAAATGGCGCGTCAGATAGTCCAACGCCGCTGCCTGGACTTCTTCCCGCGATGCCTGGCCCGAGGAACCCTCCGGCTCCGGGGCCACTGCGGGAAGGCTGCCGCGCGCTCGCGCCGCCTGGATCTCTTCGTCCGTCGGTTGCCATCCCCGCTCGCCGCGAACGAGGACCGCGAACTTCTGATCGGCATTCCACGAGGCGATATGCCACTCTTCATCGTCCGGCACCCGGGTGGAGACCCTGGCGGCCCTGTCAGTCTCGATGTCGAGAATGGCGACGCGGTTCGTCTGAAGAACCGCCCTCAGCCCTTGTCCTGCGTCGAGCGTGCGCTTGAGCAGGGTGAGCC
The DNA here is from genome assembly GCF_056397405.1 of Variovorax sp. 05N34. Lineage (NCBI taxonomy): Bacteria > Pseudomonadati > Pseudomonadota > Betaproteobacteria > Burkholderiales > Comamonadaceae > Variovorax > Variovorax sp. 05N34. Next base: position 560,787 of record NZ_JBFTNI010000002.1, read on the forward strand.
GGTCGTTGGCGCGCTGCATCTGCAATGCGCTGCGTTCGCCGCCGCCGATCCGGTGATGGGTGTCGAGCGACTCGAGATAGAACCACCGCCCGCCGACGCCGACACTGACGAATTCAGCCCAGATCGTGGCGATCACGTTGTCGCCCGTGGCCAGCCAGGCGTGGTCGGATGCCTTGTCGCGGGCCTCGAAGACGCCCATTTTGGCGATGATTTCGACGGGCGTCCGCTTTTCGCCTCTCAGGCGCTTTTCATTGATGACCGCAAGTACTGCGGGGTCGACTTCTTTGTCCATACGGAAGGGTTTTCAACACAGTTGTGATCGCTTCGAGTATGCCGTGGAGCCATCGCCCACACGGCGGGCGTGCCGCTTCGCTGATTTGCTCGGCCGCGCAAGCTACTTGTGCGGCGGAAGCGTTTGAGAACGCGGTGGCGTCAACGAGTAGAGCGCCGAAGTCCTATGCAATCGTCATGGAATGGTGTCGTTGCATTTCGAACACGGAGTAGGCGTGCTTCCTGGGGACCATTTGCCTATTGGGTCTATCCGGAAGCAGCAAAAACATCCCTGTTGGTTCTAATTGGCTAATACCAAATGCCAAATCCCAACAAGCGAATGTTTGAATAGAACTAAATAGCCGCGCCTTCGGCAGTTACTTATTTGCGGACATTGCCGGCCTTTGGTTGCGTGCCATCTCCGATTGGCAGAACATTGAGAGTAATCCGCGGCGCGGGATTCCGGTAGCGTCCCGGCGCGAAGTCGTCGCCACCATTCAAAATATGGCGCTGCGTGCAGCAGCACTCTACTGAGCGAAGGTCTACATGCAATTGCAAGACGTGGGTGTGAAGCCCTTTGGAATCTTGTTTGCGATTCTTGCCATTGGGCCGATCGTGGCGGGCATGGTTCTCCAGCGCCAGGCGGGTAGCGCCAACCATTTTGCATTTTGGGGAATTCTTGCCATCGGAATCCTGGTGTTCGGCGCGGTCGGGTGTGCGATGTTGAATCGGAGCGTGACGATTCAGGACGCCGTCCTCACTGTGAAGTCGACCTTCTATGCAACCAGCGTACCGTTGCCCACGATCACGAATGTCCAGACGATAGTTGGGGGTTCGAAAGATGACTTGGTCGGCTTACGCGTCAACGGAGTCGGACTTCCGGGCTTTCGCTCCGGATGGTTCAAGTCCCGAAGCGGTGGCCGCTTGTTCGTGGACCGTTTAGCTGGCGACTACCTGCTGATATCCGTGGATGGCAAACCGAGGCTCGCGCTTGAGTTTTCCAACCATCAAGCGGCCGCGAAAACACTAGCGGCCGCGATAAGCGATGAGCAATAGGAGCCCGGATGAGGCGTGAGCTGGGTGGCTTGGCCACGCGAGCGATTTCCGTGGTTGCGTAGGCGGCCCGTGACGCGGAGCAAGTCATGCGCGTACAGTCCCGGTCACAGACGCGAGAACCCTGCCCCGATGGAAATGAAGGACCGAGGCCGCTCGCATTGGTTAGCGCAGGGCCAATCGCCGAGGACCCCAATCACGAGCCGACAGGAGCGCGCCCATGGCAGTCTTGCTGAGCGAAATCCAGTGGAGCGAACCGCTGCTGCCGACGGCGCACGACGCCGAGTGGGAAGCCGAGCTCAAGCGCCGCGGCGCGCAGGTGCTCGAAGTCGACCGACGGGTTGCGCCCAGCCGCTGGCTGCGCGAGGCGGCCTACCAGGCGACGAGCTATGTGCCGGCGGTGTTGCCCGAACGGCTGTACCGCATGGGCAGCATGGTGACGGCGCAGGAAAACGCGTGCCGCTACTGTTATGGCGCGAACCGCGCCTACATGAAGGTGCTGGGGTATTCGGAGTCTTTCATCCAGAAGGTCGAACGCGACGTGCAGACGGCCGAGCTGGACGAAAAGGAGCGCGCCTACATCGCCTTCTGCCGCAGCCTGGCTCGATCCAGGCCCCGGCCTGCCGCGGCCGAGCGGGCGAAGCTGCTGGCGCTTGGCTATACGCCGGTGCAGGTCGGCGAGATCGCCTTCTCGATCTCGTTCGGCTGCTTCTTCAACCGGGTCAGCACCTTGCTGGCGTGCCCGCCGGAGCAAAAATTCGAACGCATGGCGGCCGGGCCTTTCCGTTGGATGCTGCCGCTCATGATGGCGGCGATGAAGAAGTTCGGACCCGCCAAGCCTGCCGATGCCGTGCCGGGCCCATCCGAGTTGGCCAAGGGCCCCTTCGGCGCGGTGGTGGCGCCGCTTGCCGGTCTGCCCGCGGGCGGCGTCATGAAGGCGGCGCTCGACGGCTCCTTCGACTCCGGCGTGCTCAGTCGCGATGCCAAGGCGCTGATGTTCGCGGTGATCGCGCGCACGCTCGGGTGCCCGCATTGCGAGGCGGCGGGTACACGGTTGCTGCGCGACCAGGGCCTGAGCCAGACGGAAATCGAAACCGCCATGGCAACGCTGCGTTGCCCCCGGCTGGCGCCGCGCGAAGCCAGTCTGCTGGCCTGGGCGCGAGACACGGTGTATTACGAGCCTTCGTCCATTCAGAAAAAGACGCGCGCCCTCGGCGCCCAGCTGGGCACGGACGCGCTGCTGGACGCCATCGGAGTGGCATCCCTGGCCAACGGAACCGTTCGCCTGGCGATGTTGCTCGAGTGATGGCGCTGACCTGGGTCCTTGGGGCTGGCGTCGTCATCGCACTTTCGGCCTTTGCGGTGCTCGTGCTGCGGGCCAGGCGGCAGAACGAGCAGCTCGAAAAGCTGCTGCTGGCGGCCGACGACAAGCTGGAGCAGCTGCAGCGCCAGTTCGAGCGCTTCGTGCCGGCTGACGTGGTCGAGCGGCTCACCCGCGCCGGCGACGCTTTCGCGCCCGAACGGCGTCAGGTCACGATGTTGTTTGCCGATCTGCGCGGCTTCACGGCGTTTTGCGATCGGCTCGATCCCGCCGTGACGGTGAAGATCCTGAACGACTATTTCCGGCACATGACGGCAGCGATCACCCATCATCACGGCCACGTCACTGAATTCGTGGGCGATGGCTTGCTGGCCCTGTTCGGCGCCATGGAGTCCAACCCGTGGCAGGCACGGGACGCCGTGCTCGCTGCCTTGGACATGCGTGCGGAATTGGCGCGCTACAACGCGATCCTGCGTGAGCAGGGACTGCCTGAATTGCGCTTCGGCATCGGCATCCACGGCGGCGAGGTGGTTGCCGGTGTGATCGGCACTGCGGGGCTTTCGAAGTTCAGCGTCACGGGCGACCCGATCAATGTCGCGTCGCGGGTGGAGGGGCTGACCAGCAAGTTCGAAGTCGATCTGCTGGTCACCGAGGACATCCGCCGCGTCGTCGACGACCAGGTGCGCCTGCGGGCCATGCCGCCGGCGATGGTCAAGGGCAAGGCGGAGCCGATCCAGACTTATTTCGTGGAGGGTGAAGCGTGAAGCTTTCTGGCGCTCCGGGCTATTCGCCAGCGAGCTGCGTCTTCAGGAAAGCGACCGTGCGCGACCAGGCGAGCTTGGCTGCGGCCTCGTCGTATCGCGGCGTGGTGTCGTTGTTGAAGCCGTGCTGCGTGCCGGGATACTGATAGGCTGTGAACTGCACGCCGGCGGCACGCAAGGCGGCTTCATAGGCTGGCCATGCGGCGTTGATCCGCTCGTCGACTTCGGCGCGCTGGATGAGCAGCGGCGCCTTGACTTTCGCGGCCTCCGACGGCGCGGGCGTATTGCCGTAGAACGGAACGGCGGCATTGAGATCGGGCAGCCTGACCGCGAGCTGGTGGACGATGCCGCCGCCGTAGCAAAAGCCGACCGCGCCGAGCTTGCCGCTGGCATCGGGACGCGTTCGAAGCCACGCCGCAGCAGCAAGGAAATCATTCAGCGCATGCGTCTGGTCCAGCTTGGCGAATGCTTCGCGCGCCTTGTCTTCATCGCCGGGATAGCCGCCGAGCGGCGTCAGTGCGTCCGGCGCAAAGGCCATGAAACCGTCGAGCGCCAGCCGCCTAGCAATGTCCTCGATGTGCGGATTGAGTCCGCGGTTTTCATGAATGACGAGCACTGCCGGCAGGCGCTTGTCACCAGCCGCCGCCGGGCGCGCCAGATAGCCCTTGACCGTGCCGCTGCCCGAGGGCGAGGGATAGCTCACCCGTTCGGTCTTGAGTCGTGAATCGCCGGGGCTGATTTGCTGTCCGGCCGCAAAGTCGGGGCTCAGCGCGGCCAGCAAGGTCGTCGCCGCAATTCCCGCCTTGGCAAATTTCTGCGCTTGGCTCAGGAAGGAACGCCGGTCGAGATCGCCATGCACATAGGCATCGAAGAGGATGAGCAGTTCCTGGTCGAAATCACGAGCTGTAAGACGAGAGGGCATGGCGCAGTGCATTGGAGAAACGAGTCTTGCAGCATAGCGCCGAACGCCGTGCCGGCCTTCGGCCCTTCGTTGCTGTTCGGGCTCGGCGAAGGCACCATCCTCCCCATCGTTCCCAGTGCGCGCACGAACGGCACCATGTCCTGTGGTCCGCGGCTGGTGAGCCAGTTGCCGTCCTGCACAACCGTCTCGTCCACCCAGGTCGCGCCCGCGTTGACCATGTCATCGCGCACGCCCGGCCAGGACGTCATGCGCCGGCCCGAGTGAGTCCGGCAGAGGCCAGCAGCCAGGGCCCGTGGCACCGGGTCGCGATGGGCTTGCCAGTGGCGTCGAACTTGCGCACGAACTCGCGCGTCTCCGCCGATTGGCGCAGGAGGTCGGGGTTGATGAAGCCGCCGGGGATCAACAGGGCGTCGTAGTCTTCTATCGCGACTTCCGAGAGTGTGTAGTCCACCTTCACCCGGCTCGCCGGCTCGTGAAGGTTCACCCCGTGGATGCGTCCGTGGCGAAGGGAGATGATGTCGACGTCCGCGCCCGCTGCTCGCATGGCCGTGACGGGCACGGTCAGTTCGACCTTCTCGAACCCGTCCGCGGCGAGCACCGCGATACGTCTTCCCAGGTCGACCGCATCCTCATAGGAGCCCGTTGCGCTCATTTGCACTCCTTTGGAACGGAAAAGAAAATCTGAGCGCGCCGCGCGCATCCGGTGTGGGACGAGGACGCTGACTGGGCAGGAAGTTTCAAGGGCCCCTGCGTTCGCGCAGACGCGGCGTATGCTGGATCTCGTACGGGAGACAAGGAGACCGCACCATCTTCTTTATCCCGACCGGGGCATGCAGCGTCTAGACGGCGTACGACACGGATGAGCAGCGGAGCGCGACGCGGTCGAGAGCGTCCGCGGCATCTGGCGGCATGTCTTTGCTGCGTCACGCGAGTGCCACTTCCTGGTCACTTGCGGGTGCGAAGCTGTGTGTCCATGCAACGCGACGACGCTTTTTTGCGTGCATGGCACGCCAATGCTCCTCCACTGATTGATCCGGACGAGGGGGATGCGACGCGGCCTCTCCAGCGTTTTCGCACGCTGTGGATCTCGGACCTGCACCTCGGAACCCCGGGCTGCCAGGCGACTGCACTGCTCGACTTTCTCAAGCACACTGATTGCGAGACCCTCTTCCTGGTCGGCGACATCATCGACGGCTGGCAACTGCGCCGTCACTGGTACTGGCCGCAGACGCACAACGACGTTGTCCAGAAGTTGCTGCGCAAGGCGCGCAAGGGCACACGCGTGATCTTCATTCCGGGAAACCACGACGAGTTCGCGCGCAAGTATCTCCACCACAATTTCGGCGGCATCGACGTGGCGGACGAATGGATCCACGAGACAGCGGACGGCCGCAAGCTCTGGGTCATGCATGGCGACCTTTTCGATGGTGTCATCCAGTGCGCCAAGTGGCTGGCGCATGTGGGGGATTCACTGTACGAGTTCACGCTGCGGCTCAATCGTCATCTGAATTCGTTGCGCGCACGAATGGGCCTGCCGTACTGGTCGCTTTCCAAGTACCTGAAGCAGAAAGTGAAGCGTGCGGTCAGCTATGTCGGTGATTTTGAGACCGCGGTCGCGCGCGAAGCGCGACGCCTTGGTGTGCAGGGCGTCGTCTGCGGCCATATCCATCACGCTGAACTGCGGGACATCGACGGCATTCTGTACGCCAACGACGGCGACTGGGTCGAGAGCCTCACCGCCCTCGCCGAGCACACTGACGGGACGCTTGAAATCCTCTATTGGGCCGGCCAATTGCCCGTGGCCACCCAAGCCGGACGGCCAGCTTTCCGGTCCGAGCCGGCAAGCGTATGACCGGCGTCAAGCTTCCACGATCGGGAACGCGTAGGACGGTCGACCTCGTTTACTTCAATGCGGGCGGGGGCCATCGGGCTTCGGCGCTGGCGCTCTCGGCGGCCATTCAGCGCGCGGGTCTGCCATGGACGGTGCGCCTGGTCAACCTGCGCGAGATGCTCGATCCCGGCGACAGCTTCCGCAAGCTCACCGGCATGGACCCGGAGGACATCTACAACAAGCGGCTCGCGCGCGGATGGACGCTGGGGCTCTCGCACGAACTCAAGCTGCTGCAAGGTCTGATTCGACTTGCGCATGCAGGCCTCGTCCGCATCCTGCAACGGCATTGGCTCGTCATGGAGCCGGACATGGTGGTATCGCTCATCCCGAACTTCAACCGTTCGCTGTGCGAGTCGCTGAGGTCCACGCTCCCGGGCGTACCGTATGTGACGGTCCTCACCGACCTTGCCGACCATCCGCCTGCTTTCTGGATGGAGAAGGATCTGCCGCAGCATCTCGTGTGCGGTAGCCCCAAAGCCGTTCAGCAAGCCCGCGCCGCCGGCTGCGCCGAGGCGCGCATTCACGCGACCTCCGGCATGCTGTTGCGAGCGGCCTTTCATGATGCACCGCGGATCGATCGCAACGCCGAGCGAGCCGCTTGCGGGCTCGATCCCGATCGCCTGACGGGGATCGTGCTCTTCGGCGGTCAAGGCTCGAAGGCCATGCTGACGATCGCACGGCGGTTGCCGGACATGCAGCTCATCTTTGCGTGCGGGCACAACGCGAAGCTGGCGCAGGCCCTGCGTGCGCTGCCGTCACGCGCGCCGCGATTGGTGCTGGGATTCACGCCGGACGTGGCACGCTACATGCAGCTTGCGGACTTCTTCATCGGCAAGCCAGGACCTGGAAGCCTCAGCGAGGCGGTGCAGATGCACTTGCCAGTGATCGTCGCGCGAAACCGAGCAACGCTTCCGCAGGAGCGCTACAACGTCCAATGGCTGAGGGAGCAGGGCCTGGGAGTGGTGTGCAGCAGCTTTACGCAGATCGACAAGGCGGTCGAATGCCTGATGGCCGGGCTGGATGGCTATCGAGAGGCGACTCGGCGGATGCAGAATCGCGCAATCTTCGAAGTGCCTTGCATCCTGGAGCGCATCATGTTCGAAGCGGGAAGGGCGGTGCGAGGGCAGCACGGAGTAGCTCTGCCACCACTGAAGGAAGTTCTTGGTTAAGCCCCTTGGCATTGATCGCCCTTGCGCCGCCGCCAGACAGAGTTGCTCGCAAGCGATAGAACCTCGATATTCGTGAACCAGTTGCCGAGTCAGCGCTTTCGATGTATTGCGCCAAGACGCACCGAAGCCTAGTCTTCGCTCAAGGTCCTCGATTTTTCTTTTTCCAAGAACCATTTACGCACGAAGCCTCATGTTGGCCGCATTGCTCATCCTTCTGTTGCTGGCGGGTTGGGAACTCCAACTCCAGTTCCGAATGGCAAGCGCCGTGCGTATCCGAGCGAAGCGCACGGGCGTGTTCATGATAGAGGTGAGGCGACGCGTTTCAATGCAGCGCGTGCCTGACCATGTGTCGGAGTTTCCAATGCCACGAGAGGAGCGCATGCTGGTCCGTCGACTCTTCGGTCTTGTGCTCTGGCACGAGGAAATCAGCGTGGCGCTTCCAAATGCCGCCTGTGAGCATCTCGCGGACATCACGCCACACGAATTCGATCGTCAGTTCCCGAGCCGGCTGCGCCTCGGAAGCCCCACCTGACTTCGCAATAAAACGTCAACCTTCGATCGCTGATCCAGATAGTCCAGATCGCGCACTGGGCTCGTCGGAGGCAGAGGCGTCCGGATAAGTTCTGCGTTGCGCCATGCTTCGAAGTCCAAGATCTGCAGCGCAGAAAGGGTCCCGTGTGGAGGTTTGGTGACCGACCCCACGGCAGGCTTGGGCTTTGATGCTTGTTCATCGCAGAGCCACAGGTGGCCGCTAGCCTTTGACGCATGGCGCCGCAATGGGGTAGCGCTCCAGGCCATGGAAGGCAAACCATCATGAACACACCGATTTCGAAGATTCTTGCGGTCACCGCGGTCGCGTGGCTGCTCGGGCCTGCTAGCCCGCGACTCTTCGGCGGCCGTCTCGGCCTGGAGCGAGATCAAGGACGGGTCCGGCAAGACGATCGGGTACAAGTGATGCCGGCGCTGGGGTGATGCTCGATCAAACGATCAACCGATCAAACGATCAAGCCCCTCTGTTGCTCTCTAAGACAATGACATCTGCCTGACCTGATGGGACGGGTCGAAGAGCTTCGCCTTTCCCGCGTAGTACCGGTCGATGCGCCACTCTTCGAGGATCTTCATCGCGAGTTGAATGCGTCGATGTCCTCGCAACATCGGGACGATGGCGCTCGGTTTCACCGTGCCGTCACCACACGGTCACCTTTGGACTCGATAGTTTGCGATCCAAAGGCCCGGAGGGAACCCCATGTCGAAACTTCGCTTCTCGCTGGTCTGCGCCCTGTCGTTGATGGCGCCATGTTTGGCACTGACGATCACCACGGCTCACGCGCAGCCCGATGCGAGATCCCGCAATTCCTATAGTGCCGACCGGGACGGGGGCCGCGACAATGAGCGTGATCGCGGAGGCGATCGTGATCACGACCATGACCGAGACAACGACCACCACGGTCGGCCGCCCGAGCCGATCAAGGTCAAGATCATCGGGTTCAATGACTACCACGGCAACCTGCAGACACCGGGCACCTTCGGCGTCAACACGCTGGTGCCGGCAGCCGAGCGCCCGGCGGTCGGCGGAGCCGAATACCTCGCCGCATACGTTGCGCGGATGAAGGCGCAGAACCTCAACAACGTGGTGGTGGGGGCGGGCGACTTCATCGGTGCGTCGCCCCTGATCTCGGCTCTGTTCTTCGACGAGCCCGCAGTCGAGACGCTCAACAGGATCGGCGTCGAGTTCAACGCCGTCGGCAATCACGAGTTCGACAAGGGTTTGGTCGAACTCCGGCGGCTGCAATCGGGCGGGTGCAAGACGACCGGTGGCATGCCCGATCCGAACAGCTGCAAGGGACTGGGCTCGAATGCGCCGGGTACGTTTGACGGTGCTCGCTTCAAGTGGCTGTCGGCCAACGTCATCGAGACGGCGACCGGGCGCACGCCGTTTCCCGCCTATGGCATCAAGACCTTCCAGGGCGCGAAGATCGCCTTTATCGGGATGACGCTGAAGGGCACGCCGAGCATCGTGACGCCGACCGGCGTCGCCGGTCTCGAGTTTCGCGATGAGGCGCAGACCGTCAATGCCCTGATCCCGCGGCTGCGCGCACAGGGCGTCGATGCGATCGTGGTGCTCGTCCACCAGGGAGGCTTCCAGACCAGCCCCAACGTCGGGGACATCAACGGCTGTGATGGCAACCTGAAGAACGCCGACGGTACCGATTCCGACATCGCCAGGATCGTGAAGGGTCTCGGCAACGAGGTCGACCTGGTCATCAGCGGCCACACGCATGCCGCCTACAACTGCTCCGCCAACACGGTCGAGGTGAAGGGCGTCACCGGCGCGCCGGTCAGCATGCCGCGGCCGACGGGGCTGCCCAACCGTGCAGGCCGCCTGGTCCCCGTCACGAGCGCGAGCGCCTTCGGTCGTGTGCTGACAGACATCGACCTGACCCTGCACCCGCGTACCCACAAAGTGCTGGCGGTGTCGGCCACGAACCGCCTGGTCGACCGCACCGACCCCGCCATCAACAATGCTATTGCGAGTGACCCGAGCGTCCGGAACATCGTCGACGGATACAACACGCTCGTGTCGCCGCTGTCCAACCAGGTCATCAGCACGATCACGTCGGCCCTGCCGAACACCGCGAATGCGGCCGGTGAGATGCCCGCAGGGAGCCTGATCGCCGACGCGTAACTGCAGGCTACGCAACCGGCATCGCTCGGTGGCGCGGTCGTCGCGTTCATGAATGCCGGCGGCGTGCGCAGCCCGGGCTTCGTGAATGCGGCCGGGACCTACCCGTACGACGTGACCTATGGCAATGGCTTCACCGTGCAGCCCTTCGGGAACAGCCTGGTGACCATAACGCTGACGGGGCAGCAGATCAAGGATCTGCTGGAGCAGCAATTCACTGGCTGCATGGGACAGACTGCACAGCGTGTGATGCAGGTGTCGAACGGTCTGAAGTACTCCTGGAGCGCCGGCGCGCCGGCCTGCTCCAAGATCGTGAACCTGGTGCTGACGCCCACCGACGTGACCGTGACGCCGCCCATTGCGACCGGTGCGCCAGACAATATCGTGGTCAATGGCGTCGTCCAGAACCCGGCCAAGACCTATCGGGTCACCGTCAACAACTTCATGGCCACCGGCGGCGACGGCTTCACGGTTCTGCTTGGCGGCACCAACTCGCTCGGCGGTGCCCAGGACATCGATGCGCTGACGGCCTACTTGAACGGCGGCTACAAGGCGCCCAGGCCCGCTTACGATCCGACGCTGCCCGCACTGGCGATTCCGAGGATCACGCAGCTCCCCTGACGGCGATCGAGATTGATGCGCGCGGTCCGGACCCTTGCAATGGCGGTGCTCGCGTTGAGCCTGCAGGGTATGCAGAGCCTCGCACAGCAGGCCCCCGCGAACAACTCCTGGCCTCACTCGGCGGCGGCGATCACGGACTTCCGGGTGAACGACCCCATGATGATGGCGGCCCGCTCCGCGCTGCTAGACCGCGCCGAAGCGCAACTCGCCCGCGGCGAAGTCGTCGAGGCCACCGACACCTTCGAGCGCGCGGCCATGATGCTGCACGCGCCCGATACCGAGATGGGCCTTGTCCGTGCCTACATGCAGGCCGGGCAGTACCGGCGGGCACTTTCCTTCTGTGCCCATGTGAGCGGCGCTCACCTTGAATCCGGCGCTGCGGGCGCGTTGTACGCCTGGCTGCTCAGCGCAGGGGGACAGAGGCAATTTGCGACGCGCGTGCTCACGGAAACGCGCGAGCGCCTGCCAGGAGATCCCGTCGGGCTCGAAGTCGCCCGAGCCTTCGCGTCTGCGGCCCCCGTCGCGACGGGCCTCTTGGTGCAGTCGCCGCAGCGCATGGCACCGCAGGCCGTGTCGGAGCGCGGCGCGCCGACCCTTCCGAATTCGGTCCGCGTGGTTTCGAGTGGCGTGCTGGTCGCCAATGGGACGATGGCGCTGGTACCCAGCACAGCCGTGGAGCCTGCGAGCAGCGAGGCCGTCCGGGTCCGCAACGGCATGGGGCTGATAACGCAAGCGCATGCGGATGTCGCGCAGCCCCTCGCGTCGCGCGGCGTCACGGTGCTGCGCCTTGACGTTGCACTACCGGTCGAGGGGATCCCGGCCGTGGCGCCGCGGGATCCGTTCGCGGGGAGCGCAAGTTTCGCATTCGCCTATGCGGCACAGGAGAGCGCGCAGCCTGCATGGCCTTGGCTGAGTCAAGGCTTCTTTGGCAGTTTTCTGGGTCGCGATGGCTATCGAAAGCTCGGCATCGGAATAGTTGGCAGTTACGGCGGACCGGTTCTCGACGCTGCAGGGCGGCTTGCAGGGATGGTGCTGGAGGGTCGCGGGGAAGAGCCCGCGATGCTGTCCGCTTCGCACTGGCTCGACTTTTTTCCGGTGTCGGCGCCAGCTGTCGTCTCGGCCTCGTCGTCGGTGGGCGCTGCTGAAAGGCAAATCGGCGCCATACCCGCCGATGAGGCCTACGAGTACGGAATGCGCATTGCGCTTCAGGTGCTCATGCCTCGCTGAGTCAGGCATACCTTTTTCGCGCTCCGCAATCGATGGCGTGCATGTTGCCTTGTGCTCACCGGCGCGGGCCGGCCGAGCCGATCAGCGGAGATCGCCGAGCCGTTTTCCAAGTCAAGGCAGAACCGGTGTCGCCGCTGCCGCAGCGATTGCTGCATCGGCATCCGCGCGCAGCATGAAGCGCTTCGCCACCAGGTCGTTGGCTGCAGAGGTCACGGCCGCCACGTAACCGGCTTGGTCGATACGCCCCGGGACGTTCGTGACGTTCCAGCCGGTGTTGGTGCCCAGCGGCACGGCCACATCGAGGCTGCGGATGCCGGCCAGGTCGTTGCCGTCGGCGTCGACCTGTGGCACCAGGATCGCGTAGTCGCGTCCCAGGTAGGCGGGCGGCACCTGCGTCGCGATACCAGCGCTGAAAGCGTGACGCGATCGTGACATAGTTCACGTCCACGCAGGCCTGTGTCGTTGAATCGACATATTGCATCCGCAGGATGCGCCCGATGAATTCGTCCATAACAGTCCATCATCGGCGGCGCTTCCTCCGCAGCGCGGCTGGAATCGCCAGCCTTGCCGCTCTTTCCACGCCCGTTTCATTCGTCCATGCGCAGTCGCGACCGCTCGATGTCAGCGCCTTGCGGGTGACCCAGTTGCTCGACATGTCGCCAGACCAGCAGCAGTTGTCACGCGACTATTCGACCGGACTTCGCCTGGCCTTCGCCGAACTGAAGAAATCGAAGGTGCCGGTGCCGCAACTCGCCACTGTCGAGACCGATGGCACGAACGCGGCGGTCCGCAGCGCTTTGCAGGACGTCAGGAATGACCCGGCTCAGGTCGCCATCTTGGGCGCGGTAGGCGAGGAGCTGGCGCTTTCGAGCCTTGCCGAATCCGCGCAGTTGGGCATGGACATTGCGCATGTCGCGCCCTGGCTTGCGGACTCGCGGATGGATGGGGATCCACGCCTGTTCGCGCTTTTCGCCTCGCGCGAAGATCAGGTCCGCCATGTACTCAAGGCGCTCGCGGTGGCTGGCGTGAGCGAACTCGGGGTCGTTTACCCGAACCCGCGTCACGCACAGGCGATGCACGGCGGGATGGCCGCCATGGCGAGCCGCCTGAAAGTGAATACGCGCGACATCGTCGTGCCGCCCGACCAGGACGTCGCCGGTTTCGCCTCGCGTCTGCCGGCGAGCGCACCGTTCTACCTTTTGTTCATGGGTGGCAGCATCGAACTGTCGCTGTTCACGCAGGGACTCAGCAAGCGCGGCATGCAGCGCTACATGGTGTGCCTGTCGGACAGCGACACAAATACATTCATGCAGTTGAACCCCGGGAAGTCGGTACCGGTGATATTCACCGACGTGGTTCCAAACCCACTCACCAGCAAGTTGCCCGTGGTCCTCGCATACCGGGCGGCCCTGCAGCGTCTGTTTGACGAGGCGCCGTCGCCGGTGAGCCTGGCCGGCTATTTGGCAGGGCGCTACACGGCGACGGTACTCGCGGGGGTCGGCGCCAATCCGACGCGCGCACGCGTGCTTGCGGAATTCCAGCGTCGACGCCCACTCGAGCTCGATGGCTGGCACCTCGCTTTCAACCAAGCTGGGCGCGCGAGCGAATTCGTGAGCCAGACACTGCTCAACGGAAACGGCAACTTCGTCGGTTGAGCCTCACAGAACCTCGACGGATCGCTCGGGCGGTGCTTAAATCGCCGCCTGAGATGCTCTGCCGCCGCGGCGCCTTACCGTATCTGCGGCAGGGCAAGAGCTTCTCTGCGCCATCGGCATTCTGGTGGGCGTCGGCTTCTACTTGCCGGCCGTGGGATTGACTGCACTCTTCGTCTTTTCAGTCTCTGTTCTTCCGAAGATTGAGCAAATGCTCCCCGCCCATGGCGCATTGGCAGGGAATCTGCGGTTTCGCGAAGGGGTCAGGCCTCGGGCCGAAGAGATCCACCGGTTCCTGGAAAAGCGCGGTCTGAGAATTCCTGCGGAAAGCCTGGCCATTGACTTCGACGGCAAGCGCTACGAACTCCAGTGCGTGATCTTCGCACCGCCTGCATCGAGGAGCCGCAGAAGCGGTTTACGGTCATGCCGCCCACGGTCTCCGGCAAGCCCGCGAGAAGGCCGACGATGCGCGCCAGGTTGTTCCCCTGTGCGGCCTCGGGGTAGGCGCAGCCAAGGATCACATCCTCCAGCAGTGCCGGGTCGAGATCGGTGCGCTTCAGCAGGCCTTGCACGACCTGCGCGGCCAAGGTGTCGGGCCGTACCTCGGCCAGGCGGCCCTTGCGGGCAAAGTGAAAGGGCGAACGTGCATAAGCGGCGATGACGGCTTTCATGGTGTGTTTTCCTCGTGGCTGATGAAGGGATTGCTCAGCGGCCTATCTCAAGAGCGAAGCCGTGCAGAGGACAACGCCGGCGATCGAGAACGTTGCCAACAGGCACGGCAGGATGAAGAGCGCGGCGCCGAAGTCTTCGTAGCCGTCGGCGTCGTCGATCGCGCCAGCGTGCGGTCCCAAGCCTTTGCCGCTTCGCGCGGGCGCGGACTTTCCCTGTGAGTAGGCCAACTCAAGGCAAAGAAGCCGGGGCTCGTGTCCCGGCTTTTTTTTGTTGAAGGGGATCTGTCCCCACACGAGTAGGGAGCAAACAGGAGCCTTGCGCGCCTCAGGGCACGTTCGCCGTTGAGATCTGGAAAGGTTTGCCGGGCATCGACAGGGCGCCCCCGTACTCGGCGATGCTGCCGTTGATCGCATTGACCGGGCACCCCTTGGGCGCGGGGCAAGCGCCGCCGTCCGCGAAGACGACGGGCCCATAGCGATAGTTGCGCACGGCCTTTCCCGCGTAGTCGGCCACGCTCACTACGTGATTGCCGTTGGCGAAATTGTCGGCCTCTTCGACTGCGACGAGATCCGTCAGCAGGTTGTGCTTGATCGTGCGAACGACGCTGCCGGTGTTGCCGTCCTTCGAGAAGCGCACCCAAGAGATCCGGTTGTCGCCGCGCGAGCCGACGATCACCTGCTGGTTGATGGGTTCGCCGTCCCACTTGCCCGGTTCGCCCTTCGACGTGGCCAGGGACGTCGGATTGCGGCCGATGCCGGTCACCGTGCCGACTTCGGCCATGGCATCCGCATCGGCTTTCGGCGTGGCGACCACGGCACCCGGCGCAAAGCCGCCCAGGCTGTAGATGTGCAGCGTGCCGTCCTGCGTGGCAATCCAGGCGCGCTGATTGCTGCCGAAGATGGTCGTCTTCACGGCGGTGGGCCGGGCGCCGAGCGATACCGTCTTGATCACCTCCGGCATCTGCGAGGGCACGTGCTCGAAGGCGAAGGGCCACTGGTTGGGTGCGCGTCCGAGATTCGATGTGCTGACGACGTTGGGGCTGAAGTACGTGTCGTTGAAGTAGCTGAAGAGTGGCCTCAGATCGATGAAGGCCGCTTTCTGCTCCGACTTCGATATCACCACGGCCACGCCGCCCTTGGCGTAGCGGTCGTAGTTGGGTCCGCCGCGAACGAAGCTCGCCCAATGCTTGTGCAGGGGCGAGTGGTCGGAGCCCATGAAGATGCCGCCCCCCTGCACCGTGCTGAACTGGTCCAGGCCGGTGGTGACCGCAATCTCGGTTGGCGCCGTCATCCCGGGCAAATCGACATAGCCCAGTACCTTCATGAAGGCGATGTTGCCCATGTTGGGCAAGCCTGGGTAGACGCCGATCCAGTCGTTCCACCAGTTGTGCCAGGCTGCGTAGGAGCGGCCGTCCGCCTTGTGCTCGGCGGCATTCATTGCGTCGCAGCCGTCGCACAAGCCGGCGAGCGCCACCACGGCGACCTGGCCTTTCATCGCTGCGGTGTCCCAGACGGTGACCAGTGCGAATTCGTTGCCGTTGGTCACGGCGACGCCGGTCGGCACCTTGTTGGGCGCGAGCCTGGCGGTGGCGTTGTTGCTCGCCGTGTTGCTGCCCACTGCGCCGAGCACGCCGTTCTGGAAAGCGACCACGGCTTCCGCGCAGAAGCCGGTGCGGCCGGAGCAGCGTCCGATGGCGACCGGATTTCCGCTGGTGATGCCGGCCGCCTTGTAGTTCATGACATTGGGCGTGTCGATGCCTTGCCCTGCCTGGTAGATCTGCCACGGAAGCTGGGGCAGTTGGGCAAACACGTTGTACATGTAGGCGGAAACCTGGAGCAGGCTGACCCCGACCCGTTGCGATGGATCGTCCGCCACGAAGATCGCGTTGGCCTGGTTTGTGGAGAAGGGGCCCGCGTCGGCCGTCACCGGCCCGCCAACGGACCAGTAGAACGGGAGGTTCTGCGCCGGCTCGGTGAGCCGCGTGTCCTCCCGCTTCGCAAGGGCAGGCCCGGTGTTGGCCGTGCCGTAGGCCTGCGCGTCCGGCCCATAGCGGTAGGCGATGCCCGCGTCGCTGCTGAGCTGGCCCGCCATCTGGACATACGAATTCTTGATCACCGCCAGTTTGGAATCGACGATGTCGCTACTTCCGTGCGCAGCGCGCGGGGGAGCCTGAGTCTTCGGGGTTGCCGCGGTCGCTGGTGCCTTGGGCTGGGCATAGGCGCTTCCACAGAGACAGAGCGCGAATGCACTGGACTCCAGCAGGAGCACAAGCCAACGTGAAGAGAGTTTTTTCATGAAACCTCGGGTCAGGATCAATGAATACGATGTGGACGATTCCGGACAATAAGCGCTGTCCTACGCGCGGCTGCGAAAACTTCTGAACAGCCCCTGGTCACCGGGGCATATGGTGCGTCGACGATTTCGGCACGCAAACGCACGCCGGAGTTGTCACAGACCCCTCGCGCAAGGCTCCTTGGCGAGGGGCTTTTTTCCGTTTTAGCGCAAGACGATGGAGACAAAACCTATGCCGTTTGAACTTTTGGCCCAGGTGGGGAAGGGCCCGTTTCCGCAACTTTTCCACGATGGCGAAAGGGTGGAAAAAGTGATGTTGCTCAACGCCGCCGGACTGGTCAAAGCGGGTCTTTCTGAAGACTTGGACGAAGTCATGGTCTACGGAATCACCGACAAGGGCCGCCAGGCGCTGACGCCGGAAGCGGCCCCTCGGCCACGGTGATGCTAGCCGCGCCGCTCGGCAGCGCTACGTAGGATGCAGACGCGCGGCGCGCTCGCTTCTTTCTGACGGGAGGATCGCAGTGCTGATCTTTCAATGAGCCATCACTGTTTATTGGAGGTCTCATGACCAGTCTCGTCTCCCAGATCATGCCCAGCGCGACCAACATGCTTCGCCTGGATCACACGCATGTCATGTCCACGTTCCACCAGTTCAAGGTGGATGCGCCCACGCGCGTCAAGAAGGGTCTCGTGAACACCATCTGCACCTCCCTGGAGGTACACGCGCAGCTGGAAGAGGAGATTTTTTATCCGGCGGTGCGGGAGATCTGCGGCGAGCGCATCCAGCAAAGCCTGCACGAGCACGATGAGATGAAGCGGCTGATCAAACTGCTACGCCAGATGGAGCCCGAGGCGATCGACTACGACGAGACAGTGATGGCTCTCATGCGCGACGTCATTCACCACGTGGCCGATGAGGAAACCATCGTTTTTCCCGCGGCCGAGCAGAAGATGCGCGACCAGCTCGGCGAATTGGGCACGCAGTTGACGAAGCGGCGCCTCCAGTTGGTTGCGCCACGCACGGGTGAGATCGCGCTCGACATGGGGCGCGCGGTCTCGGGCAACACAGCGGCGCTTGCTTTCGCGGCTGCGGCGGCGCTCAGCGTGCTGGCCATCGGCCGGGCGAGAGCGCGCTCAAAGAGCGCACATCCGCATTTGTGACGGCCGCGCGCGCAGCACGCGCGGGCAGAGCCTTCAGACCCTCAGATCCTTTTGCGCCGAGGAACCACGTTGAGTTGCAAGCTCGCCTTGGCCGGGCCATCTCCGAGCACCACCTGGAGCGGTGCGATGTCGATGAGCTGGTCTGCGTGCCACACCTTGATGGTCGCGGCGCCCTCGGGCACGTCGAGCGTGGCGAGGCCGTCGGCGGCCGTCACTGCGGCCCAGGGCGAGTCGCTCACGTAGACGTGTCCCCGCATCGAGCTGTGGAGATGGCAGCCGAGCAGCACCGGGCCGGCCTTGTCGAAAGCCGCGTCGGCCGTCTTGCCGGGTTTGCCTTCGGGCTTGCCGGCGATCATCAGTTCGAAGCCGCCTGCGGGACCGACATCGAATTGCGCGACCCCGGCGGCTGAAGCCCGCACGTGGTGATCCCATGGGTCGTTGTTGACAAAGTGAACCTTTGCGCCGACCGGTACCAGGGTCACTGCGGGAACGAAGCGCATCTTCTCCTGGCTGATCGTCACCTCCTTGGCCAACGGACGGGACGGTGCCGCCTTCGAGGTCGTGACCACGACGACGACCGCTTCGGTCACGGGTTGTCCGTCCTTGTCGATGACGCTGACCTGAAGCGGCGTCGCCGAGCAAAGTGCGCAGAGAAGCGCACCGGCGAGGGTAACCACCGAACTGCGGATGCCCAAGACGCGCCGGGGTGAGGAGTGGCTCTGCATACGCTTACAGCTGGCCCGTCTTCACGACGTGCCAGACCTTGTCGTAGTTGTCGCCGTACACGTCCCCGGGCTCCTGGTCCTCGGGCCACGTGTAGAGCGGCTGACCCTTGAATGTCCACTGCCTGGCACCGTCGGCGCGGGTGATCACCGAGAGTTTGCCCGTCGGATTGACGCCTTCGCCAGCGAGGACCGGCGGCCAGGTCACGGCGCAATTGCCATAGCAGGCCGACCGGCCCGTGTTCGGCTTGTCGTCGTCGAAGGTGTAGAGAGTCATCCCCTTGTCGTCGACCAGCATTCCGTTGGCGAGCTTGATGGTCGAGACGTTGGCGGCCGTTGGCGCCTTGGTCGCGCAACCGGCGAGCAGGCCGGAGACAAGGGCGAGACTGATGGCGGCATTGCACATTGAGCGACGCATTGAGTGGCGCACGGAGTGGCTCCTTTGGAGTTTTGTTGAGATCGCGGTGTATTAAACATTTAGATACAGCAACGCCACTGCGCACTTTGTCACGGCCACGAAGCTTCGTTTGCGGGCGCATCCACCGCATGAATTCAATGTATTCACGGAATCACCTTCATCGATGCGGCGCTTCTGTCTAGAGTTCGGGCCCATAGAGCTGGAGACAAATGGATGGGCAACGCAACGATGACATGCCGCTGCGGTGTCGACGTGCATGCGCATGTCGTCCCGCGGGACTTCCCTGCTTACCTGGGCAGCAAGCTGCCGGCGCAGTGGCCTTCGATGGCGCCGGCGCACGAATGTCATCGCAACGTGATGATCGCGGGCAAGCTCTATCGCACGGTCTCCGACAAGGCCTGGGATGTGCCGAAGCGGCTCGCAGACCTGCCATCCATGGGGCTCTCGCACCAGGTGATTTCGCCGATGCCCGAGCTGCTGTCGTATTGGATGGACGCTCCCGCAGCGCAGCAATTGCTGCGCTTTCTCAATCAGACGATCGCTGCGATGGTCGACGAGTCGGCGGGTGCACTGCTGGGCTTTGGCGCGGTGCCCTTGCAGGACATCGATGCCGCCATCGCGGAGCTGCAGCACATCCATCGAACGCCGGGCCTCGTCGGCATCGAAGTGGGAAGCAACGTCAATGGGGTTCCCGTGGGCGATCCGAGCCTCGACCCCTTCTTCGAGGCCTGCGAGGCGCTGAACATGCCGGTGTTCGTTCATGCCGTGAAGCCGACGGGCATGGACCGGCTGGTCGGGCCGCCGCCGTTGCAGCAAGTGCTCGCCTACCCCGCTGAAGTGGGACTCTCCGCTGCTTCAGTGATCACCAGCAACCTGATGTTGCGCCGCCCGCGCCTGCGCATTGCCTTCAGTCATGGCGGCGGCACCCTGAGTGCGCTGTTGCCCAGGCTGCAGCAGGGCTGGCAGGTCTTCCCCGCCTTGAAAGAGGCTCTTCAGTTGTCACCGGTGGAGCAGGCCCGCCGGCTCTACTACGACACCCTCGTGTTCGACACGCCTGCCCTGCAGCACTTGGTGAAGACGTTCGGCCACGGGCAACTGATGCTCGGCAGCGACTATCCATTCAACTTCCACGAGCGCCTGCCCGCGCAACGCGTGGCCGAAGCAGGCTTTGACGAGGCCACGCAGGCGCGGCTCGTTCATCTGAACGCCGAAGCCTTCCTGGGCATTGAGACAAGGAGTTCCCCATGAGTTCACCGTGGATCGCGGGGCTGCGCAGCGTCTCGCTCGACGTGCCCGATCTTGCGCTGGCCGAGACTTTCTATACCGGCACATGGAACCTCGAAGTCGCCGCGCGGAGCGCCGAGGT
The DNA here is from genome assembly GCF_056397405.1 of Variovorax sp. 05N34. Classification (NCBI taxonomy): domain Bacteria; kingdom Pseudomonadati; phylum Pseudomonadota; class Betaproteobacteria; order Burkholderiales; family Comamonadaceae; genus Variovorax; species Variovorax sp. 05N34. The sequence goes on from NZ_JBFTNI010000002.1 coordinate 580,988, forward strand.
GCTTTACCTGCGCGGCACGGGTGCCGATCACCATCTGCTGGCCCTGCACCGCGGCGGCCTCGCACCGGCGATTCGCAAGGTCACGTTGCGCGCCCGCTCGGAAAAGGCCTTGCATCACATTGCCGATGCAACAGCGGCTGCCGGCGGCCGCGTGCTCCAGGCGCCGTGCGCGAGCGATGAGCCATCGGGCGGCATTGCAATGCTGATCGCCGATGCCGACGGCCGGGTGATCGAGGTCGTGCATGGCGACGCGCGGCGCCCCGAAGCGACGGAAGTCAGGGACCGGCCGATCCGGCTGGCGCACGCGGTGCTGAACGCGCACGACGTGGAGGCGACCCAGCGCTTTTTCGAACAGGCGCTGGGCTTCACGCTGGCGGACCGGACCCGCATCATGGCTTTCATGAATTGCGACCGCGACCATCACAGCATCGCGCTGGGCGACTCGGACAACGACGCGCTCAACCACATCGCTTTCATGATGCCCGAGCTCGATTCGGTGATGCGCGGCGGCGGCCGGATGAAGGACGCGGGCCATCCGATCGAGTGGGGTCCGGGTCGCCATGGTCCGGGCGCGAACGCCTTCAACTACTTCATCGACCCGTTCGGCATCGTCATCGAGTACACGGCCGAGGTCGAGCAGATCGACGACAGCTACGTGGCAGGCCGTCCGGAAGATTGGAAGTGGCCGCCCGGACGGGTCGACCACTGGGGTATTTCGCAGCCACCGAGCGCGCGGCTCAAAGAGGCGCAACGCCGGGTGCTGTTCAAGCCTGCATGAGTGCATTGGTGCATGCGTGCATGAGCACGGCAAAAGAATCCAAACGGAGAACTCAATGAAACTCGTGACCTTCATCGAAGCGGGCGCGCCCCGGCTCGGCGTTGTCGATGGCGATGCCGTCGTCGACCTGAACAAGGCCCAGCCTCAAGTGCCGGCGGATCTGCGCGCGGCATTGCGAGCGGGCGCGGACCTGGCCGGAGCGGCAACCGCTGCCATCGCCTCGTCTGCGCCGCGCCTTCGCCTCGGCGCCATCAAGTTCGCGCCGCTGATCCCCGAGCCCGGCAAGATCATCTGCCTCGGTCTCAATTACTACGACCATGCGAAGGAGGGCGGCCGCGAGAAGCCGGTGTATCCGTGGTTCTTCTACCGTGGCGCGACATCCTTGCTTGCGGCGAACGAACCCGGGTTGCGGCCGAGGGTTTCAGAGAAGTTCGACTTCGAGGCCGAGCTCGCGGTGGTGATCGGCAAGTCCGGCAAGCATGTTTCGCAGGACGATGCCTTGTCGCTCGTCTTCGGCTACACCTGCTTCAACGACATGTCGGTACGCGACTACCAGAAGCGCACGCCGCAGTGGACCATCGGCAAGAACTTCGACAGGACCGGCGGCTTCGGCCCGGTATTGGTGAGTGCCGATGAACTGCCGCCGGGCGCGGTGGGTCTCAAGATCCAGGGCCGCCTCAACGGCGAGGTCATGCAGGACGCCAACACCGCCGACATGATCTGGGGCGTGGCCGAGACGCTCGCCCTGCTCACCGAATGCCTGACGCTCGAACCCGGCGATGTGATCGTGATGGGCACGCCCGCCGGTGTCGGGCAGGCCCGGACGCCGCCCGTCTGGATGAAGCATGGCGACCGCTTCGAAGTCGACATCGAAGGCATCGGGACCCTCGTGAATCCGATCGTCGACGAAGAGGCTTGACGATGACGGACGACTCGACACGCGACATCGTGGACGTCGCGGTGATCGGCTTCGGCCCGTCGGGCGCGGCGGCGGCCGGCCTGCTCGCGAGCTATGGGCTGCGCACGTGGGTCTGCGACCGCTCGACCGAGGTGTACGACAAGCCGCGAGCGATTGCGATCGACCACGAGATCCTGCGTGTGTTTCAGCAGATCGGTGTCATCGACAAGATCGAATCGGACGTCGAGCCGTTCACTCCGTCGGAATATTTTGGCGTCGACGGGCAGTTGATCAAGCGCATGACGATGGTCGCTCCGCCCTATCCGCTGGGCTATACGCCCTCGAACGTCTTCACCCAGCCGGCTATCGAGAAGAAGCTACGCGAGCATGTCTCGCGCATGCCCGGCGTCACGGCCGCGCTCGGCTCGGAGGTGATCCGCATCGAGCAGGACGAAGCCGGCGTCCAATTGCATGTGAAGGATGCCGAGGGCGACATACGGACTGTGCGCGCGCGCTATGTGGTTGCCTGCGATGGGGCCTCCAGCGGCATTCGTGAAGCAATGGGCCTCGAACTCGAAGACCTGGCCTTCGACGAGCCCTGGCTCGTGATCGACGTCCTGGCGAACGACCGCGGCCTGGCGAAGCTGCCGAAGACCAGCGTGCAGTATTGCGACCCTGCGCGTCCGAGCAGCTTCCTCATTGGGCCGGGCAGGCATCGGCGCTGGGAGATCTCGCTGAAGGAAGGTGAGGATCCGCAAGTGGCCGCCACGCCGGCGCGTACCTGGGAACTGCTCGCGCGCTGGATGACGCCGTCCGACGGAGAGCTCTGGCGCCAGGCGAGCTATCGCTTCCATGCGCTGGTGGCAAAGCAATGGCGCCGCGGCCGCGTCTTCATCGCGGGCGATGCGGCGCACCAGCAGCCGCCGTTTCTTGGACAGGGCATGTGCCAGGGTATTCGCGATGCAGCCAACCTGAGCTGGAAGCTGCGCGCGGTGCTGCGCGACAACATGGGAGCGGACGCCACCGAGTCGCTGCTCGACAGCTACGGCGTCGAGCGCGGCGAGCATGTGCGCCAGTTGACCACGCGCATCAAGGACATTGGTGCCGTGATCTGCGAGCGCGATCCGGCAAAGGGGCGGGAGCGCGATGCCCATCTGCTGGCGCAGGGCGGCGGGATGGTGGTGGACACGCCACGACAGGATGTCATTCCGAGGTTGCAGGGCGGACTGCTGTCGCCCACGGCGAGCGCAGCAGTCGGCACGATCTTTCCCCAGCCATGGCTTGAGCAGGGCGGCGAGCGGATTCGCTTCGACACGCTGGCCGGCGACGGATGGTGGCTGGTGCTCGATGCGGCTTTCGATGGCGCCATCCCCGGTGCTCCGGCAGCCTTGCGCAGTCTACGGACCATCCGGTTGGGTGCGCTGCGCGAGACCGAACACGTGGCGGCTGCATGGTTTCGCCGCCACGGCTGCGGCGCTGCCATCGTCCGGCCGGACCGCTACGTCTACGGCGTAGCCGCGACACCGGCTGAACTCGCGGCGCAACTCGCCAGCCTCGCGGCCCGGCTCGGCTCGCCGGAAGTCCGAACCCACAAACAACCCGGAGACCCAAGATGAAACGAAGAGACTTCCAGATCCAGCTTGCCATTGCAACCATCTTCGCGCCCTACGGTCTCGTGCGCGCGCAGGAGCCCTGGCCGACAAAGCCCATCAGGCTGGTGTTGTCCCAGCCGGCCGGCTCCGGGCCCGACAACGTGGCCCGCCTTCTCGGCGATGGGTTGTCGCAGTCGGTCGGCCAGCCTTTCGTCATCGACAACAAGCCGGGCGGCCAGAACGTGATTGGCGCACAGGCCGTGAAGCATGCGGCACCCGACGGCTACACCTTCTATTTCGCGACGACGGCGGCGCTGGTGACCAACAGCTATCTCTTCAAGTCGCTGTCGTACGACCCCTTGAAAGACTTCAGTCCGGTGGCCTTCGTGGCAAACAGTCCGTTCGCGCTGCTTGTGAATGCGCAGTCGCCTTTCAAGTCCGTGGCCGATCTCGTTTCGCGCAGCAAGGCCGATGCGGGCAAGCTGTCGCTCGCCAACGAGGGCCCGCGCACTTTCGGCGGCATGATCGCGCGCCTCTTCAATGCGCGCACCGGCGCGGGAGCGAACCTGGTGGCCTACAGCTCCATCGGCACGGGTGTGCAGGACTTGATCGGCGGCCAGGTGGATTCGCTGGTGGCCGATGTGGCTTCCACCGCCGAACTCGTGCGCAGCGGTCGGCTGCGCATGCTGGGCGTCACTTCGCCCAAGCGCATCGTCGGTTGGGACAAGGTGCCCGCATTGGCGGAGACTCTGCCGGGCTTCGACATGGTCGGCTGGATGGCCGTCGTCGCCCCGGCTGGAACGCCAGCGCCCATCGTCGCGCGAATGAATGCCGGCATCAACGCCATGCTGGAGAAGCCGGCCTTCGCGGAGAAATTGCTGGCGATCGGTCCAATCGCCGCGCCGCCCACTTCGCCGCAGCAGTTCGATGCCTATCTGCGTGCCGAGCATCAGCGCTTGGGCCAGATCGCAGCCGAGATCGGGCTGCTCCCTGAATAGACGGGATCAGGACCGCCTGCGCGCAGCCGGCGAGCTGCGCAGGCCATCGCCGCCGAACAGTTCGTGCACGAGTGAGCGCAGCCAAGCGCTGGCCGCATCCTGATGGAAGCGGCGGTGCCAGAACTGATGCACCTCCACCACCGGTGACCTGAACGGCGGATCGACGATACGGATGTTTCCGTGGCGCACGCAGATGTTCGCCAGATCGCGCGGCACGGTTGCGATGAGGTCCGAACTTTCGATGATCGGCAGCAGGCTCATGAAGTGCGACAGGCCCACCGCCACATGGCGCTGCAACCCACGGCGCTGCAAAGCCTGCTCCAGCAGATGCTCGCGGCCATCGGGGCTGACGACCGCGTGCGAAGCGGCCAGGTAGGTTTTCAGCGAGATGCGCTCGCCGACCACAGGATGCGCGCTGCGCACGATGCACACATAGTCGTTGCGAAACAGCTTCTGCATGAAGAAGCCGGCCTTCTGCAAATCCGGCAGGTAGCCGATCGCGAGTTCGGCAGCGCCCGACGCCAATGCATCGGCCGCCGTATGACGCGCCATCGACAACGTGCGCAATGAGCATCCAGGCGCCAGTTGTGCCAGGCGCGACAGGATCTGCGGCAGGAAGTGAACCTCCGCGATGTCGGGCGTGACGATCGAGAACTGCTTGCGAGCGCTGCCGGGGTCGAACTCAGAGGCAGGGAGGATTTCGGTCTTGATCGCCTCCACGACGCGCCTGATCGGCTCGCTTAGTTCGATGGCGCGCGGCGTAGGTTGCATGCCGGCGCCCGTCTTGACGAACAGCGCGTCTCCGAACAGCACGCGCAGCCGCCGCACCGCCGCGCTCATCGCAGGTTGGCTCAGCCCGACCGCCTCGCCAGCCTTGGTCACGCTTTGGTGCTCCGACATCGCCGAAAAGGCAACCAGCAGGTTGAGGTCCACGTCGGTGATATTCATGCCGTGGATTCTAGGAAGCCAGGAGATCATGCGGCATCATTGCGCACACCATGAAGATCCAGGGATGACCGCCGCCTCGCCATTGGTAGAGACACTGACCGAGCTCAACGTCGTCGATCTGCTCGATTCGACGGGCCTGTCGCGCCTGCACCGCACGCCGTTGCGTCGCTTGTTCCGGCCCGCCGCCCACCGATTCGCCCGGACCGCGCACGAGTTCGATACCCGTGTGGGCGAGCACGGTCTCGCGCAGGGCAGCGCCTGGCTGATGAAGCGAATGACCGCGGGCATCGTCACATCGGGACTGGAGCACGTTCCACCACAAGGGCCGGTGGTCATCCTCGCGAATCATCCGGGCATGACCGACACGGTCGCACTTTTCACCAGCTTGGCATCCCGCCCCGACCTCCGGGTGATCGCCCTGGATCGCCCATTCCTTCGCGCCTTGCCTAACGTGGCGCGCCAACTGATCTTCCTGCCTGATGAGGAAGGCGGGCGCCACGAAGGCGGACGCATGGCCGTGCTCAGGACGGCCGCCAGGCACTTGCAGGAAGGGGGTGCGTTGTTGACCTTTCCGGCGGGTGAGATCGAGCCCGATCCCGCAGCCTTCGGCGTGCAGCGGGCCGCAGCGTCCTTGTTGAACTGGTCGAGCAGCTACACCCTGTTCGCCCGGCTGGCGCCGCGGACCCGGTTCGTGCCCGCGCTGGTGAGCCATGTCATTTCGCCGCATGCGCAAAGGCATCCGCTGACCCTGCTTCGCCGCACTGCGCGCGACAAGGAAAAGTTCGCTGCCGCATTGCAGGTGGCCTTTCCGCGCTATCGCGATCTGGTGGCGCGGGTCACCTTCGGGGTCACATGCGGCAACCCGCCGCAAGCTGGATCTGACGGAGTGCAGGCGCTCGATGTCTTGATCGCCGCGCAGATGCACAAACTCATCCTTGCGAACGGATCGTCTTCACACGCCATCGCCTAGCACCTGCGTCCACCCGCGGGCCGATCGCAGGATGCCGCCTACAGCCCTTACGCCCGATGCCCCACGGAGGGCCGCCTGCGTCGGCTCCTAGCTTGGTCGGTCCAACGATCAAGGAGCGCGCATGCTTGCAATGAACTACCGGGGCCCGTATCGCGTACGAGCCGCACAGAAGCCCGATCCGGTGATCGAGCACCCCAATGACGCCATCGTGCAGGTCGAGCGGTCCTGCATCTGCGGGTCGGACCTGCACCTCTACCATGGGCTGGTGCCGGACACCCGCGTGGGGACCACCTTCGGCCACGAATTCGTCGGCACGGTGAAGGAAGTGGGCAGCTCGGTGCAGAACCTGAAGGTCGGCGACCGTGTCCTGGTGCCGTTCAATGTCTTCTGCGGCACCTGCTACTTCTGCCAGCGCGAGCTGTACGGCAACTGCCACAACACCAATCCCGAAGCGACGGCGGTCGGCGGCATCTATGGCTACTCGCACACGGCGGGTGGCTACGACGGCGGCCAGGCGCAATTCGTGCGCGTGCCCTTTGCCGACATCGGCCCGACAAAGATTCCGGACGAGCTGTTGCTGGAAGACGCGTTGATGCTCACCGATGCGCTCCCCACTGGCTACCAAGCCGCCGAGATGGGCGAGATCGAGGAGGGCGACACGGTGGTCATTTTCGGCGCCGGCCCGATCGGCATCTTCGCGGCCAAGTCCGCATGGCTGCTCGGCGCCTCGCGCGTCATCGTGGTCGACCACCTCGAGTACCGGCTGGAGTTCGTCAAGAACTATGCGCAGTGCGAGACCATCGACTTCAAGTATGTGGACGACATGGCCATTCACATCAAGAAGATGACGGACTGGATGGGCGCCGACGTCTGCATCGACTGCGTCGGATGCGAAGCGGCCGGCAGTGCGTTGCAGCGGCTGACAGGCATCAAGCTCAAGCTGCAGGCGGGCGCGTCGACGGTGCTGCACTGGGCCATCAACTCGGTGCGCAAGGGCGGGGTGGTGTCGATCGTCGGCGTCTACGGGACCACGTTCAATGCCGTGCCGATCGGCAATGCGCTGAACAAGGGGTTGACGCTGCGAATGAACCAGGCCAGCGTGAAGCGCCATCTGCCTCGGCTCATCGAACACATCCAGGCCGGCCACATCGAGCCGCACAAGATCATCACGCACCGGATCCCTCTCGAAGAAGTGTCCGATGCGTATCACATCTTCTCGAGCAAGCTCGACGGCTGCATCAAGCCTGTGTTGATTCCGCCGGGCGCCACGCTCTGAACACCCCGCAAGGAGAACCGTATGGAAGCACCTCTCAAGCACAGCCACATCAAAGGCTGGGGCAGTGACCTGGACCATGCCAATCGGCCTGCATATCCGAGAGAGCGGACTCCGCCGCGCCTCGAGGGCGTTCACTGGGACAAGCCGGAGCAGCAGCCGAGGAACGTCGAGATCCTCTGCTCCATCGAGCGGCCGGGCATCACGCCCGTCTTTGGCACGCCCCAACCGCCGCGGGGCATGAGCGGAAGCCTGAGGCGCATCGCCTTCCGCTACAGCGAGAACGACGTTCGCCACTGGATGCTGTTGCTCCTGGCCGACCGGATCAACGTGGGTGAAGGGCTCATCGAAGACCTGTCGCACGGCCATGTGCCGAGGATCTACGCCGAGATGGGCGGACGTGCCGAGTTGAAGCACAACCCCATGGGCGCCGCCCGCAAGGCGCTGACGGTCGTGGCGGTCAGCGGCCTGCTCTATCTCTGGCTGAAGCCGCGCAGGCGCACGCGCTACTGAGGTGCGCTCACTTCGCGGGTTCGAAAAAATTCGTTACTTTGTCGCCCGCTCCGCCGGCTTGAAGAGGGTCGCCGCGGCCCTTATTTTTCCGGCGTTCCACTTTGGTCAGAGAGAAAAGGAGGACCAGAAAATGGCCATGGACATGCTCAGGCAACTCGCCGGCTCGCCGCTGCCGGCTACGTTTCGCACGCGGGCCGAGATCGATCAGATCAAACTGCTGCGCGCTGCGGGACTCGTGATCGCGCTCACACCGGCGCCATCCGATCCACTCACGCTTTCGGGGCCCTCCGACGCCGCCCAGGTGCTCGCGATCACCGAGAAGGGACGCGAAGAACTCGCCCGCTACGGGTATCCGGGAGACGTGCCGATGTCCCACGTCAAGTCTCACAGCCCACCCAAGGGGTGGAAATCGAGGCTGGACGCCGTCGTCCGTTCGCGTCGTCCGACGTGGGGAGACCGGCCATGAAAGCGGCGATGGCGAGTCCGCTCGTATACCGCGGCGTGCAGATCGACGTCAAGGTGAACCAGGCGGGCAAGCGCGTCTTCGGCCATGCCGATCTCTTTGCGAACAATGAATTCAAGGCTCGCCTCTCGGTCGGAAGCGCGAAGTCTCGCCCCGAGGACCTGCGCGATCGGCTCCGATGTCTTGCGAAGTCGAAAGTGGACGTGTGGGCGATCGCCGGATCAGAGGCCGTCCACTGAGGCGTGAAGCCTGGCCCGTGCCTGGCCCGTGCGCGGTGCGCGATGCGAGGCGTCGCCTACACAGCGTCGGGCCAACCACCGATCCGGTCCGCGTTCGCGCTCGCCAGATTCGAGCATTCATCAACATGCCGCTCCGATGCGCATAGATCACGAACAGACAGCTCCAGCGCACCTGCCGCGGACGCAAGGCCGGCCGCGAGTCCGTGAAGAACACCGAGAAGAGCCGCTGTCGCAGCAGCCGGGACAGCTCATTGCCTGGCTGGTGCGCCGGAGATGGTGGCAGTTCTCGGCACTCTGGCTGTCTATCATCATGGCCGCGTCGCTGGGTGTGGCGGCCCAGTACGGAATGAAGCTCATCGTCGACGCGATGTCCTTGCAGAGGCCAGCGGAGAGCGTCTGGGCCTTCCTGACGCTCTTCATCGGCCTCGTCATGGCAGAGAGCGTCTTCTGGCGGCTCAGTGGATGGATCGGCTGCAACACAGTGGTCGACGTCGGCATCGACGTGCGAACGCGGCTCTTCGCCTACCTCAGCGCCCATTCGGTCGATTTCGTCACGCGCAACAGTTCCGGGGCGCTGGGCGGCCGCATCACTGCGACGGCCGGCTCTACGGGCGCGCTCATCGCCACGCTCACCTGGCGGATCGCGCCGCCATGCGTGGACTTTCTCGGCGCGGTCGTCCTGCTGATGACCATCCAGCCCTGGATGGCCGTCGCACTGGTTTGCTTCGTTCTGCTGATGGCCGCGGCTCTCGCGCTGTTCGGTCGGCGCGGACGGCCTTTGCACCAGGCCTATGCGGCGGCGCACTCGAAGGTCACCGGCGAACTGGTCGACCTCGTCAGCAATCTCTGGACCATCAAGTCCTTCTCGGCGCGCGAGCGCGAGATCCGCCGCGTCGCGGAAGTGACGGGCAGCGAAGGGCAGGCGCACCGCACCAGCTGGCTGTTTCTCGAGCAGGCGCGAGTGCTGCACGACGTGTGCGTCTGGATCATGACCGGAACGATGATGACGTGGTCCATCCACCGCTGGCTCGAAGGCACCAGCACCGCAGGCGACGTGGTCCTGGTCAGCGCCCTGAGCTTCCGGATCCTGCACGGCTCGCGCGAACTCGCACTCGCGTTCGTCGAGGCCACGCAGCACGTCGGTGTGCTTCGGGAGATGCTGGGCGTGATCGCCATTCCGCATGACCCGCAGGACGCGCCGGGAGCGAAGGCCTTCCAGCCGGGCGCGGGGAGCATCCGGCTGCAGGACGTCGACTTTGCATACCGGGATGGTTCACCGGTGCTGAAGAACTTCTCGCTGGACATTCCAGCCGGCCAGCGCGTGGGCATCGTGGGCCCTTCCGGCTCGGGCAAGAGTACGCTGCTGGGGCTGATCCAGCGGCTGCACGACGTGCAGGCCGGGGCAGTGATCGTGGACGGACAGGACGTGCGCACGGTGAGCCAGGAGAGCCTGCGCGCAGCCATCGCCGTGGTGCCGCAGGAGATCTCGCTCCTGCATCGCAGCATCAGCCAGAACCTGCGTTATGGGCGGCCGGATGCCACCGACGCGGAACTGAAAGCGGTCGCCGAGGCGGCTCACGTCGATGAGTTCGTGCGGGATTTTCCGCAAGGCTATGAGACCCTCGTCGGTGAACGCGGTGTCAGGCTTTCCGGAGGGCAGCGCCAGCGCGTCGGCATTGCACGCGCGATGCTCAAGGACACCTCCATTTTTCTGCTGGACGAGGCGACCTCGGCGCTCGACACCGCTGCCGAGCGCCAGATCCACGCCGCGCTGCATCGCGCCATGGAAGGACGCACCGTGGTTGCCGTTGCGCACCGGCTTTCGACCGTGGCGAGCTTCGACCGCATCGTCGTCCTCTGCCAGGGCCGGGTCGTCGAGGACGGCCATCCCGAGCAGCTGCGTCGTGCCGGTGGGCTCTACGAGCGGCTTTGGAACGCACAGGCCAAGGGTCAGAACGTGGCCTGAGCGTGCCGGGGCAGCAGCTCCTGCCAATAGCGCAGGCGCCGCGCGAGCGGTCGATCGATGACGCGGCGCTCCGGTTGCTCCAGAGGGTCGGGCAAGTCCCAGAGGCCGCTTCGATGCCAGTGCGCCGGGTCCAGCCAGTCGGGGCGGTCCACGATCGGATAGAGGCAGATTCCCTGGATCGGCACCCCTGCGGCGACGGAGCGGCGCACCGCCGATGCAATGTAGTCGAGCCAGTCCGCCCGGCCATGCCCCATGTGGCCGGTCTCCGCGATGAACACCGGGCGGCCATAGCGCTGGCTGACTTCGCGCAGCATGTCCGCGGCGTCCCGCCGTCGCGGGTCGTCCAGATGCCAATGCAGTCGCTCGTTGCTCGGGTGCTCCCACTGGTTGGGGTGGTAGTAGTTGACGCCGATCACGTCGAGGTAGCGAGGCGCGCCGCCGAGTTGCGGCTCTGTTCTTCCCGAGATCATGTCCCATGCCTGGAACTGCGACTCGGCGACCGACTGTGCTTCGCACTGCTGCGCCTCCGTGCCGTCCGCGGGGCCGATCACGTGGATCATCGGATCCGTGTGCACCATGCGCGCTTGCGGTGCGACCGACCAGAGCGCGTCGCATCCCATGAGGGTGGCTCGCACCAGCTGCCGCTTCATCGCATCGCCGGCGGCCGGGCCGGGCGCTTGACCGGTCTTTATCAATGCACCGGCGCTCGCCGCCCAACTCAGGTAAGAGATTTCGTTGATCGGCTGGAAGATCGGTACACCCTCCGTCAGCGGCACGAGACAACGTGCCGCGCGTTCGCAAAAGTCGGCAAAGCGTGCCCCGAAGTCCGCCGCAAAGAAATCGACTCCCGGCGGCACACCGTAGTGATGAAGCGTCCAGATCACTTGCACGCCGCACCGCCGAGCCACTTCCGCGTGGTGCGTGAGCCGCCGCGGACCGGCGCTGCCTGTGTCGAACTCACGCCAGCCGACGCTCTCTCGCACGGTGGCGATGCCGAAGTCCGCGAGCCGCCTGTAGTCGTCCTCGATCAGGTCCCAGTGCGCGTTCGCGCGGTTCATCGACAGCGTCTGCCCGAGGCTGTTCACGTGGTCGGCGCCTTCGAATCCCGCTATCCAGAAGCTCTTGAACAGAGCAGCCTCGCGCCCGTTCATGCACTCTCCGAACATGTTTCCGTGCGGTTCAGCGGTCCAGCGGAACGACCATTCGAGTGTCGACCTTGGCGCCGGCGTCCGCCAGCAGCGGCGCCGGGAGCAATTCAGTTCCCGGGGGCTGCGCGTCCTGCTGCTGAGTGAACCTCGCAGCCTCCAGCAGCGCCAACATGCTCGCCGCCGTCTTGTCCCACGACGTGCTGGCGACCACGGCCGCGCGCGCACGGGCGGCTTTGGCGCGTGCGGCTTCGTCCATGGCCAGCACCGCTTCGCATCGCGCGACGAACTCGAGCGGTGTGGAGGCAATGCCCACCACGCTGCCGAAGCAGTCGACGACGTCCTTGATGGGCGTACTGACGACCGGGCGATCGGCCGCCAGGTATTCGAGCRTCTTGGTGGGGCTGATGTAGCGCGTCGCCTGGTTGAGCGCAAAGGGCAGCAGACACACGTCCCAGCCCGCCACCAGTGCGGGAAGTTCCTCGTAGCTGCGCTGTCCCAGCCATTGGATGTTGGGCCTGCGCGGCAGTGTCGACGGGTCGATCTTGACGACAGGCCCCACCATGACAATCTGCCAATCAGGGCGCCTGTCCGCAATGGCAGCGACGAGACTCAGGTTCAGGCGCTCGTCGATGACTCCATAAAAACCGAGCCGGGGGTGAGGCACATCGGCTTGTGCCGGATGCTCCCCACGGCCCGTTGCCGAGCCGCTGAAGTGCACCGCATCGACACTGCTCGGAAAGCAATAGACGTTCGGATGGCGCAGCCGCTTGGCCTGGTACAGGCTGGTGCCTCCCGTGAAGACGACGTCCGCCGTTTTCAACAAGGCGTTCTCTCGCTGGAGCAACTGTCGCGGCGCCTTCAGGAAAGCCGACAGCTCATCCATGCAGTCATACACGATGCCGATCGGATCGAACTCGGCAGCCAGCGGGAGCGCCATGGGCGTATAGAGCCAGAGCCAGTACGGCTCCGGCTGCTCGGTTCGAAGGTATTCCATGAGGAGCGAGCGCAACCCCGGCAAATGATCGTCGTGAAAGCCCATCGCAGCACCCGGCAAGTGGGGTCGAAGGATTTCGACGCCCGGTGCCGGGTGAAGCCGCTCGAGCCGCGGCACGTCATCCCGCACCGGCTCTTCGATGAAGACCACCGGATATGTTCTTGCCAGTCTGGAGAGAAGGTGTTGCGGGCGCTGGTAGACGAAATCCCAGCGAAGGTGCGAAAAGGCGATGAGCCGTGTCATGGAATTCTCTGATGGGTTGTTGAAGAGATGGCGTTGGTCTGACTCAAGTCGCTGTTGCATGCACCGCCTGGCCGGGCCGCAGTGCGTGCGGCGCCTGCAGGGGGTCTCCGGCATTGCGCTGGGCCAGCCTTTCGAACTCGGCCGGGTCATGTGCGCAAAAGGATTCGAATTCCCCGTCAAGCGACTGCTTGAGCGAGCGCAGCCGCCGCTGGTTGTCCAAGCGCGCGCGGCGATCCTTCTCCATCAGCGTCTGGTACATGCGAAGGCCCGGCGTACACCAGGGCTCCAGGTCCATCTCGCAGTGATGAAAGTAGGCATCGCCCGCCAGCATGATCCACCGCGCGCCCGCGCCCGAGCGCACTGCGATGCCTGCATGGCCCAGCGTATGCCCCGGAAGGGGCACCATGAGGATGTCGGGCGCAATGCCTTGCAGCTCGCGCACGCCGTCGAAGCCGAACCAAGGTTCGCCCACTCCAAGGCCATACGCCTGCCAGCGGTCTCGACTCGACCATTGCTGGGGCCTGTAGCGCTGCCGGTCGAGCCATGAGCGCTGGCGCAGCGCGTCGTCGCGCTCGGTGCGCAGCATGTGGATCCTGGCTTCCGGAAAGTCGTCGAGGCCGCCGGCGTGGTCGAAGTCCAGATGGGTCAGCACGATGTGCCGCACGTCGCGCGCGCTGAAGCCGAGGCTCTCCACCTGGCGCACGGCGGTCATTTCCTCGCGGAAATCCGGCGACATCAGCTTGAGAAAGAAGCCGCTGAGCCGGCTGCGCGGATCACGCACGTCGCGCAGGCCATAGCCCGTGTCGGCCAACACGAGCCCGTCATCGGTTTCCAGCAAAAGGCAATGGCAGCACAGGGTGCCACGCTGGAATGCGGAAGGACTGCGTCCATCCATGAGCCGGCCACCGAGCGGGCAAGCGGAAACGCAGTTGAGATGGTGGACGGCAATCATCGCGGCGCCGCGACATCAGCCCCGGGCGCGCATCTGGTCGCGCAGCGCCTTGATCTGATCATGGTTGCGCTGCGCACCCCGCGCCTGGCGTTCGACCACGGTGCGCACGTCCGCCGGCAGGTTGGCCTTCATCGCCTTGCGATAGCGGGCCACGGCTGCATCTTCGCCGCGCTCGCATTCCTCGAGAATCGACAGGGCACTGTTCGCGCCCACGGCGCTCTTCACGTGGACCCATCCGCGATGCAGAGCGCCGCTCACGCTGCCGCTCGTATCGTCCGCAGTGCCGCCGCATTGGCGGATGAGTTGGGTCAGCTCCGATGCGCTTCGTGCACACTCGGCGGCGCGTTCGGTGAAGACCTGCTTCAGGTCGGGCGCATCGACTTCTTCCGCGCAGGTGCGGAATCCATACTCGCCGTCTCGCGTGGTCTCGAGCAGGTCTTCGAGCACCTCTCTCACGTCGTCGAGATCGCTGGCCGAAGGTGTGACGCCGCTGGCTGTCCCCTGCGCAGCCGACGACGAAGCCATGGAGGAGGGCTTTGAGGAAGGCATCGAAGAAGGCATCGAAGATGGCATGGCTGGGAAGTTGGTGTAAATGGGCATGATGTCGTCGAATCCGTGTCGGCCTCTCGTTGACGTCGAGGCCCTGGGTGGGCCCATGGTTGGGCATGGCCAAGGGCTGCCGCTCTTCGCTGTCCGTCAACGCCAGCGTGTCGAAGAGCGTTCCGTGACCTTGGTGCTCATTCCATGATCGGAAACGAACCCTCGCTCCTTGTCGTCGGCGCGCGATGCCCGCTGTAAGCATTCGTCCCCTCGCTTTGGTGGGGCTTCGTTTCTTTGGGAAATCGGCGGGCCGTTTTTGCGGCAATCTTTGCAGCGGGTGGTTGGCGAAAGTCCGCTGCCCTTGACTCCCCGCGAGAGACCCCATGGGCATTTGACTTGCTTGGAACAGCCCGCAATGAGCACCAGTCCGAAGAAGCAGTCGCCGAGTCCCGCCGGGCCCACGGACTCGAGTGGCCAGCGCAGCGTTCAACAGTTGCAGATCCCGCCGATCCAGCAAATGCCCGGCTTCTCGGAGATCACCTTGCTGTCATTGGAGGAAGGGGCCCTGACTGTCGAACTGCGAGGCGGCCCCGTCTTTCTGCGAAGCGCGGAGCAGCGACTGCATCGCCGAACCCCGGCCTTGCTGGGAGAGGACGCCGTGAGCCTGAAGGCACAGTGGTCCCGAATGCTGGACAACACGCATATGGTGCTGCGATGCCGGATCTACCCGGTTGCGGACTGACCTGCCGCGGAAGCGGCGCGACCGACGATTACCCCCGGTGGAGCATCTTCATTGCGCCGCTCAGCGTCTGCTTCTTCTTCCAATAGCCCGCCCAAGGGTCTTCGGTCTGGAAAGACAAGTGCTCCCGCGCGGTGGCGATCGTCCACTGCGCACCGCTCTTGAGCTTGGCAAGGTCGTCCCATGGCACTGGCATCGATACGCCCAGCCCCGGACGCGCACGCGCGGAAAACGCAGCCGCGGTGGTTGCGCCGTGCCCATTGCGCAGATAGTCGACGAACAGCTTTCCCTTCCGGTTCGACGGCCCGCTCTTGGCGACGAAGCGAGACGGTATGGTGCGCGCAAGGTGCTCGACGACCCTCTGCGAAAAACCCTTGACCGTCTCGTAGTCGAGCCGGGGAACGATCGGCACGACGACGTGCAAGCCCTTGCCGCCGCTGGTCTTCAGCCACGCCTCCAGGCCGAGTTCAGACAAGAGCGTCCGCACCAGCGAGGCGGCGTCCTGCACGTGCTGCCATGGCGTGCCTTCGCCGGGGTCGAGATCGAAGACGATGCGATCGGGTTTGTCGATGTTCTTCGCTGTCGAATTCCACGTGTGAAATTCAATGACGTTCATCTGTGCGGCATTTGCGAGCGCGAGGGCCGACCCGATCTCCAGCAGGGCGCCATGTCCCGGCCAAAGGGAGGAATCGAGTTCCTTGATGCCCGGGATGCTGACCTTCTCGTCGTGCTTCTGGAAGAACAGTTCTCCGTGGATGCCTGACGGTCCACGCACCAGTGAACAGGGCCTTCCCTTGAGATGCGGCAGCATCCATGGCGCGATCGACTCGTAATAGCGGACCAGATCGAGTTTTGTCAGTCCCGAAGAAGGATCGATCACTCGATTGGCATTGCTGACCTTGATCCCACCCACCGCGGATTTGCCCGCCGTCCTCACCGGCCCATTGCCGATCTGCCTGGCGGTCTCACGCACGACGGCTGTTGCCTGCTTGTCGGCTCGCAGCGCGACGTACGACGCATGGCGGATCTGGCCATCGGGTGTCCATTCCCCGAAGGCCACTTCGGCGACGAGATCGGGCTTGACCCATCGTTCACTGCCCGCCTCGCGCCGCGACCATCGTCCTGGCTTGGCGGCACCTGCGGAAAACGGCGGCTTGTTCGTTTCGATCTTCGACAGCTTCTTCTTGAGTTCCGCGGCTTCCTTGGCATCCCACCCGGTGCCCACGCTCCCTACTGAAATCAACTCGCCGTTGGGCGCATGCACCCCGAGCAGCAGGCTGCCTACCTGCGACGGCGATCCGAGGCGGTCGGTGTAGCCTGCGATCACGAACTCCTGCCGCAGCTGGCACTTGAGCTTGAGCCACGTCTCGGTGCGGCGTGACAAGTAGGGCGCATCGGTGCGCTTGGCGATCACGCCTTCCAGGTTCATCCGGCACGCGGAAGTCAGGATCGACGAAGGATCGGCATCGAAAGCCGCGCTGAACCGGACCCGCTCGCTGCCGCGCTCCTTCAAGAGCCCCTCGAGCAATTGCCGGCGCGCGCCGAGAGGCGATTCACGCAGGTCATAGCCCTCGAAGTAGGGCACGTCGAAAAGGAAGTAGACGATCTGGTCAGTGCCTGACCCGCGTTCGAAAGCACTCTGGAGTGCGTTGAAGTCCGGCAGGCCCTTGTCGCCGAACACGACGATCTCGCCGTCGAGCCAGGCCGACTGCAGCCCGAGGCCTTCCAGCTCGCCGACGAGGCTCGGCATCTTGGCCGACCAATCGTGCCCGCCGCGCGTGACGAGGGTTGCCTTGCCGTCGCGGATGCGAGTCATCAGCCGGTAGCCGTCGAACTTGATCTCGTACACCCAGTCGCCGCTGGCTGGCACGCCGGTCGAGAGTGTGGCGAGCTGCGGCGTCATCCTTGCCGGCATCGGTGCCTTGGTCGCGCCCGGCATTCCCTTGTCGGACTCTTCCTTGCGCGCGGGTTTTCGTTCCTTCAGCGGCTTGGCAACGACGCTGTCGGGCAGCGCCGTGACGACGTCGTACTCCTCCCTGGAGCGCGCGAATGCATCGCGCTTCTTGAAGAGGATCCAGGGCTCCTGCTTCTCGCCGCCCTTGGCGATCTTCACGAGTTCCCACAAGCCCGCGAGCTTCTGGCCGTTCAGATGGAAGACCAGCTTTCCCTTTGCCAGACCTTCTCGCGGGTCGCCGACGGGCTCCCAAGTCCCGTTGTCCCAAACGATCACCGTGCCGGCGCCGTATTGCCTGGGGGGAATCGTCCCTTCGAAGGAGCCATACGAAAGCGGATGGTCTTCCACGTGGATCGCCATGCGCTTGTCGTTCGGATCGAAGCTGGGGCCTTTGGGCACGGCCCAGGACAGCAGCACGCCGTCCAGCTCGAGGCGGAAGTCGTAGTGCAGCCGGCTCGCCGCGTGCTTCTGGATGACGAACGACAGCGCCTTCTGCTTTTTCTGCGCCTTGGGCTTGGCGGGA
Organism: Variovorax sp. 05N34; assembly: GCF_056397405.1. Taxonomy (NCBI): domain Bacteria; kingdom Pseudomonadati; phylum Pseudomonadota; class Betaproteobacteria; order Burkholderiales; family Comamonadaceae; genus Variovorax; species Variovorax sp. 05N34. The sequence continues at coordinate 598,719 of NZ_JBFTNI010000002.1, forward strand.
GCGCGGCTACCGCGCGGCTCGGAGGTGACCTCGAAATCCCGCTTGGCCCAATACCGCTCCAGCGGGTCCGCTCTCGCATCCTTGGCCGGCATGGTCGAAAGTAGCGGGCGGGGAGCCCGTCAGCGCCTGCCGCTGGCGGGCGAGCCGGTCTGGACGCCGGCATCCGTGCGCGGGGTGCGCTTGGCGGGCTTGCGCGGCCCCAGTTGCAGAAGCGGCTCTACGTTTTCGTTGCGCGTTACTGGCGGATCGAGGACCTGGCGCATCCCCTCTGAAAACTCCCGGCACGAACGCTCGAACTCCGCCAGCGCCTGGAGGTATTCACGACGAGCGGCTTTGTGTGTCATGGATCGCGCAGTGTCCGCGATTTCGAGGGCGCATGCATCAGGCTTTGCGCGCACCCCGGCTCATGATCTCGCGCACTCTTTCTTGCAATACGGGCACCAGCTCGTCATCGAACCAGGGATTCGACTTGAACCATGCCACGTTGCGCGGCGACGGGTGGGGCAGGGGGATCACGCCGGGCGCATGTGCCCGCCACTCTTTCGTGGTGGCAGTCACCGATGCGTGGCCCTTGTCGCGAAGAAAGTGAGTCTGCGCGTATTGGCCGATCAGCAACGTGAGCTCGATCCGGGGCATTCGGGCGAGCAGGGCATCGAGCCACAGCGGCGCGCATTCGCGGCGCGGCGGCAAGTCGCCGCTCGTGGCGCGCCCGGGATAGCAAAAGCCCATCGGAATGATCGCGACGCGATCTCGGTCGTAGAAGGCATCGGGCGAGACGCCCATCCAGCTGCGCAGCCGCTCACCGCTGCGATCGTCCCACGGCACGCCACTCGCGTGCACCTTGGCGCCGGGCGCCTGGCCGACGATGAGGATCCGCGCGGCTGCTCCCGCTTGCAACACGGGTCGCGCACCCAACGGGAGGTGGGCTTCGCACACGCGGCAGGCTCGCACCGACTCCAGAAGAGAGTCGAGGGATCGGCCACTGTCTACGATTTGAACGGGGCTCCTCATAAGTCGGGCAGAGCGTGCGTTGCGGTCCACTGAAAAGGAAAACGGCAACAATCGTAGTCGCTGCGCTACGGCCATTCGATCGACCATCACCTTCTCAAGCCCATCGCTCTCGCTGACGTGCTGGGGCTGCTGCGGCGCCATTAGCAATCCGTTACGCGCACAGGTGATTGCCGCCGAATCCTTGAAAACCAAAGTTCCTATTCGAGTCCCGGTAATGCGAAACTCTGGTCACTCGCACAAATCGGGATATCAATGGATAACGAAGCCGATGTGGTCGGGCAGGCGTTCTTGCGCGGAGAGCGCCGCCTCACCGTTCCTGAATACATCGGGCTGGTTGCATCGTGCCAGGCGGCGTTCGATGCGGCGATGGCCGAGTTGCCTCCTTCCAGGCAGGTGGATCTCTGGAACGCTTTTCATCCCGAGACCTTCCTGCCGTCCAGCGGAAGGCGGTTGCTTTGGGTGCTGCGCCGAGGCGTTCTCGACGACCTTGCCCCGAAGGCCGAGGACGTCCTGCCGCAGACCTGGCGACCCGCGCCGACCGAGCACGAGCAACTGGCCTTTCGCGCCATGCTCGAAGCGCTGGCGACGGGCCGCGAGCGCTCCGGCGAACTCGCGGACTTTTGCAACGAGATTTATCAGTGGCCCTCGGTCCAGGGCGTGGCCGAATACCTCACGGCGAACCTCGCGTCGGCAGTGCGCGTAGCCGCATTGGACGTCCCTGTTGATTCCGGGCCGAGGCGGTTGGACTTGCCGAGCTGGGCGCTCGTCGGCACCTTGCTCGACGCGTTGGGCGCTGCGCCCGATCACCGGGAAATTCCGCTCGCGGCTTTCACGGCCGCGCTGTCGACGGCACTCGGCGCTGAAAGGGACACGCTGAACCGCAAGCACTCGCAGTTGCTGGTCGAGTTCTACTTTGCGACGGATTCAGGCCGCCAGGCTTCTGCACCCGAAGCGCTGCTCCGGCTGAGGCTGGGTTTTGCCGAAGAGCTTGGCGAAGCGTTGGCCCAAGAGAGCGACGTTTCCCGGATCTCGCTCGAAGACCGCTTTCATGAGCTTCTGCGTCCACTGCAATGGCTGCGGCTGCTTCAGTTGACTGAAGGTCTGATCGGCTGGACTGCGCTCACTCTCGTGCATCTGCCGCCGGGCCAGATTGCCAGCGACTCGCCCTTCCGGTTCCTGAAGTGATGTCGAGCGAGGTCGAGCGAGGTCGAGCGCTTTTCGCGCTTGCCGAGGCTAGTCCAGAACCGCCAGCAGGCTGACGATGCCGATCGCCACGGCGGCCAGCGCATCGCCTGCGATCAATCCGCCGCCGAACAGCGATGCGCTGCTCATGTCTTCCGGCACGTCGCTTTTCGCAGGCGTGCGCGCCGTCCAGAGGCTTCCTGCGACACCGCCAGCGCCGAACCACAGCGAAGTCGGCAAGTTGACGAAGCCTCCGAAAGACAGCGCATAGGGCGACGGCAACACAATGGCATCGAGCACGAAGCTGCGTGGACGCAACCACTTGCGCAGCAGCTCGATCACGAGGCCCGCGGCGATGCCGACGGCCATCGCAGTGCGCTGAAACGGCAGGTCCTCCGTCAGGCCGCGCAGCACGCCGACGAACTTGTAAGTCATGGCCGAACTCCATTCGGCCGGCTGCTGATCGGCCTTCAGCACGGTCTGGTCCTGGAGCAGCACCGGATAGGCCGCCATGAACAACCGCGCGAAGACCACCGCCAGCACGGCACCCACGACGACGCCCATCACCTGATAGCGGAACTGCACGACGCGCGGCGTGCCGAGCCGCCAGCCCGTGGAGCGGTCCTGCTGCATGTCGCAGGCGACACTCGTCGCCACCAGCAACACAGCGCCGGCCATCAGGCCCACGCCAGGATCGCGCAAGCCGATGGCGGCGAGGATGACGACCGTCACGACGAAGGCGGACGAGATCGGATTGGAGTCGCTGACGCCCACCGAGATGCCGTTCACCAGGGCAAACACGAGGACCAGCGCGACGGCCACCGCGAGAAAGAAGAGGGGCTGCCCCAGCAGCCAATGCCCGCATGCCAGCGTGGCGGCGGCCCAGAAGAGCACCCATGCGATCAGCCGCACGCTGTTGACGCGCCGCCAATCGTCTTTGCCTGGCGATGCATCTTGCGTGGCCCTCAAGCGTTCTTGCGGAAGGGCCCGCACGAAGAGGAGCGTCATGTCGACCAGCGCGGCGCCCATGATCGTTCCCAGGGCAATCAGGAACATGATCTTGCGCGGCGGATCGCCGGTCTGCAGCCATCCGATCGAGACGAAGTACGGTTGCAGCGCAATGCCGATCAGGCCGCCCGTCACGGCGGGGATGCCGATGCGGGCGCCGACGACGAGGCCCGCACCGAAAGTCGAAGCAGACAAGCCGATGGCGCCCAGCAGCGGAACCCGGGTCGACGCCAGCCCTGACAACAACCCGATGCCTATCCCACCGCCGAGCTGTCCCACGGAGCGCCGCAGCAGTGCGGGATCGGTCAACGCCCGAAGGATGTTGGCGACCGCCAGCCCCGAAGGAAAGGCCAGGCGCATGCGGTCGACCAGCACGGGCGTGTAGAGCATGCCGACCCCCACACCGAACATGCCCACGCAGGCAAGGTAGAGCGCCATCTGCCACGCTGGCGGCTGCGGCATGCCCATCCACGCCATGGCCTGCAGCAGCACGCCGAGCCCGCTCATGCTGGCGACGGACGAAGCCGCTGTCTGGATGTAGTTGGCGCCGTGGCGCCCGGCCGCGCCGTAGCCTGCGGTGACGGCAGAGCCGAGCAGCCCTGCCAGCACTTGTCCGCCGACGAAGAAGCCGAGCGAGAAGTTCATGTAGGCCGCCGTCACGCCGGCCAATGGCCCCAGGATGAACATGCCCGTGCACGCCAGGAGCAGGTGATATTGCCAACTGCCCTCGGCGGGCAACCAGCGCCATCGGGGGCTTTGGCTTTGGTGGGGATCCATGGACGGCGATGATCTCGCACTCGTGCCCCGCATCGGCCATTCAGTTCACCGTCAGATGACTTTCCTCGACACAATCACGCCAAACAAGAGGAGACAACATGACGGTTCCAGCCACCTTCACCGAGATCCTTGCCCACTGGGAAGCCCGGCAGCCCGATGCCATGGCGCTGACCTTTGGCGAATCAAGCCTGAGTTGGGCCGAGCTGGCCCGGCGGGTGCGCCGCAATGCTGCAGCGCAGCGGGCGGCGGGGCTCCAACCCGGCGACCGGATTGCCGTTCTCGATCTCAACCATCCGTCTTGCCTCGAACTCACGCTCGCGTGCGCGCAGGTCGGTACGGCCAATGCCGTGGTCAACTTCAGACTCGCCCCGCCCGAGATCGCCTATGTGATCAACGACGCGCGCGCCCGGCTGCTTTTCGTCGGACCGGAGTTCGCCGGGGCCGTCGAAAACCTGCGCGACAAGCTGCCCGCCGTGGAGCGGGTGATCCGCATCGGCGGGCCCGAAGACGAGTACGAAGCCTGGCTCGCTGCGCATGAGCCCGATGGCGAGATTCATCCGGCAAAGCCGGACGATTGCTTTCTGCAGTTGTACACGTCGGGCACCACGGGCTTTCCCAAGGGCGCGATGCTCACCCACCGCGGAATGGTCGCGCATTCGTACAACGTGGCAGTCGACCAGGGCATGGATGTCGACGCACGCGTCCAGGTCGCAATGCCGTTGTTTCATGTCGGCGGGACCAGCTACTCGCTCGCGGTGATCAGCCAAGGCGCACGGATTTTCATGCTGCGCATGCCCGACCCCGCGGCGGTGCTGGAAATGCTGGAGCGCGAGAAGATCACGCACACCTTCCTGGTGCCGGCGCTGCTGGCAATGATGACCAAGGTCCCCGGTGCGGCGCAACGCGACTTCTCCGCATTGAAAACGCTGTCCTACGGTGCCTCTCCGATGCCGCTTCCGGTGATGCGCGCTTCGCTTGAGCTGTTTCCCGGAGTGATGCAGCAGGTCTATGGCATGACCGAGGAAAGCGGCGTCGTGACCATCCTCGGCGCAGCGGACCATGCCGACCCGGCGGTGGCTCACAGGTTGGTGTCGGCGGGTACGCCGATTCGCGGCGTCGAAATAAAGATCTGCGACCCGGCGACCGGCGAGGCGGTTGCGACAGGCGAGCCCGGAGAGATCTGGGTGCGCAGCGAGCAGGTGATGAGCGGCTATTGGGGCAAGCCGGAGGCCACCGCGGCGGCGATCACCAAGGACGGCTGGCTGCGCTCGGGCGATGGAGGCCACATGGATGCCGATGGCTATATCTATGTCACCGACCGCATCAAGGACATGATCATCAGCGGCGGCGAGAACATCTATCCGGCGGAAATCGAGCGGGTGCTGATCGAGCATCCGTGCATCGCCGATGTTGCAGTGATCGGTATTCCGGACGATCAGTGGGGAGAGGTCCCCAAGGCGGTGGTCGTTGCCGCGCCAGGGGCCACCGTCGATGTCGAAGAGGTGTTGGCCTATTGCCGCGAACGCCTGGCTTCGTTCAAGTGTCCCAAGTCCTTCGATGTCATCCTGGAGTTGCCGCGGAACCCGACCGGCAAGGTCTTGAAGAAGGATCTTCGCAAGCCCTACTGGGAGGGGCGCAACCGCCAGGTCGTGTAGACCGAGGGCGAACCGACGGCACTCCTGTAGGCAGTCTCCCACGCCCGAAAGTCTCGTGGGCTGCGGTGGGTCCGCGCGACCGCGACGCAGCATGAATTCGTCTGCCGTCGCCGCGTCGCCGTGATTGCAGCGTGCGGCGCGACGCATCACTCCAGGAGATGCCATGGACAAGATCGTGGACAAGATGACACCTGAGACGTGGATGCTGATCGCCATCGTCGCGGCGGTCGTGCTGATCGCCCTCATTGCCTATGCCGTTTATCGCGGCAGACAGTCTCGTCGATTGCGGGAGCGCTTCGGTCCCGAGTATGAACGTGCGGTCGCGACGCACGCCAGCCGCGCCGAGGCCGAAGCCGAGTTGAGGCGCCGCGAGGAGCGCGTCGAACATCTGACCATCGTTCCACTCACCCCGGCGGACGGCGCACGCTTCAGCGAAGCCTGGACCGCGCTGCAAGCCCAGTTCGTCGACAACCCGCGAGGTGTGGTCGACCAGGCGGATGCACTGGTGCGCGAACTGCTCGCCAAGCGCGGCTATCCGCTGGCCGACTTCGAGAACCGCGCGGCTGACGTTTCCGTCGATCACCCTGTCGTGGTGAACAACTACCGCGCAGCGCAGGAGATCCGGCACCGCGTTCTCCAGGGCGACGTGGAGACGGAAGAGCTGCGCAAGGCGGTGGTTCACTACCGGGCGCTGTTCGACGAATTGCTGGAAGTGCGTGAACAGCGGCCGGGCGCCAAACCCGTGCAATCAATGCGGCCGGGCCGGCCGATGGAGGTTCGATCATGATTTTCGATTCCAAGCGCCGTCGGCCGCCAGAGGCCGAATCGGAAGTGGCGACGGTCGCGGACCGCGAGCACCGTCCCGACGAGCGAAGCGGCGGACATGAAGACGCCCCGCCCGTGGCGCGCGCCACGGCCGACGCCAGAGCCGAGCAGCCGATTTCCGGCGGTGGAGTTGGAATGGACGCCCATGCCCCCGCGAACCGAGCCGTGGAGCGGCAGGGCGCCGACGCTGGGCATGCGCACGGTACTGGCGGTACATCGGAGAGCGAGCGCGAAGAACTGGAACCGCTCTTTCCGCCAGACCTGGCGAAGCAATTCCGCCACGGATGGGACGCAGTGCAGATCGGCTTCGTCGATGACCCGCGGCAGGCGGTGCGCAACGCCGACGAGTTGGTGAAGCAAGTGCTGCAAAGCCTCACGGAGACCTTCGGCGGAGAGCGCGGTCGCGTCGAAGCGCAGGTTGCGCAAGCGGATTCGACATCGACGGAAGACTTGCGAGTGGCCCTGCGGCGCTATCGCTCCTTCCTGCACCGACTGCTGTCGCTTTAGCTCCAGGCGCTCAGGTCGAGAGAAACGGCACGCCGGTGGCGGTGCCGCCTTCGATATCGGCATCGATGTCGATGCGCGCGCCGCTTGCGGAATCGAACAGATGCACTCCGCCCGGCTTCGGGCGCAGATGGACGGTGTCGCCGGGCGCGACGGACAGGCGCTCGTGGAAGAGTGCAATCACCTGGGTATCGCCCATGCGGACGCTGAGTTGCGTGTCGGACCCGAGCGGTTCGACCACCAGGACCTGACTTGCCGCACCTTCAGCCGGCGTACAGATCTCGAAGTGCTCGGGCCTGATCCCGCAAAAGACGTCGCGTCCCGCATGGATGAGAGAAGCCGTCTGCGACAGCGGCAAAGAGACGCCTGCCGCTTCGAATCCTTTCGGCGTGCAGCGGCCTCGGATGAAGTTCATCGCGGGCGAGCCGATGAAGCCCGCGACGAACTGATTGGCAGGCCGGTCGAAGAGTTCGAGCGGCGATCCGACCTGCTCGACACGGCCTGCGTTGAGCACCACGATGCGGTCGGCCATGGTCATGGCTTCGACCTGGTCGTGCGTGACATACACGGTGGTGGTCTTGAGCCGCTGGTGCAGGCCCTTGATCTCGCCTCGCATCACGATGCGCAGCTTGGCATCGAGGTTGGACAGCGGCTCGTCGAAGAGGAACACCTGCGGATTGCGCACGATGGCGCGCCCCATGGCGACGCGCTGGCGCTGCCCGCCGGAGAGTTGGCGCGGATAGCGATCGAGCAGTTGCGCCAGCCCGAGGATGTCGGCCGCCCATTGCACGCGCTGGGCGATCTCGGCGCGAGCACTGCCGCGATGCTCCAGCGAGAAGCCCATGTTCGCCGCCACCGTCATGTGCGGATAGAGCGCGTAGTTCTGGAACACCATCGCGATGTCGCGGTCCTTCGGATCGAGGTCCGTCACGTCGCGTCCGCCGATGTGGATGCGCCCCTGCGTGACCGCCTCCAGTCCGGCGATCATTCGCAGCAAGGTCGACTTGCCGCAGCCCGAAGGCCCGACGAGCGCGACGAATTCGCCGTCATGAATATGCAGGTCGAGCCCGTGGATGACCTGCACGCCGCCAAAGCGTTTCTGGATTCGGGAGAGAAGGACTTCTGCCATGAATGGATTGGAGTGAAGAGGCTCAGCCTTTGAGTCCCGTATGCGCCAGGCCTTCGACGAACTGCTTTTGCGCGAGCACGAAGACGATCAGCACCGGCAGTGCCGTGAGCGTGGCCGCGGCAAGCTGGATGTTCCACATCGGCCCGCCGTAGGCGTCGGTGTATTGCGTGAGCGCCTGCGGAAGCGTGAACTTCGATGGCGTCGACAGGAAGACGATCGGCTCAAGGTAGAGGTTCCAGCTGTGCAGAAAGGTGAAGATCGCCACCGACGCCAGCGCCGGACGCGCCAGCGGAAGTGCGATGGTGCGGAAAATCCTGAAGCGGCCGAGACCGTCCACGCGCGCGGCTTCTTCCAACTCGGGCGGCAGTGCGATGAAGAACTGGCGCATCACGAATGTCGCAAAAACGCTCGGTGCGCCGAACACCGGAATCAGCACCAGCGGCCAATGCGTGTTGACCCAGCCCAGCTTCAGAAACATCTGGAACAGCGGCACGATGGTGACTTCGGAGGGGATCAGCAAGCCCGTCAGCACCACGATGAACAACGCATTGGCGCCAGGAAAGCGAATGCGCGCGAACGCATATCCGGCCATCGATGAGATCGCGAGCGTGGCAGCCGTGACCACTGCGGCAATCCATGCCGAGTTCCAGTACTGCTGCGCGAAGGGCTGCACCGTGAACACCTGCTTGTAAGTGCTCCAGTCGGGATGCGACGGAAAAAACTGCGGCGGAAAAACGAAGATGTCGCTGATCGGCTTGAGGGACGAAGTCACCATCCACCAGGTCGGGAACACGAACGGAATCAGCAGCACGCACAGCAAGCCGTACAGCACGACCTTCATGCGTGCGGAGGTCTGGTTGATTTCACTGTTCATGGAAGACGAACTTCTTGCGCATCTGCCATTGCGCGAGCGTCAGCAGTGCGACGATCGCGAACAGCACGATCGCCAGCGTCGATCCGTAGCCGAACCGATGGAACTGAAAGGTCTGCTGGTACAGGTAGTACACCAGCACGGTGGTCGACACGCCGGGGCCGCCTTGCGTCAGCACCGCGATCTGCGCGAACACCTGCAGCGAACCGACGATCGTGATGATGGACGTCAGCAGGATCGTCGGACTGATGAGCGGCAGCGTGATGCGGCGAAACTGCTTGAAGCGCGGTGCTCCGTCGATGCGCGCAGCCTCGTAGAGTTCGCGCGGGACGCCTTGCAAAGCCGCGAGAAACAGCACCATGTTGAGCCCGACGTTCTTGAACACCTGCACCACGATCACCGAAAGCATCGCCGTGGTGGGTGTGCGCAGCCAGTTCGGTCCTTCGATGCCCAACAGCGCGAGCATGCCGTTGATGCCGCCGTTGTTCTGCAACAGAAAGCCCCAGACGATGGTCCAGGCAACCAGCGAAACCACCACCGGGGAAAAGAACAGCGTGCGAAACACCGTGATGCCGGGAAGCTTCTGGTTCAGCAACACCGCCAGCAAGAGCGCCAGCGACATGTTCAGGATCACCAGTCCGCCCGAGAACAAGGCGGAAGCGATCAGCACAGAAGGCAGCAGAGGGTCGTTCAGCAACTGCTGGTAGTTGGCGGTGCCTGTGTAGTTGAAGGTGTTGGCCAGCACGTTCCATTCGTGCAGCGAATACCAGAACACCAGCAGCAGCGGCACGAGCACGAAGACGAGCGTCCCCGCCAGTTGTGGTGCGGCGAACAGCAAGCCCGCCACGCTGTCGCGCCGCGCAATGGTCCAGAACGGCCGCGGCGCCGGGAGCGGCTCGGGCGTGCGATCGAGTACGCGTGCCATGGCGCCTCAGGCCTTATTGCGCGAGCAGCGGGCCGATCTGCGCGCAGATCGAGCGCGTCGCCGCGGGGATGTCGGCCTTCGGCTGCCACACGGCATCGAGACCGGAGCGCACCATCTGCTGCAGGCGCGCGAAGTCCGTGTGTGCCGGCATGACCTTGCCGGTGGAGATGCCCGAGACGACGACCTTGTCGAGCTGCACCGGCGAGAGCAGGGCATTCGTCTTGCCGAGCACTTCGGCATTGAGCAAGGACTTGCGCGCCGAAGGGAAGAACTGCGCGAGCTTGGCCGAGTTCTCCGGATTGGTCATGTAGCCGACGAAAGCGGTCGCCATCGCCGCGTCCTTGGCTGCCTTCAGCACGCCGATGCCTGCCTGTCCGACGATCGCGTAATCGCCGGCCGGGCCCTTGGGCAGCGGCACGAGATCCCAGTCGAAGCGCTTGTCCTTGGGCAGCAGCGAGGCGCGGCTGATCTGCGTGATCGTCATTGCGGCGTCGCCGGCGAAGAAGTCGACGTTCTGCCCCGGCCCGGGGATTGCCTTCTTCACGAAGATCGCCTCGTGGATGAAGCCAAGCGCATCGACCATCGGCCTGTCTGCGAAGGTGCAACGCTTGCCGTCGGCACTCCAGGGCGCGGCGCCCCATGCGTTCCATACCGACGACAGGTATTGCCAGGCCTGGTAGTTGAAGTCGCGCACCACGAGGCCGCCCTTGCCGCCTTGCGCCACGGCCTGAGCGGTTGCGATGGCATTGGGCCAGGTCCATTCGCCGGCGGCGATCAGTTCCGCCGGGGTCTTGGCGCCGGCCTTGCGGATGAGGTCGTTGTTGACGAACACCGCAAAAGGCGAGGTCGAGAAGGGATAGGCGTAGAGCACGCCGTCCTTCGACCAGCGCTCTGTGGCGGAAGGGCTGATCTCGCCCAGGTTGTAGCCCGGGGTGGCGGCGAGCGGCTTGCTGAGCGGCACGAGCGCGCCCGAGTTGACGAAGTCATAGGCGCTGGTCTCGAAGATCCACGCCATGTCCGGCGCGTTGCCGCCGGCGATCTGCGTGGTCAGTGCGGTGGTGTAGTTCTCGAAAGGCAGCGACTCGAAGGTGACCGTGACGTCGGGGTGCTCCTTCTTGAATCCGTCGGCAATGCCGTTGAAGAGCTTCAGATGGGCTTCGTTGGCGCTCCAGATGGTCATGCGCAGCCTGGTCTCTGCCGATGCGCCGGCGGCGAGCGCGAGCGACAGGGCCAGACCGCCGGCAATGGCGCGCAGGGTGACGGACTTCTTGCTTTGAAACATGGGGGTCTCCTCGGTGTCTTGTCGCTGCCTTGAGCGGGCTCAGTAGGCGCGCACGTCGGGCCAGCGCGTCTCCACGCCCGCGCCGGCCAGCAGCGCCTGGAAGCTCGCGAGCCGCGTGTCGTCCGCCTGCACCTGGTGCGGCGTCACCTTGCCTTCGAGGCAATGCGCCGCCAGCATGCCGGCCACTTCGCCTACGTTCCATTCGACCGGGTGCAGCCGGTAGCAGCCGTTGGTGATGTGCGTGGTGGCGATGTTCTTGCCGCCCGCCAGCAGGTTCGTCATTCGGCGCGGCAGCAAGGCGCCGAGCGGGATTTCGAAGGGGCAGGACGGCACGTCGATGTAGTTGTCGCCGCCCGTCGAGGGGTGCAGGTCGATGCGGTACATGCCGACGCCCACGCTGTCGCGGTAGTGCACTGCGCCCTGGTCGCCGCGCACGGCATGCGACAGATGCTGCTCGACGATGCGCGTCATGCCGATGATGCGCCGGCTTTCTCGCACATAGGGCGCCATGGCCAGGCCGTGCGTCGTGCCCGTGACATCGCCGCGCAGGCGCAGCCCCGGAAAACCCGTTCCGCCATCGGCGCGTGGTGCTTCGGTCTGCAGCCAGTAGAAGACCGAGTGCGACAACTCCGCCGCGGACTGCAGATGGCGCGCCTTCTCATCTTCGGAGACATCGAGGATCGACCCCTCCATGTAGTCGATCATGGGCCAGTTCACGAGGCAGATGTCGGACGCATAAGCGCCCGGCCTGAAGTTGCGCCGCGCCGCGATGCGCCTGAAGGTCCACAGGTTCTGGTCGCCTCCGCTCTTGCGTTGGTCTGCATCGACGAGCAACGGATCGTCATCCGGATTGGGCGTGAACGATCGCTCGGCGATCTCCAACGTGCGCGGATTCGGCGCCTTGAAGCCGAGCAGCGGGCCGCCCCAGAAGTGCGGTTGATATTCGCGCCAGAAGTCGTAGTTGCGGGGTTTGTCGATGGTGTGGTCGCCGTCGACGTGGTCGATCGCAAAGCAGATCGAAACCGCCTGCACGTTGGCCGGCTGTGCGGTCGGCGGGGCGCTCGGCTCGCCGGTGTCGGCCTGGCTTTCGAAGCCGATCGCGTATTCGCAGCCAGTCAGCGGCAGCACGTCGCCCAGCTCGGTGGCGTCGATGACGAACGCGGCCGCCACCGTGATCTCTTCCTGGGTGTCGCGGTGGCGCAGCGTGACCGAACGCACTTTGTCGCCGTCGGTGTCGGTCGCCACCGGGCGGTACGGTTGCAGCACTGTCAGGCGGCCTGCGCCGCGATGAGGCGCCAGCATGGCTTCGATCACCGCGAGGCCGACGCGCGGTTCGGCGCAGAGGCGGCTGACCCAGCCGGCGCCGGGGTTGAGTTCGTCCCATGCGCGGCTGGCCGCGGTGAGCGGATAGTGATCGCGGTAATAGCGCCGGATGCCATTGCGCAGCGCGCGATAACGGCGGGTGACGCCGAACTGCTCGACCCAGCTGTGCTCGTCCGGCGGCACTGCCTGGCTGGTGAGCTGTCCGCCGATCCAGTCGTACTCTTCGCTCATCACCACTGAACGGCCGGCCTCCAGCGCGCCCAGCGCAGCGGCCACGCCGCCGAGGCCGCCGCCTACCACCAGGATGTCCGTCTTCATTTCTCGCATGCTGTGTCGTTTCAGTCGGTTGAGGTGTCAGTGAGCCTTGGCGGGCCCGAGGGTTTCGCCGCGGATGGGCTCGCAGGGCAGCAGCACTTGTTGCACCGGTTGCGACATGCCGCCTTCGACGCGACGGACCAGCATCGCTGTCGCCTGGCGGCCCATCTCTTCACGCGGAACCACGAACGATGCGAAGCGCGTGCCGCTGCCTTCGGTGCGAACGTGAGAGCCCAGGGCAACGACAGACAAGTCTTCCGGCAGCCCCAGGCCGCGCGCCTTGGCCGCGCGCTCCATCCGAACGGCGTCGGCAAGCTCGACGCAGAAAGCGACCGTCGCGCCGCTGCCGAGCAGGGCGTCGAGCAGTTCAACGTCGTCGGCTGGCGTGTCCGGCATTTGCAGGACCAGTTCCATGTCGGCGCCGAGGGCCGCGGAGAAGCCTGTCCAGCGATCGAACTGCGACTCCGCCGGACCGATGGACCCCAGATAGGCCAGGCGGCGATGCCCGAGGTCGTGGGCCTGCCGCACGAGAGCGCCCGTGGCCGCGGCATAGTCGCCGCCCACGAAAGGCACTCGCCCGCCGGCATCCTCGCGCCGGCCGATCGCAACGAAGGGAAAGTCGCCGGCCACCAGCCGCGCGAGTTCCGTCCGGTCGAAGGTCTTGCCCAGCACGATGCAGCCATCGGCGATGCGCAGCCGGCTTTCCTCGGCAAATATCTTTCGCTGTGCGTCACTGCTGGCGCCGGTCAAAAGCAGAAGGTCGTAGCCCCGCGCCTGCGCTTCCTCCTCGATTCCGAAGAGAAAGGGCAGGAAGAAGTCGGCGTGCGCGTTCGGAAAAGCGGGTTCGTAGGTGAACACGCCGAGGATGCGGTTCGAGCCCTTCGCCATCCGGCGCGCAATCGGATCGGGCACATAGCCGGTGTCGCGAATGATCTTCTGCACTCGCTCGCGGGTTTCAGGCGGAATGCGGGCAAGCGCGTTTTCGGCCCCATTGAGCACCAGGGACACGGTCGCCTGACTCACGCCCGCGAGCTTGGCGATGTCGAGCTGGGTGACGCGGCGGGCGGCGGGCATTTGTGGCTGCTGATGCGCATTAGCAATTTGGTAATGCGTATTATCAGCAAAGAATCCGCAATTTCGCGGTGGAAAGAGGGCAGGGATTTCCCTGCTTTATCTGCTTTATCTGCTTTAGGGACGCAAAAGCAGCGGCCGCAAAAACAGCAAACCCAGCAGAGGTCCGGGCAGCAAGAGCCAGGCGATCGAGGTTCCCATCCGGTCGACGCTCGAAGTCACCCAGGTGATCGACAACACTGTCACGAAGAAGCCCAGGCTGTTCTGGATTGCCAGTGCACTGCCGACGGCGGTGGGCGGGCAGGCCTTGGCCGCGATGGCCGAGAACTGCGCGGAGTCCGCAATGACCGCGACGCCCCAGAGCACCAGCGCCGCCATGCACAGGCCGAGTCCCGCGGTGCTCACCCAGGGATAGACAAGACACATCGTCCCCGACGCTGCCAGGGCTGCGGCGGCGACCCTGGGGCTGCCGAATCGCTTGCTCATGGAGCCGCCGAGCACGCAGCCGACTGCACCGACAGCGATCACGAAGAAGGACAGTGACGAGATCCAGCGCGGCTGGATCGCTGCGGCGATTCCTGACTGCCGCACCGCATGGGCGACCAGGAACGGCACCACGGTCCAGAAGGCATAGAGCTCCCACATGTGACCGAAGTAGCCGAGCGCACCCGCCCTGAATTCGGGGTTCCTGAACATGGTGAGCGCTTCGCCCCAGCGCGCGCTTCTTCCGGGTTGTCGCTTCAAGTAGGGCCCATCGCCCAGCGAGAACACTGCGGCAGCCGCGAGCAGCGCCAGCACGGATGACGTCAGGATGACGCCCTGCCAAGACAGGTCGCCGCCCGCCGCACGTATGGCGTGGGGCAGGGCGGTTCCGAGCGTCAGCATCGCCACCAGCAGCCCCAGCGATGCACCGGTGCTGCCTTCGCTCCACGAGATGACCATCTTCATGCCCAGCGGGTAGATCCCGGCCAGGCACACGCCGACGATCAATCGCAGCACGAGCGCTTGGTGCAGGTCGACGGGCGCCAGCGCAAAAGCCGCGTTGAATGCAGCGCCCGCCACGCACGAGACCGCGAATATCCGGCTCGCGGAAAAGCGATCCGCCAGACCCGATATGGCGAGGAGCAGCGTTCCGAGGATGAACCCGATCTGCACCGCACTCGTGAGCTGCCCCAGTTGCGCCGGAGAAAGCGACCAGACGCGCACCAGGTCGTCCGCCGCGCTGTTGGGGCTGAACCAGAGCGAGGTGCCGAACAGTTGCGCCATGACGATGGTCGCGACCGGGTGTCGGCTCCAGGTGTGACGCTTCATTGGTCGACCCGTCGTTTGTCGTTTATGTTTCCCCTGGGCAGGACGCCGGCACCGGCCGCCTCGCCGGGCTTTTCTGGTACGGGCGCCGATAATGCGCCTCGCCGGATAAACCCTGCTTCAACTTGCTAAAGTTCGCGTCAGTTCGCAAACCATTTGCCCTGCTGGCGAGTGCCGCTGCGCCCTTGTTCAACCTATCCAAAGCCTGCCATGACTGCCGGAAAATCCCAGATCATCTACACCCTCACCGACGAGGCGCCTCGCCTGGCAACCGCTTCGCTGCTGCCCATCATCAAGACCTTCGCCGCGCCGGCCGGCATCGACGTCACCACCAGCGACATCTCGGTGGCCAGCCGCATCCTGGGGCAGTTTTCAGAGCTGTTGACCGAAGCGCAGCGCGTGCCGGACAACCTGGCCGAACTCGGCAAGCTGACGCTTCGCCCTGAAGCCAACATCGTCAAGCTGCCCAACATCAGCGCGTCCGTGGCCCAGCTGAAAGCCGCCATCAAGGAACTGCAGGACAAGGGCTACAAGATTCCGGATTACCCCGAGAATCCGAAGACGGACGAGGAAAAGGACATCCGCGCCCGCTACAACAAGTGCATCGGCAGCGCGGTGAACCCGGTCCTTCGCGAAGGCAATTCCGACCGCCGCGCGCCCAGGGCAGTGAAGGAATTCGCACGCAAGCATCCGCACAGCATGGCCGAGTGGAGCCAGGCGTCGCGCTCGCACGTGTCGCACATGCATCACGGCGACTTCTATCACGGCGAAAAGTCGATGACCCTCGACAAGGCCCGCGACGTGAAGATGGAACTGATCACCAAGAGCGGCAAGGCGATCGTGCTCAAGCCGAAGGTCTCGCTGCTGGAGCGCGAGGTGGTCGACTCGATGTTCATGAGCAAGAAGGCGCTGGTCGACTTCTATGAGCAGCAGATCCAGGACGCCCACAACACCGGCGTGATGTTCTCGCTGCACGTGAAGGCGACCATGATGAAGGTGTCGCACCCGATCGTGTTCGGCCATTGCGTCAAGATCTTCTACCGCGAGGCTTTCGAGAAGCACGCCAAGCTCTTCGAAGAACTGGGCGTGAACGTCAACAACGGCATGGTCGATCTCTACAACAAGATCGCCGCGCTGCCACAGAGCACGCAGGACGAGATCCGGCGCGACCTGCATGCGTGCCATGAGCACCGCCCCGAACTGGCCATGGTGGATTCCGCCAAGGGCATCACCAACTTCCATTCGCCCAACGACATCATCGTGGACGCCTCGATGCCCGCGATGATCCGCAACGGCGGCAAGATGTACGGCGCCGACGGTCGCCTGAAGGACGTGAAGGCCGTCATGCCTGAAAGCACCTTCGCCCGCATCTACCAGGAGATGATCAACTTCTGCAAATGGCACGGCGCGTTCGACCCGAAGACCATGGGCACGGTGCCCAACGTCGGCCTCATGGCCCAGCAGGCCGAGGAATACGGCTCGCACGACAAGACCTTCGAGATCACCGAAGACGGCGTGGCCAACATCACCGACCTCAACACCGGCGAAGTGCTGCTCAGCCAGAACGTGGAAGCCGGCGACATCTGGCGCATGTGCCAGGTCAAGGACGCCGCCATCCGCGACTGGGTCAAGCTGGCCGTCACGCGTGCGCGCAACTCGGGCATGCCGGTGGTGTTCTGGCTGGACGCCTATCGTCCGCATGAAGCGCAGCTGATCACCAAGGTCAAGATGTACCTGCACGAGCACGACACGACGGGGCTCGACATCCAGATCATGAGCCAGGTGCGTGCCATGCGCTACACGCTGGAGCGTGTCGTTCGCGGTCTGGACACCATCAGCGCGACCGGCAACATCCTGCGCGACTACCTCACCGACCTGTTCCCCATCATGGAACTCGGCACGTCGGCCAAGATGCTGTCGATCGTGCCGCTGATGGCCGGCGGCGGCATGTACGAAACGGGCGCCGGCGGCTCGGCGCCCAAGCACGTACAGCAACTGGTGGAAGAGAACCACTTGCGCTGGGATTCGCTGGGTGAGTACCTGGCGTTGGCCGTGAGCCTGGAAGACCTGGGCATCAAGAACAACAACGCCAAGGCCAAGGTCCTGGCGAAGACGCTCGACGCCGCCACCGGCAAGCTGCTGGACAACAACAAGGGTCCGTCGCCCAAGACCGGTCAGCTCGACAACCGCGGCAGTCATTTCTATCTCGCGCTCTACTGGGCGCAGGCTTTGGCCGAACAGTCCGACGACAAGGAACTGGCCGCGCACTTCAAGCCGCTCGCAGACGCCTTGGCCGCCAACGAGAAGAAGATCGTCGACGAACTCGCTGCCGTGCAGGGCAAGCCGGCCGAGATCGGCGGCTACTACCTGCCGGACCCGGCGAAGACCGATGCCGTGATGCGCCCCAGCGCAACGTTGAACTCGACGCTCGCCGCCGCGAGCGCCTGACCGCGGAAGCCTCCTTCGGAAGCGCCGCTTTCAACGGCCTTCCGACGGCCTCCGATCGAGCCGGTCAGTTGGCTGCCTACAGCCAATCGCGCGCTCCGCCTGACGTCGCGCCCCACCCGCGCGAAATAGCTTGGTAGAACCAGCCGCCCGGGAGTGCGGAAGTCTGATCATGCCGGCTCCCGAGCTGTTCCAGCAGACGGAGCCAGCCATGAAGCCCAAGCAGTTCATCGATCTTTGTCGAACTTCGGTCGTGGCGTGGTCCGACGACTACGCGCCCAGCATGGGCGCAGCCATCTCGTACTACACGATCTTCTCGATGGCGCCGCTGCTCGTGATCGTGATCGCCATCGCCGGCGCCTTGTTCGGCCGTGAAGCCGCCCAAGGGCAGATCGTGGCGCAGATTTCAGGGCTGGTCGGCCAGGACGGAGCGACCGCGGTCGAAGGACTGCTGCGCAGCGCGAACGAGCCGCAGCGCGGCCTCATTGCAGGATCGATCAGCGTCGTGGTGCTGCTCATCGGCGCGACGTCGGTCTTCGCTGAGCTCCAGAGCGCGCTCGACCGCATCTGGCATGTCCCCGAAAAGGAAAAGCCCTCGGGCGTGTGGGCCGTGCTGCGTGCGCGGATCCTGTCGTTTGGCCTGATCCTGGGGCTCGCTTTCCTGCTGATCGTCTCGCTTGTCGTGAGTGCAATGCTGGCGGTGTTCGACACGTGGTTCGGAAGCCTGCTCCCCGGCTGGGAGGTCATTCTGCAGGGCATCAACGAGCTGTTCTCGATCGGGATCTTCACGCTTCTCTTCGCGATGATTTTCAAGTTGATGCCGACCGTGCCGATTGCCTGGAAGGACGTGGCGACCGGCGCCTTCGTCACGGCGCTGCTGTTCGAACTCGGCAAGTTGCTGATCGGGCTCTACTTGGGCAAAAGTGGATTCCAGCAGTCGTTTGCGGCCGCCGGGTCGCTGGTCGTGCTGGTGGCCTGGGTCTACTACGCCTCGCAGATATTTCTGCTCGGCGCCGAGTTCACCAAAGCCTACGCAGACCGGCACGGCTCACGCTCCGCTCGCCGGGCGGCGGACGCGACGCGCAGCAGCGCGGACAGCGCAGGGCCGACCAAGGCTTCGGCCGGTGCGGCACCGCCGCCGCCGATGCCGGACTACTCCGGCCTTGGCCAGACTGCCAGGATGCAAGTCGAGGTCGACCGTCGCGTCGACTCGGCAGCGCAGCAACTCATCAAGCGCCTGGTGGTGCTGGGCGTTCTGGTGACCGCCAACGCAGTGGCGGCCCGCTGGACCAAGCGCAAGGAAAAATCAAGGCGCCAGCGCAGGATGCGCACTGCGGCTTGAGCGCATCTGGCTTCGCAGGCCTTCAGGGGCTTTCAGCTGTGTCCCGGCCAGCCGGGCAGGTACGCGCATTTCTTCGATCGAGCCACTTCCAGCGCCTGGGCCAGGGCCTCCTTCGGATCTTCGTCGAGAAGGTTTTTCTGAATGGCGCGCCGAAAGTGATTCGCCCAAAGGAACTCGAGAAACGGCGCATCGGACTTGGCAAAGCCGCCGGCATCCCGAACCTCGCCGGCCAGGCTGCGATACGGATCGTCGCGCAGGTCCTCGAACGCCTTGGGAATGTCGTCGAATTCCCGCCGGTCGCCTGATTCGTCGTAGGGGTGGACCCAGCTGTAGTGGTCCATGAAGATCCAGAAGCTCCGGGGCTCGAGTTTGGACAGGTCCTTCACCACACCGACCGTGACGGATTCGGATTTTTCGCGCACGAGTGCGGCGGCGGTGTGATGGTGGTCGACGATGTAGAAGGTCTTGCCCGGCCCCTGGATGGCCGGGAACAACTCGCGCCGCATGGCCTCACGCCTTTCCTTGGGCGCAAGCTTAGACCACGACTTACGCTTTTTGTCGACTTCCTTGAACCCGACAGTGATCTGCGTTGGACGAAGCTCTCGGAGCTTCACGTCCTTGAGCTGCGAGCCAATGCTGTACATCGAAAGCCCCCAGGCAATGATGAAGGATCTTCGCGCAGTCCCTCGGCGCCGTGCAGTAGGAGAACGCCGTGAATGAACTCACAAGCCTCGTCAGCACGCTGTTCGGAGAAGGCCCGGATCTGGAGGTCTGGCAAATGGCGATGCGCGGTGCAGTGGTGTTTGTCATCGCGCTCGTGCTCATTCGCGCTTCGGGTCGGCGTTCGTTCGGCCAGCACAGCCCGTTCGACGCATGCATCACGGTTCTTCTCGGCGCCGTACTGAGCCGTGCGGTGGTGGGTGTGTCGCCGTTCTGGGGCATCGTTGCCGCGGCTGCGGTGCTTGTTGTCATCCATCGTGCAGTGGCGCTGGCCAGCACGCGCTGGGCCTGGTTGGATCACCTGGTCAACGGGCCGGAGATCGAACTCGTCCGTGACGGACAGATCGACCCGGCCGCCATGCGGCGGGCCCTCCTGACGGACAGGAATCTGCACGAGGCCATCCGGCAGTCGATCGGGAACAAGGCGATCTCGGATGTCGCGCTGGCCCTGCTCGAAACCGACGGAAAGGTCACCGTCGTCGGCAGGGAGGACCATGCGGGCTGAATGCGCGCAACCGGCTTCTCTTTTGTCCCACAAACGGCCCTGATGCAAAGGCCCAGGCTGGGTCCCTGTAAAGGAGCCGGCCATGCGCATGAACGTCAGCGAGTTTGTCTGCCAGAGATTGCAGGAATGGGGTCTTCATCGCATCTACGGCTATCCGGGTGATGGCATCGGCGGTCTGGATGTCGCTCTGGAGAAGGCCAAGGGCCTGCAATACGTGCAGGTGCGACACGAAGAAATGGCCGCGTTCATGGCTTCGGCGCACGCCAAGTTCACCGGCGAGGTCGGCCTCTGTTATGCGACGTCCGGCCCGGGCGCTATTCATCTCTTGAATGGCTTGTATGACGCGAAGATGGACCATGTGCCTGTCGTGGCGATCGTCGGTCAGCAGGCACGAACCGCGATCGGCGCCAGCTACCAGCAGGAGGTCGACCTTCAATCGTTGTTCAAGGACGTGGCGGGCGATTTCGTCGCCACGGCCGCGGTGCCGAGCCAGGTGCGCCACCTCGTCGACCGCGCCGTGCGCATTGCGGCGACGAACCGGACCGTGACCTGCGTCATTTTGCCGAACGACCTCCAGCAACTGGACTATGAAGAACCGCCCATGGCGCACGGGTCGACCCACACCGGCGTCGGCTATGCGGGGCCTGCGCAGCTTCCGGCGCCCGAATTCCTGCAAGCGGCAGCCAACGTGCTGAACGCGGGCGAGAAGGTGGCGATGCTCGTCGGCGCGGGTGCGCTGGGCGCCACGGATGAGGTGATCGCCGTCGCGGAACGGCTGCAGGCGGGCGTCGCCAAGGCTTTGCTCGGGAAGGCCGTGTTGCCGGACGACCTGCCGTGGGTGACTGGACAGATCGGCCTGCTGGGCACCGAGCCGAGCTGGGACCTCATGCAGAAGTGCGACACCTTCCTGATGGTGGGCTCGTCATTTCCTTACAGCGAGTTCCTGCCCAAGCCCGGAAGTGCGCGAGGCGTGCAGATCGACATCAACGGCGCGTCGCTCAGCTTGCGTTATCCGATGGAAGTCAACATCGTCGGCGACAGCGCCGTGACGCTCCGCGCCCTGTTGCCGCTGCTGGACCCGAAGCCGGCCGGCGCGTGGCGCGAAGGCATCGAATCAGGCGTTGCCAAATGGTGGAACACGCTCGAAGAGCGCGCGATGCAACCGGCCAAGCCGATCAACCCGCAGCGCGTGTTCCGGGAGCTGTCGCCACGCGCGCCGGACAACTGCATCTTCACCGGCGACGCCGGCACGGTCGCCAACTGGTATGCACGCGACATCTCCATGCGCCGGGGAATGATGGGCTCACTGTCCGGCAGCCTGGCATCGCTCGGCTCCGCAACGCCCTACGCGGTGGCCGCGAAGATGGCGTTCCCTGATCGTGTCGTCATCGCCTTCATTGGCGACGGCGCGATGCAGATGAATGGACTGAACGTCATGATCACCGTCGGGAAATACTGGCGGCAGTGGTCGGACCCGAGATTGATCGTCCTGGTGCTGAACAACCGCGATCTCTCGCAGGTGACATGGGAAGAGCGCGTTCAGATGGGCGAAGGCAAGACCGAGTCGACCCAGAGCATTCCGGACTTTCCATACCACCGCTATGCGGAGCTGCTGGGGCTCAAGGGCATCTACGTCGACGACCCGGAGCAGTTGGGCGCGGCTTGGGACGAGGCGCTCGCCGCCGACAGGCCGGTGATCTTCAACTGCGTGACCGACCCGAACGTGCCGCCGCTGCCGCCGCACATCACCGCCGAGGACGCGAAGAACTTCATGAAGATGACGGTCTCCGAGCCGGAGCTTGGCAGCGTGCTGTCGAATACGGTCAGGCAAGTCATGGCGAAGGTGTTGCCGGGATCGCGGCACTGAGGCGAACCAGTCATCAGGGTCTTGGGACTCCCGTCGGGTGGGTGCGGTCAGCAGGGCTCATCAGCGTAGGATGACCCCGCATCACTGAACAGAAAGCCCATCGTCATGTCCGGAACGCTCATCCTCATTGCCCTCGCAATCGCCGCAGTGGTCATCATGGTTGCTTTGGCAGTGCGCGAGAGCCGCAAGAAGGAAGATTCCTGACGCCGGATCGAGCATGCAATCGAAGCAGCTTCTCGCGCAGAAAGTCGAATTCGGCAACGCCGGCGATTTGGACACCAGCGGAACCGGCTGGTTTGTCGGCTTCAGCGACTGGACCAGGACGCCGCCGGCCCACTTGCGCCACATGCCCGCCGAAGAACTTGCGGCCGGGCTGTGCGTCAAGTGGTTTTCTCATCCAGCTGGAAATCCAAACGGTGAATCGAAGCCATTGAGCGATGGCCGGACGATGTCGATCCTGGTGAGCCCAAGTAGTGAATTCCGGATCGAGTTCGGCCACGGCCGACTTCGCGTCGAAGGAAATTCTGGCGCACACCTTGCGCCGCCATGGTGACTTCGTCATTTGGGGGTCCGGCCTATTTCATCGCGCATTTGGCGTGCAGCCGGCATGCATACTCACGGTTCGATGGTCCTCGCCACCTCCAACCCTTCGCAATTCAAAATGGTCACCTGCTATCTCCGATATGTCATCGACCCCTTCAAGCTGAAGGAATTCGAACACTACGGCAAGCTCTGGATCCCGCTTGTCGAGAAGTTCGGGGGACAGCATCACGGCTACTTTCTGCCGTCCGAAGGAGCGAACAACATCGCTCTTGCGATGTTCACCTTTCCAAGTCTTGCGGCCTACGAGATCTACCGCATTGCGTCCGCCGATGATTCCGAGTGCCAGGCGGCATTCAAGTATGCAGAAGACACGCGCTGCATCGTCAGCTATGAACGCAGCTTCTTCAGGCCGGTGTTCGAGTGACGAGCCCGGGTTGCGGCATGAACGCCACGGCACTTGCCCCCATCCTCGAGATCGAGGACTTGAGATTCGCGTACCCAGGGCAGCCGGCACTCGCGGCTGGATGGAGCGCTTGCATTGGCGGTGGAGTCACGCTGTTGTACGGCGACACAGGCAGCGGCAAATCGACCCTTCTTCGGCTGCTTGCGGGCACCATGCCCGGCAAAGGCCGACTGATCCTCTCAGGCGCACGCCTCGAGAGCGAACCGGAAGCCTATCGACGCCACGTGTTCTTTTGCGATCCGACGACCGACACGTTTGATCAGGTCACGGCAGTGCAGTGCACGGCATCTCTCAAGGCTGGCGATGCGCGCTTCGATGAGGCGAAGTGGCAGGGACTCGTCGAGGGATTTGGCCTGACTCCGCACCTGGACAAACCGATGTACATGCTCTCGACCGGCTCGAAGCGCAAGGTGTGGCTGGCCGCGGCGCTCGCATCGGAACGCGCACTCACGTTGCTCGACGAACCTGCAGCCGCACTCGACGCAGCATCGGTCCGCTTCCTGTGGCGCTCGCTCGCTGAATTGGCCGAGCGGCCCGACCGCGCCATCGTTGTCGCAAGCGCCGAGCGGATGGATTCGGTTCCGCTTGCCGGTTTGATGGAGCTACCGTTGCGGTGAACGCTGGCTTGGCCCGATAGCCCTTCGGACAGCCTTCCGGTCAGCCGCTGCTAGACTGCGCGCATTGCCTTCAATCGGACTCAAATGTCTACCCGTTCAAGCCTGAATTCCCTCACCGAAAGAGGAATGCGAATCGTCGAGCGACGCATCCCTCAACTCGCGGCAAAGGCTGGGCATGACGCCTATTGGGCGACTCTGAAACAGACCGGCGCCGTCATTGTGAAGACGAGCACCGGCCAAATGGTCGAACGCAAGCGCGACGGCAGCATCACCGTCATCAAGGATCTGCCGATCGGCAAACGCGTCAAGCCGGGCACGGTCCTCAAGCGTGTCAGGTAACGCGGCCGACGACGAACCTGGGACCAAGACTGCCAAGCCACCCCTGCGGGGGGCGGCCCAAATGGCCCGGCCGCGCCTTCGTGTTCTGGCCGGACCCAATGGTTCTGGAAAAAGCACGATCAAGCCTGAACTGGAACCCCGCTGGTTAGGCGTTTTCGTCAATGCTGACGAGATGGAGCGCGATCTCAAGGCCAGCCAGGGCTTCCTGAGCTTGCGCAATCTTGGGATCAGCGGCGAGCCGGTCGCGGCGTTAAAACGGATCAAGCGGAGCCTCAAGTCATCGGAACTGAAAAAGAGCTTCGACTTGCCGGCGCTGCTTTCGGGCATCACGCTCAACGACGCCATGATGCTGTGGGTGCCCGGCCCATACAACTCTTACCTCGCCGCGGCGTTGGCAGATGCCGTACGTCAGGAGCTTCTAGAGGAGGAACGGACCTTCACCTTCGAGACGGTGATGTCTCATCCCTCAAAGATCGAGTTCATGAGGAAGGCCCGAGCCCGCGGCTATCGCGTCTACCTCTATTTCGTGGCCACGGACGACCCGGACATCAACATCGACCGCGTGCAGCGGCGCGTGCTGCTGGGCGGACATCCTGTCGCTGCCGAGAAGGTTGTCGAGCGATATCACAAGTCGATCGCCCTGATGACTCAGGCGTGCGAGGTCGCCCACCGTGCCTACATCTTCGACAACTCGGGTTCCAAGCACAAGCTCCTCGCCGAGGTCACTGACTTCGAGACCATCGAGCTCGCGTCCAGCCGCATCAACCCTTGGTTTCTCGGCACCGACCTTTGGAATGCCTTCGCCTGAGCCTAGGACGACGACCAAGAGAACGATGGGAACTCGCCGCGAGCGCGTGTGCGAGTTTCTCCATTCAAGACGCGCTCGCACCCGGCTCCGTCGCCACGCTGGAGGGCGTCGGCGCGCTGAACCGCAGCCACATCCCTTCGCGCCGCAGCCGGAAACCGTGCGCCTTGACCAAATAGCGCAGTCCGATCAGCGCAGACCCCAACCCTGCGGCCGCAGCCACACCCATCGCCCAGCGCGGACCGAATGTGTCGGCCACCCAGCCCACCACGGGTGCGCCGATCGGCGTGCTGCCCAGCAGCGTGGCAAGCAGGATCGCGATGACGCGGCCTCGCAGCGCGGGCTCGGTCGACAACTGCACGAGGCTGTTGGTGGACGTCGTGATCGTCTGCGCCGCAATGCCGGTCACGACGAGCGCGATCCCGAAGCCGATGACGTTCGGCATCGATGCGGCCGCGAGGCAGCCGAACCCGAAAGCCGCCGAGCCGAACATCAGTAGCTCGAAACGCGGCCTCGCCCTGCGCGCCGCGAGCAACGCGCCGGTGACGGAGCCGATGGCCATGGTCGACGACAACAGACCGTACTGCCCCGGCCCGCCATGGAAAGCGCTCACGGACATGGTCGAAATGAAGATCGGAAAATTGAGCCCGAAGGTGGCCACAAGGAGCAGCATCGCGAGCAAGGCGCGAAGGTCGGGCCGCCGCCAGACATAGCGGAAGCCCTCCATCAGGCTGCCTTTGGCGCGTCCGGTCGTGCCCAGCCGCGGAAACAGTTCAGACCGGCGCAGGCTGAACAGTGAAGCCAGCACCGCCACGTATGACAGCGCGTTCAGCAGGAATGCCTCGCCGGGTCCGGTCGCGGCGATCACCAGCCCCGCCACCGCCGGGCCCACCATGCGCGCGGCGTTGAAGGATGTGGAATTGAGCCCCACCGCATTGGCCAGCTCGGTCTCCGGGACCAGCTCCGAGACGAAGGTTTGCCGGGCCGGGGCATCGAAGGCCGCGACGCAGCCCAGCACAAGCGCAAACACGTACACGTGCCAGAGCTGGACCATTCCGCTCATGGTGAGCAGGCCCAGTCCGAGCGCCAGCAGGCCCATGGTGGCCTGTGTCGCCATCAGCACCTTGCGCCGGTCCAGCCGATCGGCCGCCAGTCCGGTGAAAGGCAGCAGCACGAGTTGCGGCCCGAACTGCAGCGCCATCACGATGCCGACAGCCGTGGCGTTGTGCTTGGTCAGGTGCGTCAGGACAAGCCAGTCCTGCGCAGTGCGCTGCATCCATGTGCCGATGTTGGACACCACCGCCCCGGCCGCCCACAGCCGGTAATTGCGAATTCGCAGTGATCGGAAGGTGCCGCTCACCGCACCTCCAACTTCGCGAGGATGTCCGAGCTGCTGCCGGTTTCGCCCAGGCGCGGAAAGATGCGCTCGACGCTGTTGGCATGCGCCTGCTCGCTGCGGTCGGTCATGGCGTCGATGGCCAATGTGACGCTGAAGCCCAGTTCATGGGCTTGTCGCGCGGTCGATTCGACGCCGATGCTGGTGGCGATGCCGGCCAGCACGACCTGCGTCACACCGCGCCCGCGCAGGGTGGCCGCCAGATCGGTGCCGGTGAAGGCGCCCCAGGTCTTTTTGCTGATGCGGATGTCTTGCGGCTGCGCACCGAGTTCTGGCACGAGGTCGGCCCAGTCCGCGCCCGGAGCGGCTCTGGCCGGTTGCGGATCGGTTCGCCCGGGAGCGCCGCCGATCACGTTCACCAGCACCACCGGCAACTGGTGGCGGCGGAAAGCGGCGGCCAGCTCCGCGGCGCGGGCAACAACGTCGCTTGACGGATGCGCGGTGGGCATGCCGACGATGCCTTTTTGCAGGTCGATCAGAACCAGGGCCGTGTGGGGGTCGAGTTGTGTGATGGGCATTTGAATGAATCTGCAGTTAGGGAGAGGTGGGTCAGTCCAGCAAGCGCTGGAGCAGCCGCACGGCGCCCTGCAATTGCTTCAGTTCGGAAGAGGAAAAGCGCGCCGCGATGGCATGTTGCAGCCAGTCCTCGCGCGCCGCGCGCACTTGGCGAAACACCTTGCGCGCATGCGGCGTGAGAGAAAGCAGCGTGCGTCTGCCGTCTGCCGGGTCGGGCGCACCCTCGACGTAGCCGGCTTCGATCAGCGACGCCACGGTGGCGCCCATCGACTGCGAGCGCACGCCCTCGGCAAGCGCGAGTTCGGTCACCGTCGCGCGGTCGTGGCGCTCCAGCCGCAGCAAGACAGCCCGTTGCGATTCGGTCCAATCGGCGGCGGATGCCTGCTGCCGCAGACGGCGGCGCAGTTGGGAGGCCACCAAGCGGAGTTCGACCGCGACCGTGTGCGTGGTTTCGGCGTCGGTTTCGGCGAGGGAGGACATGTCGGACGGACCGGTGCAAAGGCGAACTGCGAAGTCTACCTTCCTATCTGGAACCGTGCGGACGAACGCTTCATAGCCACTTCGCTTTGAGGGTTGGCAGATCTAGTTTTTTGGTGTGACAGTCAAGAGAGCCTTTTCACACAACCCCATCTAACCAGCGGACAGTCGAGGATGGCTATCTGATTGCCGCTACGTGGGATTCGTTGGGCTGCCAGCCCCCGCCCAGTGCCTTGAAGGCAGTCACCGCAGCGCGTGCTGAATCGGTCTGCGCCTGTGCCCGCGCATCGGAGGCACGTAGCAAGCTTTCGTCGGCTTGCAGGACTTCGATCAAGCTGACGACGCCGCTTCGGTATGCCGCGAAAGAAGCGCGCCGCGCACGGTCGAGCGAGTCCACCCCCTGCGCGAGCACGCTGGCCTGCTCCTCTCGCTTGACCAGGGCCGAGAAGGCGTTTTCGACGTCCTCGGTTGCACGCAGCACGGCCAGTCGATAGGCAGCGAGCATCTCGGCGTCCTGGCCCTTGGCGAGCTCGATCTGCGCGTTGATGCGGCCGAAATCGAACAGGCGCCAGCGCAGGCCCAGCACGCCGGCGGCCTGGCTTGCACCGCTCGTGAACAGGTTGTCGGCGGACACCGATGTGGCGCTGCCGATCAGTCCACTCAGGGAGAGCTTGGGGTAGTACTCGGAGATCGCAACGCCGATACGAGCGTTCGATGCGGCAAGGCGGCGTTCGGCTGCGATGAGATCGGGCCGGCGCCTGAGCAACTCACCTGGCGAACCCGCGCCCGCGATCTGCGGGGCGGCGGGGATGATGCCGCCATCGGCCACTTCCGCCCGATGCGTGCCTGGCGACGACCCGAGCATCACATCCATCGCGTTCATGGCCGCATCCAGGCCTGCTTCCAGGACGGGTACGGACGCCCGGACCTGGGCCAACTGGCCTTCGGCCTGTTGCACCTGAAGTTCGGCTGCCAACCCTTTGCCATAGAGGAGGTTGACGGTGGAGAGCAGCTCCTGCTGCGTCCTCACTTGGT
Organism: Variovorax sp. 05N34; assembly: GCF_056397405.1. Lineage (NCBI taxonomy): Bacteria > Pseudomonadati > Pseudomonadota > Betaproteobacteria > Burkholderiales > Comamonadaceae > Variovorax > Variovorax sp. 05N34. The sequence goes on from NZ_JBFTNI010000002.1 coordinate 626,975, forward strand.
GCCGCGCAATCTCAAGCCGGGTCTGCAATCCCCGGATACTGATGTAGATGTCGGCAGTCTGTGCCGCCACGGTCAATCGGGTGGCGGCCGCGCCTGCTTCCGAAGCCCGGTAGTCGGCAAGCGCCGCTTCCCGCCCACGGCGCAGACCGCCGAACACGTCCAGTTCCCAGCTCGCACCAAGATTGGCTTCGTAGACGTTGCCATAGCGATCGAAGCCGGGCGTCGAGTTCAGGACGCGTCCCAGCGGCGTTTCGACCGACCGGTAGGCCCTGGCTGCTTGACCGCTGATGTTTCCGGACGGCAGCAACGCGGCATTCGCTGCCCCGAGTCCCGCGCGCGCTTGAGCGACGCGGGCGGAAGCCTGCGCCAGATCGAGGTTTTGCTCCAGCGCAAGCGTCACGAATCGAGTCAGTTGCGGGTCGCCGAACCCCGTCCACCATACAAGGAGGTCGGCGCTGGCAGCGGCAGGACGTCGATCCACTGCCGCCTGGCCCAGGTACTGTTCCGGCATGGGCGTTTCGGGCCGGACGTAGTCGGGGCCGACTGCGCAGCCTGCCAGGAGGCTGGCTGTGATGAGCGCGACGAGGGTGCGTTTGGGCATGGGCTTCTTCCGGAGCAGCAGAAAACGTGTCCGGGACGTGACTATAGTCCAAATTGGTCACTAGTTGGTGATTTTCGACCGTCGCGGTAAGCTGTGAGACATGAACAAAGCAACCAGTTCTCCCGTTCCGGCTCGAGGCCCGGCCGATCACGAAGTGCGCGACCAGATCGTTGCTGCGGCGACCGAGCACTTCAGCCGCTATGGCTACGAGAAGACGACCGTCTCCGATCTCGCCAAGGCCATCGGCTTTTCCAAGGCCTACATCTACAAGTTCTTCGAATCCAAGCAAGCCATCGGCGAGATGATCTGTGCGAACTGCCTGCGCGAGATCCAAGTCGAGATCAGGACGGCCGTGGACGGCGCCGACCGGCCGGCCGAGAAGCTGCGGCGGATGTTCAAGGCAGTGGTCGAGGCGAGCCTGCGCTTGTTCTCCCAGGATCGCAAGCTCTATGAGATTGCAGCTTCTGCAGCCACTGAGCGCTGGCAGGCGGCACTCGACCACGAAGCGTGGATACGGCAATTGCTTCAGGACATCTTGCGGGAAGGGCGGGAGACGGGCGAGTTCGAGCGCAAAACGCCTCTGGACGAGACCGCGATCGCCGTCTACCTGGTCATGCACCCCTACGTCAATCCGCTGCTCCTGCAGCATAGCTTCGCCTACACGGCCGAGGCGCCGGCTCAACTGTCTGGCCTGGTGCTGCGCAGCTTGTCACCCTGACGTCGTTGTGACGATTGACTGAAATGGTCACAAGCATCAAAATGGAGGTCCCGATCAACTCACTCCTGGGCCTCTCATGCTTCGGCGCCTCCTCGTTATCTCTACAGTCATCTGCGCATTGCCATGTGGGTTAGTCGCTTGCGGTGAGAAGGCGCAACCTGATCCGCGCTCGGAAGCGCCGCTGGTGCGTGCCGCCACCCTTCAGGGGGCAAGCGCCTCATCGCGCTCCTTCACCGGGACCGTAGCTGCTCGGGTCCAGAGCGACCTGGGGTTTCGCGTCTCCGGCAAAGTGCTCGAGCGGCTCGTAGATGCGGGCCAGGTCGTCAAGCGCGGCCAGTTGCTCATGCGCATCGACCCGGTCGATCTGAAGCTCGCGGCGCGTGCGCAGCAGGAGGGGGTCGCCGCTGCGCGAGCGCGGGCGCGGCAGACGGCGGAGGACGAAGTCCGCTACCGCGATCTGCGTGGAACCGGCGCGGTATCGGCTTCGGCCTACGACCAGATCAAGGCCGCGGCGGATGCCGCCAAGGCCCAACTCAGCGCGGCCGAGGCCCAGGCCGACGTGGCTCGCAATGCGAGCCGCTATGCGGAGCTGGTAGCCGACGGCGATGGTGTGGTCGTGGAAACTCTGGCCGAACCCGGCCAGGTGGTCAATGCCGGACAGGCCGTGGTCCGCCTAGCCCGCGCCGGAGCTCGCGAGGCAATCGTCCAGTTGCCTGAAACCCTGCGCCCGGCGATAGGCTCCGCCGGACAGGCCACGCTGTTCGGCAAAGAGGGCGTCAGCGTGCCGACCACCCTCCGGCAACTCTCGAATGCTGCGGATCGGCTGACCCGCACCTTCGAGGCGCGGTACGTGCTGAACGGAGATCTCGCCAATGCACCACTGGGTGCCACGGTCACCGTTCGGATTCCGGATAGAGATTCCTCTGCGCAAGATGGCTTGCAGGTGCCGATTGGCTCCCTGTTCGATGCAGGCAAGGGGCCGGGGGTGTGGGTCATCAGCGGCGAGCCGGCGAAGGTTCACTGGCAACCGGTTGCGGTTCAGCGCCTGGATGACGATGGCGCACTCGTCGCCGGCCAGCTCAAACAAGGCGACCGGATCGTCGCGCTCGGCGCGCACCTGTTGCGCGAAGGCGAGCGGGTTCGCGTGGCCGGCCAAGCTGCCGCCGCTGCGACGGAGGGAGTCCGCCCGTGAGCGAAGGCCGTTTCAACCTGTCTGCGCTCGCGGTCCGCGAGCGCTCCATCACACTCTTTCTGATCTGCCTGGTGTCGCTGGCGGGTCTCGTTTCGTTCTTCAAGCTGGGCCGAGCGGAAGACCCGGCTTTCACGGTCAAGGTGATGACCATCATCACGGCCTGGCCCGGCGCCACCGCGCAGGAAATGCAGGACCAGGTCGCCGAGAAGATCGAAAAGCGCATGCAGGAGCTGCGCTGGTACGACCGGACGGAGACCTACACAAGACCTGGCTTGGCCTTCACGACCTTGACCTTGCTCGACAGCACACCGCCTTCGCAAGTGCAGGAGCAGTTCTACCAAGCCCGCAAGAAAGTCGGCGACGAGGCAGGCAACCTTCCGCCTGGTGTGATCGGACCGATGGTCAACGACGAATACGCTGATGTCACCTTTGCTCTGTTCGCGCTCAAGGCAAAGGGCGAACCGCAGCGCCTGCTGGTGCGCGACGCCGAGACGCTGCGCCAGCGGCTTTTGCATGTGCCCGGTGTGAAGAAGGTCAACATCGCCGGCGAGCAATCCGAGCGAATCTATGTCGAGTTCTCACATGAGCGCCTGGCCACGTTGGGCATCAGCCCGCAGGACGTGTTCGCTGCGCTCAATGGCCAGAACGCCCTGACGCCGGCTGGCTCCGTCGACGCCCAGGGGCCACAGGTGTTCATTCGCCTTGACGGCCCTTTCAACGAATTGCAGAAGATTCGCGACACGCCGGTCGTAGCGCAGGGTCGGACACTGAAGCTTTCAGACGTCGCCACCGTCGAGCGTGGCTATGAAGATCCGGCGAGCTTCATGATCCGCAGCGGCGGCGAGCCGGCCCTGCTGCTGGGCGTCGTCATGCGAGAAGGCTGGAACGGGCTCGACCTGGGCAAGGCCCTGGACAAGGAGGTCGGTGCGGTTAACGCCGAGCTGCCTGTGGGCATGAGCTTGACCAAGGTCACGGACCAAGCCGTCAACATCAGCGCCGCGGTCGACGAGTTCATGGTCAAGTTCTTTGCCGCGCTGCTGGTGGTCATGCTGGTGAGCTTCGTGAGCATGGGCTGGCGCGCGGGTCTCGTGGTCGCCGCAGCGGTGCCGCTGACCTTGGCGGTGGTCTTCATCGTGATGGCCGCCACCGGCAAGAACTTCGACCGCATCACCCTGGGCTCCCTGATCCTGGCGTTGGGACTGCTGGTGGACGACGCCATCATCGCCATCGAAATGATGGTCGTGAAGATGGAAGAGGGCTACAGCCGCGTCGCCGCCTCCGCGTATGCATGGAGCCATACCGCAGCGCCGATGCTCGCGGGCACGCTGGTGACCGCAATCGGCTTCATGCCCAACGGCTTCGCCCCCTCCACCGCGGGCGAATACACGAGCAACATGTTCTGGATCGTCGGCATCGCACTGATCGCCTCCTGGCTGGTCGCGGTGGTTTTCACACCCTACCTGGGCGTCAAGCTGCTGCCTCATTTCAAGGTGGTCGAAGGCGGCCACGCCGCGATCTACGACACGCCGCGCTACAACCGCTTGCGTCAAGTGCTGGGTCGCGTCATCGCTCGCAAGTGGCTGGTCGCCGGCGCCGTGGTGAGCCTTTTCGTCATGGCCATATTCGGCATGGGCATCGTCAAGAAGCAGTTCTTCCCGATTTCCGACAGACCCGAAGTCCTGGTCGAGGTGCAGATGCCCTATGGCACTTCGATCGCGCAGACCAGCAGCGCCACGGCGAAGGTGGAAGCGTGGCTGGCCACACAGAAGGAAGCACAGATCGTCACGGCTTACGTCGGGCAAGGCGCACCACGCTTCTACTTCGCGATGGGACCCGAGCTGCCGGACCCCTCATTTGCCAAGATCGTGGTCCGTACGGGCAGCCAGGATGAGCGCGAGGCGTTGAAACACCGACTGCGCCAGGCGATCGCCGATGGCCTGGCCTCTGAGGCGCGCGTGCGTGTCACGCAACTCGTGTTCGGGCCGTACTCGCCGTTTCCGGTCGCCTACCGGATCAGCGGGCCGGACCCGGACAAGCTGCGCAAGATTGCGGCCGAGGTGCAGCAGGTCATGGATGCCAGCCCGATGATGCGTACTGTCAACACGGACTGGGGCACGCGCACGCCCACCTTGCACTTCACCTTGCACCAAGACCGATTGCAGGCCTTCGGGCTGAGCTCTAGTGCCGTGGCGCAGCAACTGCAGTTCTTTTTGAACGGAGTGCCTGTCACCGCCGTGCGCGAGGACATTCGCACGGTGCAGGTCGTGGCCCGTTCGGCAGGCGCCATCCGTCTCGACCCGGCGAGGATCGCGGACTTCACGCTCACCGGCGTCAATGGGCAACGCATCCCTCTGTCGCAGGTGGGCGAAGTCAATGTAGTCATGGAGGAGCCCATGATGCGCCGGCGCGATCGAATGCCGACGATCACCGTGCACGGCGACATCGCCGATGGTTTGCAGCCGCCGGACGTTTCGACAGCCATCACGCAGCAACTCCAGCCGATGATCGACACGCTGCCAGGCGGCTATCGCATCGAGCAGGCGGGCTCCATTGAGGAATCAGCGAAGGCGACCAAAGCCATGCTGCCGCTGTTCCCGATCATGCTGGCTTTGACTCTGCTCGTCATCATCTTTCAGGTGCGCTCGATCTCCGCCATGGTCATGGTCTTCCTGACCAGCCCGCTCGGGCTGATCGGCGTCGTGCCAACGCTGATTCTGTTTCAGCAGCCTTTCGGCATCAACGCACTGGTCGGCCTGATTGCACTGTCGGGCATCCTGATGCGCAATACGCTGATTCTGATCGGGCAGATCCACCAGAACCAACAGGCTGGGCTGGATCCCCATCGTGCGGTCGTCGAGGCCACCGTGCAGCGTGCCCGACCGGTGATCCTGACCGCGTTGGCGGCGATCCTGGCGTTCATTCCGTTGACCCATTCGGTGTTCTGGGGAGCGCTCGCTTACACGCTGATCGGTGGCACTCTGGCGGGAACGGTCCTGACTCTGGTGTTCCTGCCGGCCATGTATTCCATCTGGTTCAAGATCAGGCCCGGCCACGGTGGCCGATCTGTGGACGAGAAGCCGGCAAGCAAGGCGTCCATCTGGGCGCTTGTTATGGCGGGCGCAAGAAAAGCCTATCCGCAGGGCTCGTCCCGCCGCTGATCCGCTCCTCATTCTCATTCACCTCCATCGAAAGGACTGCAATGTCGAATTCGACAGTTGTCGTGGTTACCGGCGTGTCATCAGGTATCGGACGCGTCGCTGCAGAGAAGTTCGTCAAGCGCGGTTGCCAGGTATTCGGCACCGTGCGCGACATCACGAAAGCTCCCCGAGTTGCCGGCCTCCTTCTTGTCGAGATGGATGTTCGCGACGAAGCTTCCGTTCAATCGGGCATCCGATCAATCATCGGCCAGACTACGCGCATCGACGTGCTCGTCAACAACGCGGGAGTGACCATGATCGGCGCGGTGGAGGAAACTGCGATCACCGAGGCGGCAACGTTGTTTGACACAAACGTGCTCGGCATCCTGCGAACGACACAGGGAGTGCTCCCCCACATGCGCGCACAGCGTCGCGGGAGGATCGTCAATGTCAGTTCGGTGCTCGGCTTTCTTCCGGCCCCGTACATGGGACTCTATTCGGCTTCGAAGCATGCCGTGGAGGGACTGTCCGAAACTCTGGATCATGAGGTACGCCAGTTCGGCATCCGCGTCACGCTGGTCCAACCCGCTTACACGAGGACCAATCTGGAAGCCAATTCGCCCCGCGCAAAGTCAAGGATCTCTGACTACGAACGCGAGCGCGAGCTCGTATCGCGCTCTTTCGCCGACACGGTCAGCGGTGCTCCCGAACCCGATGGCGTGGCAAGCACGATCGTCGAAGCGGCGCTTGGCGAGTGGCGCATGCGTTGCACTCCGCCCGGACAGGCGTCCCTGTTGAGCAAGCTGCGCCGCTTCATGCCTGCCGGTCCCGTCGATTCCAGCCTCAGAAAAACGCTCGGGCTCGCCTGAGATTGCATGCAGCCACCAGGAAGATTCATAACTTCGTGAATGTCTGAGCGTCTCCGTTCTTGTTCAATGCTCTTGCCCTGCACGCGATAGCCGCCCAACGCGTGCGCCGTTAGCGACTAGCGCATGGTGCAGTCCACGCGCGACGCCCACTGTGCCGGGCAACCCCTGGCAGACCACGCTTGCGAACGCGCGCGCGGCCGAAGAAGCAAGCTGATCTCATGGGAGGTGATAGTCGACGCACATCACTGCGCAGAGTTCTCGATGACGCGGGACATCGCCAGACCTTATTCTCTTTCTAGACCCCCGCTCCGGCATGTCGCCAAGCGGCTGGAATTGGGCCATCATCATGGCTCACGCTGAGTTCGAGCCGAAACATCCATGACCAAGCCTCTCCTTGATTCCGCCCTTGCGCCGGAGGCCGACGAGCTCACGCCGAGTTCGCTCAGCTTTCCCGTGATCGGCATCGGCGCCTCGGCGGGCGGGCTGGAAGCGCTTCTCAGCTTTTTAGAGCATGTCCCCGCCGACTCCGGCATGGCTTTCGTTACGATTTTTCACCTGTCGCCGGAGCACGAAAGCAGTGCTGCGGAAATTCTTCAGCGCGCAACGCAGATGAAGGTCGTGCAGGTCAAGCAGCCGATGCGGATCGAGGCCAATCACGTCTATGTCATCCCGCCGGGCGTGGACCTCACGATGGACGACGGCCATCTTCGCGTGGCGCATCGCCAACGGGCCGCCGGGCCGCACGTGGCAATCGATATCTTCTTTCGCACCTTGGCGCAGGTTCACCGGGAAAGGGCGATCTGCATCGTCATGTCGGGAACCGGAAGCGATGGTGCCGTCGGCCTCACGCGCGTCAAGGAAATGGGAGGCATCACCGTCGCGCAGTTGCCTGAAGACGCGCTGCACGACGGCATGCCGCGCGCCGCCATCGCAACGGGCATGGTGGATTTCGTCTTGCCGGCGGGGAACATGGGCGAGCGGCTGATGGAGCTGTGGAGCAATGCCCGCAAGGTCCAGCTGCCCGACGTGCGATGGGTCTCGCCGAACATCAACGAGCCCTCCGACGACGAAACGAACCGAAGGGCGGGGGCCGCCCTGCGCGAAATCATGGGCCTGCTGCGGACCTACACCCGGCACGATTTCCGGCACTACAAGCGCGCGACCGTACTGCGGCGCATCGAGCGGCGAATGCAGGTGAATCGGCTGTCCACCCTGCCCGCTTACCAGCACTATCTGCAGGAACACGCCGAGGAAGCCGGCCCCCTGCTGCAGGACATGTTGATCAGCGTGACCAACTTTTTCCGCGACCGCGAGCCTTTCGAGGCGTTGCAGCAAGAGGTGATCCCGCAGCTCATAGAGCGGAAGGCGGCGGGCGAACAATTGCGCGTGTGGGTGGCCGGGTGCGCGACCGGCGAGGAGGCCTATTCGCTCAGCATCTTGCTGCACGAACAACTCGACGCGCAATCGAAGCAGCTCGACATCCAGATCTTTGCCACCGACATCGACGAGCGGGCAATCAATGTCGCGCGCAAGGGCCTCTATGCGGAGGGCATCGTCGAAGACATGTCCGCGGCGCGTCTGAGGCAGTTCTTTACCAAGGAACAGGACCAATACCGCGTCGCCAAGGCGGTTCGAGAGCCGGTGCTCTTCGCGGTCCATAACCTGTTGCGCGACCCGCCGTTTTCGCGATTGGATCTGATCTGCTGCCGCAACCTGCTCATCTATCTCGATCGCAGCGCCCAAGCGCGCGTGCTCGAGCTTTTTCGGGCATCGCTCAACCCGGAGGGTGTTCTCTTCCTTGGCTCGTCGGAGTCGACCGAGGCGGCGGGCGAACTCTTTGTTTCGATCGACAAGAAAAACCGCATCTTTCGCGGCAATCCCGGCGCTGCGCCGCGGCGCCAGGTGGCACTGATCGGCGATTCGCCAGCGGACAGCGGACTGCCAAGCGCATCGACGGCGAAGCAGGCCGTGCGCAACGCCGAGCGCCCCAGTTTCACGGCGCTTCACCAGCGTGCGCTGGAGCAATACGCACCACCTAGCGTGTTGATCGACAAGAACCACATGGTCTTGCACCTCTCCAACGGCGTGGGGCGCTACCTGGAACGTCCGAGCGGTGAGCCCTCCGACAACCTGCTGGTCAATGTCCGCGAGGATCTTCGGCTCGAATTGCGCACGGCCTTGTTCAAGGCCGCGCAGGCCAACCGCAGCGTCGAGACGCGCGTTGCACAACGCAAGCAGGACGGTCGGCAGGTCTACCTGAACATCATCGTCCGCCCGTTGCCGCCCGACTGGAGCGGGGCCCCGCTGACCTTGGTGGTCTTCGACGAGGTCGAGGAAAGCATGCGGCCCGCGGATGGAGAGCCGCCGGACCTCGCGCGCGCGCAGTTGATCAAGCAGCTCGAAGAGGAGATCCAGCAGCTCAAGTTGGATTTGCAGGACACCATCGAAGGCTCCGAAACATCGACGGAAGAACTGAAGGCTTCGAACGAGGAGCTGCAGGCCATCAACGAGGAGCTGCGTTCCGCCACCGAAGAACTCGAAACGAGCAAGGAAGAACTGCAGTCAATGAACGAGGAGCTCGTCACCGTCAACTACGAGCTCAAGGTCAAGGTCGAGGAACGCGGTCATATCAATGACGACTTGCAGAATCTCATCGCCTCGTCGGAGATTGCCACCGTGTTCGTCGACCGCGGCATGCGGGTAAAGCGCTACACGCCTCATGCGAGCAAGCTGTTCAACCTGATCCCTACCGATCTGGGGCGCTCGCTGTTCGACATCACCAGCCAGCTGGACTACCCGCAACTGGCCGAAGACACAGCGTCCGCCTTCAGGGATCTGCGAATCACCGAACGGTATGTGACGGGCGAGGAAGGGCACCACTACCTGGCGAAGATCCTGCCGTACCGCACGGCAGAAGACCGGATCGAAGGCGCGATCCTCAATTTCTTCGACGTCACCGAACTGCGAAGGGCTGAGGAACGCGCAAGAGAAGGCGAAGAACGCCTGAAAGTGGTGGCGGCGACCACGCGCGATTTCGCGATCATCACCACCGACTCGCAAGGAATCATCGCAACGTGGAATGCCGGCGCCGAGCGCACTTTCGGCTATGAGGAACGGGAGATGCTGGGCCAGCCCATCGGCCGCATCTTCACACCCGAGGACCAGGCCAGCGGCGTGCCCGAGCGCGAAATGCGCACCGCCGCCGAAACAGGGCGGTCGGAGGACGAGCGCTGGCACCGCCGCAAGGACGGCAGCCGCTTCTTCTGCAGCGGCGTGATGACCCCGCTCGACAGCGCCTCCGGCGGCGGCTTTGCCAAGATCGCGCGCGACATGACCGGCTCCAAGCGGCAGGAGCTCGCCCAGGAGCAGCGCATCTTCAAGGAAAAGAAGGCGAGCCTGACGGCGCAGATGGCCAACGAGCTCAAGGACAGGTTCCTGGCCGTGATGTCGCACGAGCTGAAGCAGCCGCTGAACCTCATCCAGATGAACGTCGAGCTGTTGACGCGCCTGCCGGCGGCGGAAGAGCATCCCAAGGTCAAGTCGATCGGCGACACCATCAAGCGGGCGGTGGCGAGCCAGACGCGAATCATCAACGACTTGCTGGACCTCTCGCGCATCAGGACGGGCAAGCTGCGGCTCAAGCGCGTGGCGGTGGATCTGAGCGAATTGATCCAGACGCTGGCAACCGCCGCGACGCGGGAAGTGCCGAGCAAGCGCTTCGTGCTGGACGTGAAATGTGCGCCGAGCATCGCATGCGTGGGCGATCGCGTGCGCATCGAGCAGATCGTCTGGAACCTGCTGAGCAACGCGGTCAAGTTCACGCCCGATGGCGGCCGCATCTCGGTGTCCGCCGAAGAAGAGAACGAGCAGGTCAGGATCACCGTGGCCGACAGCGGCTGCGGGATCGCCAAGGAGGACCTGCCGCGCGTGTTCGGCATGTTCAACCAGGCCGACGTCGACGCGAATGCCCGCAACGGCGGTCTGGGCATCGGCCTGGCGCTGGTCGAGGAGCTTGCGCGCGCCCACGGCGGACGCGTCGAAGTGGCCTCGGAGGGCATCGGGCAGGGCGCGCGGTTCAGTGTGTGGCTGCCGATGCATGGGTCGGTCGTGGCGCCCGCACCGGCGGTGGAGTCTGCCGAGGTCGATTTCAGGAAGCTTCGGGTGCTTGCGGTCGACGACCACGCCGAAAGCCTGCTTCCGTTCGCCGAAGTGCTTCGCCTCGAAGGCGCCTATGTCGACGTCGCCAACAGCGCCAGGGCGGGGCTGGACCTGCTCTCGGCGAACAGCTACGACGTGCTCATCTCGGACCTGGGCATGCCCGAAATGGATGGCTACCAGTTCGTCTCCGAGGTTCGGCGGCGGCCGGAAACCAGCCGGATGATCGCCATCGCAATGTCCGGCTTCGGACGCCGCGCGGATGCCCGACGCGCGCTGGAGGCGGGCTTCAACGCTCATGTGGCCAAGCCCGCGAGCATCGAAGACATCAAGACCGCACTCCAGAAGGTCTAGCGCGGGAGGACAGTCGCGGACTACATGCCGTCGGCATGGAGCCTGATCAACGCGGACTTCGTGCGGCGGCATACCTGCGCTCTAGCTGTCAGGAGCCAATATGGACGATCCCGCCTCGCGTGATCCCGCCGAGTCCGCCTGGGCAATGTCGCGTCGCTCGCTGTTCCAGACCGGCGCGGCCCTGGTGGCGTTGCGCGCGGGCAATCATGCAAGCGCCCAGCCGGCCACCATCGATCGCGGCGAGCAAGTCGATCTTGCACCGCAACACGCCGCCGTCCAAGTGGAAGTCAATGGGACTGCGCATCGCCTCGAAGTCGACACGCGCACGACGCTGCTGGACGCCTTGCGCGAAAACCTCGGCATGACCGGCACCAAGAAGGGCTGTGACCACGGCCAGTGCGGTGCTTGCACCGTGCTTGTCGAAGGGCGCCGCATCAATTCGTGCCTCTCGCTCGTGGTCATGCACGACGGCCAGCGCATCACCACCGTCGAAGGGCTTGCCGATGGCGACCGGCTTCACCCAGTGCAGCAAGCCTTTCTGGCGCACGACGGCTTCCAGTGCGGCTACTGCACGCCGGGTCAGATCTGTTCGGCCATCGGCATGCTCGGGGAAGCCGACCGGGGCATGCCCAGTCATGTCACGCGCGATCTCGGCGCGCCGGTCACGTTGGCCGACGAAGAGATCCGTGAGCGCATGAGCGGAAATCTTTGCCGATGCAGCGCCTATCCGAACATCGTCGCGGCGATCAAGGAAGTTGCAAGGAGCCGCTCGTGAAGGCGTTCACCTATGAACGCGCCGCGTCGCCCGCTGCCGCCGCCGCGGCTGCTGCGAAGCCGGGCGCGAAATTCATTGCCGGCGGCACCAATCTTCTCGACTTGATGAAGCTGCAGATCGAGACGCCGGTGCATCTGGTCGACATCAACAGACTCGGGCTGGAGACGGTCGATACGACCCCCGACGGCGGGTTGCGCATCGGAGCGATGGTGCGCAATGCCGACTTGGCGGCCGATCCGCGCGTGCGGCGCGACTATGCGGTCTTGAGTCGTGCGCTGCTGGCGGGCGCATCGGGGCAGTTGCGCAACAAGGCGACGACCGGCGGCAACCTGCTGCAGCGCACGCGTTGCAACTACTTCTATGACACCTCCAAGCCTTGCAACAAGCGGCTGGCCGGATCGGGCTGCTCGGCCATCGGCGGCTACAACCGCATGAATGCGGTGCTCGGCACCAGCGAGCAATGCATCGCGACGCACCCTTCGGACATGGCCGTTGCGATGCGGGTGCTCGATGCCAAGGTGGAGACGATCTCTTCCAGCGGCGGCCGGCGGGTCATTCCGATTGCCGACTTTCATCGGCTGCCCGGCAATGAGCCGCAACGGGATACGAACCTCGCGCCCGGCGAAATGATCATTGCCGTGACACTGCCGGCGCCCGTTGGCGGGCATCACGTCTACCGAAAAGTGCGCGATCGCGCGTCCTATGCTTTTGCGCTGGTTTCAGTGGCCGCCATTGTGGATGCGAACGGCGGACGGGTCCGGACGGCTCGCTTCGCCATGGGCGGGTTGGCGCACAAGCCCTGGCGTGTCGAGTCGGCCGAAGCATCGCTGACCGGTGCCAACGCGAACGAGGCGAGCTGGAACCGTGCCGCCGACCAGATGCTGCAAGGGGCGCGCGGCTTCGGGCACAACGATTTCAAGATTCCGCTGGCGCGGCGCACATTGGCCGCGGTCGCCGCCGAAGCCAGCGCCTGAAGGAGAGCAGATCGTGGAGATGACCGCACCTTCCGCTACCAATCCGATCGACGACAACCGCGAGGGATTGATTGGCAAGCCGATCGACCGCGTCGACGGCAGGCTCAAGGTGACGGGCACGGCACCGTATGCCTATGAGGTGCAAGACGGGGGCAAGCGCGCGGCCTACGGCGATATCGTCGAGTCCTCGGCTTTCGGCCGTGTGGCCGACATCGACACATCGGCCGCTGAGCGCGCACCTGGCGTGCTGCTCGTCTACACGCACCGCAATGCGCCTGCACAGGCACCCTGGGGTCCTGTGGAAGCTCAGGACCGCTATGGCAGGTCATCGCCCCAGCTCGCGAGCGATCGGCTTCGCTACTACGGCGAGCCCGTCGCCTTCGTCGTTGCGGAAAGCTTCGAGCAGGCGCGCGCTGCGGCCGGTCTGGTCCGCGTCCGCTACGACACCAGCCGGGGCGACTTCTTGCTCGACAAGAACAAGGCACTAAAACCCGCCGACACCGCCGAGAAGAAGGCGGACAGCGCGGTCGGCGACTTCGCTCTCGGTTTCGCGGACGCTCCCATCAAGATCGACGCCACCTACACCACACCGCACTACATCCACGCGCAGATGGAGCCGCACGCGACGCTCGCCTACTGGAGAGACGGCAACCTGACCGTGCATTGCTCGGCGCAGCTTCTTGTCAGCGCGAAGAAGGCGGTCGCGGCCACGCTGCAGATTCCGCCCGACAAGGTGCGTGTCGTGAGCCGCTACATCGGGGGCGGCTTCGGCGGCAAGCTCCCTGTCTATGGCGACGTCATGCTGTCGGCCTTGGCCGCCCGGCAACTCGATCGTCCCGTCAAGACGGCGATGACGCGCCAGCAGATGTTTCACCTCGCCACACACCGCAGCCAGACCATCCAGCGCGTGCGGCTCGGGGCTACCCCCCAAGGGCAACTCATCGCGATCGGGCACGAGACTTGGTCGCACAGTGCGCGCTTCGACAACTTCTACGAGAGCGCGAGCGCGCAGACCCGGTCGCTCTACGCGGCGCCCAATCGCATGAGTGCACACCGCTCGGCCAAGCTCGACTTGCCCGTTTCCGATTCAACCCGCGCGCCGGGCGAAGCCGTGGGCATGCTCGCTCTCGAAGGTGCCATGGATGAGCTGGCCGAGGCATTGCGCATGGACCCGATCGAATTGCGCATCCGCAATGAGCCGAAGATGGACCCGGAAAAGAACGTTCCGTATTCGACGCGGCAACTCGTGCGCTGCATGCAGGAAGGGGCCGAGCGCTTCGGCTGGAGCCAGCGCAAAGCCGTTCCGGCCTCGCGGCGAGAAGGTCGCTCATGGATCGGCATCGGCATGTCGGCGTCCACGCGCGGCAACTTCTTGCGGGACTCCAAATGCACGCTCTATCTGGACAAGGACGGCCAACTGACCGTGCGCATGGCGATGACCGACATCGGTACCGGCAGCTACACCGTGCTGTCGCAGATTGCCGCGGAAATGATGGGCCTGCCCGTGCGCATGGTGCGCATGCAGCTCGGCGACAGCGACTTTCCGGAAACGCCCGGCTCGGGCGGCTCCTTCGGCGCCGCGAGCGCCGGATCGGGGCTCTACGACGCCTGCATGAACCTGCGACAGAAACTGGCGCGTCGCATGAACGTCGCCGCCACGGAGGCGCGCTTCGAGAACGGCAAAGTGGTCGCAGCGGGACGCTCGGAGCCGCTCGGTGCCGTCGCCGGCACGCTGGGATTGCAGGCAGACGGAGAAATCAAGCCCGGCGACATGACGAAGAAGTATTCGCAGCAGGCTTATGGCGCGCACTTCGCCGAAGTCTCGGTCGACATGGACACCGGAGAGATTCGTCTGCGCAGGATGCTCGGCGTCTTTGCCGCTGGCCGCATCCTGAATCAGAAGACCGCGACCAGCCAGGCCATCGGCGCCATGATCTGGGGCGTGGGCAATGCGCTGCATGAAGAGGCCGCCCTCGACCCGCGCTACGGGTTCTTCGTCAATCACGACCTGGCCGAATACCACGTCCCGACCCATGCCGACACTCCGCGCGTCGAGGCTTATTTCCTGCCCGAAGTCGACGACAAGGCCAACCCGCTCAAGATCAAGGGCGTGGGCGAACTCGGCATCTGCGGGGCGGGCGCGGCGGTCGCCAATGCCGTCTACAACGCTTGCGGCGTTCGCATTCGCGACTACCCGCTGACGCTCGACAAAGTGGTGGCCGGTCTCGAAAGATCATGACGCGTGCGTCCGCATCCGATGCTGTGGCGCACAGTCCGCGCGGCATCGAGGCGCTGCGCAAGGCGACCAACGCCTGTCGCGAGTGCCCTCTGGGCGCGCTGGCGACGCAATCCGTGGTCGGCGAGGGGCCGCTGCGGGCCGTTCTGATGGTCGTGGGCGAAGTGCCGGGCGACAAGGAAGACCTGGCGGGAAGGCCCTTCATCGGGCCGGCCGGGAAGCTCTTCGACCGCGCCGCTGCCGAACTCGGATGGCGCCGCGAAAAGCTCTACGTCACCAACGCCGTCAAGCACTTCAAGTACGAGCTGCGCGGCAAGCGCCGGATGCACAAGACGCCAGCCCAGCGCGAGATCGATGCTTGCCGGCATTGGCTGGAGGATGAGATCGAGCTGGTGCGACCCAAAGCCTTTCTTGCGCTGGGCGGCACGGCAGCGCGCGCGCTTCTGCAGCGCCCGGTTGCGGTCTTGCGGGAGCGCGGTAGCTGGCAAGCCGACCCGGCAGGGCGCCGCGTGCTCGTCACGCTGCATCCGTCGGCGCTGCTGCGCGGCGATCCGTCGCAGCGCGAAGAAGCCTGGGCGGCCTGGCTGAAGGATCTTTCGATGGCTTCGAGCCTGATCGCGCCGAAGGTCACCACCTGATCAGGACCGCAGCCACGAGCACCATCAAGCCATAGCGCGTGAAGGTGTAGACCATCGGGTTCCACGACTTGAACCGGCGGCGAAGGCGTCCCGTCACGAGCGAGACGTAGAAGAGCTTGCTGATCAGCCCGGTGCGGTCGCCCGAATCGTTGGGCGACGCCGCGGCCGTCATCACGTGGCGCGCGAACGCGCGATTCAGCGCCTCTGCCCAGCGAAAGCGCAAAGGCCGCTCCACGTCGCACAGCAGGATCAGCCGGGAGCGGTCGGTGTCGTTGCGCACCCAGTGGATGAAGGTCTCGTCGAACACCACGCCCGCGCCATCGCGCCAGCTATAGGGTTCCCCGTCGACCCATATCCGGCAGCGATCGTCGTTAGGCGTCGACAGCCCCAGGTGATACCGCAGCGACCCGGCATACGGATCGCGATGGCGCTTCAGTTCGGAGCCCGGAGGGAGTTCGGCAAACAGCGCGCCCTTGATGCAAGGCACGCGCTGCAGCAGTTCGACGGTGCGGGGGCAATAGAGCGCGGCGGAGGGCGGCGCTTCTTCATACCACTTGAGATAGAAGCGCTTCCAGCCATGCTTGAAGAACGAGTTGAACCCCGCGTCATCGTTCTTCTCCGAAGCCTTGATGCGGCGCAATGCGGCAAGGGCCTCGGCTTCGTCGCGGATCGTCTCCCAGTGCTTTTCGAGTTCGCGCAGTCCCTCGAACTCATCCACGCTGATGTAGGGCTTGGTCGGCACCCGCGACAGCATGTAGAGCATCACGTTCAGCGGCGCCAGGAATGCGGAATGGTCGAACAACTGCTTGCGGAACCGGTGGCGCTCGCTTCCGCGCAAATGCACGTAAATGATCGACGCCAGGAATAAGCACACGACAAGCGCTTTGAACATCGTGACGTACCGGCTGTGGGCAGTAAGAGCAATCTCCTGTTCTGGTTGCGCAAGATAGTCTCTTCGCGCGCCGGATGGCGTAGGAATGTTCTGACGCGCGGGTGCTGTGCCCTCAGCCACCTGCCCCCGACTGACGCTGCCAGGGCGGCAGTGGGGCGCCGCAGTCGCTGCAAAACCTGGCCTCGGGTGCGTGCCCTTCGCTCAGGCACTCGTGGCAGGTGCGCGTGGTGGGCTCGCGGTGCATGCGCTGCGAGGTGAGTTCGGCGCTCACGATGCCGGTCGGTACCGCCAGCGTGCCCCATCCGAGCAGCATCATCATCGATGCGATGAACCGCCCGACGTCCGTGTGCGGCGCGATGTCGCCGAAGCCGACCGTGGTCAAGGTGGTGATGGCCCAGTACACCCCCGTCGGAATGCTGGTGAACCCATGCTCCGGCCCTTCGACGATGTACATGAGGGTGCCCATGATGACGACCACCAGCATGACGAACGCCATGAAGACGAGGATCTTTCGCCTCGACAAGGCGAGCGCGCGCCCCAATGCGCCGAACTCGGCCACGTACTCGGTGAGCTTGAGGATCCGGAAGATCCGCAGCAGCCGCAGCAGGCGGACGTCGATGAGCGCGTTCGCGCCGGGCACCAAGATGGCCACATAGGTGGGCAGGAGCGCCAGCAGGTCGATGATGCCGAACGCGCTTCGCGCATAGCGCAGCGGGCGACGCACGCAAAGCAGGCGCGCTACGTATTCGATCGTCAGCGCGATCGTGAAGGTCCACTCGAGCGCGTCGAGCAAGCTCTCGTACTTGTCGTGGATCGAAGCGACGCTGTCGAGCATGACTACGGCGACACTCGCCAGGATCACCGCGATCAGCGCCAGGTCGAAGCGACGTCCCGCCCGCGTATCGGCTTCGAAGATGATGGTGTAGGTGGCCAGTCGCCAGCCGTGGTCCGGCCTGCCGAACTTCGTTTCGGGAGGGCGCGGGAGGGGTTCTGTCGACATGCGCGGGATCGTATGCCATTCGCTCGTCTGCATAATCCGCGCGCCGCTCTTTTTTCTTCCTACATGGACTCCTTGATCGCCGCCTCGGGGCGCGCCCTTGCAGCCGGAGATGCACTCGGTGCGCTCAAGCGCATTGCGCTGCGCGACGATCCGCCGGCGCTCGCCTTGCGCGGCATCGCCATGGCGCAGCTCGGCGAGCATCCACGCGCTCGCGAGCTGTTGCGCCGCGCCGCCCGCGCCTTCGGCAGCCACGAAGTGCTGGCGCGTGCACGTTGCGTCGTGGCCGAGGCCGAAGTGGCGCTGGCGATGCGCGATTTCGGTGGCTCGACGCGTTCTCTGGCAGCCGCGGCGGCCACCCTCGATGCGCACGCCGATCGCACCAACGCATTGCAGGCCAGACTGATCGCGGCGCGCCGGCTGCTGCTGCTCGGACGGCTCGATGAAGCCGCTGCCGCGCTGGAAAGCATCGACGCGAAAGGCTTCGCGCCGTCGCTGGCGGCAGTGGCAGAGCTGACGGCGGCCGAACTGGCCCTGCGTTCGCTGCGCGTCGGCCCTGCGCGAGAAGCCCTTGCCCGTGCGCATGCCCTGGCCACTCAGGCGCGCGTGCCGGCGCTTCTGGCCGAGGTGGAAGAGGCGCAGGCCGCGCTCGACCGGCCCGCCGCCCGGCGGCTTTCGGCGGAAGGCGAGCAGATGCTGCGGCTCGATGAAGTCGCGGCGCTCCTGGCATCGGACGCATTGGTCGTCGACGCCTGCCGTCGCGGCCTGCAGGTCGGCGACGCATGGCGGCCGCTGGCACGCCGGCCTGTGCTGTTCACCCTGGCGCGTGCGCTCGCTGCGGCATGGCCCGGCGACGTCGACCGGGAAGCCTTGATCGCCAGCGCTTTTCGCACCCGCCACCCCAACGAGACCCACCGGGCCCGGCTGCGGGTCGAAATCGGGCGCTTGCGGGCGCTTGTCACGGAACTGGCGCACATCGAGGCCACCGCCCGGGGCTTCGTGCTCAGGCCGCGAGGTGAGCGCCCTGTAGTCGTGCTGGCGCCGCCCATCGATGGCGATCAGGCGTCGGTGGTTGCATTGCTGTCCGATGGCGCGGCCTGGTCGACTTCGGCCCTGGCGCTGGCCCTGGGCGCCAGTCAACGCACCGTTCAGCGTGCGCTTGCCGAGCTCGAGGCCGCCGAAAGGGTGCGTTCGATCGGCCAGGCGCGGGCTCGTCGCTGGCTGTCGCCGCCGCTCGCGGGTTTCACGACGATCTTGTTACTCCCCGCTGCGCTGCCGATTGAATAGAGTTGCCCTGTCGCGCCAAACCCGGCGCATCACGAGGAACTCGATATGAGCGGACAGACAATCAGGAGCAGACCCCGCGCCAAGTCGCGCGCGGCCGAGATCGTGCGCGAATACGGCCCCTTCGACGGCGCGAGCACGGTCGCGGGCGTGACGCACGACGGCCACCGCGTCTGGGCCGCCACGGGCGCCCGGCTGGTTGCCTTCGACCCGGAAAGCGGCCAAACCACGCAGACGCTCGACCACGCCTGTGACGCCGGCACCGCGTTCGACGGCACATACCTCTATCAGATCGCCGAAAAGCGCATCGACAAGATCGATCCGGCCACCGGCAAGATCGTGTCGTCGATCCCCGCGCCAGGCCAGGGGTACGACTCGGGGCTGACCTGGGCCGAAGGCAGCCTCTGGGTCGGCGCATACCGCGATCGCAAGATTCACCAGATCGATCCCGAGACGGGCAAGGTCCAGCGCACCATCGAATGCAACCGCTTCGTGACCGGCGTGACCTGGGTCGACGGCGAGCTGTGGCACGGCACCTGGGAAGGGGACGAGAGCGAGATCCGCCGGATCGACCCGGCGGACGGCGCGGTGCTCGAAAGGCTGGAAATGCCGGCCGGCGTCGGCGTCAGCGGGCTCGAATCGGATGGTGCCGATCTTTTCTATTGCGGCGGCGGTCCGAGTGGAAAAGTCCGCGCCGTGCGGCGCCCGAAAGCCGAGCAGCCCGATGCGGACAAGGCGGGATCGTGCTGTCTTGCGAGCTCCTGAGCGGGTGCGCGCAGACATCGCGCATGCGCCATGGAAAGCCTCTGGCCTTGGCTGGTCGTCGCGGGCGTCGGCGCGCTCCACGGGCTCAACCCCGCGACCGGCTGGATGTTTGCAGCGGCGTGGGGCGTGCGTTCCCGCAACAGGGCGCAGGCTCTGCGGGCGCTGGTGCCAATCGCGATCGGGCACCTCATGTCGATCGCGCTGGTCGCTGGTGCGGTCGCATGGGGCCTGTCAATGGATCGCACGGTGCTGCAAGTGTGGCTGGGCGGACTGCTCGTCGTTGGGACGATCGTCCACCTGTCGGGCCGCATGCCGAGAATGGCGCGGGCGCCCGCGGGGCACGCCGGTCTGGCGCTCTGGTCATTCATGATGGCCACCGCCCATGGGGCAGGCCTGATGCTGGTGCCGGCGCTGATCCCGATCTGCATCGGAGATGCGGCCACGCACAGAATCACCGCCTCTGACTCGCTCATGCTGGCTCTCGCGGCGATCGGTGTTCACACGGCTGCCATGCTTGCCGTCACCGGCCTGATCGCCGCAGGCGTGTGCCGGGGACTCGATGCCGCACGGACAAGGCGCAAAGCTTGACGCGGTCCGGGCAGTTGCGGATGGCGCAGGGCCCGTTCGCAAGTAGATTCAGGATCCAAAGAAGATCCGCACGAATCCTGCCGCATGAACCTTTTCGTCTCGCTCAAGTATCTGGTTGCCCTCGACGATCATCGTCACTTCGGTCGCGCTGCGCTCGCTTGCAGCGTGACGCAACCGGCCCTTTCCAATGCCATCAGGGCGCTCGAAGAGAACTTCGGCACTTCGATCGTGAAGCGGGGCCGCAGCTTTGCCGGGTTCACCGTCGAGGGTGAGCGGATCCTTGCCAGCGGCCGCACGATCCTGCGGGAGTATGAAATGCTGCAGCAGGACCTGCACAGCGGAGCGGGTGATCCCACAGGCAATCTGTTGATCGGCGCAGTACCGACTGCAATGCCGATCGCGGCGAGGTTCGTCGCGATGCTGCAGGACCGCCATGCGGGCATCGTGCCGACGCTGCGCTCGATGAGTTCCGTCGAGCTCGAAACGGGCCTTGAAAGCATGGCACTGGACCTCGGGCTGGGCTACACAGAGCGCATCGGCAACAACCATTCGACGATACGGGTCCTGCCGCAGTATGTGGAGCATTATTTTCTGCTGCGCAAATGCGAGAGCCTGAAAGGCGAGGGTCTGCGGATGGGGCCTGCGACCACTTGGGCCGAGGCTGCCAAGCTGCCGCTGTGCCTGCTGAGTTCGGAGATGCACAACCGCACCATCGTGGACCGCGCGTTCGCGCAGTTCGGCGCGCGGCCCAAGCCTGTCATCGAGACGAATTCGATTCTCGCGTTGGCCCTGAGCGTTCGGGCTGGACGCGTGTGCAGCGTGATGCCGGGCGCACTGGTCGATGCGGTGCAAGGCTATGACGACCTCGAAGCGCTGCCGCTGAAGGACCCGCACGTCGAGGTGCCGATCGCATTCATGGTGCATGAGACCAACCGCCCCTCACGCACGCTGCAGGCCGCCCTGTCTTTCGCCGCCGAGCCGATCTGGCTTGGCGAGGTGGCGCTGCACGCGGGATCGCTCGGCAGCCGCGAATCCGCTTGAGCGTTAGGATGGTGCATGCGTCACGGTGAGCATGCGCATGACTGACGAGCCCAACTCAGCCCAACCCGCGAAAGACGCGCCTGTCGTCTGCCAAGGTGCTGTCTGCGTGCCTGTGCGGGGCGTGCGCGCCGGGCGCGAGTTCACGGCGCAGGATTGGGTCGCTGATGAAGTGCCGGTGGCGCTCGAATACAACGGCATCTCGCACGCGGTGATGCTCGCCACGCCACTCGATCTGGAGGACTTCGCCTTGGGGTTCTCGCTCAGCGAAGGCATTCTCGGCGCACCGCGCGAACTCTTCGCCGTCGACGAGGAACGTTCTGAAATGGGCATCACGCTCCACCTGCAGGTGGCGAGCGGACCCTTCGCGCGCTTGAAAGAGCGCCGGAGATCGTTGACGGGCCGCACCGGCTGCGGCCTTTGCGGCACCGAGAGCCTCGCGCATGTCACGCACAACCTTCGTGTGCTGTCGCCCGTCGGCCTGCCATGGCGGCGCGAGGCAGTGAGCCGGGCGATGTCGAAGCTGGGCGAGTTGCAGGATCTGCAGCATGTGACCGGCGCTGTTCATGCGGCGGCCTGGTGTTCGGCCGATGGCCAGGTGCGATGGCTGCGCGAGGATGTCGGGCGGCACAACGCGCTCGACAAACTGATTGGTGCGCTGGCTGCGAACCAAGTCGACGCCTCTAGCGGATTCATCGCGGTCACAAGTCGTGCCAGTTTCGAGATGGTGCAGAAGGCGGCGCTGGCGGGGGTTTCGCTTCTGGCCGCCGTCTCCGCGCCGACCTCATTCGCCGTTGCGACTGCGCAGCGCATGGGCATGACCCTGGTCGGCTTCGCGCGGAAGCAGGACCTTGTCGTCTATTGCCACGCCGATCGACTGGAATTCGGTCTCGCCGATGGAGACCGCCCGGACGGCTTCGGAGGTCCGGGCATTGCTCGTTAGGGCAGACGAACGAGCTGTCCGTTTGCCGCGCGCCTGATCGACGACTTTGGGCTCGATGTCGTGCAGCTCGTGGCGCACGTAAGCCGGTCGCGACCCTACCTAGACGGCTTTCGATCTGGCGTCCGGGACTGTCCCGACCTTGACGTTGCGTCCTTGCGGGAGAATGCGGCAGGAACGATTCCAGACAAGTAAAGGGGACACGGTGGGAGAACTTCTTTCTCTCCTGCGCTTCAGCGCCGGCTCGGGCCATATCTGGCTGGACGAGCAGCGCATGCTGCTCATGCATGCCCGGGCCTTCGCTGAACTGCGTCGCGAACTGCTCGACTCGCTGGGCATCGAGCGCGCGCGCGGCCTGCTGGTGCGCATGGGCTTTGCTTCGGGCCTGCGTGACGGCGAGGTGGCCGTGCGCGAGCGCCGCGCCGGCATGCGCGCCGAAGACGCGTTCATGCTCGGGCCGCGCCTGCATTCCATCGAGGGCATCGTCTCGGTGCAGAAGGTGCAGCTCGACCTGGATGTGGCCACCAAGCACTTCTATGGCGAATTCCTCTGGGAGAACTCCTGGGAATGCGAGGCCCACGTGGCCGACTTCGGCTACGGGGAAGACCCGCAGTGCTGGTCGCAGATCGGCTACGCCTCAGGCTACACCACCGCCTTCATGGGGCGGCTCGTGGTGTTCAAGGAAGTCGAATGCACCAGCATGGGCGACAGCCGTTGCCGCATCGTCGGCCATCCGGCCGAGGAGTGGAACGACGAACACTACCTCGAGTACTTCCGCCAGCACCATGTGGCCGAGAAACTCATCGACTTCAACCTCGGCCTGCAGCACCTGCGCCGCTTGCAGCCGCGCCGCGAGTACGACCAGAAGCTGGTCGGTGTGTCGCCGGGCTTCCGTGCCGCTTTCGACCTCATGCGCAGCGCGGTCGACAGCGCAATCACCGTGTTGCTGCTCGGCGAGACCGGCGTCGGCAAGGAGGTGTTCGCCCGCTGGCTGCATGACAATGGGCCCCGCGGCAAGCAACCCTTCATTGCCGTCAACTGCGCGGCGATTCCTGCCGACCTGATCGAGGCCGAGCTGTTCGGCGTGGAGAAGGGCGCCTACACCGGCGCCCACCACGCGCGCGCCGGGCGCTTCGAGCGCGCCCACGGCGGCACCCTGTTCCTGGACGAGGTGGGTGACCTGCCGCTGGCCGCGCAGGTCAAGCTGCTGCGCGTGCTACAGACCGGCGAGGTCGAGCGCCTGGGCGCCGAGCAGCCGACCACGGTCGACGTGCGCATCGTGGCGGCCACCAACGTCAACCTGCAGCAGGCCATGCAGGCGGGCAAGTTCCGCACCGACCTGTTCTACCGGCTCAACACCTTCCCGATCCAGATTCCGCCGCTGCGCGAGCGTACCGCCGACATTCCGGCGCTCGTGGCGCGCTTCGTCGAGAAGTACAGCGCGCTGTACGGCAAGAAGCTGCGCGGCCTCACCGACAAGGCCGCGCTCGACGTGCAAAAGCATGCCTGGCCCGGCAACATCCGCGAACTCGAGAACGTGGTCGAGCGCGCGGTGCTGCTGGCGCCCGATCACGGCGACATCGAGGCCTGCCACCTGTGGATGCAACCGTCGGGCGTGATGCCCGGCAACCAGCTCGACGCCAGCGGCAAGGTCGCGACGGGGGCCGCTGCTTCAGGTGCCGACGCGAGCGAGCTCGATGCGCTGTGCCAGCGCGTGCTCGAGCAGAACATCGACATTGCCTCGCTCGAGCAGCGCCTCATGCAGACCGCGATGCAGCGTGCCAAGGGCAACCTGTCGCAGGCCGCGCGCATCTTGGGCATCACGCGCCCGCAGCTGGCCTACCGGCTCAAGAAGGAAGGCCTGCCGACGTCTTGAGCGGACGCAGGCGGCCGCGTTTTCCGGTTTTCACCATTTGATCAAGCTGCACTGCAGCAAATGATCAAACCAGCATCCGGGACTTCCCGGTGCTTCGGGCCCGCAGGCGCAGCGGGCCCATGCAAATCAATCACTTAGCCACGCTGGCACGTCCGTTGCCCTTATCAGGCCGGGCGGCGCTGGTGCCGTCCACCTGTTGATGGATTGAACAAGTGATGCCCTCGATGCAGCCCGACTCCCGCAGCGGCAGCGCCGGACAGATGACCGGCCAGCCGTGTTTCGTGCGCGTCACCGGCACGCGCAACGCGCGCTTCGTGGAGTTCGAGTTCGCCATCGGCGACCCCGAGCTGGCCGTGGAGCTGGTGCTGCAGTTCGACCAGTTCCGGGAGTTCTGCACGCGCCACCAGGTGCGCCACCTGAGTACCGAAGAGGGTGCGCGCCTTGACTTCGAGCGCATGAAGTGGCGCTTCGGCGCGCCCGGCATCGACCACTGACGACCCCGCATTTTTTCCCGCGACAACCAAGGAGACACCCCGTGCAAGTCGACATCAAGACCTCGGACATCCGGCCGATCCGGCAGACCTTCTCGCATGTGGCGCGGCGGCTCGGCGACAAGCCGGCTTCGCGTTACCAGGAGGCCACGCTGGACATGCAGCCCACGGCCAACTTCCACTACCGACCGCTGTGGGACCCGCAGCACGCGCTGTACGACAAGCGCCGCACGGCCCTCGTGATGGCCGACTGGTACAGCTTCAAAGACCCGCGCCACTACTACTACGGCGTGTACACCATGACGCGCGCACGCCAGCAGGAAGGCGCCGACCGCCAGTTCGAGTTCGCCGAAAAGCGCCAGCTGCTGGCCCAGGCCGATGCGGGCGTGCGCGAGTCGCTGCAGCAGGTGCTGGTGCCGCTGCGCCACTACGAGTGGGGCGCCAACATGAATCACAGCTACTGCTGCGGCTACGGCTACGGCACGGCCATCACGCAGCCCTTCATCTACGCGGCCATGGACCGCCTGGGCATCGCGCAGTACCTCTCGCGCGTCGGCCTGCAGATCGACGGCAACTCGGGCCGCGCACTGGACGCCGGCAAGCAAGCCTGGCTCGCGCACCCAGCCTGGCAGGGCGTGCGCCGCCTCATGGAAAACCTGTTCGTCACGAAAGACTGGTTCGAGGTGTTCGTGGCCCAGAACCTCGTGCTCGACGGCCTGCTGTACCCGTTGATCTACCGTCACTACGTGAACGCGCACAGCGCCGCCACCGGCAACGCGCTGGCGATGCTGACCGAGTTCATGAACGAGTGGTTCGACGAGAACGTGCGCTGGGTCGACGCCACGCTGAAGACCGCCGCCGAGGAATCGCCCGCCAACGCCGAGCTGCTCGCGCAGTGGTACGCGGGCTGGCGCAACCAGGCCGTGCAGGCGCTGGCGCCGCTGGCCGCGCTGGCCCTGGGCGCGCAGGGCGCCGAGGTGCTGAAGACGCTGCACACCGCGCTCGATGCGCGCGTAGCCCGGCTGGTACGCACGGGCGCGGCCGCCTGAACGATCACACCTCGAGAACCAAGGAGACCACCCCATGACCACCGTCACCGCCGAAGTGTCCCGACCGCCCGTCTTCATCGCGCTGCAGACCGGCGAGGCCGCGCGCTCGATCCTCGAAGCCATCGTGGCCGACAACCCCGAGGCCACCGTCACCGAGTACCCCGCGATGGTGAAGATCGATGCGCCCGGCCGCCTCGTGATCCGCCGCGACAGCGTCGAAGCGCTCGTCGGCCGCCGCTGGGATCTGCAGGAGCTTCACCTGAGCCTGATCTCGCTGTCCGGAAGCATCGAAGAGACCGACGACGAATTCATCCTCCACTGGGGCGCATGAGCGGACGCCGCCTGCGATCTCTGGACCACGACCCCAAGGACAACGCCATGACCACCCAAGCAGCAAAGACCCCCACGACCCCACGCCTCGGCCTGAAGGAACGCTACGCCATGATGACGCGCGGCCTCGGCTGGGAGACCACGTACCAGTCAATGGACGACGTGTTCCCGTTCGACAAGTTCGAGGGCATCAAGATCCACGACTGGGACAAGTGGGAGGACCCGTTCCGCCTCACGATGGACGCCTACTGGAAATTCCAGGGCGAGAAGGAGAAGAAGCTCTACGCCATCATCGATGCGTTCCAGCAGAACAACGGCCAGTTCAACATCAGCGATCCGCGCTACCTGAACACGCTCAAGCTGTTTCTCACCGGCGTCTCGCCGCTGGAGTACGCGGCGCACCGCGGCTATGCGATGGCCGGGCGTTCGCTGCGCGGCGTGGGCGCGCGCGTGGCCTGCCAGATGCAGTCGATCGACGAATTGCGCCACGCGCAGACGCAGTTCCACACCATCAGCCACTTCAACAAGTACTTCAACGGCCTGCACGACCCGCAGCACATGCACGACCGCGTCTGGTACCTGTCGGTGCCCAAGAGCTACTTTGAAGACGCGATGAGCGCGGGGCCGTTCGAGTTCATCACCGCCATCTCGTTCTCGTTCGAGTACGTCCTGACCAACCTGCTGTTCATGCCCTTCATGAGCGGCGCGGCCTACAACGGCGACATGGCCACCGTCACCTTCGGCTTCTCGGCGCAAAGCGACGAGTCGCGCCACATGACGCTGGGGCTGGAGGTGGTGAAGTTCATCCTCGAGCAGGATCCGGACAACGTGCCCATCGTGCAGAAGTGGGTCGACAAGTGGTTCTGGCGCGGCTACCGCCTGCTCACGCTGGTCGCGATGATGATGGACTACATGCTGCCCAAGCGCGTGATGAGCTGGTCCGAAGCGTGGGAGATGTACTTCGAGAAGAACGGCGGTGCGCTGTTCGAGGACCTTGCGCGCTACGGCATCCGCATGCCCAAGTACCACGAGGTCGCCTCGCAGGAAAAGAGCCGCATCTCGCACGAGGCCTGGGCCATCTTCAACAACTACGGCCATGCCGCCAACTTCAATGTCTGGGTGCCCAAGCCCGACGAGATGGCCTGGCTGGCCGAGAAGTACCCCGAGACCTTCGACCGCCTGTACCGCCCGCGCTTCGAATGGCTGGCCGAGCAGGAAAAGCAGGGCAAGCGCTGGTTCAACAACACGCTGCCCATGCTGTGCCAGACCTGCCAGATCCCGATGGCCTTCACCGAGCCCGACGACCCCACCAAGATCTGCTACCGCGAGAGCAGCTACCACGGCATGAAGTACCACTTCTGCTCCGACGGCTGCAAGGACGTGTTCGACGGCGAGCCCGAGAAGTACGTGCAGGCCTGGCTGCCGGTGCACCAGATCTACCAGGGCAACTGCTTCCCCGAGGGCACCGACCCGACGGTGGAAGGCTTCAACCCGCTGGCGGCCGTGCTCGACTACTACCACGTCAACGCCGGCGCCGACAACGGCGAGTTCAACACCTCGCCCGACAAGGCCAACTGGGAACGCTGGACTGGACAGGACCTGTCGGCGGCCGAGCCCAAGGTGGCTTGAGCACCCAGGCCCCGCGTCCACCCCTTCAACGTTCCCGCGCTCACGCTGTGCCCCACGCACGGCGCGAGTGGCGCTCACCCCAAAAAAGGAGACCGACATGTCTGTTGTTGCACTCGCCCCCGGCTACACCGGCACCGTCATGGACAGCGAAGACCGCTTCCACGGCAACCGCCTGCTCTACATCGGTTGGGACGACCACCTGCTTTTCTGCTCCCCCGTGTGCCTGCCGCTGCCTGCGGCCATGCCCTTCGGCGCGCTCGTCAGCGACGTGCTGCCCGGCGTGTACGGCAGCCACCCTGATTTCGGCCGGATCGACTGGTCGCGCGCCGAGTGGCTCGACTCCGGCAAGCCCTTCACGCCCGACGCATCGAAGTCGCTGGCCGACAACGGCCTGGTCCACAAGTCGGCGCTGCGGTTTCGCACGCCCGGGCTCACGGGCATCGGCGGTTCGTTCAGCTGAGCACGGGAGGGCCTTGCCATGAGCTTCCAGATCATGATCGAGCCGCTCGGACAGGCTGTGGCGGTGCGCGACGGACAGACCGTGCTGGACGCCTGCCTGCGCGCCGGCGTGTGGCTGCCCCACGCTTGCGGCCACGGCGTGTGCGGCACCTGCAAGGTGCAGGTGCTCGAAGGCGAATGCGAGCACGGTGACGCCTCCAACTTCGCGCTCATGGACTTCGAGCGCGACGACGGCAAGATCCTCGCGTGCTGCGCGATGGCGCAGGCCGACCTGGTCATCGAGGCCGAGATCGATGAAGACCCCGACGCGCAGTTCCTGCCGCTGGAAGACTTCGACGCCGAGCTGGTCGAGGCGCGCATGCTCACGCCCACCATCCGCGGCTTGTGGCTGCGCACCGACCGGCCGGCCCCGTTCCAGGCTGGCCAGTACGTGATGCTGCACGTGCCGGGCGTGGAAGGCGCACGCGCCTTCTCGATCGCCAACGCACCCGACGATGAGCTTGTCGAGCTGCACATCCGCCGCGTGCCCCACGGCCACGCCACGGGCTGGCTGCATGACGAGCTGCAGGTGGGCCAGCGCCTTCGCTTCACCGCGCCCAACGGCCGCTTCTTCGTGCGCAAGTCGGCAGGGCTGCCGATGATCTTCGTGGCCGGCGGCTCGGGCTTGTCGAGCCCGAAGTCGATGGTGCTGGACCTGCTCGCCGAAGGCTGCACCTTGCCGATCACGCTGGTGCAGGGTGCGCGCAGCACCGAGGAGCTGTACTTTCGCGAGCTGTTCGAGCAGCTCGCCGAACAGCACCCCAATTTCACGTACGTGCCCGTGCTGTCGCACCTGCCGGCCGACAGCCACTGGCTTGGTGCGCGTGGCTTCGCGCATGAAGCGCTCAAGGCCCATTTCGCGAACGACTTCCGAGGCCACAAGGCCTACCTGTGCGGTCCGCCCCCGATGACCGAGGCCTGCATCGCCACGCTGATGCAGGGCCGATTGTTCGAGCGCGACATCTACACCGAGAAGTTCTTCACAGTCGCCGACGCGGCGTCCGCGGCGCCGCGCAGCCCGCTGTTCAAGGCGCTGTGACGTGGAGTCGGCCATGAGCTTCCGTGTCGCCATCGGCAACACCCACGAGCGCTACAGCTGCCGCGCCGACCAGACCCTGCTCGGCGGCATGGAGCAGCTCGGCCGCAAGGGCATTCCCGTCGGCTGCCGCGGCGGCGGCTGCGGCGTGTGCAAGGTGCGCATCGAGTCCGGCGCCGTGCGCCGCGAGCGCATGAGCCGTTGCCACGTCAGCGTCGAAGAAGAAGAGCAGGGCTACGTGCTGGCCTGCCGCGCCTACCCGCAGAGCGATCTGGCCCTGCGCGCCGTCGAGAAGCTGGCGCGCTGCATCGAGCGGCGCCTGGCGGCGTCGATGCCATCGCCATCCGATTCCCGTTCCCCCACCTGAACTTTCCATCACCAACCAAAGGAGACTTCCATGGCACTCACTGGCGTCATTCGCCCCGGACACGTGCAACTGCGCGTGCTCGACCTCGGGGCTGCCCTCACGCACTACCGCGATGTGCTGGGCCTGATCGAAACCGGGCGCGATGCGCGGGGCCGCATCTACCTCAAGGCCTGGGACGAGCACGACCACCACAGCGTCGTGCTGCGCGAGGCCGACGAGGCCGGCATGGACTTCATGGGCTTTCGCGTCGATTCGCCCGCCACGCTCGACAAGCTCGCCGCCGACCTGAAGGCCAGCGGCCTGGCCACCGACATGCAGTGGATCGAAGCCGGTGAGCACCTGCGCACGGGCCAGCGCTTTCGCTTCACCGTGCCCACCGGCCATGCCATCGAGCTCTTTGCCGAGAAGGAGAAGGTCGGCAACGGAATGCCCTACGAGAACCCCGAGGTCTACCCCGACGATCTCAAGGGCATGGCGCCTTCGCGCTTCGACCACTGCCTGCTGTACGGCGACGACCTCGACGGCACCATGAAGCTGTTCACCGAGGTGCTGGGCTTCCAGCTGGCCGAGAGCGTGGTGGCCGGCCCCGAGCGCATGTACATCGCGGCCTTCCTCACCTGCTCGACCAAGCCACACGACATCGCGTTCATCCGCCATCCGGAGAAGAACAAGTTCCACCATGCCTCGTTCCTGCTCGACAACTGGGGCGAGGTGCTCAAGGCGGCGGACATCATCACCAAGCGGCGCGTGTCGCTCGACATCGGGCCCACGCGTCACGGCATCACGCGCGGCGAGACCATCTACTTCTTCGACCCGAGCGGCAACCGCAACGAAGTGTTCTCGGGCGGCTACATCTTCTACCCGGACAAGCCGCCGCTGGTGTGGACCGACGACGAACTCGGGCGCGCGATCTTCTATCACGACCGCAAGCTCAACGAGAACTTCCTGAGCGTGGTGACCTGAAGGAGTCGGTGCGATGAAACAGTTCATGAACTTCATCGGCGGCGAGTTCGTCGCCACTTTGAAGACCTTCGACAACCGCGCGCCGGTGGACAACCGCGTCATCGGCAAGGTGCACGAGGCAGGCCGCAGCGAGGTCGATGCGGCCGTGCGCGCCGCACGCGCGGCGCTCAACGGTGAGTGGGGTCGCATGAGCGTCGCGCGCCGCGTCGAGCTGCTGCACGCCGTGGCCGACGAAATCAACCGGCGCTTCGACGACTTCCTGGCGGCCGAGATGGCTGACACCGGCAAGCCGCACGCGCTGGCCTCGCACGTGGACATTCCGCGCGGCGCGGCTAACTTCAAGGTGTTTGCCGACATCGTGAAGAACGTACCGACTGAGAGCTTCGAGATGACCACGCCGGACGGCGGGCAAGCGCTGAACTACGCCGTGCGCTCGCCGCTGGGCGTGATCGGCGTCGTGTGCCCGTGGAACCTGCCTCTGCTGCTCATGACCTGGAAGGTCGGCCCGGCGCTGGCCTGCGGCAACACCGTGGTGGTCAAGCCTTCGGAGGAAACGCCCGCCACTGCCACGCTGCTGGGCGAGGTGATGAACGCGGTCGGCATTCCACCGGGCGTCTACAACGTGGTGCACGGCTTCGGGCCTGACTCGGCCGGCGAGTTCCTCACCACGCATCCGGGCGTGGACGGCATCACCTTCACGGGCGAGACGCGCACCGGCGAGGCCATCATGGGCGCCGCTGCGAAGGGAGTGCGGCCCGTGTCCTTTGAACTGGGCGGCAAGAACGCCGGCATCGTGTTCGCCGACACCGATTTCGACAAGGCCGTGGCCGGCATCACCCGCTCGGCCTTCGAGAACTGCGGCCAGGTGTGCCTGGGCACAGAGCGGGTCTACGTGCAACGACCCATCTTCGACAGGTTCGTCGCGGCGCTCAGGGCCAAGGCCGAGGCGCTCAAGCCGGGCCCGTCGGAAGAAGCCGGCGTGGGCATCGGCCCGCTGATCTCGCGCGAGCACCAGCAGAAGGTGCTGTCGTACTACCGCAAGGCGAGGGAGGAGGGCGCCACCGTCGTCACCGGCGGCGGCGTGCCGGCGATGCAAGGCGCGCTGGCCGAGGGCCACTGGGTGCAGCCCACGATCTGGACCGGCCTGCCCGAGACGGCTTCGGTGATCCGCGAGGAAATCTTCGGCCCCTGCTGCCACATCGCGCCGTTCGACACCGAGGAAGAAGCCATCGCGCTGGCCAACGCCACCGACTATGGCCTGGCGACCACCGTGTGGACCGAGAACCTGGGCCGCGCGCACCGTGTGGCAAAGCAGGTGCAGGTCGGCATCTGCTGGGTCAACAGCTGGTTTCTGCGCGACCTGCGTACCGCCTTCGGTGGCGCCAAGTCGTCGGGCATCGGGCGCGAGGGCGGAGTGCATTCGCTCGAGTTCTACACCGAGCTGCGCAACGTCTGCATCAAGCTGTGAGGACCTGGCGGTGAGCAACCCCGAAATCGCGAACAGCGTGCGCACCGGCGCTTTCGACACCAACGTGCACGACCTGGGCGAGGGCGCGCCGGTGCTCTTCATCCATGGCTCGGGCCCGGGCGTGAGTGCGTGGGCCAACTGGCGCCTGGTGCTGCCCGTGCTCGCGCGCACGCGCCGTGTGATCGCGCCCGATATGGCTGGCTTCGGCTTCACGCAGCGCGTGCCCGGCGCGACCTACACGATGGACACCTGGGTGCAGCAGGCACTCGACCTGCTGGACGCACTGGACATCGAACGCGCCGACGTGGTGGGCAACTCCTTCGGCGGAGCGCTCGCGTTGGCGCTCGCCATCCGTGCGCCGCACCGCGTGCGCCGGCTGGTGCTCATGGGCAGCGTGGGCGTGCCCTTCCCGATCACGCCCGGGCTCGATGCCGTCTGGGGCTACATGCCCTCGTTCGCGAACATGCGCCGGATCATGGACGTGTTCGCGTTCGACCGCACGCTCGTCACCGACGAGCTCGCGCAGCTGCGCTACGAGGCCAGCATGCGGCCCGGCTTCCAGGAAGCCTTCGGTGCGATGTTCCCGGCACCGCGCCAGCGCTGGGTCGATGCCATGGCGAGCCCGGAGCCCGACATTCGGGCGCTGGCGCATGAGACGCTGCTGATCCACGGCCGCGAAGACCAGGTAATTCCGCTGGCCACCTCGCTCACGCTGAACCAGTGGATTCCCAACAGCCAGCTGCATGTGTTCGGCCGCTGCGGCCACTGGACGCAGATCGAGCACAGCGCGCGCTTCGCCCGCCTGGTCGGCGACTTCCTCAACGAACCCGATTGATTGATTCACCCCCGAGACAGAGCAAAGGAAAGACTTCCCATGGACTCCACCCTCATCCGGCGGCTCGGCGACGAGCTCTACGACGCGCTGCGCGAGCGCAGCGTCGTGGACCCCCTCACGAGCCGGCACGATGGCATCACCATCGCGGACGCCTACGGCATCCAGCAGCGCATGATCGCGCGCCGCCTGGAAGCCGGCGAGCGCATCGTCGGCAAGAAGATCGGCGTGACCTCGCGCGCCGTGATGAACATGCTGGGCGTGTTCCAGCCCGACTTCGGCTATCTGCTCGACGGCATGATCGTCGGCGAGGGCGAGTCGATCGACAGCCGCACGCTCATCCAGCCCAAGGCCGAGGGCGAGATCGCCTTTCTGCTCAAGCGCGACCTCATGGGTCCGGGCATCGGCAACGCCGACGTGCTGGCCGCCACCGAATGCGTGATGCCCTGCTTCGAGATCGTCGACTCGCGCATCCGGGACTGGAAGATCAAGATCGCCGACACCGTGGCCGACAACGCCTCGTGTGGCGTGTTCGTGCTCGGTGACCACGCGGTCGATCCGCGCCGAATTGACCTGGCGACCTGCGGCATGGTGCTTGAGAAGAACGGCGAAATCATCGCCACCGGCGCGGGCGCCGCCGCGCTCGGCTCGCCGGTGAACGCGGTCGTGTGGCTGGCCAACACGCTCGGCGCGCTGGGCATCGGGCTCAAGGCGGGCGAGGTGATCCTGTCGGGCGCGCTCGCCGCGATGTTCCCTGCGCAAGCCGGCGACAACTTCCGCGTCTCGATCGGCGGCCTGGGCGGCTGCTCGGTGCGCTTCCATTGAAGGAGACAACCCCATGACGAACCCAACGAAGATCAAGTGCGCGCTGATCGGCCCCGGCAACATCGGCACCGACCTGCTCGCCAAGCTGCAGCGCAGCCCGGTGCTCGAACCCGTGTGGATGGTGGGCATCGACCCCGAGTCCGACGGCCTGAAGCGTGCCCGCGAGATAGGTCTGAAGACCACGGCCGAGGGCGTGGATGGCCTGCTACCGCATGTGAAGGCCGACGGCGTTCAGATCGCTTTCGACGCCACCAGCGCATACGTGCATGCCGAGAACAGCGCCAGGCTCAATGCCCTGGGCGTGCTCATGATCGACCTCACGCCCGCGGCCATCGGCCCGTTCTGCGTGCCGCCGGTCAACCTGAAGAGCCTTCTGATGGCGGGCGGCGCGCGTCCGGCCAACGTCAACATGGTCACCTGCGGCGGACAGGCCACGATCCCGATGGTGGCGGCGGTGTCGCGCGTGCAGCCCGTGGCCTACGGCGAGATCGTGGCCACTGTGTCCAGCCGCTCGGTCGGTCCTGGCACGCGCAGGAACATCGACGAGTTCACGCGCACCACGGCCGGTGCGGTCGAGCGCGTGGGCGGTGCGGCCAAGGGCAAGGCAATCATCATTGTCAACCCGGCCGAGCCGCCGCTGATCATGCGCGACACGGTGCACTGCCTGACCGAAGGCCCGCCCGACGAGGCGCGCATCACGGCCTCGGTGCACGAGATGATGGCCGAGGTGCGCAATTACGTGCCGGGCTACAAGCTCGTGAACGGACCCGTGTTCGACGGCAACCGCGTGTCGATCTACCTGGAGGTGGAAGGCCTGGGCGACTACCTGCCCAAGTACGCCGGCAACCTCGACATCATGACCGCCGCGGCGGCGCGCACGGCCGAAATGTTCGCCGAAGCGATGCTCGCCAGCCTCCCGCAACCCGAGCCCGCCGTGGCCTAGGAGCACACTCATGACCACCACGAACACCCATCTCCAGGGCCGCCGCGTGACCCTGCACGACATGACGCTGCGCGACGGCATGCACCCCAAGCGCCACCTGATGACGCTCGAACAGATGAAGCACATCGCCAGCGGGCTCGACGAAGCGGGCGTGCCGCTGATCGAAGTGACGCATGGCGACGGCCTGGGCGGCAGCTCGGTCAACTACGGCTTTCCCGCGCATTCCGACGAGGAGTACCTGGGTGCCGTGATCCCGCTGATGAAGCAGGCCAAGGTCTCGGCCTTGCTGATTCCCGGCATCGGCACCGTGGAACACCTGCGCATGGCGCACGGCCTGGGCGTGCACACCGTGCGCGTGGCCACGCACTGCACCGAGGCCGACGTGTCCGAGCAGCACATCACCATGGCGCGCCAGCTCGACATGGACACGGTCGGCTTTCTCATGATGGCCCACATGGCCTCGCCCGAGACGTTGGTGCGCCAAGCGCTGCTCATGGAAGGCTACGGCGCCAATTGCATCTACGTGACCGACTCGGCCGGCTACATGCTGCCGGACGATGTCACGGCGCGCATCGGCGCGGTGCGCGCGGCGCTCAAGGCCGATACCGAGCTGGGCTTTCATGGCCATCACAACCTCGCGATGGGCGTGGCCAACTCGGTCGCGGCCGTTGCGGCCGGTGCCAATCGCATCGACGCCGCCGCCGCGGGTCTGGGCGCGGGCGCGGGCAACACGCCGATGGAAGTGTTCGTGGCGGTGTGCGACCGCATGGGCATCGAGACCGGTATCGATGTGTTCCGCATCCAGGACGTGGCCGAAGACCGCGTCGTGCCGATCATGGACCACATGATCCGTGTCGACCGCGACTCACTCACGCTGGGGTACGCGGGCGTGTACTCGAGCTTCCTGCTGTTCGCCAAGCGCGCGGAGAAGAAGTACGGCGTGCCCGCGCGTGAGATATTGGTGGAACTGGGCCGGCGCGGCATGGTCGGCGGGCAGGAAGACATGATCGAAGACACGGCCATCACGCTGGCTCGCGCACGCCAGGCCGTGCAACAACAGGAAGGAGTGGCGGCATGAAGCTCGACAAGAACACCATCGCCGCGCTCGCCGAGCACCTGGAGACCTGTGAGCTGGAGGCGCGCGACACGCCCAAGATCACCGACGAGTATCCCGAGATGGATTGGGACGACGCCTACGCCATCCAGAACGAGATCCGCCGCCGAAAGCTCGCACGCGGCCATCGCATCATTGGACTGAAGGCCGGGCTCACCTCTCACGCGAAGATGAAGCAGATGGGCGTGACCACACCGGTCTTCGGCTTCATGGCCGACAACTACGCCGTGCCCGAAGGCGGCGAGTGCAAGATGAGTGAGCTCATCCATCCCAAGGTCGAGCCCGAGATCGCGTTCGTCACCAAGCGCGCGCTTAGCGGCCCGGGCTGTCACATCGGTTCTGTGCTCGCGGCCACCGACTTCGTGCTGCCAGGCATCGAGGTGATCGACAGCCGCTACCGCGACTTCAAGTTCGACCTCAAGAGCGTGGTGGCCGACAACACCTCGGCCTCGCGCTTCGTGGTGGGCGGGCGCGCCGTGCCCGCGAGCGAGGTCGACCTGCGTACCGTCGGCATCGTGCTCGAGAAGAACGGCCACCCCGCGGCCTTCGGCGCGGGCGCCGCGGTGCTCGGGCACCCGGCCGCGGCCATTGCGATGCTGGCCAACCATCTGGGCGCGCGCGGCGAGGAGATTCCGGCGGGCACGCTGATCCTGTCGGGCGGCATCACCGAGGCCGTAGCCGTGCAGGCCGGCGATGCCGTCACGCTGAAGGTGCAGGGGATGGGCAGCGTGGGCCTGCGATTCGTTTGATCTGCATCAATCACCGAAGCACATACCACTGGAGTAGACGAATGCCCTTTGCACAGATCTATCTCATCGAAGGTCGCACCGAGGAGCAGAAGCGCGCGTTGATCGAGAAAGTGACCAGCGCCATTGTCGAGGCCGTCGACGCGCCGAAGGAGAACGTGCGCGTGTGGCTGCACGACATGCCCAAGGAAAACTGGGGCATCGGCGGCGTGTCCGCCAAAGACCTGGGGCGCTAACCGGTTCGCGCCGCGGCGCGTCGGAAAGGTGTGGAATGGGCAGTGAGAAATCCACGGCGCTTGCCGCGTGCACGAATCAGAAGGTCTCGCCGCGGGTCGTCCTTTCCGATGCGGTCCGCACATCTGCGCACGCTCTTCAGCGACGAACCCGCCTTCAACAAGCACGGCGAGGTGCTTGAGGGCCGAAGGCAGCGCCATCCCCAGCGTTGCGGCCGGCTCGGACACCGAGGCCGGTCCGCGGCTCAGGCGGTCGAGCATGCCGCGGCGGGCAAAGGTCGCGTCGTCGAAGCGCCACGTCGGTGACCATCGCTTCCAGAAGATCCGGTTGAATTCGCGGCGGTACTTCGCGTAGCCGGAGCGACCGCCAACGTTTGTCGTGCGAAGGACTGTCGATGACGCAGCAATGCCCTAACATCGCCACGCCGCCGATCCGGCAAGCCCCCAAGTACACGAACCATGAAGAAGTTCATCGTTGCCGCCATTACGCTCACCACGGCGTTCGTCACGTCGCTCGCAGCACATGGGCAGGATGTCCCGCTGGATCCCGACACGGGCCTGCCGGCGTCGCGGCCTTTCGATTTCCCCGCGCAGGGACCGGCCGCACCGTTCTGGGCCAAGCGCCTCACTGGCTATTTCACGACGACCGACGGCGTCAGGCTGCGCTACAGCGTGCTCTTGCCGAAGGCCTCGGGCAAGGTCCCCGTCATCCTGAGCATCAACGGCTACGACGCCGGCTCGATCGGCGGAACGCCCTATCTTCAGTACAAGACATCAATGTCGGTCGAGCTCGACAAGCGGCTCGTCGAGGCCGGCTATGCCGTGATGGGCGTCAGCGCCGCGGGCAGCGGGTGCTCCACGGGCCCGCTCGAGTACACGCGGCCGCAACTCGGAAGACATGGTGCCGAAGCCGTCGAATTCGCGGCGTCGCAACCGTGGTCCGACACCAAGGTCGGCATGGTGAACTGGTCGTACGGAGGTTCGTCCCAACTGGCGACGGCGCAGCACCGGCCGCTGCATCTTCGGGCCATCGTGCCCGGCATGGTGCTGACGGACTTCCGTGACGCCCTGATGCCCGGCGGTGTGCCGGCGCCAGGTTTCATCACGCCCTTGCGCGGCTCCATGCGCGCCTACTGGGAAAAGGTGGTTGCGCAGACCGCAACCGAAGAGGGCGATGCCGCCTGCCTGGCGCAGATCCGGAAGAACCTCGCGGCAGAGGACGCGAGCTCCGTGATGCACCTGTTCCTGTCGCATCCCCTTCGGGACGATCACATGAAGAGCTTCGACCTGGCACCGCATGCAGACCGTGTGCAGGTTCCCGTGCTGTCGCTCGAAGCGTTCCAGGACCAGGCCATCACACCGCGCAGCGGCTACTACCAGGCCCGACTCGATCCGTCCAAGCTGTGGTCCGTGCAGACGAACGGTCGGCACGACATGTACTTGGCCGCGGATTTCCAGGCGATGGCGGTGCGCTTTCTCGACCGCTTCGTCAAAGGCGAGAACAACGGATTCGAGCGCGACACGCCACGCACCACCGTCTGGATGGAAACCGCCGAAGCAAGCGCGAGCGCCAATGCGCTGGAGCGGCGCGTCTCTCCCAAGCCGCGCTGGGTGGTGCAAAGGGGGCCGATCCGCAGCGACGACCTGGTCGTCAAGGCGTTCCACCTGGGTGCGGGCCATACGCTCGCCGATGCGCCCGGCTCCGGAGCCGCTGATGGCTTCGACTATCCCGGTACCGGTGTGGTCGTCAACGACATCGCGGGAAGGAGCTTCTGGGGTCCCTTGCCAGGAGACTGGGAGACCACGGGCGTGGCCTACACCTCGCCGCCGTTGGGTGAGGACATGATGGTCTACGGGCCGGGCAGTGCCGACCTCTGGGTCACGGCCAGCGCCGGCGACGCCGACTTGCAGGTCACCGTCACCGAACTGCGGCCCGACGGGCAGGAAACCTATGTCCAGCGGGGCTGGTTGCGCTTGTCGAACCGCGCCTTGGACACCTCGCGCTCGACGCCGTTGCTGCCCATCCGGCTTGAACGACCGGAGCAGCCCATGCCGCTGCTGCCGGGCCGGCCGGTGCTTGCGCGTGTCG
The DNA here is from genome assembly GCF_056397405.1 of Variovorax sp. 05N34. Taxonomy (NCBI): domain Bacteria; kingdom Pseudomonadati; phylum Pseudomonadota; class Betaproteobacteria; order Burkholderiales; family Comamonadaceae; genus Variovorax; species Variovorax sp. 05N34. The sequence goes on from NZ_JBFTNI010000002.1 coordinate 665,617, forward strand.
AGATCAACAAGATGGGCCACTACTTTCGCAGCGGCTCGCGGCTGCGGATCTGGATCGACACGCCGGCCCAAACCGGTGGCCTGGTGTTCGACACCTTCACGCAGAAGCAGCGCCTCCATGTGCTGCACAACGCCAGGTACGACTCCGTGGTGCGGCTCGGCGTGCTGAAGGACGTCAAGGGACCGGCAAGCTTTCCGGCGTGCGGTGCGACGATCCTGCAGCCGTGCCGTGCGGACCCGCTGGCCACGCGCTGAGCCGCACGGATGTCCATGCCCTACAACCCGGCGCTCGACGGTGTTCGCGCGTTGTCCATCCTCGCGGTGGTCCTGTTCCACTGCCAGGTCCCCGGTGCGCATGGCGGGTTCATCGGGCTGGACATCTTCTTCGTTCTGTCCGGCTACCTCATCACTTCGCTGCTGACAGCCGAGCACCGCCATGGCGGCATCGAGATCGGCCGCTTCTACGCGCGCCGGGCGTTGCGGCTGTACCCGACATTGCTGCTCGTGGTCGCGGTCTACGTGGGGCTGGCCCCCATCCTCTGGCCGGCAGAGAATCGCTGGCTGTCCGCCGTGCTCGCCGCACTCTATGTCTACGACTATGCGCTGGCCTTCTGGGAGGTGGCCTACACCATCGGCCACACCTGGTCCCTGGGCGTGGAGGAGAAGTTCTACCTGCTATGGCCCCTGGTGCTGCCGCTGCTTCTGCGAACGCGCCACCCCGTCGGCTGGCTCGTATCGGCATTCCTGGCAGTGACCGCATGGCGCTATGCCGTGGCCATGAACTGGACCTGGTCGCAGGCGTATTTCCGCTTCGACACGCGAATGAGCGGGATCCTGCTCGGGGCCATTGCGGCGCTGTCCCCTGTCAAGGTGTCGAGGCGCCTGCTCGCAGTGGCCTGCATGGCACTGCTGGTTCTCATGACCTTGCCTTCGCTGCCCACGAGCCACCAGACCGAAGCGGTCACGCTGCGCATCACATTGGCGGAGTTGTCGGCATTCGTGCTGATCTGCTACGCCGCAGCGCATGGGAGCGCGACCTTGCTCGCGTCGCGGCCCATGGTCTACATCGGCCGGCTGTCCTATGGCATCTATCTTTGGCATTTCCCGCTGGTGCTGCTGCTGCGCGATACGCAGCCGCTTTGGATCACGCTGAGCGTGACACTTGCGTTCTCGTTCACGATGGCGGCGATCTGCCTGCATCTGGTGGACACGCCCCTGAAGCGATGGCGTCAGAAGGCCTGGCCGCAGGTCCGCAGCACCGCGTGAGCGCCGGGCATTGGCCTTTCAGGTCAGCGCCATCCCGCCGTCGACCTTCAGGTTGACGCCCGTGACGAACACGCTGTCGTCGCTCGCCAGGAAAAGCGCTGCCTGCGCCAGCTCGTCCGGTTGGCCCAGGCGTCCCAGCGGGATCGCGGCCGACATGGCCTTGTCGAACTCGGGCCGCGCGGATTCCGTGATGCCCAGCTTCCCCAGGATCGGCGTGTCGACCGGTCCGGGGCTGAGCACATTGACGCGGATGCGGCGCTCCTTGAGTTCGAGCGCCCAACTGCGTGCGAAGGCCTCGATGGCGGCTTTGCTGCCTGCGTAGACCGCGTGGTTGTCCATGACCTTGCTGGCGGCGATCGAGCTCGTGAGAATGATCGAGCCGCCATCGCGCATGAGTGGCAGCGCCTTGGTCACGCCGAAGAACACGGCGCGCGCGTTGGTGGCGAACTGTACGTCGTAGTTGTCCACGGTGACGGCAGATGATGGCTCGAGAATGGCCGTGCCCGCATTGGCCACGTAGATGTCGATGCCGCCAAAACGCGCCATCACCGAAGCGAGCAGACGGTCGTGCATCYCCAAATCCGCCACGTCACCGACGAAGCCCATCGCCTCTGGGCCGAGGCTCGCCAACGCCGTGTCCACGGCGTCCTGGCGGCGACCCACGATGACGACACGGGCGCCTTCAGCGGCGAACGCCTGGGCGCAGGCCAGGCCGATGCCGCTGTTGCCGCCGGTGATCACGGCCACTTTGTCCGAGAGTTTTTGCATGATGCTTTTCCTTGTTCAACGAAGAGAGAAGCCTTCAATCTAGGGCGTCCCCGTGAACTCCAGTAGTGGGAAAAAATGGAAACACTTGTGCCTCGGAGTCTTCAATGAATGTTCTCGACCACGCGCCCGGATTGATGGCCTTTGCCACTGCTGTCGAGGCCGGCTCGTTCAGTGCGGCCGCGCGGATGCTGGGCACCTCACCGTCGGCGGTTTCCAAGGGCGTGGCGCGGCTGGAGCAACGCTTCGGCGTGCGGCTCTTCCAGCGCTCGACGCGGTTGCTGTCGCTCACGCAGGAGGGGGCCGCGTACTACGAACGCATCGCGCCGCTGCTGCGCGCGCTCGACGAGGCGAGCGACGTGATGCAGCCAACGGGCATAGCGCGGGGCGTGTTGCGCATCACCGCCCCCGGCGACCTGGGTCGCATCTTGCTGGAACCCGTGGTCGGCAAGTTCCTGCCCAGGCACCCTGAGCTGAAGCTGGAGATGAGCCTGGCCGACCGCCATGTCGACCTGATCCGCGAGGGCTACGACATCGCCATCCGCGCAGGGGATGTGGCGGACTCCGACCTCACCGCGCGGCGCCTCGCCGATCTGCCGCTCGCGCTGGTTGCGTCGCCCGGATACCTCGCGAATCGCGGCACGCCCGACTCGGTCGAGGCTCTGCACAGCCACGCGCACGTGCGCTACATGCTGGGCGGCAAGGCGTTTCCGATCCGCTTTGCCGATGGCACGGTGCTGAACCCCGCCGGCGTGTTCGACACGGACAACAGCGTCGCTCTGCGCGTCGCGGCGCTCGGCGACCTGGGCATCGTGCAGATCCTGCGCCTGTTCGTGCAGGACGACATCGATGCTGGTCGACTGGTGCCCGTGCTGCCGTCCCAGCCGTTGCCGCGTGTGACCATCTCGGCCCTGCATGCCTTCGGGCGCCAGGCGCCGGCGCGTGCACGTCTGTTCATCGAGTTCCTCGCGGCGCAGCTCGAACGTCTGTTCTGAAATAGCGCTGCCTTGCAGACCCAGCTTTCGCCACGCCGGCGCCGTAGGCCGGATCGGCCCGGGTGATGGGTGATGGGTGCCCCGCCTGAGGGCGCAGAGGGGGTGGACTCCTAGGTCGCCAGTGCCACGATGGTGGTGATGCCGTTGCGCGCCATCTTGGCGTACGGACAGAACCGCTCGGTGCTGCGCACCAGTTCCTCGGCCACGCTTTTCTCGACGTCGGGCAGGTGAATCCGGACATCGGCCGTGAGCATGAAGAGCCCGTCGACGGGGTCGCGACCGAACGCGACGGACATCTGCACGTTGGCGTCGTGAATCGGAATCCTTCTTTTCGCGGCCAGCAGGTTCAAGGCCCCATGGAAGCACGCGGCGTAGGCTGCTGCGAACAGCTGCTCCGGGTTGGTGCCGTCGCCGTCTCCGCCCAGGGCGGTGGGAAGGCGAAGCTGCACGTTCAGGTTGCCGTCGTCGGAGCGCGCCACGCCCGAAGCCCGTCCGTGTTCGGCTTCGCCGCCGCTCACTGTGACGACCGTCGAATAGATCGGTTCGAACTCCTGTCCCTTGTACCTGTCGAGCAGCGCGACGGGAGGCGGTTGCAATCGACCTCGTTGCGCCGCTTTCGCTGCGACGACGTCGGCTTTGTCTTTCTGCGTGGGCATTCCAGGCTTCCGTTCAATTCAAGGAGGGAACGCTTTGGGGTTCACAAAGAAGGGGAGGGGAGACTTGGGGCAGCAGCCCCCGGCCGCGTCAGGCGGCGGCCGAGGGCGGACTTCGCATCAGCGTGCGGGCTTGGGCAGTGCGTACCAGGCTTCGAAGTTGAGCGCGCCGATGCGTGGGTTGGCGCCCGGCACCAGCGTGTCGTCCTTCAGCTCCGCGCCGAAGTAACGCGCGTGCACGTCCTGGACGACCTTGCGCGGATCATTGGTCTTGGCGAGAAAACGCTGTACCAGATCGGACAAGCGAACGCGCTCGGGGCCCGCAATTTCGACCACGCCGTTCACGGGGCTGCCCAGGGTGTAGTCCGCGACGGCGGCGGCGACGTCATCCGATGCGATCGGTTGTACGAAGGCCGGCGAGAGATGCACGGTGTCACCGTCGGTGCCCGACTGCGCGATGCCGCCGAGGAACTCGAAGAACTGCGTCGAATGGACGATGGTGTACGGAATCTTCGATTCGCGGATCAGCTTTTCCTGCGCGATCTTGCCGCGGAAGTAGCCGCTATCGGAAAGGCGGTCGGTGCCGACCACCGACAGCGCGACGTGGTGCTTCACGCCGGCCACGGCTTCCGCGGCCAGCAGGTTGCGCCCGGACGTCTCGAAGAACTCGAGCACGGCCTTGTCCTCGAACGAGGGCGAGTTCGCCACGTCCAGCACCACCTGCGTGCCTTGCAGGGCCTCGGCCAGGCCTTCGCCGGTGATGGTGTTCACGCCCGAGGCGGGTGACGCGGCGACGACCTCATGGCCGGCGTCGCGCAGCTTGCTGACAACCTTCGAGCCGATGAGGCCCGAGCCGCCGATGACAACGATCTTCATGATGATTTCCTTGTAGCCCGCAAGGGGCCGGGTGGTTGATGGAAACGGTTCCTGCCAGCGGGGCTCAGGAGAGCTTTGCCTTGTCCAGGCCGAAGACCTTGTCGGAGGCTCCGGGCACGCTCTTGAAGGCGATGTTCAGGCGGCTCCATGCGTTCGTCGACATGACGAGAAAGGTGAGGTCGGAGATTTCCTTTTCCGACAGCTGCGTGCGCACGCGCTCGTAGATTTCGTCGGGCACGCCTTGCTCGGGCAGCTTGGTCAGCACTTCGGTCCAGGCCAGTGCCGCACGCTCGCGCGGGATGAACAGCGTCGATTCGCGCCACGCGGCCAGGTGGTACAGGCGCAGCTCGCGCTCGCCCTGGATCTTGGCCTGCTTGACGTGCATGTCCAGACAGAAGGTGCAGCCGTTGAGCTGCGATGTGCGGATCGACACGAGGTTGCGAAGCGGCTCTTCGATTGCGCCCTCCTTGATGGCATTGAGGAACTCGACGAACTTCTTGAAGAGTTCGGGCGACTGCTCGACATAGTTGACACGTTGGGTCATGACTGGCTCCTGGAAATGGGTGGCGGATGCCTGTACTCAGACTCGGCTGAGTCATCCGTTTGCGAAGATCGCGTAGACAGGGAGGTAGCGTAGGTTTGGCAGGTCGCCACCGGTAGCCACGCACAAGGCTTCACGGTGTTGCCCCTCGCGCAACAATCCGGCGGGGGACTCGGCATGTTTTTTTTGGGCGCCCGCGCCAACGCGGCGTCATCCCATTTCCCGGTGGAACGCCCAACTGAGCAGCGAACTGTCGATCCGCCAAGCGACGAAGCCCGTCAATTCCTGGCGGGCTTCGTCATTTGGGGCGGCTGCAGCCCTCAGCCCCCACCGGCTGCCGAAGGCGCACGGCTGCGTACGAGGTCCTCGATGACGCGCAGCACATTGGCCGGCTCCGCGCGCTTTCGGATGTCTTCCTCGATGTGGGCGAAACGGATGCGGCCTTCCTCGTCGATCACATAGGTCGCCGGGACCGGGAGCACCCACAGGCCGTTGCCATTGAGGACGGGGATGTCGGTGCCCACCGAACCGTAGAAGCTCACGAGTTCGGGAGGAAGCGTGAAGGCCAGCTCGAAGCCATTGGCGGCCTCGAGGTCGGAATCGCTGAGCACGGTGAACGCGAGCTGGTTGTCCTCGGCCGTTCGCATCGAGTGATCAGGCGTCTGCGGCGAGATCGCCAGGAGCGTGGCACCGAGCCTTGCCAGGTCGTCTGCGCGCTGATGCCAGGCCCGCAGCTGGAGGCTGCAGTAACCGCACCAGCCGCCGCGGTAGAAGACCAGCACGAGCGGTCCCTTGCGCCACACGTCCGAAAGGCGGACCGGACGACCGTCACCGTCCGGCAATGTCGCGTCAGGCGCCAGGTCGCCGGCACGCTTGGCGCGGGCAGCGATGCCTGTGGCGTCGAACACCGCATCGGCGGCGTCGTTGTGGTCAAAGGCGGAAAGTTGCGCGCTCATGGCGGGGTTCCCAAAAGTGAGGACAGGTCGAGCCGGATCGCGCCATTGCTGACATAACGCGAGAAGTTCTGGAACGGAATGGCTGCCTGTGCGCGGTAGTTCTCGTCCTGCCAGCTGAAGACCGTGTCCATCCGGACGACCTCCACCTGCACGAGACCACGGCGCACTTCGAGCTCGGGGCCGTCGCCTTCGCTGTACTCGACCACGCCGACCACTTCGGCCGTCAGCGTGGTGGCCAGGTTGTCGCGGATCCGTTCGGTCAGGCGCATCAGCTGATCAGGCGCACTGGGCGCACGTTCGGTGTGCGGCGCCAGACCTTCCTCCATCACGAGCGCCGCATGCACGCCTTCGTCGGCATGCATGCGGCGAACGAAGGCCGTCAGGTGTTCCAAGCCGTGCAGGCCGACCTTCGTGCCGATGGCCCAGCGCAGCATCACGAAGTGATAGGCATCGGCAATGGAACGCTGGCCCGTGAGCCATTCGCGCCCGGCGAGTTGCGCATCGAGCCGCGCGAGGTACTCGCGCACGCGGCTGCGCGCCGTGGCAGCCAGTCGCGCCGCCTGGCCGTCGTCCGGCAGGTAGCGCTCGGGAAAGAAGATCGGCCTGAACGCCTTGTGCACATCGGAGTTCAGGAAACCGAGCCAGCGCATCACCTCCGCCCGCGCGCGCGGCGAGCCGTCGCCTGCCAGCTGCAGTTGCGGATGCAGGTCCGCAAGGTAGCCAAGGATGGCGACGTTCTCGGTCAGCGTGAAGTCGCCATCCACAAGCAGCGGCACTGCGCCTGTCGGGTTGAGTGCCAGGTACTCCGGCGTCTTGATGCTGCGGCGGTCCATGCGCACCGTTTCGTACGGCTGGCCGGACCACTCGAGCACGATGTGATCGGCCAGCGCGCTGGCGCCGGGCATGTAGAAGAGTTTCATGGCGGGGGTCCTGTGTGCGTGTGCCGGCTTCCTGTTGCAGGAAGCAAGGGATGCCTTCCACCCGCCGCGTCGCCGTGTTGCTGGTCGGATTTACGCGGGGACACCGCGCCGACGTGAGTCTGTCCCGTGCACGAACGGGTGGAAAGTGCACGCCTCATTACAGCCGCCTCGGCGATCTGACACCCGTCATCTTCGTCGCGGCGGGTGGAATGCAACCGGTGGGTTATTTCACTGGAATGAAGAACTCGGCACCCTTGTTCTTCACGAGCATGACGACGAACTTCGCGGGCTTGGTCTTGCTCGCGTTGCGCCCGACGGTGTGGATGTCGTCGGGGCCTTCGTAGAAGGTGTCTCCGGCCTTGAGCGTGACTTCCTTGCCGCCTTTGACGCCCATCACGATCGAGCCCTCGAGCACATACACGTAGCTGTGGGCGTCATGGCGATGCACGGGGTCAACGGCGCCGGGCGGGTAGTCCACCGTGATCATCAGCACTTCCTTGCCGGGGATGTCCTTCATCTCCTGGGTCAGCAGCGGCGTCACCTTGGCGTCTTTGGGCGTGCCGTGCGCGATGGCGTGCTGTGCCATGGCGGCGCCTGCGGCGAGCACAAATGTGAGCCCGAGGCTTCTTGCGATCTTGATCATGGTCTTGCCTTTGTTGAAGCGATGGATGAATCGTAGGATCGGGTTTCCGGGTGCGGTAGGCCTGCGCGATGGATCACGGTGTTGTCTGCAAGGCACCAATCGCGCAAAGGCCGCTGCGCTCCGGGGGCTCCCCTTCCACAGGCTCGAAGCGCGCGCCCGCTTCGAGCGTTCGGTGAACGGGGCATCGCTGCGCCATTTCCAGAAGCTCCTCGCGTTGCGCCTGCGTGAGGGTGCCCTCGATGGACACCCGGCGGCTGAAGACATCGGCCGGGGAGGCCGACTTGTCCTTTCGGTGACTCACCGCGGTGCGGATGCGCGCGACCTGCCAGCCCTTGCTGTCGGCGTAGTGGCGCAGCGTCATGGTCGTGCAGGCGGCGAGCGCGGATGACAGGAGGTTGTAGGGTGTCGGTCCCGAACCGAGCCCTCCCACCGTTGCGGGTTCGTCGGCGAGCCAGCGCGAGCCGCCCGAGCGCAGCGCGAGCTGGAATTTGCCCAACCCCGTTTCTTCGGCCTCGGCATCCGCCGCGAGGGGGTGCCCGGCGGGCGGCTCGGGCAGGTAGGGGGCCGCCCAGGTCGCGATGAGGCGCGCGACCTGTTCGGCGTCTTCGCGCTTGGACAACAGATGGTCCGCATCATCGAGCGAGACGAAACTCTTCGGATGCCTTGCCGCCAGAAAGATGCGCGTGGCGTTCTCGATGTCGACCGTCCGGTCCTGCGGCGCGTGCAGCAGCAGCAGCGGCCGGTGAAGTGCCGCGATGCGCGCACCCGGGTCGTGTGCGCGCAAGTCGTCCACGAAGGCCTTGCCCACCGCCATGGGCCGTCCGACCACCTGGACCAGCGCATGCCCCTCGAACTCCAGGCGCGCAAGACCCGCCGGGTCCAGCAGGTGCAGCACCTGGGCTACGTCGAACGGCGCGGCAATGGTCGCAACCGCTCGCGCGCCCGCGATGCGGCCTGCCGCGGCGAGCACGGCGGAGCCGCCCAGGCTGTGACCGATGAGCAGGCGCGCCGGCATGCCGGCGGCCTCCATGGCGTCGGCGGCAGACACGAGGTCCTGCACGTTCAGCGAAAAGCTCGCGTCGGCGAAGTTGCCCTCGCTGTCGCCCAGCCCGGTGAAGTCGAAGCGCAGCACACCGATACCCACGCTGGCCAGCGCGCGAGCGATGCGCACGGCCGCGAGGTTGTTCTTGCCGCAGGTGAAGCAGTGCGCGAAAAGCGCCCAACCCCGCTGAATGCCCTCGGGCATTTCGAGGCTGCCTGAGAGGCGGTGTCCCTGGGCGTTGATCACTTCGAAGGGGCGTGTGGGCACGGGGCGAGTTCCTGTGTCTGGAGCAGATGCGTTCGGATGGGGATGCGTCCGATGCGCGCTGCGCCTTGGGCCAAGGGGGCTCAGGCGTCGGGCGCGGTCGAGTCACGCCAGCACAGCGCCGCAAGCACAGCACCTTCGCCGTCGATCTCGAATTCGTCGGGCAGCGGCCCGTCGATGCGTTCCAGTTGCACGGCGCCGGCCAGCCGTTCACGCAGATCGCGCGCCCAACGGCTGCCGTGAGCCATCCAGGCGGGGCTGATCTCGTCGCCGTCCAGCGAGGGTTCCAGCATGACGATGACGCGCAGCATGGGCTCGTCGGTCGCCTGGACGGCCCACAGCCGCCGCACGGCGGGCTGTTCGGCGTACCAGTGGGCGAGCGCGCCCGAGGTGGCGCAACGCGGCTCGGAGGCTTCGGGGGAAGCTGCCAGCGAAAGTCTCATGGCGTTCCGGCTTGCTGCGCCATATCGCGCTCTGCGTCCAGCGCGGCTTGCACGCCGGCGTCGCCGTCCATCATCCGGACGAAGCGTGCGAGGTTGTCCAGGCCCTGCATGTCGACCTTTTTGGCCGCCGACCAGCGCGAGAGCACGAACAGGTACGGGTCGGCAATGGAGCGTTCGCCGGTGAGCCAGTCGCGCCCTTCGAGTTGGTCATCGAGTCGCACGAGATAGTCGCGCACATGGCCGCGCGCGTTCTCGGCCAGCGCGGGCGCCATCGCCGCGTCCCTCAGGAAACGCTGCGGCACGAAGATCGGCTTGAACGCCTTGTGCACATCCGAGTTGAGAAAGCCCAGCCAGCGCATGACCTCGGCGCGGGCGCGCGGTGAGCCGTCACCGAGCAGGCGCGCTTCGGGGTACAGGTCTGCCAGGTAGCCGAGGATGGCGACGTTCTCGGTGAGCGAAAGGTCGCCATGTACCAGCAGCGGCACCGTGCCGCCCGCGTTGATGGCGAGGTAGTCGGGCGACTTGATGCTTTCCAGGCTCATGCGCACCGGCTCGTGGTCTGCGCCGATCCACTGGAGGACGATCAGGTCGGCGAGGGAGCATGCGCCGGGCATGTGATAGAGCTTCATGATGTATCCGTTGGGTTGAAGTGAGTCCTTCGCTTTCGGCGGGGCAGTCGGCCTCGCGTCGTGAAGGAGAGGCTGGCGAACGATTCGATGCTAGGCAGGCGTGCACAGTGGCGGTAGGCCTGTGTCGGGCTGCACCGTGTTGTCGCCGGCGCACCAATCGCGGCACTGGCCAATGACGAGGTAGAGTCCACGGTGAATGCAAGTGCGGCATCGGCGGGTACAGTCTCCGGCGCGTCTGCGGGCGTTTCGAAGCGTCCGCCAAGGCGATTGCCGGCCGGGTCTTCGAGGGTCCCGCGGACGATCAGTCGGTATTCGCCGGCGCGCCATGCGGTGTGTGGCGTGAACGACCAGGTGCGCTCGCCGTCTTTCAGCAGGGCTTGGCCACTCACGCGCCGGCCGTGTGGGTCTGCGATCGCGATGTAGTCGGCTTCCCGGCCATCGATGGCGTCGTCCAGCGTCACGACGAGCGCTTGCTTCGATGCGGCGCGCACGGACGACAGGCGCCATGCCGCCACGGCGGGACCGCTCGTGTCCGGGGGGCCGACGCGCCAGTGATGTATGGGACGGCCGTCAAGCGTCAAGGTCACATCGCCTCCCTCGACCAGGATCGGCCCCAGGACATCACGCGCTTTCAAGCCGGTCTTGACGCGGCCTGGATGCATCAGCACGGTCAGGACTCGGCCGCTGGGCGACCAGAGTTCCTGCTCGAGAAACGGTTGCGTGAGCGGCTTTCCGTCGGGGCGCAGCAGTGCGAGCCTCGGCAGCACCGGGCCTTCGATCGGTGTCGCGAACTCGATGGACAGGCGCAGCAGGTTGGCCGGCACCTGGCCAGCGGACGGCTGGACGCGCACCATTTGCGCAGCTGCGGGGGATGGCGCGGCAGGTCCGGCGTGCGACGCGCCCAGCATCACGACGAGCGCCACGGCACCGCATAGTCGGCGAAGACGCACGGCTTACTCCGATGCCTTGATCAGGTCCGGGAAGCCTTCGTCCTTCAGCAGGATGTCCTGCCGGGGTTTGATGTTCTGCAGCTGGAAGTTGTCGCCCTTGAAGCTGTACTCTGCGAAGGCGTACTCCGAGACATGGTCGGTCAGCCGGAAGCTCAGTTCCTTGCCGATGGAAACGAGCTGCAGCGCGTCCTTCTCGAGCCTGCGGCGCACGACGACGAACGATTTCTCGTCGAGATTGTCCAGCCGCAGTGTGCCGGCCAGCGGGGCCTGCATGACTTCGACACCCGCGAGCTGCCCGAAAGGCACCTGCTTCTCGATGCCAGGACGCGAACCCGTCGCCTCCAGCTCCGACACGGGAATGACGTTCGACACGCGGTCGAAGTTCGCCAGCAGCAGGAAGTCTTCGGTCTTGCCTTGCTCGCTGCGCGAGTAGGCAATCATGTCAGCCGGCGTGTTGCCGTAACCGAGTTCGGCGACGGTCTTGCCGCGGATATGCGCGCCGTCCTTCAGGTCATCCAGCGGGATCGTCACCAGCGGCGTGCAGGTGTAGGCGGCCACCAGGTAGGGCTTGCCGCCCCAGCTCGCGAAGCTCATCGCGCGGATCGGCGCGCGCGTCTCGATCAGGTTGTGGCCCGCGTGGTAGATCTCCACCGAGGTGATCGACTGCTCCGTGTCGAAGGGGTACTTCACCCGGCGCAGCGTCGAGGCGAAGTCCTGGTTGGAGAGGCCGGCAACGAAGAGTTCGCCTTCGCGCCACTTCATGTCGGTGACCGTGAAGCTGCGCTCCGGCGTTTCCTTCCAGAAGCTGTAGTCCGAGGTGGGCGCGTCGCGCAGTGCGACCGACGTAGAGGCCGCCGCCTTCAAGTCGACGCGGCGCGCCTTCTTGTCGCTGGTGATCATGATGAGCGCTGGCGTCTTCGCGGCGCCGTAGCTCACAGCCACGTACACCTGCGCGGTGCCAGGCCGCACGACCATGTCCTCGACAGTGACCTTGGCGCCGCCGACCTGGGCGGAGAGCAGGCTCTCCAGGTCAAGGATGTTGAACGCCGTGCCTGCCGGCCGCTGCTGTGCCGCAGGTAGCGAGATCGCGTGGACGCGGGCGGCTTTCCAGTCGGCGATGAAGAGGATGTTGCCGGGGCCCGCGGCAAGGCGGGAGATGGACTTCACATCCGCCGCGACGGCGTTGAGAGAGGCACCGAGGCAGCAGGCGAGGGCGGTGACGATGGTGCGCAGACGCATGGGGAGCTCCTTGAAGGTTGGATGGACCCATCGATCCTAGGAACGGCCGGCCCTCGGCGGTAGGTATGCGAGAGGGAGCACGGCGTTGTCTGCAAGGCACCAATGCGTTTGCGGCCAGGCGCTCACCAAGGACTTACCAGAGGCTATCGAGCAGCGCGTCGAGCTTGACGCTCGCGTTGTTGCCCAGGTCGGCGACTTCATTGGGGTAGTTCTTCTTCAGCAGCCGCGCGACCTCGGGGAGTTTGGCCCGGTCGAGATCGAAGGCGCCGATGCGATCGGGCAAGCCGAGCGACCTCACCACTTGCGAGATGCTGTCGGCCAAGTGAGCGGCGGCATCCACGTCGCGCGAAGCGCCGGCATTGATGAAGATGCCGAGCTTGTCGCCGTAGAAATCCGCGCAGGCGCGAATCACCGGTGCCAGCGTGATGCAGGACGTCGCACTGTGCGGCAGGCCGAAGGTGCCGCCCAGGATGTGGCCGATGCGATGGCTCAGGCCGTAGATGACCGAGGCGGGCGAGAAGTAGCACTGCCAAGCCGCCAGCTGCAGCTGCAGCAGGTCGTCGGGGGTCACCAGCCCCTTGTCCAGCGCCTCGCGCGTCGTCACGGCCTGCGGCCACTTCTGCAGCACCTTCAGGAACCGCTCCAGCCCGCTTGCCGCCATGATCGCGTGGGGATGCTCCTTCGTCACCTTGCGCATGCCTTCCACCGCATGATCCATGCCCTTGATGGCGGATGACAGCAGCAGCGCGCGCGGCGTGTCGAACACGAGAACGGGGTCGATCACGACCGCCTTAGGCACCGTCTCGCGCACCGCATAGCTGCGCTTGAATTTCTCGGGGCCGTCGGTCTCGGTGATGCCGAAGTAGTGAGAGAACTCGGAGCCCGAGAGCGTCGTCGGCAGCGCCGCGATGGGCAGGTAGCGTCCCGTCTTTTCATGGTGCAGGTAGGACACGGCCTTGGCCGCATCGAGCACCGAGCCGCCGCCCAGCGCCACGATCGATTCGGCGCCGGCGTGCAGGAAGGCGTCGAGGCCGGCTTGCACCGCCACGTCGGGCACGTGCGCCGGCAGTTCCATGAAGCTGCCTACGGACTGCTTCAGGTTGGGGCGCACGCACTCCTGATAGAGCTTCGTCAATGGTTCGACGGTGAACGCCATCGGGCGATGGATGCCGTGCTCGCCGAGCCGCGCCACCGCGCCTTGCAGGATGTGATGGCCCCAGAAAATGCCGTCTTGCGGCAAGCAATTCAAATGATTCATCTCGATCGGCCTTGTGGAAGTCAGGGCCGAAAAGATAGGTCCTTCACCGATCGCTCACAAGCCGCTCTTTGCCAGACGCAGCGTCCATGTTCGTGGACGACGCGACCGTGCCGCGCGGGCGCTTCACTCGAAGCTGCGCGGGTGGTCGAAGGCCGTGACGACCGGCATCTCGACGGCGAGGAAATCGACCAGTGAACGCACCGCGGGAAGCAGCCCGGTGCGAAACGGAATCAGCGCCGAGATGCGCGCATCCGCCGCTGACCAGTCGGGCAGCAGCTGCTGCAGGACCCCATCGCGCAATTCCGACCTGCAGATGTAGCCCGGCAGCGCCGCGATGCCCAGGTTGGCGCAGGCCGCCTCTTTGAGCGCGACCATGTTGTTGCTTTGAAAGCGTGGGTCGATGGGCATCACGAGCTCTTCGTTGTTCGGCCCATTCAGTTGCCATTGCAGCGGCCCGTTGCGCGCCATCGCGATGCTCGCGTGCTGGGCAAGGTCCGCGGGGCTCTCGGGCACGCCGCTTTGCGCGAGGTACCCGGGGCTTGCGAACAGATACCAGGGCACCTCGGCCAGCGCGCGCTGCACCAGCGTGGAGTTCTGCAGCGCCGCCGTGTGCCCGCGTATCGCAAGGTCGAAGCCTTCGCCCACGATGTCTACGTACCGGTCGGTCGCGATCTCGACGATGCGCACCTTCGGGTACCGGTTCAGGAAAACGGGAAGAATCTCGCGCAGCGCAAACTGCGCAATCTCCACGGCGGTGGTCAGCCGGATCACACCGCTGGGTTCGGCCAGGCGCTGGCGCACCGCCTCTTCGGCCACGTCGGAACTGTGCAGCATCGCGACCGCGTACTGGTAGAACTCCTTGCCGATGTCGGTCATACCGAACTGGCGCGACGTCCGGTTGAGCAGGCGCACGCCCAGGTAGCCTTCGAGTTCCTGGACGCGATGGCTCAGTGTCGACTTCGGCAGGCGAAGGGCTGACCCAGCGGCCGTGAACCCTCCGCGGTCGACGACTTGGACGAAATAGAAGACATCCTTCAGATCCAGCATCGCAATCCTGGTGAGAGCGCAGGCAAATCGCGCCGCATGTGCAGCGACAGCGCTGCCGTCGAGGATAGCGCCGCCGCTGCCTGTCCGCTATTGCCTGTCTCAGGCGGCTTCGGCCACCGGCTGCACCACACGCAACGACCGCGCCACCGAAGCAACACGCCGGCCCTGGTAGGTCGCGACGGCGAGGTCTTCGGCGCCGGGCATGACCGAGTCGCGGATGGAGACGTGGGTCGCGCCATAGGGCGTGCCTGCCGCGAACATCGCCGGATCGGCATAGCCCAGCGGCACGATGATCAGGCCCAGGTGCGCCATGGGGCCGTACAGCGACAGCAGCGTCGACTCGTTGCCTCCGTGCCTGGAAGAGGTCGAGCCGAACACCGAGCCGGCCTTGCCGTTCAGCTTGCCCTGGAACCAGAGACCGCCGAGCGAGTCGATGTAGGCCTTGAGTTCGGCGGCAATGGAGCCGAAGCGCGTCGGTGTGCCGAAGACGATGGCATCGGCCCATTCGGCGTCGGCCTCGGTCGGGGCTTCGTACTTGGCGTTCATCTCGCTGGCCCGCTCGGACCATTCGGGCACCTGGCGCATGACCTCGGGTGCAACGAATTCCCGCGCGCGGCGAAGGCGCACTTCCGCGCCCTCGGCCATGGCGCCTTGCGCGAGGGCCTTGGCCAGAAGCTCGGTGGAACTGTTGCGGGAATAGAAAGCGATGAGAACCTTGGGTTTGGACATGGGTTGACCTGTATGGGAAGCTAGGGGAAAAAGAAGGTGCCTTGCACGTCGTCAGACGGCGATGGGCTCCAGGCGTGCAAGCAGCTCGTCCTTGCGCTCGCGCAGCCATGGCGGCAGCTGGAACTCCGCCCCGAAGTGGCCGGGCTCTTCGTCGATGGCAAAGCCGATGTCGGTGGTCGCCGCCTCGAACATCACGCCGCCGGGCATCTTGAAATACATCGAGCGGAAGTAGTTCCGGTTGACCGATTCGGAGGTGTCGATATGACCCATCGACATCAGCTTCTCCTTGATCTGCATCTGTTGCTCGACGTTGTCCACCGCGAAGGCCACGTGATGGATCGTGCCCTCGCCGTAGATCGACGAGCCTTGCAGGCGGTCGGGTTCGTGCACGAACTCGACGATGGTGCCGGGCTTGCCGTCGGCGGTCTCGAAGCGATGGTGCGGGCCGGCTTGGCCGGCGTAGTGGAAGTCCAGCGCTTCCTTCATGAAAATGATGGATTCATCGACCTCCCGCAGCGACAGCGTGATGCTGTGCACGCCGCGGATCGCGACCTCGGCCGGAATGTCGTCCGCGATGCAGGGCGGGCGTGCGTCCTTGTTGGAGGCCACAAGATCGAACTCGATGCCGCAGGGATGCTGAAAGCGTTGGCGCTGCTCGCCGAAGCGCTCGACGACGTTCTTGTCGAAGGTCACGCCATGGGCGCTGAAGCGGTCGCGCCAGAAATCCAGCGAGCCTGCCGGCACCGAGTAGTTGATGACCTTGATCTGGCCCGAGCCGCGGCGCCCCTTCACGCCCTTCTGCTTGAAGGGGAACGAAGTGACCAGCGTGCCGGCGTCGCCCTG
Organism: Variovorax sp. 05N34; assembly: GCF_056397405.1. Lineage (NCBI taxonomy): Bacteria > Pseudomonadati > Pseudomonadota > Betaproteobacteria > Burkholderiales > Comamonadaceae > Variovorax > Variovorax sp. 05N34. Next base: position 681,675 of record NZ_JBFTNI010000002.1, read on the forward strand.
TGCGTTGCCGTAATAGAGGTGGTAGACCGGTTCGTCGCCGTCCAGCAGCACCGTTTTCTTGACCAGGCTCTGGCCCAGTAGCTTCACGTAGAAATCCACGTCTTCCTGTGCGCCGCTGACGCACGCGGTCAGGTGATGAAAGCCTTTGATGATCGACATGTGTGTACCCTTGTGTGAATGCGGTTGGTGGCTAGTGGGTGAACGAGGCGAATTGCTCGACCGGTGTTTTGTGCAGGGTCATGCGGTTCTCCGGCATGCCGTTGTTGGCCCAGCCCAGCGACATGCCGGCGATCACCATCTCGTTCTGCGGAATGCCCAGCTCTTGCCGCAAGATGTGGTGTTGCAATGACCAGATCTGCTGCGGGCAGGTGTCCAGGCCCCGGCCTCTGGCGGCCAGCATGATGTTCTGCAGGAAGCAGCCGTAGCACAGGAAGCTGGCCCATTCCAGACGCCGATCCATCGTGAAGATGATCCCGACCGGCGCATCGAAGAACAGGAACTGGCGCTCCACGTCGCGCAGGCGCCCGGTCTTGTCGCTGCGATGCACGCCCTGTGCGTCGCCGAGCTGGCCGCGGAAGGTGTTGAAGCGGGTGCCGTAGGGTTCGTGCAGCGGCTGGGGGAAGAAGGGGTACTCCGGGGCCAGCGTGGCATGGTTGGCACGGAACTCCGCCACGGCAGCCCGGGTGACACGGTCGCGGGTTTCTCCGGTCACGACATAGCAGCGCCACGGTTGCGTGTTGCTCGAACTGGGTGCGTGGCTCGCGGCCGACAGGATGTCCTTCACTGTGTCGATGGGGACGGGCCGGTCGAGAAAGCCACGCTTGCTGCGCCGATCCCGGATGAGGTTATCGATGAAAGGTGCCGAATTCATTTCCAGAATCTCCATCAGTAGGTTGGCTGACATGGTTGTCTCTTGCGGTGTTGTTGTTGAATTCACGCGATCTCGTGAAGGCTGGGGAAATCGTAGGCAGACGGCTGGCGCCTGAGAAGACGTTGCTTCTTGCACGCACGGTCCGACAATCGCGAACGATCAGGGTGTTCATTTCCCCTGACGGGCCATGTGAGGGCACACGGGTGGCGGATCACCGATGAAGGTGCGTGCCGACCAGAGTTCGGGGAACGGAATCTCGTCCATCGTGGGCGCGAGCCACGCGACGCCTTCCGTGCCGAAGTACGCCGGCCGCGCACCGAAGGTTCGCCGCGTCGCCATCAGGTGGCGGAATTTCCAGTTGCAGAAGCCTTCGGCAATGTCGGCCAGGGTCTCGCCGAGCTGCTGGAGCTCGATGTTCGCGTGCGGGTCGGCGTAGACCTGGCGCCAGGCCTGTTCGACGTCGCGACTGGGCTTGTAAGGCGCGCGCAGGTCGCGTGCGAGCACCTCGGCCGGCACGTTCAGTCCACGACGCTGGAGGAACGCGAGCACGTCGTCATACAGGCTGGGTTCGCCCAGCGCCTTGTTGAGCTGTTCCCAGCGATGGGGTTGCGGCTCGAAATGCTGCAGGTGCTCGGCCTGCTTGATGCCCAGCAGATAGACCATCTGCCGGTAGGTCCACCCTTGGAGCGCCGTGTCCTTGCCATGCGTGGCGACCGCGCGCGAAAGGATGGCGAGCAGGTCATTCGGCGTCATCCAGTCGATCGAGCGCCAGATGGCGTCCAGCGGCGCGTGATGCGCAACGACGCGCTGCAAAGTGCGCCAGGCCTGCGGCAGATCGTCGGCCCGCAGGAAGGCCTGGGCCGACTGGATCTCCTTGATGATGAGCATCCAGTAGAGCTCCGACACCTGCACATGCACGATCCAGGCGTGCTCGCCCGGATGGTCGCTGACTGTGCGCTGCAGTGAGTGCAAGGTGTCGGTCTGCATCCATGCGCTGTAGGGTGTCTGGCCGGCCGCAGGACGTTCGATGGTCTGAGGGGTGGGGGTGTCGCTCATGGTGTGCTCCTGGTGGTGGGGGGATACGTCGTCGGTGCGCCGGCATGCAACAGGCGTTCGATCTGCTGTGCGATCTGCAGCAGGGCGCCGTCGTGGCCCGGCTTCGCCACGATCTGCAACCCGACGGGCAGCCGGCCGTCGCGTACGGCAAGGGGGATCGAGAGGGCGGGGAATCCTGCGACGTTGAAAGGCGCCGTGTAGGTCATCAGCGCCTCGCGCACCGTGCCGGACCATGGGCCGATGTCGATCGATGGCTGGCCCACTCGCGGTGCGATGCAGGGGCAGGTCGGCAGCACGAGATAGTCGAGCACCGACATCGCGCGATGCAGCCGGGCGGTGAAGTCGCGCCGCGTCTGCTGCGCGCGCGCGTAGTCGCCGAGCGTGAGGGTCCTGGCGCGCTCGAGCCTTTCGATGGTTTCACGGCCGTAGTGGGCTGCGATGCGATCGACGTCGTTGCGCCGGAAGTGCTCGACCCCGCCTTCGGTGAGGACGATGTGCGCAAAGGCTTCGAAGACGCCGTCGAACAACCCGGGCGCATCGAGCGCCGTGCACGCAAAGACCTGGCCGAGGCTCGCCACGGTGGCGTCGAACGCGTCCGCGACGTCCGCGCCCAACGGCACGGGCGCGATCTCGCGCACCACGCCCAGGCGCGCGGAGGCCGGGACGGCGTGCTGCGGCATGTCGATGGCGAAGGCAGCCGCCAGCATCGCGACGTCGTCGACCGTCGCGCCAAGTAAGCCGGGATGGTCCAGCGTCGGCGCCAGTGGAAAGATGCCGCGCGTGGACAGCGCGCCGTAAGTCGGCTTGAACCCCACGACCGCGCACAGCGCGGCCGGGATGCGCACCGACCCGCCGGTGTCCGTGCCGAGGCCGGCCGCCACGGCGCCGCAGGCGATGGCCGCCGCGGCGCCGCCGCTGGAACCGCCGGGAATGCGTGTGCGGTCCCACGGATTCAAGGCGTCGCCGAAGGCGGCGCTGGCGGTGGTGACGCCCCATGCGAATTCGTGCGTGGCCGTCTTGCCGATGGGAATGGCGCCGCGCTCGGTCAGCGTGCGCACGATGTCGGCGTCCGCGCTCGGAATGTGCCCCATGTAAGCCGCAGAGCCATAGCTCGTTTCGACGCCCTGGGTGTCGATCAGATCCTTGATGCCGATGGGCAGTCCTTCCAGAGGCCGCTGCCGGCCTTGCGCATAGCGCCTGTCGCTTTCGGCCGCGGCGGCCAGCGCGCCGTCCCGGTCGATGGCTGCGAACGCGTGCAGGTCGCGCTTGCTGGCCTGTGCGGCCTCGAGTGCCTGCTCGACCAGCGCCACGGCTGTGATGCGCCGCCCGGCCAGTGCCTCGAGCGCAGAGCGCGCACCGGGTGCGCGAGGGATCACGGGGGATGGCGGGCGATCGGCGATCAAGGTTTTTCTCCGTGTTCAAGAAGGCGTGGGACGAGCGCACCCGCCACCACGACATGTCGGGTGAGGGGAACGAGAATGGAAAAGGCAGCGGCTTGGCTGCGCAGGGAGACGTCAGGCCGTGGCGTCGGCCCGGCAGTCAGCCAGTGCATCCATGCAGCGGGAGTGCGGCATCGAATCGATCGAGGCCTGGATCGACTCCTTGCACAAGGAAGGCCGCTTGGCCAGCGCATCGACATAGCGCGCGACATGGGGCAACGCATCCCACATCGACGCCAGGCCGAGGTAGTTCAGCCGCACGAGATTGACACCCCAGAACACGTCGGCCAGGGAGAAGGCGTGGCCATCGAGGAAAGCGAATGACTCAGCGGCCAGGTCGCGCTCCAGTTCGATGAGCAGCTGCGTCGTCTGCTGGCGCGCCGTGCGTTGGAATGCTGGATCGCGGGATGCCTTCTTGCCGCCGCTTTCTTTCACGATCTTGGCGCGGTAAGCCGCCACCAGCTCGGGCTCGCCCGCGTTGTCGGCGATCAATCGCTCCAGCGCCATGACCTTGTAGTCATAGACCGTCTGCATCGAAGCCTTGAGTGCGTCGGGCCGCAGATCCGCATCCGGATGAAAACCGTAGAGCAGGGCGCCGTTGGCGATCCGGTCGACGATACCGACCTGTCGCAGGACTTGCGCACGTGCATCGGGTGCATCGGGAACGAGCTGGAGCGGGGTGCGTGAGACGCCGTCGAGATAGATGCAGATGCGTTGCGAATCGGCAATCACGCGGCCGGTGTCGTAGTCGACGAGCAATGGCACAACACAGGGATCGAAGCCTTCCGAGTCGACCGAGGTCCGTCCGCTGTAGCCGCTGACGTACTCGCGGTTCAATTCACGCGCGGCGACCAGGCGCAGGCGGATGTAGGCGGGGCTGTAGTGTTCGGCCGGAACCAAGCCGCCGCTATCCATGGTGCTCAGGATGCGCATGTCGTTGGAGCGATACGGCAACGCCTTCTCGTGCAGCACCGTGCGCACTTTCTGGGAGCACAGTGAGCTTGCCGCATGGAAGAGCTCGAACCGGGGTTCCGAGCCACCGCCCACGGTGGTGACGCGGGAAGGGTCCGCAACGGCGGCGCGCGCGGCGGCGGCCATTTCGATCAGCAAGGCACGACTCGTCATCACATTCCTCATCTGCCTGCGCGGCAGGCACACCAACCAACAATCAATGAGCAGCTTTTCGTTCGATCCGGCGGTGGATGAACGCAGGCAAATCGTAGGGAAGCGGTGGGTGATTGAGAAGGCGTCGGACCTTGTACGCACGGTCCCGGAATGTCGAACGATCGAAGGCGCGATTCAGCGTCCGGCTGTCTGGCCGGCTTCCGGAATCAGGGGCACCCAGCCGCGCCGGCCATGCACGCGTACCAGCCAGTCACGGATGCCGGCAAAGCGGGCCATGTCGTAGCCGCCCTGCTCGGCCAGTGACACGTAGCCGGAAAGTGCGAGGTCGGCGACGGTGTAGTGCGTGCCCACGAGCCATGTGTGCCCGCGCAGACACTGGTCGAGTTTTTCGAGGCCTGCGTACCCGTCGACATGGAGCCGCTCGATGTCCTGCTGCCTTTCCTGGGCAAGGCCTTGCAGGTGAAGCACGCGCGGGATGGCAATGGCTTTCTGGAGGTCGGCCTGCTCGAAGAAGAGCCAGCTCATGACCTCCGCTCGCAGGTACGGGTCGTCGGGAAGGTAGGGCGTTCCTTGGGCAAGATGCAGCAGGATCGCGCCCGATTCGACGATCGGGCGCCCGTCGTCGAGTACCAGGACCGGCACGCGTGAGAACCGGCTGATCCGGCCAAACGCGGGTTCGCGCGCCTCGCCCTTCTGCAGGTCCAGCGTGACGCGCTCGTACGCCAGGCCCAGCTGGCTCAGCAGGATGCGGATCTTCCAGGAGTTGCCCGACAGACGGCTGTCGTAGAGACGCAGCATGGTTGACTCCATCAAGTGATGGCCCGCGACAGGCCGTGCGGCGATTTTCGCTGGAGAAAGTCGTTGTTGCTACGGGTGCGTCAGGCGTTTCAGTGCGGCTGCAGATGAAGCGCCAGGAAATCCGCGGTCCTGCCGTTGGCCAGGTAACCTTGCGCCGCGAGTTCATCACAGGTCTGGCGCATGTCGGCGTTGACGCCAAAGACTTCGTGGATGACGACGATGGCTGGCGCGGGAAGTTTCTGCGGGCGGGCGACGTACGCGGTGAAGCTGCCGCCGGTGGTGGCGATCCGAAAGGGCGCGTGCATGGTTTTCTCCTCAAGCGGGCTGGTCGGCGCTGAGCCAGAAGGCGACGTTGCGCACGTATTGCTTCGTCGAGCGAAGCGCTTCGGAGAAGCGGATGATTCCATCGCCGGCCGGTTCCGCCACGAAGGAAGGACAACCGGCCGAAGGGTCCCAGTTGTAGTCGGCGAAATGATGAAAGGTCGACTGCGCGATGGCCCGACCACCGTGCTCGGAGTGCTCGAACGCGACCGCGATGTTGAAGCGCCTGCCGGACAGCGAGCTCTGCCCTTCCATGACCACGCGGCAGCTCGAATCACCGGGCGGTACACCGACCGTGCCTTCATGCGGATGCGCGGGAAGGTACTGGATCACACCCGTGGCCGAGCGCCTGTCGCGCATCACCGGGTGAATGCTGCCGACCGACCGGATGCGCTGGTAGTCGCCGTTTGCGCCCGAGTGGTAGTTGGGCCACGAGATGGCGCCCGAGAACGGGTTGTCGACGCATTGGCGATTCGTATCGGGCTCGCAGTTGCGGCTGTGGAAGTGGTGCGCGGCGCCGACGCCATTGAGGTTGCAGATCGAACTGCCCAGGTCCATGTGGTCGCGCGTGACCATGAGGCCGCCGCCGCGACGGCGGAATCGGCTGATGCTCGCACAATCTTCCGGTGTCAGGCCGTCGCCGGTATCCACGGCAAAGAGCCAGAGCTGGTCGAAGTCTGATTCATCCAGGGTAGAGAGTACGGGGTCGGGAACGGTGCGTGACGAACGGTCGCGCGCGGTCACTTGGAAGGCGGGCCGACCGTTGTCGTCCTGCAGCTGCGAGAGAAACGAACCCAGGCGACTGAAGCGCGCGATGTTCCAGTCGTCCGGGTCTCCTTCGATTGTGGTTTGCAGCAAAAGATTCAGCATGGTGCAAGTTCGAGGTCGGTCGTGTGCGTGGTTCAGCTCTTGAGGAAGGCAAGCAGGTCTGCATTGATCTTGTCTTGCATCGTGGCGGTGAGCCCGTGCGGCGCGCCGGGGTAGTAGATCGCCTTGGCGCCTTTGACGAGCTGGACGGACTTCTTTGCCGAGTCGTGGATGGGCACGATCTGGTCGTCCTCGCCGTGCATGATCAGGGTGGGCACATCGATCTTCTTCAGGTCTTCGGTGAAGTCGGTTTCGGAGAAGGCCTTGATGCACTCGTAGGAATTCTTCTGGCCGCATTGCATGCTCCAGATCCAGAACTGGTCCAGGATGCCTTGCGACACCTTCGCGCCCGGTCGGTTGGCACCGAAGAACGGGAGGGCGAACTCCTTGTAGAACTGCGAGCGATCGCCGGCGACCCCGGCGCGAAGGCCGTCGAACACCTCGATCGGGAGGCCTTCGGGGTTCGCTGCGGACTTCAGCATCACCGGCGGCACCGCCCCGATGAGCACGGCCTTGGCCACGCGCTTGCTGCCATGGCGTCCGATGTAGCGCGCCACCTCGCCGCCGCCGGTGGAGTGGCCGACCATCGTGGCCTTCTTCAGGTCGAGCGCCTCGAACAGAATCGCGAGGTCGTCGGCATAGCCGTTCATGTCATTGCCCGACGAAGACTGGCTCGAGCGGCCATGCCCGCGCCGGTCATGCGCGATGACGCGAAAGCCGTTGCGCGCCAGGAAGAGCATCTGTCCGTCCCATGCGTCGGCGTTGAGCGGCCAGCCGTGGGAGAAGGTGACGACGGGGCCGTCGCCCCAGTCCTTGTAGTAGATCTGCGTGCCGTCGGGCGTGGTGATGGTGTTGCTGGTTCTCGAGGGGCTTTGAGACTGGGGCGCTCGGTTGCGGTTTGCTGCGCCGGCTGCTTCTTGCATGCCGAACGCGAGGGTGCCAGTGGCGACGGCAGCGCCGGTCGCAATCAGGTGTCGGCGCGAAGGATTTTGTGTGGTCTTCATGGTTTCCTGCGGTTGAATTTGAAACGTCGGACCACGGTGCGCGAGCGCTGCGAAAGAGGCCGTGGAACGATTGAAATGCTAGGTTCGCCGAGGGCGAGGGGGTAGGCCTGCGCAGGGACTCACGCTGTTGTCGCGACGGCACCAATCCCGGCATCGGCCTGCAGCTTCGGGCTGAGGTCGGTGAGGCAGTCCAGGTCGGCGGCTCGGATCTTCGAAGTCATGAAGTCGATGAACACGCGCATGCGCGAAGGCAGATGTTGGCGGCTCAGATAGCAGATGTAGTGGCCGCTGTCGTCGGGCGCGTACTGAGTCAGGCACGGGACAAGCGCACCGGTCTTGAGCGCCTCGCAGGCCAGGTAGCCCGGCAGTTGGGCGATGCCGTGGCCGTCGAGCACGGCCTGCAGCACCAGGTCCGCGTCGTTGTAGGTGAGCTTGGCCTGCGGCACGAGTTTGCGTGGCTGGCCCCCGATCTTGAACTCCCACTCGAAGATGCGGCCGGACGAAAAGCGAAAGTTGATGCACTCATGCTGGGCCAGCGCTTCCACACTGTCGGGCAGTCCGTGGGCCACCTGGTAGGCGGGGGAGGCGCACAGCAGCAGCTGCATGGGGATGATCTGCTTGGCGATGATCTGGGCATCTTCCATGCGGCCGTTGCGAAACGCGATGTCCACCCGGTCGGAGGTGAAATCGGTCGGCTTGTCGTTGAGCAACAGGTCGATGGTGACCGCCGGGTAGGTCGCGCGAAATTCGCCCAGCAGCGGTGCGACGACCCGGCGGCCGAAGCCGACTGCGGCGTTGATGCGCAGGTGCCCGCGGGGTGGGCCTTGCCGCAGGTCTCGCATCTCTTCCACTGCCTGGACGATCCGGTCGACGCCGGTGTGGCAATTGGCGTAGAAGAGGTCGCCTTCGCGCGTGAGCGTGGTGCTTCGCGTGGTGCGCAGGAAGAGCCGGACGTTCAACTGGTCTTCCAGCTTCTGGACGCTGCGGCTCACGGCGGACCGGCCGATGCCCAGGCGATCGGCGGCCCGTGCGAAGCTGCCTTCCGTGACAACGGCAATGAAGGCAACCACCCCGGCATAGCTGGTGGCGAAGCTGGAGGCCAGCGGGTCCGCGCGTGGCGAGAGGGGGATGGAAGAGGGCGAAGGAAGGGCAGAGGTTGTCATGAGTACGGCTTCTCGGTTCGAGGGATCAGATGTCCTGGATCCCCCATGAAAGCGAAGAGGTCACTCTGCGCGCAAAGCCGTGCCGGGGCCAGTTAAGCCCTGTCAATCCTTGTTATGCCCGGCGTTCCGGCACTGTCCCCGTGAGCCCGATGCGGCGCGGAGCCTCTCAGGTGCGGGAGAGTGCGCGGCGCAGTGCGCGGGCTTGCGCAAGGCCCGGGTGCTCGACGCGAGGCGCCGCGCGCGCGCAGATCAGGTCCAGAAGGTCAAGGGCGTCCTTCCTCTTGGCTCGGCGATCCCACAGCCGGGCGGTGCTGATCGCCGCACGAAATTCCCATCCCAGCGCGCCTTGCTGCCTGGCGGTATCGACGGCACGCAGGTAGAACGCCTCAGCTTCATCGTCGAGGCCGCGCTGCTCGCAGCGCCGGCCCGCAGCGCGCCAGGTCTCGGCCGCGCTCCATTGGCCGTGTCCGGCGCCGGCGCGCGCGATCGTCTCGTCGTCGATCCAGTCGGCGCAGAAGGTCACGAGCATTTCCCTGCGTGGCGCGTCAAACTCGTCGAGTTGCTGCGCGACCTGGCGTATATGCCGGTGGGGGTCGTGCGTGGTGAGCGCCTGCAGGCCCAGTGCATAGCAATGCGCCCACTGGTGCCAGTACACCAAACCTCTGCGCTGGGCCTCGTCCAGCAGCATGCGCACCCATTTGCGCGCCAGTTCCAGCTCGCCCGACCAAAGGGCGACCGGGCATGTGCCGAACAGCGCGAAGCACAGCGACAGCGCATTGCCCCCGGCCTCGGCAAGAGCCACCGCGTGGGTGGCGGTGGCCATGGCCTTCGCCGCATCGCCCTGGAGCCAGAGCGTACGGGCCAGAAAGGCGTTCGATGCGACGGCGGCATCGACCTGGAACAGATTGACGGGTGTCTGGCGCACGGTGCCGCCCACAACGATCGCCGCCTGGGCGCCGGCGCTGGCCGCAGAAAAGTTGCCGCAGAAGTGACTCGCCAACGCGGTCATGCGATGTGCCAGGTTGAGCGCGGCGGGATCGGGGGTCGATTGCGCGAATTCGAACAGCACCTGCGAGTGGTGTAGCGCGGCCGAGTATTCGCCGCGAATCGCATGCAGCACGCAGATACCCCAGCGGGCCTGGAGCTCCAGCACGACCGACCGGACCAACATGGCCACAGCAAGCGCCCGATCGTAGGCGGCGCTCATTTCGGGGACCGGTCCGCGGGTGTGCCACAGCGCATTGCCCAGGGCGATCTGCAGCCATGCCTCTGTCTCTGTGCCCGCACCCGGCGGTTGCACGAGGCATGCGAGCGCGGCGATGACCCGGTCGCGATACTCCTCCACCTGCGAGACGTGAAACCACAAGGGCGCTGAAGCGATGGTGAGCGCGGCGCCGGTTTCCCAGTCGTCCTGCTGCGCCAGGCAGGCGTCCAGCGCACTGCGCACGTCGTCCAGCCGGTGCGCATAGCGTGCGTTCCAGGCCTGTACGGTGAGTTCGCCCGAATCAGACGTCGCGGCGCTCATCAGCTCGCGCATGAAGAGCGCATGGCGCCGCCGCAACGCCGGGCCTTCATCGGTCTCCGCGAGAAGTACGGCGGCGTAGCTGCGCGTCGTGTCGAGCAGCCGGTAGGGCGCGATGCCGTCGCTGTTGTCGAACGACACCAGCGATTTGTTCGCCAGCGAGATCAATGCATCGAACGCCACTTCGGAATCCATGTCCGCCCGGGTGACGCTCAGCGCCGACTCGACATCGAAGCGCCCCCGGAAGACCGAGAGCCGCCGAAAGAGTCGCAGTTCCGCGTCGTCGAGCAGTGCGATGCTCCAATCCAGCGCGGCCGCGAGCGTGCTGTGCCGGGGCAGAACGGCTCGACTGCCGGCGGAGTACAGCCGCATGTGGTCATTCAGCCGGAAGGCAAGGTCGCCGATCGGCTGGACGCCCAGGCGTGCCGCCACCAGTTCGATGGCCAGCGGGATGCCATCGACCTGTCGGGCGACTGCGGTGAGCAACGGGCCGTCGGAATCCTCGAACGCGCGGGCACCCACGGCCTTCGCACGCTCGACCAGCAGTTCGACCGCGGGCGACGCCATGGCTTCGGCCAGGTCGGCACACTGCCCGCCGGGCACCGCGAGCGGCGACAGTCGCTCGACGTGTTCTCCCTCGATGCGAATCGCCTCCCGGCTGGTTGCGAGGATGCGCAAGCCGGGAAGGACGCCGAGCAGTTCGGTGACAAGAAGCGCCAGCGCGTCGAGCACGTGCTCGCAGTTGTCGATCAGCAGGAGCACGTCGCGGTCCTCCAGGCGCTGCAGGATGGCCCGCGTCGTGTCGGGGGTGTCCGCCGGTGCGTCGAGCGCGCGGGCCACCGTGCTCGCCAGATGGGCCTGCGAGACCAGCGACGAAAGGTCGATGAAAGCCAGCTGCATGGCCGTGCGTTCTGCATGGCATTCGGCCGCATGGATCGCGACACGGGTCTTCCCGATGCCGCCGGTGCCGACGAGGGTGACCAGCCGGCGCGTGGCGAGTGCCGCTAGCACGCGCTCCATGTCGGCGTCGCGGCCCACCAGCCGGGTGAGGCGCTCAGGCAGCTTCGCGAAAGACAGCGCGGGCAGGGCCGCCGCCCGCTGCCGATCCTCGGTCGGCATGCCAACCTGTTCGCGAAAAACCGTGCCATTGAACCGATAACCACGCAGGGGAATGTTCGAAATCCATTCCTTGCAGTTGTCCCCGTCTTGAGGCTCACCCAAAGCCTTGCGAAGCGCGGAGATGTGGACCCGCACACTGGACTCCTCGACCACCACCCCGGCCCAGACGGTGGCGAGCAGCTCGTCCTTGCGCACGACTTCGCCCACACGTCTGAGCAGTTGCAGCAGCAGCTCGAACGAGCGCGAGCCCAGGCGCACGCTGTGCCCGAGTCTTTCCAGCCGGCGCTGGGCCTCCCAGAGGATGAATGCGCCAAAGCGCCAGCGCACTTCGCCCGGCCCCTGCGCCGCGCCGGCATGCGCCTCCCCTGGCGTGGCGCGCGCCGCGATGTCGTACATGTCACCCACTCGCGAGCCCTCGCAATGCCTGCGCTGCGGCCAGGCCCGTGCGGCGTCGGACGGCGGCGACCCGCCAGCCTGCGATGGGAAATGCCTCGAGCGCAGATTTTTTCATTCGATGATCCAGTCAAGAAGATGAAGGCCGCAGCCACTCGGACCCCACGACGGAGGAGGAACTGCCTGCCTGGCGGCCGGGGACACGCCCCTTCGAGATACAAGACGGCCAGGCCTGAGGTTTTGTGACAGGGATCGCGATGTGCGCCTTGCAGAGGCAGCAATCACCGCCGTCGGCGTTGTCGAGCGATTGGATGCGATGAGGGGCGGTTCAGGAATCCGGTTCGGGTGAACGAAGCGTCCTGAGATCACGAACGATGTGCTGCTGCCGGCTCTGGTCGATTGGTGTTCCGCCGGCAACACGGTGCGCCACCGCAGCGCCCTTCTGCGAGGAGATGCGGCTGCCTACGATCGGTGTCATCGCGAAAAACAGAGAACAACATCGTTCATCACCGAGGCCCCCTGCCGCGATGAATCCGGGGCGGCCGCATCAAGAAGCACGGATTTCTCGTGAACCTTTATCACACCGGGGGCGCGCAATCCGCCCTTCAGACCCCGCACGACGTTCGAGCCGCAACGAACTTGCGCTGCACGACCCGAGACCGGGCGCTGGCCGTCATCTCGCACGAACTCAGGCAGCCCCTGAATGTCATTCAGATGAACGCGAGCCTGCTGCAGCGCCTGCCCGCATCCGCGGAGCCCTCGCAACTGCAGCGCATCGCCCAGGCGATGCAGCGCGCCATCGAAAGCCAGACGCGACTCATCGACGACCTGCTCGATTTCTCGCGCCTGCGAACCGGCAAGCTGGCGCTGCGCCGCGCGGAGGTCGACTTCGGCGCACTCGCGCTGGACCTCGTCGCCGCCTTCGGTGCGCGCTGGTCGTCGGGCCGCTTGCGCGCACAGATGCAGACGGCCGATGCGTTGATCTGCCATGCCGACCCGGTGCGGCTGGAGCAGGTCGTGGGCAACCTGCTGGACAACGCGATGAAGTTCTCGCCCGCCGGCGCGGAGGTTCAAGTGCGCCTGTCCTCCGAGGATGGCTTCGCCCGGCTGGCCGTCGCGGACAGCGGCTGCGGCATCGCGCGCGAGTTCCTGCCGCATGTCTTCGGCCTGTTCAGCCAGGCCGGTACCGGGGACCGCGGCTCGCGCAGTGGGTTGGGCATCGGCCTGGCGCTGGTTCACGGTCTTGCGGTCGCTCACGGCGGCTTCGTGAAGGCGACCTCCGCGGGACCCGGACGCGGCGCCGAGTTCAACGTGTGGCTTCCTCTTCATCGACGCGCCTGACAGTGCGCCGCACATTGATGCCGGGCATGCAACACGGCAGTACCTCCGGCATGACTACCGCAAGCGAGATGCGAAATCTAGCATTCGAGCCGTGCCGCGATGTTCGCGAACCGGAGCCCAGCCGTCCTGAGGCGAGGGCCATCACGCCCTCGAGGAGTCACCATGACGCAGCGCATTCATTCCTTCGCGCCATCGGGCGCGACACGCCGCACGCTCAAGGCGCGCACGCAGGCCTTGCAGGCGGCCGCCGAAGCCGCGCCGCGAGGTGCGATCGATCGGGTCTGGAGCGCGGGATACATAAGCATCTCGCTGCTGGCCATCGTGGCCGCCTACGCGATTGCCGCCGGTGAGGCGGCGCACGCGGAACTGCGATTTGCGACCGCGGCCATCCATGCGACGGCGTCCGTGCATGACATCTGTTCCGCTCATGTGCACGGAAGCCACTTTCCGGGCGCGTATTGAGTCGCCGCCCATTGCGGCCGCCCAGGCCATCCATTCATCAAAGGACATCAGCATGAAGAATTTTTCCAGCCTCGCACGCGCATTCACAGCCCTCGGCATCCTGACGCTGCATCTGTCGGCACCTGCAACCGCGGCCACCTCGGGCGCGCCGGCAAAGCCCACTGTCGTGCTGGTCCATGGCGCCTTCGCCGAATCGGCCAGTTGGAATGACGTGGCGCGCGACCTTCGTGCGCGCAGCTTTCCCGTTGTCGCCGCCGCGAATCCGCTTCGCGGCGTGAAGTCCGACGCGGACTACGTGGCAGCCCTCGTGGGGTCGATCCCCGGTCCGGTCGTGCTGGTCGGACATTCGTATGGCGGGTTGGTGATTTCCGCTGCGGCGATGGGAAAGCCCAATGTCCAGGCTCTGGTCTTCGTGGCTGCGTTCGCCCCCGAAGTGGGCGAGTCCGCGGCTGACCTATCGGGCAAGTTTCCCGGCAGCACGCTCGGCTCGGCGCTGGCGGCGCCGGTGCTTCTGCCGGACGGCGGCAAGGACCTCTACATCCAGAAGGACAAGTTCAGCAAGCAATTCGCCGAAGACGTGCCGCCGTCTCTTGCCGGGTTGATGGCCGTGTCGCAACGCCCCATCACAGAGGGCGCCCTGGGCGAACCGTCGCCTGCTGCCGCATGGAAGAACGTGCCCTCCTGGTTCATCTACGGCGACCGCGACAAGAACATTCCGGCTGCCGTGCAGGCCTTCATGGCCGAGCGTGCCAAGTCGATGAAGACGGTCGTGGTCAAGGGCGCTTCACACGTGGTCATGATCTCGCGGCCGAAGCTGGTGTCCCGGCTGATCGTCGAAGCCGCGGACGCGGTCGCGAGGGCACAGCCCTGAGACTGCGTGCCGCTCGTGTCCTGGCGCTCGTGTACCCATGAAGGTCTCGCTGCCTGGCGCATCCGGGCCCTTGACAAGGCTTGACATGGTTTAACTGGCGACGCGATCGCCAACTGCACAGACTTCCACCCATGACTTTCAGAAGGACTTGAAGCCATGACCGCGCCGATCCAGGCCAGGCCGATCCATGTGGCGGTCACGCACCGCGACCGTTGTGTGGCCGCCGGCACCATCACCGTCAAAGCACACGTCTCCAGCATCTGCGAGAAGCCGCGTGTCGGCTCGAGGGTGCAGGTGGGGGCGAAGGCGGCGCAGCGCGGGCTGGTCCGTGTCTGAGAGTCGCCGATGGCGCTTTGGTGCCTTCGTACTGTTGGAAGCCGAGCCAAGGCTCGAGCGCGACGGGCAGCCGGTGAGGCTCGGATCGCGCGCCATCGGCCTGCTGGTCGCACTCGTAGATCGCGCCGGCGAAGTGATCAGCAAGGACGAGTTGCTCGCGGCGGTCTGGCCCGACACGGTGGTCGAGGAGGCGAGCGTTCGAGTCCATATGTCGATCCTGCGCAAGGCGCTGGGTCGGCCCAGTGACCAGGACGGCTGCCTGGAATGGATCGCCAACATCCCACTGCGCGGCTATCGCTTCCTCGGCCGGGTGCACTGCGAGTTCGTGCCGTCCGCTGCGGCCGCGCAAGTGGCCCATGCGTCGCTGCGGGATGCGCCTGCCGGGTTGCCCGTTCGCTTCTCCAGGCTCGTGGGGCGCGAGGCGGAGGTCGAGCGCCTGCTCGCCATGCTCGCGGCGAGCAGGCTGGTCACCGTCGCCGGACCCGGCGGCGTGGGCAAGACCAGCGTTGCCATCTGCGTCGCCGCGCGCTATCGGGAAAGGCCGCCGCATGGCCAGGTCTGCTTCGTCGATCTCGCGCCGCTGACCTCGCAGGACCACGTGCTGACGACCATGGCGCGCGCCATTGGCGTGCGAGGCGGCGTGTCGGACATCGAAGAAGCCATTGTCCAGCGCCTCGAAGGCCAGGCGATGCTGCTGCTCGTGGACAACTGCGAACATGTCATCGAGAGGCTGTCGCCGCTTCTGGGCAGATTTCTGGCCGCCTTGCCCGGGTTGCAGGTCCTTGCCACCAGCCGCGAGGTGCTTCGCATGGGAGGCGAGCATGTCTTTCGCTTGATGCCTCTGGCAGTCCAGCAGTCCCAGCCCGATTCCCTGGCGCATGCGTTGCGCTCGCCGGCGGTTCAGTTGCTCGTCGAGAGGGCCGAGGCCGCGGGGGCCCGCGGATTCGATGACGCAAGCAGCGGTCCGCTGACCAGGATCTGCCAACAGGTGGACGGCATCCCGCTGGCGATCGAGTTGGTCGCGGCCCGCCTGGGCGCACAACCCGTGAGCGAGCTGGCATTCAGACTCGACGATCACATGCGCCTGCATTCGACGGCCAGGCGAGCTGCGCTGGCAAGACAACGCACACTGGCTGCGACGCTGGACTGGAGCATCGGCCTGCTGGGCGATGCCGAGCTGCTTCTGTTCCGCAGGTTGTCGGTGTTCCGCGCTTACTTCGGCGTCGCGGCGGCGCTGAGCGTGGCAGCGAGTGCGCTGGACCCGGACGTGGCGTCCGATGCGTTGCTGAGCCTGGCCAGCAAGTCGCTCGTCGTCTACGACACCGATCAGGCCGCGGACTCGCCCTACCGCCTGCTCGATACCACCCGCAGCTATGCGCACGCGCTGCTGGTGCGGGCGGGCGAGGAAGACGCGGTGTCGAAAAGCCATGCCCTTTTCATGCTGGACCTCATGGGCATTGCCACCGCGGAACTCGCGTCGCTGGACGCAGATGCCTGGACGCAGCGCTACCGCGGCTCCCTCGACGACCTTCGTGCGGCGCTGGATGCTTGTATCGGCCACCACGACGACATGACGATCGCGGGCGCGCTCACTGGCGCATCGGCGCCGCTGTGGTTTCGCCTGTCCGAGGTCAGCGAATACCGGGATCGTGTTCGGGCGGCGCTGGACCACGTTGATTCGCTGAAGGTACCCGACCGCCTGACGGCCGGGCGGCTGGAGATCGCGCTTTACAACGCCTTGTGGCACACCGGCGGCACGGTGCCGGAGATGACACAGGCTTGCGAGCGGGCGCTGGATTGCGCACTGGAATTCAAGATGAAGACGCTCGAGTTCCAGGCTCGGTGGGGCCTTTGCGCACTGAACGTCACGCGCGGCGCGTACCCACCAGCATTGCGGCATGCCGAGATCCTGAACGAATTCGCGAGCCACTCGACCAACGCCGTGACGCGCAACCTATCGCACCGGATGCTGGCGCTCGCCAGTCACTTCTGCGGCTTGTTCGCCCAGGCCAGGATGCACGCCGAAGCGGCGGCGGACGTGGACGAGGCGATCCGGCGCAACCATGTCAACGCGTTCCAGCCTGACGCACGCACCACCGCCATGGCCATTCTTGCCAGGACGCTGTGGATCCAGGGCGAGAGCCGTCTCGCCATGGCCACTGCCGTCCGGTGCATGCAGGAGGCGGAGGCACTAGGGCACGCACTGTCGCTGTGCGTTGCGCTCTTCTGGATCTGTCCGATGGCCATATGGGCCGGCGAACAACCGGCAGCGCGCGCCTGGGTCGACACGATGTTGCAGCAGACCCGTTCCAAGGGCTTCGCCTACTGGCATGACTGGGCCCTTTGCTACGACGACGCCATGAAGCTCGGTGAGGTCGACGACGCCGGCGCGCACATCGATGCCGTCGCGGCAAAGGTCTTGGTCATGGATGAACCCCGCAGGGAAATGATGGTCACGTTCTGCGACCGGTGGGTAGACGATCATCTGGTGGCTCGCGCGATGCAGGGCGAAGGCCAGTGGAGCGCTGCCGAGGTCTACCGTGCCGCCGGGCGGCGCAAGGAACTGCTGGGCGACGCCGCGCAAGCCCAGGCACTTTATTCGCAGGCCCATGCCCTCGCACGCTCGCACGGCGCATTCGCCTGGGAACTACGTGCAGCGCAGACGCTGGAAGAGTTTCGCGCCAGGACGGGTTAGCGTTGAACCGGCCGGGCGCCCGGTGGGCGGGTCCGTGCCAATGTGGCGCGCTGTTCCCAGGCGACGGCACCCTGTCGCCTGGCGGTTTCGATGGCCCGGAGGTAGAAGACCTCGGCCTTGTCAGGCGCAGCGCTTTGCGCTGCGCGCCACCCGGCGGCGCGCCAGACCTCGGCGGCGACCCAGGGACTGTCTCCGCGCGAGACGCGCTCGACCATCTCGTCGTCGACCCAGTCGACGCAGAAGGTCGCGAGCATTTCCCGGTGAGGGGCGTCATAGGTCGCGAGCTGGTCGGCCACTTCGCGCACGTAAAGGTCCCGGTCCGGCGCGATGCCCAACTGCAGCCCCTGGGAGAACCACTCGGCATAGCGCAGCCAGCCCACCAGGCCCCTACGCTGTGCTTCGTCCGTCATCAAGTGAATCCATTGGGCGGCAAGCTCGAGTTCGCCGGCCCACAGCGCGACCGGGCAGGCGCCATACAGCGCGGAGCACAAAGAGACGGACTTTCCGGCCGCTTGCGCGCGGTCCACCGCGTCGCTTGCCTCTTCGAGGGCCCTGGCCGTTTCCCCTTGCACCCACAGCGTTCGGCTCAGCATGGCTTTTGCCGCAACGATGGCGTTCACTCCCACCATGTTGGCTCGGGCATGGCCCAGGCCGCCGCCCACGCGCACGGAGGCTTCGCTGTGCATTCTTGCCACACCGAAGTGGCCGCAAAAGTGGTTGGCCATCGCCATCACGCGGTGAGCGAGATTGAGCGCGGCGGGATCAGACCAGGATTGCGCGGCCGCCATCAGCGTGTGCGCCTGATCCAAGGCCGCCGAATACTCGCCGCGGAACATGTCGTGCGTGCACCGGCCCCAGCGGGCTTGCAGTTCCAGCACGGGGATCTTGACGGCAAGCGCGCCGGCCAGGGCTTGGTCCGCGGCGGCCCCAAGCTCGGGCGAGGACCTGCCGGTGTGGAGCAGGGCGCTGACCAGTGCCGTGTTCAGCCAGGTCGCTGTTTCCGTGTCGCGGGTGGGTTGCCGATCGACCAGCGCTAGCGCTGCGGAGACCCGGTCGCGGTATTCCACGACCTGGGCCAGGTGAAACCACAAGGGCGCGGAAGCCGTGACCAGCGAGGCGGCCATCTTCGCGTCGGGTTGCTGCGTGAGGCAGACTTCGAGTGCAAAGCGCACGTCGTCCAGGCGGTGCGCGTATCGATCGGCCCAGGCCTGCTCGGTCAGGTCCGAGAGTTCCGCCGCCGCGGCCTTCATGAGATCGCGCATGAGCATCGCATGGCGCCGCAGCAAAGCCGGTCGTTCGTCGCTCTGCGCGAGAAGCGCGGCGGCATAGCTTCGCGTCGTGTCCAGCAGCCGGTAGGGCGCGACAGCGTCGCTGCTGTCGAAGAAGACCAGCGACTTGTTGACCAGCGAGATCAGAGCGTCGAATGCCACGTCGGTGTCCATGCCGCCGGCACTCACGCCGAGCGCGGATTCGACATCGAACCGGCCGCGGAACACCGACAACCAGCGAAAGAGCCGCAGTTCCGTATCGCTCAGCAACGCGATGCTCCAGTCCAGCGCCGCGGCGAGCGTTCGGTGTCGTGCGAGCGCGGCGCGGCTGAAGGCATAGAGGCGCATGTGGTCGTCCAGCCTGCGCGCCAGATCGGCGACCGGTTGGACGCCCAGGCGCGCGGCCACCAGTTCGATCGCCAAGGGAATGCCGTCGACCTGCCTGGTGATCTGGGCCAGCAGAGGGCCATGCGATTCGTCGAACGCACCCGCACCCGCAGCCTTGGCCCGTTCCACAAGCAATTCGACGGACGGCCAGTGCAGCGCCTGCGTGAGCGAGATCTGTTCGGCGTCCGGAATCGCCAGCGCCGGCAATCGGAAGACATACTCGCCCGCCACGCGAAGCGCCTCACGGCTGGTCGCGAGGATGCGCAAGTCGGGGAGCACGGAAAGCAGGCCGTCGATCGGCGGCGCCAGGGAATCCACCACGTGCTCGCAGTTGTCAATCAACAGCAGCACGGCGCGCCCCGCCAGCCGCTGCGTGATGGCTCCGACGATGTTCGGCAGGTCGGCGGGCACCCCCACGGCGCGTGCCAACGTGCCGAGCACGTGATCCTGGGAAATCAGCGACGACAGATCGGTGAAGCCGATCTGCGTGCCGTGTCGCTGCTGATGGTTCTGCGCCACGTGGATCGCGAGCCGGGTCTTGCCGATGCCGCCCGTGCCTGCAATCGTGACCAGCCGGTGGGCTTCGAGCGATTCGAGAAGGCGCGCCACATCGGCTTCGCGACCGACAAGCTCGGTCAGCCGAACGGGCAGCGGCGTGAAACCAGCATCGGGCAGTGACGCCACGGGCTTGGTCCAGATGCCGGTCGTCTCGCGCCGGACACGCCCATTGAAGCGGTAGCCGCGCAGCGGAATGTTGGAGATCCACTCCTTGCATTCGTCGCTCCCGCCTGGCTCCCCGAGCGCCTTGCGGAGCGTGGACATGTGGACACGCACGCTGGCCTCTTCGACCACCACGCCGGCCCAGACTGCGGCAAGCAGGACGTCCTTGCTCACGAACTCGCCGGCCCGCTTGATCAATTGCAACAGCAGATCGAAAGAGCGCGGCCCCAGCCGAACGGCCTCCCCGGCCCGCTCGAGGCGGCGCTGCGCCTCCCAGACAACGAAAACGCCGAAGTACCACCGGACTTCCGCCGACGCCAGGTCAGGTGACTCCTCAGGCTGCATTTGAATGAGCGTCGCAAGGCGGCTGACTGGGAAGGTGGATCAGGTCGACGGTTTCCATGGGCAGGGACTCAAGTATCTGTTTGATCGTAGCCGGAGGCTGCACGACAGCCGGCTAGGCCCTCCTGCCCATGGGTCATAGAGTCATGCAGTGTGCCCTGGCGTGCAAGGCATCTGCGGCTTGGCAGCCGTCCTATCGCAGTGTCTTCAGGTACCTGACGAGTTCCGCCACCTCGGCCGGATCCGGAACGCCTGCAAAGGGCATCCGGTTGCCCGGTACGGCTTGCTGCGGATCGCTGAGAAAGGCCGCCAAGAATTTTTCGTCCCAGGTGAACTGTGCGTTCTTCATGGCTCGGCTGTAGCCGAACCCCGGCGACGAGCCGGCCCTTCGGCCCACCACGCCAGCCAGTGGCGGCCCAATGGCGGCCGCGCCTTGTGCCGTATGGCATGCCGCACAGGTCGCCCATGTCTTGGGCGGCTGCACGGACGATTGACCATGCGCCAGGTTCATCAAAGCTGCAGCGCAGGCTGTGAGCAGGAGTGTTCGCATTGCGGGTCCTTCAAAGCATGCGCGGTTGCTTTGCATAGCGCACCAGGTCGTCTCCCAGGCGCAGCGCCAATGCCGCGAGCGGACCCGTGGGGTTGTATCCCGCGTTGTGTGCGTAGACGGAGGCGCCAACCACGAAGAGGTTCTGCGCATCCCAGTGCTGAAGCCGCGGCGACACCACGCTCGTTGCAGGGTCGGCGCCCATGATCGTTCCGCCTGTGGTGTGCGTCGTCTGGTATTGACGCGTATCGAAGTCGCCTTGCCGCGGTAGCGGTGTACCGACTGCAGTGGCACCCATGGCGTGCGCGATCCCGACGGCCTTGTTCGTGACGTACTCGCTCATGCGGTGGTCGTTCTCGTGGAAGTTGAAGGTCATGCGTAGCAGCGGCAAACCGTAGGCGTCGCGGTACGTCGGATCGAGGTCGAGGTAGTTCTGGCTGTGCGGGTAGTTGCTGCCGTGCACCGCGACGTTGAAGGCATGCGCGTACCAGTCGACGTTGGCCTGTTTCCACGCAGATCCCCAGCGCGGCGTCCCGGGCGGGTGGAGCCGGGCATTGATGGGGCGGCCGTTGGTCACGTTCGAGTAGATGTAGCCGCCGCCGAAAAAGCCCAGCCCTGCGTGGTCGAAGTTGTCGCCGTTGAATTCGTCCACCACCATCTGCGAGGCACCCGAGGCCATGAACGGATTGATGAAGCGGTCCTTGA
This sequence comes from Variovorax sp. 05N34, assembly GCF_056397405.1. Lineage (NCBI taxonomy): Bacteria > Pseudomonadati > Pseudomonadota > Betaproteobacteria > Burkholderiales > Comamonadaceae > Variovorax > Variovorax sp. 05N34. Next base: position 703,027 of record NZ_JBFTNI010000002.1, read on the forward strand.
AGAACACCGGCACCGACGACATCACCTGGTAGCAGAAGTTCTTGCCGACCACGCCCTTGCCCGTCTTCGGGTCATAAGGGCGGCCGATGCCGCTCGTGAGCAGCAGCTTGGTGTTGGTCATGGTGAAGCCGGACAGCACCACGACATCGGCCGGCTGCTCGTACGTTTGCGCGGTCTGCAGGTCGATGAACTGCACGGCCGTCACGCGCTTGGCGTGCTTGTCGTAGACGAGGCCGGTCACCTGCGAGTGAAGTCGAATTTCGAAATTTCGTCGCTTCTGCAGCAGCGGATACAGCAGCACTGCCGGGCTGGCCTTTGCATTGGCCTCGCAGATGAAGCGCTCGCAATGGCCGCAGTACTGACACGGTGCGAGACTTGCGCCATCGGGGTTGGTGTAGGCGCGTGGCGAGTTGGCCGCAGGCAGGGGGAACGGCTTGTAGCCGAGGCCTTGCGCGGCCGCCTTGAAGATGCGACCCGACTCGAGAATCTCGAGCGGGGGCTGCGGAAAGTCGCGTTTTCGGGGTGCCTCGAAGGGGTTGCCACCTTCTATCAGCTGCCCGCCGATATTGCCGGCCTGCCCCGCGATGCCGAAGAGCTGCTCGAACAGGTCGTGGTACGGCTCCATCTCTGCGTAGCTGACGCCCCAGTCCTGCACCGTCATCTCGCGCGGGATTGCCGCCTTGCCGTAGCGCGATTCGAGCCGGGTGCGCAGGGCCGGGTCGTACTCGGCCCAACGCCAAGTCTGTCCGTTCCAGTGATTGGCCGCGCCGCCCATGCCTTCGCCGGGAAGGAAGGCTTCCATGCGGCGCACCGGCAGCGCGCTCTCGCTGATTGAATGACGCAATGTGTAGGTCTCGTTGGCCCAGTTCTGCACCAGGCTGTTGCGCACGCCCCAGCGCAATTCGTCACGCTGGTTGGGCAGCGTGGCGGCCGCACTGCCGTCGAGATCGCCACCGCGCTCGAGCACCAGCACGTCGATGCCGGAATCCATCATCTGCCGCGCCGCGAGGCCGGCGGTGAGGCCGCCGCCGACGAAGACGACGTCGCGTTTGGGAAGTTTGTGAGTCATGGGAATAGACCTTCAGCTGAAGTCATCGATCGACTGGGGCTTGGCCGCGCCAGGAAAGGGCTGGCCGCGGTACTGAACCACGTTGCGTCCGTGAAAAGCGGGCAGGCCGGGGAAGCCGACCGCGCGCCAGAAGACTTTGTCGCGGTTGCCGCCGTACATCGGGTCGGCAAAGCAGGCCTGAACGAACAGGGGATAGAAAAAGTCGTTGAACCAGGCACCGAGCGCATAGCGCTCGTCGTCCATCCGGCCGGCAGCGACCTCCTGCAGCAGGGCGTCGAGCCGGGCGGCTTCGAGCTGCTCGATGGGCTCGCCCGTGCGTTGTCCGGCCGCGCGGCGCAGCACTGCGAGGCCGGCCTTGAAGTGCTGTTCGGGTGTGAGGGGAGACTGGTAGCCATGCTGCGGCTTGCCGGGGCGCCAAGGGCCTTGCCGATAGAGCTGGTCGCCACGCCCCCAGCCGCCGGCCAACTGACGATCGATGTACAGATGCAAGCCGCAGCCGACCCCATTCGGTGTCATCGCATCGGCCGGGCACATCACGTTGACGAGGGCCTCGACGCAGGCGGCTTCCTGCGGGCCCAGCGACAGGTAGCCCGTGGGGTGGGCGTTGTCGGTCGGCTGCGCTGCGCTGGGCTGCGCCGCCGCCAGCGGGCTGCCGAGGCCGCTCAGCAGTGCGGGCGCCGCAAGCGCTGCGACGCTGGAAGCGCCGCCGATCTGGCGCAGAAATAGACGTCGCGGGGGGGACTCTTGGTCAATCAGGGACATGGGGGCTTTCTTCGTGGGGCAGAGTTCGTGCAGGCGCATCGGGAGGATGGACAGGCATTGCGTGCGATGGGGAAAACGGGTTCGCACGTTCTTCATCTGTTGCACCAAATCTAGATTTCGACAGCTCGATGCGGTAGCCCTGTCGAGCGAAACGCCGCAGTGAGCCAGCGGCACCAATGGCGACGTGACACCGCTTCAGTGCGATCGAAAACGCGCTGTTCCAAAACGCACGGCTGCGCCGCCGCGAAGTGGCGAGAAGGAAGTCGAAGTGGGGAAAGGCAATGGTCTGCGAGGCGCGGCCATCGATGGCGAAGGGAGACTGCGCTCCCGAGGTGCCATTGGACTTCGGCGCGAAGGGTGTATCGCGCAGGAAGAGCAAGCGCCACCGCCAGAGGCGGCGACGCTTGCGGCAAAGACTCAGGAAAGGTTTGCCTTGTCCAGGCCGAAGGCCTTGTCGGACGACCCTGGCACGGTCTGGAACGCGACGTTCACGCGGTTCCATGCATTGATGGCCATCACGCTGAAGGTCAGGTCCGAGAGTTCTTTTTCCGACAGCTGCGTGCGCACGCGCTCGTAGATGTCGTCGGGGACGCCGAGTTCGGGCAGCTTGGTCAGCACTTCGGTCCAGGCCAGGGCCGCGCGCTCGCGGGGAACGAACAGCGTCGATTCACGCCATGCAGCCAGATGGTGAATGCGCAGTTCGCGCTCGCCGTGGATCTTGGCTTCCTTGATGTGCATGTCGAGGCAGAACGCGCAGCCGTTGATCTGCGAGGCGCGGATGGCGATGAGGTCCCGAATGGTTTGCTCGATGGTGCCGTTATCCACGAGTGTGCTGAACTCGATCAGCTTCTTGAAGAGCTCGGGCGATTGCTTGATGTAGTTGAGGCGATGAGTCATGTGTGGCTCCGCCCTCAGTGCGGCTGAGGTACCCGTTCGCGAAGAGCGCGAGAGAGAAAAAAATCCTGGCGTCGACGATTCGGCGCATCAGGCCGGCGGCCTGCTTGCGCGCCGCAGGCTGTGTTCAGTAGTCCCAGATGATCGGAACCCAGCGAAAGATGTCACCGTCGATCGCCACTCGGCCGAGCGAGGGGAAGGGCAGGTGAGCGGCCACCAGCAGCCCGCGGGTCTGCGCCAGTTCGCGCAGGAGTCCGATGCGAACTTCGGCCGCTTTCTCGGGGTCGTGCTCGAAGCCGTTCTGCCAGTCAGGGTGGTCGAACGCGACCGGGAACATGGCGTCGCCGGCGAACGTCAGTCGCTCAACGCCCGACACCAGGTCGACCACGCTGTGCCCTGGGGTGTGGCCGCCGGTACGGCGAACCACCACGCCCGGCGCTACCTCGCGTCGCTCCTCGAAGGTCTGCAGCCGGTCGCGGTATTCGTTGTAGAAGCTCTTGGCCGTCGAGCGGAGCACCTCCGGCACCGGCTTGGGCATCACTGTCTGGGAAAAATCGGGCGAGATCCAGAAATCGACTTCGGCCTTGGCCACGTGGATGCGCACGTCGGGACGCAGCCGTTCCTTGATGCCGGGAACGAGCAGCCCGCCGACGTGGTCCATGTGCATGTGGGTAAAGATCACGTCGGTGACGGACTCGAGCTCGATGCCGGCCGCGGCCAGACGCTGGGGGAACTGCCCGGCGCGCGGAAAGCCCGGGAACTGGCCTCCCAGGCCGGCGTCGATCAGGATGGTCTGGTCCCCGCTGCGGGCCACCATCACGTTCAGCGGCCAGTCGTACTTGTCGGGCGGCATGAACATCTGGTCCAGCCAGCTCGCCAGATCTGCCGGGTCGGCGTTGGTGGCCATGGTCGAGGTGGGCAGCGGCAGCACGCCATCGCTGACCACCAGCGCGTCGATATCGCCGATGCGCAGCGCGTAACGGGAGGGCACCAGATCTTTGGGTTTCTCGCTCGTTGGTTGCAAGATGTCATCTGTGGGGGACATGACGGAATCTCCAAAAGGGCGGCCCGGTTGCGCGGGCCTAACGTGCCAGGTGACTGGCAGCAAGTTGCCGTTCAACACCGAAGGTTGTCGGGCCCGGATCACGGCGGAAGGCCGTATGGCGTTGATCGTAGGGAAGCAGGGGAGGCGCCGGTAGGCTCGCAAACGGACGCACAGTGGTGCCTGATACGCACCAACGCATGGTTCGTGGGATGGGTGGTGACAGTCTTAGGTCACCTGCAATGCAAGATCGGGAGAAGCGGCGTTGACTGCGGAAAAGTCAACGCGCGCAGGCCGAGGGCATTTGAATGTCCTTCGCAGTGGGGTCCTGCCAGCCCTGCTGCGCGTGGCAATCAGTCTTCGATCAAGCCAAGAAAATCTCTCGAGCGCTGGCTTGCGGACGGTCCGAAGAAATGATCGGGAGAGGCGTCTTCCGCGATCACGCCGCCTTCCATGAAGACGATGCGGTCGGCGACATCCCTGGCGAACCGCGTCTCGTGTGTCACAACCAGCATCGTCATGCCCTTTTCAGCAAGATCGCGCATCACCTTGAGCACCTCCCCGCGCAGCTCGGGGTCGAGCGCGGAGGTCGGCTCGTCAAAGAGAATGACTTCGGGGTTCATCGCCAGGGCGCGTGCGATGGCCACGCGCTGCTTCTGGCCGCCGGAAAGGCGGCCCGGATATTCGTCGGCCTTCTCCAAGAGGCCGACCTGCGCCAGCAAGTCGCGGCCGCGCGGCAGCGCTGACGCTTTGTGGACACCTTGTACCGACACCATTCCCTCGATCACGTTCTCCACCGCCGTCATGTGTCCGAAAAGGTTGAACGACTGGAACACCATCGCTGTCTTCTTGCGAATTTCACGCATCTTGCGACGCGTGTCGCCCGAGGGCTTCGGGCCCGCGTTGGCGATCTCGATGCCGCACATGCGGATGGTGCCGCGGTCGGGCATCTCCAGGAAGTTGAGCGAGCGGATCAACGTGGTCTTGCCAGAACCCGAGGGGCCCATGATGACTACGACTTCGCCGCGTGCCACCGTGAGGTCGATCTGCCGAAGCACGTGGTTCGCGCCGAAGCTCTTGGCCAGGCCCTGCACCTGCACAGGGGGGGCGGTGTGAGTGGAGGATGTGTTCATGTGTAGCGCTTCGAGAGGTGGTTTTCGAGCCAGGTCTGCAGGATGGTGAGCACCTGGTTGATGAACCAGTAGATGGCTCCGACGATGAGGAACATCTCCATGTAGCGAAAGGTCGTGGCGCCCAACTGCTCGGCCACACGGGTGAGCTCCACCACCGTGACTGTCGATGCGAGGGACGTGTCCTTCATGAGCCCGATGAGCCGGCTGCCCACCGGGGGCAGCGCGATGCGGAAGGCCTGCGGCAGCACGATGCGAAACAGCGTCTTCCAGTAGCCCATGCCCATGGCCCACGCAGCCTCCCACTGTCCCTTCTCCACGGCCATGATCCCGGAACGGAAGTTCTCACTGAGGTAGGCCGCGGCGAACAGGCTCAGCGCGAGCAGCGCAGAGGGAATCGGAGAGATCACGATGCCGTAGCTCGGCAGGCCGAAGTAAATCAGCAGGATCTGTATCAGAAGCGGCGTGCCGCGAAAGATCGACACGTAGGAAAAGGCGAACCAGCGCAACGGCCGAAACGGAGAGATCCGCGCCAGTGCCACCAGTAGCCCCAGCACGCAGCCGCAGAAGAATGCAGACAGCCCGAGGCCGAGGGTGACCAGCACCGCCTTCTCGAGCAAGGGCAATGCCCTGAGGAACAGGTCGAGCATCTTGTCCTCCTCAGCGGGTAGGCAACAGCGCGCTGTAGCCCGCCAGGCCGGCCTCCAGGTCTGCGATGAGGTCGTCGGTGTCTTCCAGGCCGATCGAGAGTCGGATGACCGGCTGGTCGGTGGCAGGGAACACGCGCTCGGCCTGCAATGTCGCGGGATAGTAGGCCGCCAGGCTGTGCACGCCGCCCCAGCTCGCGCCGATGACGAACTGCTTCAGCGAATCGAAGAAGCCATGGAAGGCACGCTCGGGTCCGGGCTTGAGCACCAGGGAGAACAGGCAGCCGTTGGTACGGAAGTCGCGCTTCCATAAGGCATGGCCGGGGTCCGGTTCAAGCGGTGGGTAGAGCAGCCGCTCAACCTCGGGTTGATCGGCCAGCCACCGCGCCACGCGCAGAGTGGATGCGCTCTGGGCTTCGAGCCGCAGCTTGAGGGTCTCCAGCCCGCGCAGCACGAGGAAACAGTCGTCCGGGCTCACTTGCTGGCCGAGGATGCTTTGCGTCTCGCGCAGCACATCGTAGTGCGCGTGGTCGTTCATGCTGATGCTGCCCATCAGCAGGTCGGAGTGGCCGCCGAGGAACTTGGTGGCGGCCTCGATGCTGAAGTCCACGCCGTGATCCAGCGGCCTGAAGCCCAGCGGGCTGGCCCAGGTGTTGTCCATCATCGTGAGCACGCCGCGCCGGCGCGCCACCGCTGCGATGGCGGGCGTGTCCTGCATTTCCATGGTCACGGTGCCGGGCGACTCCATGCAGATCATGCGAGTGTTTGGACGAATCAGCGATTCGATTTCCGCGCCGATGGCGGGCGGATAGAACTCCACCTCCACATCCATTTGCGCGAGCCACTTCAGCGCGAAGGCCTTGAGCGCGCCGTAGCACGCGGCCGACACCAGCAAGTGGTCTCCGCCGCGCACGAAGCCCATGACGGTGGTCATCAGCGCCGATTGCCCCGAGGGCGTGACGACGCAATGTCGCCCGCCCTCGAGTGCCGCGATCTTCCTCTCGAGGCCTCGCGCCGTCGGCGTGCCGGTGATGCCGTAGCTGAAGCCGTCGGGCTGCCGACTTTTGCGTTGGACGAAGTCCTCGAAGGTCTTGAAGACGACCGTCGATGCGCGCATCACGGGCGGCGACAGGCTCTCGAACTGGTCATTAGTTGTGGCAATTGATTGCATCTATGCTATTCGTCCAGATTAGGTGTGTTGGCGGGTGCGCTGGAGTATTTGTCAGGCGTTCGATCAACTCAAGAGCGTGGATTACTCGCTCGATAAACGGAGGTTATGGATGGAAAAGCGCGACATCGAGGTCTTTCGCGCGGTGATGCGCGCCGGCACCACCAGCCAGGCTGCGAACCTGCTGGGCGTTTCGCAACCGGCGGTGAGCCAGTCGTTGCGCAAGTTCGAGCAGGCCTGTGAGCTGCGCCTGTTCGAACGCGTGCGGGGGCGGCTCGTGCCTACACAGGAGGCCGTGGCACTGATGGTGGAGGTGGACCGCTACTTCACCGGCTTGGAAATCATCGAGCACCGCATCCGCAGTCTCAAGTCGTTCGGGCTCGGACGTCTGGCCATCGGCTCGCTCCCGGCGCTGGGCACCGGCTTCATGCCGCGCGCCATCGCGGCGTTCGGGCTCGACAAGCGGCAGATCCAGCTGTCGTTCCAGGTCATGAGTTCGCGCGAGGTCTACCAGCAGGTGTCCGCCGGACAACTCGACTTCGGCCTCATGGCGGAAGAGTTGTCGGTGACGGGCCTCGAGCACTCGCCCTTCGCGTCGGTGTGCGGCGTCATCGTCATGAACGCGCAGCATCCGCTGGCCAGAAAAAAAGTGCTCGACGCCAACGATCTGGCGGCCCACCCGTTCATCGCACTCAATCCCGAAGACGTGGGACGACGCGCATTGGAGGAGGCGTTGGCGGCGCAGGGCAAGGTCCTGCGGCCTGTGATCGAGACGCCTTACTCGAACTCGGTGTGCGAGTTCGCGCTGAACGGTGTCGGCATGGGAATGGCGCACCCTGTCATGGCCCTCGACTACTTCTCGCGCGGCCTGCTGCTCAAGCCGATGGCCTTCGATATTCCCGCGACCTCGCTGCTTGTGTTCCGGCCCGGCATGCCGCTGTCGGACAACGCAAAAGATCTGCTGCGCGTCATGCGCATCCAGCTGGATACGGACTTCAAGCGATTGCGCGAGGTCCTCGGCCGCTCCCCGGTCTCTGCGATCAGGAGGGCACCCAAAAGGGGATAGTAGTTTCCCTGATTGGTGCATAAGTCCAGCTTATCGACCAACTAGCGGCGCCGGATTGCGGCAGGGCGGTGCGGCGCGACAAGATGGCGCCCATCGAATCGACCTACAACTCTGGACCGCGACATGAATCGAACACGCCCCCTGCAGCGAAGACTGCTCTGCACACTGGTTGCCGCTTCGGCGATGGCCACGATGCTGGCCGCGCCCACCTGGGCACAACAGCAACCGCGTGACATCCTCGCGAGTGCGAGAGCAGCGGGCGTGATCCGGATCGCGAACACACAGGCCAGCCCGCCCTGGAGCATGCTGGACGACAAGAACCAGCCCGCGGGATACGACGTCGAAGTGGCGAAGGAAGTGGCCAAGCGCATCGGCGTGGCCCGCGTCGAGTTTGTGGCCGACCTTTTCAAGAACTTCGTCGAGGGGCTCAAGGCCGGCAAGTACGACCTCGTGATGAACGACCTCACGCCGACGGTCGAGCGCGAGAAACAGGTCGATTTCAGCGCGGCGTATGGCCTGGAGGATTTTCGAATCTTCGTGCGCAATGCCAACAGCGACATCAAGGACCGGCCTGACCTGAAGGGCAAGCGCATTGGCGTGACCGCCGGCACCAGCAACGAATCGTGGTCTCGCGAAAATCTGCTGGGGTCCGAGATCGTCACCTACGACAACGGTGGACTCGTGTTCAACGACCTCGCCATCGGCCGCGTCGATGCGCTCATCAGTTCGCATTTCGGGGGCATGAAGTACGCCACCGTGAACAAGCTGCCAATCAAGGAGGTCGGCCCGATCCTCACCTACCAACTCTCGGCCGCAGCCATGGCTAAGAATCAGCCAGCCTTGCGTGAAGCCGTGAGCAAGGCCGTGAAGGACATGCGCGCTGATGGCACCATCGATCGGTTGTCGAACCGATGGTTGGGCGTGAGCTACCAGATGTCCGTTGAGATCGCGAAGGCGGAGCGACCGTGAAAGCCGCTCAATGGAGCTTCGCTGTGGCAATAGGGCTACTGTAGGAACGCTTCGAAGTCTTCAGTGATCCACAGGGAAGCGCTGCGCTTGGATCAAGCGATTTTTCAGTGGTTTGACTCAGGGAAGATTTCAGTTTCCTACAGCGCCCGCCCACACCTGAATCCTTGGTGGACACCATCGTCATGGACGCAGGGCCGCAGCTCAAGACGGGATCACCGCGCGCGCACGTTGAGAACCCGTCGAAGGCGGACGTGGGGCCGAAGTACAGCAGAGGCTTGCGGAAGCGGCAACACAAAGAAGCCTCATCTTTTGTCCCAGAGCCGCCTGGCAACGCAACCATCAGATCGCTGCCAAGGATATTCGCACAGGTGCGAGTCAGGCGATCCATAGAGTGGCTTGACTCCTTGCGGGGCAATGGCGTCACGATTGGAAGGTTGATGAAGCGGTTCGGGTACCCCGGTAGTGGAATGAACTCTCCCACCAAGTCTTTGCGGGTGGGGACTATGCTGATAGACCTGCCTTTGCGCCCAGTGACGCTGCAGAATGCGCGTGCCACCGACGTCATTGCTCCTGAGCCTGCGCTAGTCAACAGATCGTGTCCGCTCTCTGCAATCCACATCCCACGAGGCGTTGCCCACTCTGGCCACTCATAAGAGCCAGACCCCATGACACCGATTGTTGCCGTTCGATACCATCTCAATGCTATTGCACATCGCGCTGGGCGGGACCGCGGCCAATGATCTCCAGGATCAGGCGTCCGGTGCCCACGACATGGGCAGTCACAAGTGCTTTTGCACCGCTCGCATCGCCCGCAAGACATAAGCGCAACAACTTCTTGTGTTCGACCTCCGACCGATCAACGTTCATTCTTGATCTCCAGGGAAGGTGAAGATAGCGACCAAGATTTAGTCGCGCGGAGTCCACCGATTGCAGCAACAACGGGCGATCGGCCTTGATATACAAACCCGTATGGAAAGCCTCATTCAGGCGGACTACGTCTTCAACTTCCTTTGCTTTGCTTAGCTGATCCAGCAGCTCGGCTGCCCGACCAATATCTGCGCGTGAGAGGTTCGGCACCGCAAGCTCGATGAGGCGTCCCTCCAGGAGCCACCGCAGTTCAATGAGCTCGACAGCCTGCGCTGCACTCAGGGAGGCAACAGAAGTGCCTTTGTTTAGCTTGGCTGTCGCAAGTCCTCCTGCGACCAATCGAGACAGCGCCTCGCGAACCGGAACATGGCTGACGCCAAAGCGCGCAGCGATGTGGTCTTGCTTCAACGCCGCCCCAGGCTCGAGCTTGGCCGTCGCGATCTCTGACCTGAGCGCCTCGTAAACAGATCCCGCGCCCACTTGCGAGTTGCCTTGCTTCATGTTGTGTCTTTTTCTGAATTATATATACTACAAATCTTTAATATATTATACGGGGACGGCGGCCGTTCCCGCCTTTAGGACTATGGCTGAAAAGATCCCAGGCTTCTGTGCCCTCTGTCGCTCCCGGTGCGGATCCATCAGCGTCGTCGAAAACGGCGTGCTGATTGCGCAGGAGGCGAACCCCAGCCACCCGACCGGCAAGGCGCTCTGCGTCAAAGGCCGAGCCGCGCCCGAACTGGTGGCCAATGCGCAGCGACTGCTTCATCCTTTGATACGTACAACCCCGAAAGACGGCGGCGATCCCGGCTGGCGACGCGCCTCGTGGGACGAAGCCCTGGACTTGGTCGCGCAACAGATCGGACGCATCAGGGAAGAAAGTGGATCAGAGTCCGTTTCCTTTGCGATCACATCGCCGAGCGGTTCTCCCTTGTCCGATGGAATCACTTGGATCGAACGGCTCGTCAATGCGTTCGGTAGCCCGAACCTCTGCCGCGGTACCGAGATCTGCAACTGGCACAAGGACGTCGCGCACGGGTTCACCTTCGGCCGAGGGATCAGCTCGCCCGAATTCTCGAACACGAAATGTGTCCTGCTCTGGGGCCACAACCCGTCCGCAACCTGGCTGGACCACGCAACGGGTGTGACAGAGGCGTTTGCGCGCGGTGCGAAGCTCATCGTTGTCGACCCGCGCAAGGCGGGGTTTGCCATGCGCGCGCACCAATGGCTTCGCGTGCAGCCGGGCTCTGACGGGGCGCTAGCGCTGGCCATCGCCGGGGAGATGATCCGCAATGACTGGTACGACGTAGACTTCATCCGTCGCTTCTCCAATGGTCCGCTGCTGGTGCGGGAGGACTCAGGCGAGTTCCTTCGGGAAGCAGACATTACGGGCGTTCCGTCGGGCCGGCTTGTGGCTTTCGACGAAAGCGGCGGATCAATCGTTCCCTACGACCTCGGCACGGGAAAGTATGCGCCGCACAATGGCGTCCTTGCGCTTTTCGGCGCGAGGGACGTGAAGACGCTGGCTGGTCCCGTCAAATGTCAGCCTGCCTTCTCGCTCTATGCCGATCTGTGCAACAGCATGCCGCCAGAGCGAGCTGAGGAACTTTGCTGGGTACCTGCCCAACAGATTCGCGATACGGCACAACTGCTGTTCTCCAATCGCCCGGTCAGCTATTACGCGTGGTCGGGCGTGGGCCAGCACACCAATGCGACGCAGACCGACCGAGCCATCGCGCTTCTGTATGCATTGACCGGTAGCTTCGATGCTGCAGGCGGCAACGTCGACTTCGCGCACCCGCCGGCGCGGAAGGCTTCGGGCAAAGAGCTGATCTCAAAAGAGCAGCTCGCAAAGTGCGTCGGCATCGACGATCTTCCTCTTGGACCGGCCGCACAAGGATGCATCGGCAGCGATGCACTTTATCGCGCAATTCTCGACCAGAAGCCCTATCCGATTCGCGGTGTGGTCGGGTTTGGCGCCAACCTTCTGATGGCGCACGCGAATCCACTGCGCGGCGCCGAAGCACTTGGTCGACTCGCGTTCTTCGTTCACGCCGACGTGACGTTGACGCCCACGGCGCACTATGCGGATGTTGTATTGCCCATAAGTACGCCCTGGGAACGTGAGGCATTGCGCATCGGATTCGAGGTGAGTCAGGACGCAGAGGAACTCATCCAGTTGCGACCGCAGATGGTGGCACCGGCCGGCGAGAGCCGGTCGGATACCTGGGTCGTTTTCGAGCTTGCGAAACGGCTCGGCCTGGCGGACAAGTTTTGGGACGGAGACATCGATGCCGGCCTGCGATACATGCTCGAGCCTTTGGCCATCACCCTGGAGGCGTTGAGGGAGCGCCCCGATGGCATTCGCTATCCACTCACGACGCACTACCAGAAGCACCTCGAAGAGGGATTTCGGTTTGCCACTGACACCGGCAAGGTTGAGATCTATTCGGCGCTCCTGCACCGACACGGCTATTCGCCACTTCCAATATATGTTCAGCCGCTGCCGAAGCTCCGACTTCGGCAAGACATCTCAGATTTCCCGCTTGTCCTGACCTCGGCCAAGCTGCCCCAGTACTGCCACAGCCAGCATAGACAGGTCGCATCCCTTCGCAGCAAAGCGCCGGAGCCGCTCGTGTCGATGAACCCCGCCACAGCAGCTGCACGCGGAATCAGACCGGGAACGTGGGTCCGGGTGCGCTCTCCGAGCGGCTCTGTCCGCTTCAAAGCGTCTCTGGACCCAAGCCTTGACTCCCGTGTCGTCTGCGCGCAATACGGATGGTGGCAGGGCAATGAACAGCTAGGCCTACCCGCGCATGCGCCGCTGTCAGACCAGGGTTCAAATTTCAACATGCTCATCGATGACAGCGACCTCGACCCGATCAGTGGATCAGCTCCCCACAGGTCTTACATCTGCGACGTCGCGCCTGAGGTCGAGCCAGGCTAGTCCATTCGAATCACTTCCAGCAACTGAGTCATGCAAGTCAAAGTCCAACGCAAAGCACTCGAAGCGACCGACATTTATTCCTTCGAGCTCGTCTCCACCGATGTCGGTGCGCTTCCTCGCTATGAGCCAGGCGCCCATATTGACGTCGAAGTCGGCAGCGGAGAGATCCGTCAATACTCGCTGTGCACGCCGTACAACGACAGCTGCTACGTTGTCGGCGTGAAGCGCGATCCACGATCGCGCGGTGGTTCCATCTTCATGCACGCTGAAGTGAAGGAGGGTGACATCCTCTCAATTGGACCACCGAGGAATCACTTCCCGCTCGCTGAGAATGGCGAGCGTTTCATCCTCGTCGCGGGGGGCATCGGGATCACACCGCTGCTTGCCATGGCTAGCTATCTCAGCGGTTGCGGGAAGACCTTCGAACTTCACTACTTCGCGCAGTCAGAAGAGCATGTCGCTTTCCGCCGGCACCTGCAGAACTCAGTTCTGGCGTCTTCGGTCAGCTACCACCTTGGCTGTGAGCCAGACGCACTTCCCGAGTTGCTGGCTTCCATCGTGGGAGATCCATCTTCGCGAAAGTATCTCTACCTCTGCGGACCTCGCCCCTTCATGGAACTCGTGCGGCAAGCGGCATCGAGTTGGCCTGCAGAGCAGGTCAGGTTCGAATATTTCGGCGCAGGTTCGACATTGACGGCCGGCCCGGCGCCCGAAATCGCCTTCGAAGTCCACGCAGCCGCATCCGGGGTCTCCGCTCAAGTGCAGCCGGGGGAAAGCATCGTTGCCGTGCTTCGTGCCAACGGGGTGCACATCGAGACGTCTTGCGAAGAAGGCCATTGTGGGACATGCATGACCGAGGTGCTGGAAGGGACGCCTGAGCATCGAGACTCGTACCTCACTGCGGACGAGAAGACGGCGGGGGCGCGGATTCTCCCTTGCGTTTCGCGGAGCTGTTCCGCGCGGCTCGTCCTGAATCTGTGAAGTGCTTTGGGGGGCCAATTCGCGCTAGCCAGTACTTGTCCACTCGGGTGGCACGAGGACAAGAGCGAATGTGGCCCTCTTCGCAGGATAGGTCGACGCGATCAGAAAATAGAGATGTCCCACTCGTACTCCGTCGCGACCTCGCCGAGCATGAGCAGGCGCTGCGCCGGTTCTGCATCGAGTGCGGCGACGACCTTCGTGGTCAATGCGGACATCCTGGCCTTCGCGTTGTCGGCAAACTCAGGCGTGATTCCCTGGTCCTCGTACCTCTGGACGAAAGCCTGCGCTGCAACACCAATGACGAAATAGAGGCCCGCGTTGTGAACGTCGGCCTTCATGAGATCGAAGGCTCCGCGATACAGGGTCTTGAAAGCGTCAGTGCCTGAATGGTCGGTCGAGAATCGGTCGCTGATTTCTTTGAATGTCATGGCGTTTTACTCTCAGTGTGGTAGATGATGGAACCCTTGCCGCCGTGCGCTCGCGACCAGGCAACGGGGTCCGCCAGAAAGTCGTTGAGTTCGGCGATGGCGTCGCTGGTGAAGTCACCACGGCGGATTGCTGTCGTCCGGATGTCATGCCATGTTGCCAGGGCATGCACTTTCAGTCCCGTCGCTGCGAGGATCCGGTCGGAGCCGAACACCTTGTAGTCGAACAGCACGAGCACGTCACGGACCTGTGCGCCCGCCCCTCGTAGCGCCTGCGCGAAATTGAGCTTCGATGTGCCGGTCGCCATCACGTCGTCGACCAGCACAACACGCTCTCCGGGCCACACCACGCCTTCGATCTGGCCCGCACCCGCTGCGCGCTTTCTGACGTACTGCATTGGCAGATCCAGGGCGTCCGCGATCCAGGCGGCCAATGCAATCCCACTAGACTCGCCGCCCGCGATAGAGGCGGCTTCGGCAAGGCACCCATTGGCTTTTAGAGCCTCCACCGCATAGCCAACGAGAGCGCGGCGAGCTTCGGTAAAGGAGATAAGCCGCCTGCAATCCATGTAGACCGGTGTTGCCCACCCGGAAGGCAGCCGGAAAGGTTCGTCGGTGCGCAATATCACACAGCCGGAATCGATGAGACGAGCCGCAACCGCTAGGCCGGTCTCGGAGGAAGGGCGAGGTGTGGTCATCGAAATGGGGCCATGGCTAGTGAATTCGATCGAGTAGTTTTCGAAGGTGCTGTGCGCCGGCATTTCCTTTGTAGGAGGCCTTCCAGAGCTTGCCAATCATGGCTTCATACATTCGCACGGCCTCGGGGGAAGCGGTGACGGTCGCGATGCCGTTTCGCACATTAGGCAGCTCGCCCAGGCGGAACGGACTCACGGCCAGGACGCTACCTTCTCGGCCGGAAAACACCTGAAAAGTCGCGGCTGGCATGGCGTCATCAATGAGGCCGATCTGCACGTCAATGGGTTCGCTTTCCATCAGATCTGCGATCCGTTCTACTTCGCGGCGCGCCGCCAGCCGACGTTCAGAGCGAACTCTCTCGGGCAGATCGATCCGGCCGACCAGCCCCGTCTCGACAAAGCGCTCGATCTCGCGCAGCCCAATCAGGCTCACGATGTGGGGACGTCGCCGCTGGAAGTAAGCGCGGCGCTCCTGCATGATTTGAAGCATCTTGTCTACGTCGGCAGAAGTCGGGCCCTTGCCCGACCCCTTCGGCGAGGCCTCTATGAGCATCTGGCGCAGGACGGGCAGGTAGTCTTCGGAGGTCAGCAACAGCGAGATGGGCTCGAAGTGCGCAAGAATGCGATCCGACGACTCCTCGAGCTGGCGCATGCGCTCGAATAGGCCAAGCGCCGTCGAGTAGTACTCAACCTCCACCCCCAGCAAGGAGGCTAGGGAAGTATCGAGCAAGTCGGCCAAGCGCTCCAGAGTTTCAATTTTGACGATCTCTCCTTTTTCGAGCCGATAGACGACCGCGCGGGAGACACCAAGCCGCTCCGCCACATCTTCCGCCAGGAGCGAAGCACCGACACGGTAAGCACGCAAGCGGTTGCCCAGCGCCACATAGTCGATCGTTGATTTAAGGGTCGAGTTTGACGTTTCCATCTCGTTTTCCACCTCGTGGATCGAAAAAGAAACTATAGGCGAAATTCGACACGGGAAATCCTTACCGAAGCCGGCCGGGGTGCTGATCTCTGCAAGATTGCAACCGCGTCTGCATCGGGCGTCATAGCGTGCCGCGTCATGCTGCATTGGTTCCGTCGCGCGTCGCTTGCAAGGTCCATGGCAAGCGATTTCCGCCAAGGAACGGATGGAGCATCCCGCCTTCGGGGAGCGCCACGTTCTGGGGGACGTCGCAAGGTACCCGCACCAGCGTCACCGTCCCGTCATTGGGTGCTAAGCCATAGAACCTGGGGCCGTTCAGGCTTGCAAACGCCTCAAGATGCTCCAAAGCGTTCTCCTCGTCAAAGACACTGCAGTAGCTTTGCAGCGCGACAGGCGCGTTGAAGATCCCGGCGCAGCCGCAGCCTGCCTCTTTCAGCATGCGAAGGTGCGGCGCCGAATCCGTCCCTAGGAAGAAGTGCATGTCGCCCGATGTCGCAGCTTTGCGCAGCGCCATGCGATGGCGCTCTCGCTTGAGCACCGGCAGGCAATAGAAGTGCGGCCGGATGCCCCCCGTGAAGATTGCGTTCCTGTTGAACATCAGATGCTGGGGCGTGATCGTCGCGGCCAGACGTGCGCTCGAGTCGGCAGCGACAAAATCGACGGCCTGCTCGGTCGTTATGTGCTCCATCACTACCTTGAGTGCGGGGAACGCGCGCAACAAGGGGCGCAGCGTCGACTCGATGAACGTGGCCTCACGGTCGAAGATGTCTACGTCTGGGTCGGTGCTCTCACCATGGAGCAACAGGGGCATCCCAATGGCCTGCATCGTCTCAAGCACCTTGGTTACTTTGGAAATTGAAGTAACTCCGTACTCGGAATGCGTCGTGGCTCCGGAGGGATACAGTTTGGCCGCGGTCAGCACACCTTCTTCAAAGCCACGGCGTAATTCGTCTGCCGGCGTGTTGTCGCAGAGGTAGGCCGTCATCAGCGGCACGAAGTCGACGGACCTCGGGAGAGCCGCAAGGATCCGGTCCCGATAGGCACGTGCGAGTGCGGTGCTTGTCACGGGGACCTTGAGGTTCGGCATGACGATCGCGCGTCGGAATTGCAGTGTCGTGAACGGCAATACGGTGTCGAGCACAGCGCCATCGCGCAGATGCAGGTGCCAGTCGTCGGGGCGGCGAATTGTCAGTCGTGTAGTCATATTGTGAGACTCACTTCAATTGCGTGAACGCAGCGTCCATTGCACAAACCCCGAGCATGAAGTCGCCGATGTCCATCGCCTCGTGCGGATTGTGTGAGCCGTTCTGGTTACGTACGAACAGCATGCCGCTGGKGATCCCGGCGTTGGCAAACAGCGAGGCGTCGTGCCCCGCGCCGCTCGGAATGACCTCGAATGCAGCGTCCTGCGCCGCGCAGGCGCTCGCGAGCACGTCGCAGATCCCCGTGTCCATCGTGGCAGGCTCGCTAAGCAGGCGGCGATCGAACACGAAGCGCACCCCGCGTTCGCGCTCAATAGCGGTGCATTCGGCGCGCATGAGCTGATAGAACCCCTCCAGCGTGTCGGTGCTCTTGCTTCGTGCTTCGAAGCTGAAACTCACTTGGCCGGGAATGCGCGAGACCGAATGCTCGGCGGGGTCAGTACCGACGATGCCCGTGGTGACGACGAGATCGGTGCCGCGCTCTAGCAGCACGCGCCAGTGTTCATCGATACGCATGATCAAGTCGGCGACTGCAAACATGGCGTCATGACGCAGCCAGCGCGGCACAACGCCTGAATGCTGCGCGTCGCCGTGGCACACCACGCGGTTGTGGCGCACATTGCCGCGGATACCGGAAACCACGGCGAGCGGGAGTTGTCGAGAGACCATGACGGGCCCCTGCTCGATATGCAACTCGACATAGGCCTTCACGCGCGACTTGTCCAGCAGAAGCTTCCCGGCTCGGATCGCATCCACGTCAGCCCCGCAACGGCGCATGCAGGATTCCATCGACTCGCCCGTTGTGCGCTGCTTCAAGGAGAGATCCCTTTCGCTGATCTTGCCAAAGAGAGCGCCTGATCCCATGTACGCCTTACCGAACCAAGCACTTTCCTCGCCCCGGAAGGCCACAACCTCAAGGGGCCGCTTGTAGGCTTTTCCGCTCGTCTTCTGAGCGACCAGACACAGCAATCCCGCGACCACTCCGGCATAGCCGTCGAAGTTACCGCCTTGGGGTACCGAATCGATGTGAGAACCGGTCCAGGTAACGGCATTTGACGATGCAGTCTCAGGCCACCGAAACACGAGGTTCGCGGCCTTGTCGGGTTTCACTTCGAGCCCCTCACTTGCGGCGAAGGCGCACAAGTACTCGGCGGTATCCGATTCTCCAGGGCCGTAGCTTTGCCGGGTGACACCCACCCCATCGAAGGTCAACTCGCGAACATCCGAGAAGAGTTTCTCGGCCACAGGCCGAAGCCCAAGAAGGCTCATGATCGATTCATCCATTTCCTCATCTAGCCCGACTGCTGCGCAAAGCGCAGCCAACGGTCTGAGAGCTGGCGGTCCAGCTTGACCTGGCCTGTCAGATCGCGGATGTTCGTGACGCCGGATTCCTCGCAGTAGGTGGCCAGTCCGTCGATGATGGTCTGCATGACGCCCGGATCGATGAAGGAAGCCGTGCCCACCTGCACAGCACTCGCACCGGCCAGCATGAACTCGACGGCATCGTCAGCATTCGATATTCCGCCGCAACCGACAATGGGGATTCGGACGCTGCGATAGCACTGATGCACCATCCGCAGAGCGATCGGCTTGATGGCGGGCCCCGACAGCCCGCCCATCACATTGCCGAGTTTGGGCTTGCGCGTGCGCACGTCGATCGACATGGCGAGCACGGTGTTACCCATCACGAGCGCATCGGCGCCAGCCTCTTCCGCGGCCCTGGCAACAATCCCGATGTGCGCGGCGTTCGGCGTAAGCTTTGCCCACACCGGATGATGCGTGCGACGCCGGATTGCGCTCACCACCTTGTACGTCGTTTCCGGGGCCATCGCAAATGCCATGCCGTCAGCCTCGAGGTTCGGGCAAGAGATGTTGGCCTCGATCACGGCCACCTCGGGCAGAGACATCTCGGCCACGGAATCCGCGAACTCGTCGACAGTGTCCGCCGAGATCGAAACGACGACCGGCGTGTCAAAGCGCGTGTACGACGGCAGCACCGATTTACGGTAGTGGTCGAGACCCTTGCTGGGGATTCCGATGGCATTCAGCATGCCGCTGTAGGCCTCGGACACTCGAGGCGTAGGATTGCCTGCGCGGCTCTTGGGAGAAACGCTCTTGATCACCAGCGCCCCGAGCTTTTTAAGATCGAGTGCTTCCGCGTACTCGATGGCAAAGCACCCTGACGCTGGCATTACCGGGTTGCGCAGACTGACCTCGCCGACCCTCACGTTCAGATTAGCCAAACTCCACCTCCCCGACGACGTCGCAAATCGGAAACACCGGGCCTTCGCGACAAACGCGGAGGAATTGCTTGTCGCCGTTTCGATCGAACAGCCGAACACATGACAGGCACACGCCCATGCCGCAGGCCATGCGCTGCTCCATGGCCACTTCGCCTCGAATGCCAGGGTAGTCGGCAAGAATGCGCTGCAGCAGCATCAACACACGATGCGAGCCGCAGGTGTAAACGGCGTCATGGTGTTCTGCATCGAGGAGCCGACGGATGATGACGCCGGTGGCCTCTACCGAGGAGCTGCCATCGGAGTCGTAAACGCAGTGCACGTCGACTTCGGCGCCACGCAGGAATTCATCGCGCATCAGATCCTTGGGCGTGCGCGCCGACATAATCGCAGTGATCCGGATGCCGGTCTTGGATGCCTGCTGCAGTAGCGGTGCCATCGTCGCCAGACCGACTCCGCGTGCGACGACCATGATGCGCCGGAAGTCCGGTCCCAATACGAAGGTGTTTCCCAGCGGGCCGACGATGTCCATGTAGCCGCCAACGGGCAGGCTGGCGAGCGCGTGGGTGCCGAGACCGGTCACGTTGTAGAGGAACTCGATCGTGCCCTCCTCGGGGCCTACGCCATAGACGCTCATGGGGCGCAGCAGAAAGGGCCTGAGTTCGTTCGTGACCGGGCACTTCAGCTGGTAGAACTGCCCTGGCTTCGTAAGGCTCAGCAAGTCGGCCGGCGCGGTGAGCCTCAGGTACCTGTAGCGTTCGTTCACCCAGCGGTGTTCTGCGACCTCGCAGCGATACGAGGCAACGGTCTGCGCGTTGCGCGAGAAGCATTCGCCTTTTGATGGGGAAAGAGGCGCATGCACGAGCCCGCACCCAAGCGACCGGTTGTCGGCGTGTGCGAGCATCATTCGAGTTCCTTGCCCTTCAGCTCTGGAATGAGGAAAAGGGTGGCGATCATGGCGAGCAGGTAGGTCGCGGCGAGCATCGAAATGGCGACCTGGAATGAGTATGCGGTGACGAGAGCGCCAACCACCACCGGTCCGAAGCCTCCGAGGCCACGGCCGATGTTGAACAGGACGTTCTGCGCTGTGGCGCGCGCCTGCGTGGGATAGGCCTCGGAAATGAGTGCACCGTATCCGCCAAGCATTCCGTTGACAAACATGCCGAGGATCGCCCCGACCCAGAGTAGCGAGATCGGATCCGACAGCTGGGAATAGGCCAGGACCATAGCCACAGCGCCAGCCTGGAATAGCAGGAAGCTTGGCTTGCGCCCGATGCGGTCGGCCAATTGCCCGAACGCAAAGATGCCGGCCATCATCCCAAGGATGGTCACCGAGGTCCACATCCCGGATTTCGTGAGGTTGAAGCCGAGCTTGTTGGCCAGGAAGCTTGGCATCCAGATCATGATCCCGTAGTAGCCGAAGTTCTGGACAGTGCAGAGCACAACGATGCCCAGGCTCGTGCGGGTCGTGCGAGCATCCTTTACGAGCAGCTTGAACGACTTCAGTTTCGAGCCTTTGGCCTTGGGTTTGCGCACGAAGACTTCAGGCTCGTGAAGCCGGTTCCGCACTACCCATGCCACGATCGCCGGAAACACGCCCACGAGGAACATCCCACGCCAGCCGATGTGGGGCATCAAAAGCGGCGTGAGCAGTGCGGCCCCGAGCACGCCGATCTGCCAGCCGAGCGCCACATAGGAAGACGCGCGCGCTCGATGCTTGGCTGGCCAGGCCTCTGCGGCCAGCGCCATGCCAATGCCAAACTCGCCGCCAAGCCCGACACCCGCGATGGTGCGGTAGAGCAGCAGGTCCCAGTAGCCTTGCGCGAAGGCGCAAAGGCCGGTGAATACAGCGAACAGGACGATCGTCCATGTCAGCACCCGGATGCGCCCGAAATGGTCGCTGAGAGACCCGAAGACGATGCCGCCCGCAACCGCGCCGATAAGCGTCCAGGTCACCAGCGAACCGGCTTGGCCGGGCGTCAGGTGCAGCTCCGCGGAGATCGCGGTGAGCATGAAGCCCAGGATCAGGAGGTCGAAGCCGTCCATGGCGTAGCCCACGGCAGATCCGGCAAGTGCCTTCCACGCGTAGCCGGATACCGCTTCGTCGGGTCTCATGGACGCCGTTCGGTCGAGAGTTGATGACACGTCAGTGCTCCTGGTTCGACGCGAAACGGTTGGCGTCGGCAGATTGATGAACGAAGAGGGCAGCGGGCCGCAAGAGACCGCCGTTGCGGAGGGTGATACTAGGATCAAAAATGAGATTGTTCAAGTGGGAATCAACTATGACTCGATCGGTGCATTGTTCCTTCGTCTCGGGTCCATCGTCGGGACTTGTCAGTCAGAGGCGCTCGTTGCTCCTTGCGTGGTGCCTATTTGAGGTTAATAAAAATGATACGAGAATCAAAAATGAGATCAAATTCTCTCTGCTTTTTCGCGACCATGGATGAGGGTTTTTCCGGTGCGCGTGGTGCGCAGGCGGCATGTCGTGGACGGCGTTCACGCGTGCGCGGATAAATCCAGCTTGGCGGGCCTTCCGAAGATGGACTGCTCGTGCAGGCACGGGGAAACAGCTGGGGCCGCCTGATCTTCAAGGACCTCGTCGACTGATGAGCCTGACGGAGAAGACGACATGAGCACCCGGAACAACGTCAAGGTCGTAAAGGACTTCTTCGCCACCATCGGCCTCGGCGACAAGCAGGCTCCGCGGGCTGGTCGCCGACGACATCGAGTGGATCATCCCGGGCGAGGACGCTAGTACTGCGGACATGCGGCAATCGCGGACGTGCTTCGGAAGGCGTCCGATGAAGTGGAGATGAACTACCCCACGCCTCCGGAATTCCTTGCACAGCGATCGTGTTCTGGTCATCGGTGTCGCGACGGGAAAGATCAAGGCCACGAACAAGCCATTCGAGGACCGCTGGGTACTCGCCATCACGGTTCGGGGCGGCAAAGTGGCCACGATCCGCGAGTACATCGACACGCAGGCCATGACGCGAGCGGCGCGGACCGACGCGTCGGGGCCGGACAGCGAAGCCTTACGGCTCGGGCTTGGCACGTCGCTTTGCGACACCGTGACCCGGCAGATTCGGCAGGATGGCGCTTGCGACGATGTGGGAGAGATGATCGGCCCGCCTCGCGAATGCCGGCAGGTCGACAAGCCAACCGAGCGCCGACATCAGTCCGAACAGGTCGTCCCCGTTCATATCGGTGCGCGCCTCCCCGGTGGCCTGAGCGCGAAGCAACAGGCGCTCGCTCGCTGAGTGCACCGCGGCGCAAGCAGCATAAAGAGCGGACTCCGGGTTTGTGTGGGCGGCCGCCATCATGGCGACAACGCCTCGATAGCGCTGAGCGAACCCCATCCATTCGTCAAACCAAGAGACGAGCGCTTCGCCGGGCGCATTCAACTTTTCGAGCTCGAGCGCCTTTTGTGTCAACTCGTCCAGATGCGTGCACAGCAAGGCTTCGAACAAGGCCTCGCGCGTCGGGAAATGACGAAGCAGTGTGGCCAAACCGACATCGGCACGGCGCGCGATATCGCGCATGGACGCATTGACACCCTGTTCGGCGACGACGTCTAGCGCGACCGCAAGGAGATGGGTTCGATTCTTTTGGGCGTCGGCTCGCATAGGTTCCTTGACAAACGGATCACCGATCCGTATATTTGGATCACTGATTCGGATGCTATGAATCTTGATCTGGATCAGTGAACCAAATGATACAGCGCCTCGTGCCAAACGGAGCAGCGGCGTTGCGTCACACCACAAATGAAAGGTTGAAGATCATGAAAAAACTTGAAGGTAAGGTTGCAGTCGTCACGGGCGGGAGCAGCGGGATTGGCTTGGCCACAGCCAAGCGCTTCGTTGAAGAAGGTGCACACGTTGTGATCACTGGGCGACGAGAGAAAGAACTGGTGGAGGCTGCGGCCTCCATCAAGAGAAACGTTACGACGGTGGTGGGCGACGTGTCGCGCTTGGAAGATCTGGACCGGCTCTATGCCGTCGTGAAAGAAAAACACGGCCACATCGACGTCCTTTTCGCGAACGCAGGCGCGGGGACAATCGCGCCGCTCGCAGTAGCTACTGAGGCGCATTTTGACCAGACCTTTGACGTGAATGTGAAGGGGCTGTTCTTTACGGTGCAGAAGGCACTTCCCCTCTTCAAAGACGGCGGTTCGATAATCCTCAACTCGTCGGTCTCAAACGTGCTAGGCCTTCCAGGATTTACTGCTTACGCTGCGAGCAAGGCAGCTGTGCGCAACTTCTCGCGCGGTTGGACTTTGGAATTGAAGGACCGCCACATCCGCGTGAATTGTGTGAGCCCCGGAGCCATCGATACTCCGGCCTTGGCGACGACAACGGGCCTTACCGCTGAGCAGGCAGAGCAGGCGGTCGCACAGTTCACCGCGCAGATCCCGATGGGTCGTAGAGGCGTCCCCGAGGAAATCGCGGCTGCAGTTGCGTTCCTCGCCTCTGATGAGAGTTCCTACATCACCGGTGTGGATCTTGCCGTCGATGGAGGCATGGCGCAGGTCCAATACGAGAGTGCAGATCAACGGTGGACCCGCCGTGGACCGCCCCCTCGCACGCCCGCGCGCTCGTCGTATGCCAACCGCAAAGGAGATTCCGATGTACGACCAAGCCAAACTCTCAGAGTTGATCCAGTTCGCGCGAGTCGGTGCGGGCTCCATCGTCATTGACGTTTACCCAGGCGATGGCGATTGGACTCGTCTCTTCTCCGAGATCGTCGGACCCGCAGGACGGATCTTCAGTTTCGTGCCCGCCGAAGTCGCCCACTTCAAGAACGATCCGGTCAGCCGCATGCGAACGCTTGCGACGGAGCCGGGCCGAGAGAACGTGGAAGCCGTCTCGGCGGACCTTGTGGCGATGCCCAAGGTCACGCAACAAGCGGATGTTCTTTGGATGCATCTGTTCTATCACGATCTTCACACTGCGCTGATGCAGGCCAGGGGCGCGACGGCGGCCCACTTCAATCGAGCGGTCTACGAGCGGCTGAAGCCCGGTGGCTACTACGTCATCGTGGACCACGCCGCCGCCGGGCTGGGCACGAGCGACGCCCAGTCGCTGCATCGGATCGCGCCTGCATCCGTTCGCGAGGAGGTGGAGGCGGCCGGCTTCGTATTGGACGCGGAAAGCAACCTGCTCGCCAGAAGTGACGATCGGCACTCGATCAAGGTGTTCGATCCTTCGATCAAGGGCGAGACGGATCGCTTTGCCTATCGGTTCGTGAAGCGCTGACAGGTACCCGCGGCGACGGGAGCGACTCGAACGACGCGAACCTCAAGAAGCGTTTCGTCCCTTGCTCCAGTCTCGGTTTTTTTCAATCGTGTCCTATTGGTCGGACACGATGCGCTGCAATGTAAATGGAGAAATCTCGATGAGCACACAAGCGAATGTACGGACTGTCAAGGACTTCTTTGCGGCTGTTGGCCGCGGCGACCAGCGGGGTCTGCGAACCTTGTCGGACGATGGCATCGAGTGGATCATTCCGGGCGCGGACTGGCCGCTGGCCGGCACGCACCGCGGGCACGCGGGACTTATCGACTTGCTGCACAAGTCTTCCGAGTTGACGACTTCGTTTCCCGAGCCCCCCGAGTTCGTTGCGCAAGGCGACCGGGTTCTGATGATCGGCTTCAGCCGCGGGAAGGTCAAAGCCACGAACAGGACGTTCGAGGACCACTTCGTCTTCGCCATCACCGTTCAAAACGGCAAGGTGACGAAAATCCGCGAATACATCGACACGCTCGCCATGGCGCGGGCTTCCGGACCAACTTGATGCAACGAACGACGAATCTCAGAGAAGTCGCGAAGCAGCTTTCGTCGAGTCCGGTCTAACGCGGACCTCAGCTCTCGATTCCAAACGGAAGTTCCTGCATCAAGTAGCGGCGCCCGCAAGCGGCCACCCGCCGCACCGTCGACCAGCTCTGCGGCGGCACGGCAGTGAAATGCTTCCCAGGGACTTAAAAAGAGGAGCCCGCGGGCGTTTGCGAAAATTCGGGCGTGGGCGCCCAAACTGGCGTGCTCTCGGTCCGCAGATCGTTCGGAGGCCTGACGGGTCAAGGTGCTCCAGACCTTCCTGGCAGCTGCGGAGCCCACAGACGGTCCATTTCATGTTCAACGCATATGCCACGGGAGAAAGCAGCGCGGCTCGTGCGCGGTACTCGCCTCAAGTTGAAGCGAATCTGTCTTTGGCCGGCCCGTGGTTCGGATCGTTGCTTGCCCAAGCCTATCCTCCGAATTGAGTCTTTCTGTAGTCCCACGAAGGATGGACAACGATCGAGCCCGCTCAGCCGCCGAGCTCAATGAGGTTCTGCAGAACGAGCGGACCGCGGAACCGCAGCAGGCTTCCGCGACGCGACCAAAGATGCGACCTCTGTGTTCGCCTCGTCATGGTTGCCAGCCACAAACATCACTCGCCGTCCGCCGTCCGCCGCCCTCGACCGGATTGCTCGCGAGGAGAGCTGCCGGGAGCTGATTGAACGGCTTGACAAGTCTCGCACCGGGAGTCCCATAGCCACGAAATCACTCGATTGCAACCCACCAAGCGGCGTGAGGTCCGTTTCGCGGAAGTTCGTGACATCAACGACGGTCTTGCCCTTCCAGTCCTTCCAGTCCTTCCTGGCCTTCGCGATCTGCGCATGTGCTGCGAATTGCACGGGCAGAAGGATGATGTCGGCCTCCAGGGCGTCCTGGAGGCTGGCAGCAGTCACTGCAGGCGCCAGCTCATTCACAAGCTCATTGAGGGAAGCAGGGCCGCGCGTATTGGAAATCATCACGGCAATCCTGATGCGCGCGAAGCTTCTCGGCTGCGGCTCGCAAGCTCAACCGCGTCCAGTCGGCGGTAAGCGGTCGGGTTGCCAGTCTCGAGGACCATATCGGGTTGTGCTCTTTGACCGCTCCGGTCAAGGACTGCGTGGAGTGGGGCGGGATACCTTTGCACATGGTCGAGGAGAACATTGCCGCGGGTACGTTGGTTGTCCTTGATTGCACGACATCTCGCCGACAGGCTTTGAGTTGACGATGTCCGCATACCACCGGCCTTCAGAACCGCCCGGGCCCGCCGGCAGATGCCTTGATGGCAATGCCCCTAGCAGACCTTCGCCGATAACCAGATCTGGCCGAAGTCGGAAATCGACATGCGCCGTCCGAACAGAAACTCCCGCTGCGTAGCCGCAGAGGCCGTTGCTGGTCGGTCGGGTCGTCGGATCGGTCTGCTATGAGTCGGACCGGGTGATCATGAGGTTTAGTGCTGTGGTTGGTGCACTATCACTATCCCGACGGAAATGATCCAGGGATTAATGGGGAGGCAGCGTTTCGACGCCTTTCTTTCCGGACGCAATCGCATGATCGAAGGCTTGCGAGCTGCGGTACTGCCAGAGCAATGAGGGATAGGGCAAGGCGGTTGCGAGAGCAGTGCTGCTAGTTCAGGGCCAATGCGCAAACTGAACGGTACAAAGCCGCCGAGGAGAAGCGATGGACCACCTCTGCGGAGTCCCGGAAAACTAGCGACGTGGTGAGTAATCTGCAGATTATCTGTTTTATGGGTATTACGCCGAATACCCTTCACATAGTTAAACTGTGATTATCATCCACACGGGTAGTCCGATGAGACAAGTGCTTTCGATCCCTTCGCAGCTGGGACCACTCCTCAAAGCTGCTCGAAAAGCCGCGGGGCTCTCGCAAAAAAAACTCGCCGAGCGCGTGGGCATCAGCCAGAGCCGAATGTCGCACATGGAGTTGAACCCGGGCTCTGTGAGCCTTGGCCAGCTACTGGATATTTTCGCAGTTCTCGGCTTGGAAGTCGTGGTTGGCGCCAAGCCAAGTGCAGCGGTGGCATCCGCTACGCAAACGCTCGATTCCGCTGGTCAGGGCGCCATCGTCCGGGGCGGCCACCTTCCGGACCAAAAGCCGGAGTGGTGACAAATGGGCCGCAAAGCACACTCACAGGCACTTTCCGTGTGGGCCAATGGCGAACGAGTCGGCACTTGGCGCGTCCCTGGGCGCGGGGCGGACGAACTGCGCTACGACGAAAGATGGCTGGAGTCCGCGTCTGGGCGACCGCTGTCGCTGTCCTTGCCCCTCGTCCGGGGCATTGCTCACAAAGGCGCGTTGGTCCAGAACTACTTTGACAACCTCTTGCCCGACAGCATCGCCATCCGGCAGCGTCTCGCTCAGCGCTTCCAAACGGAGACAGCCGGGACATTCGACCTCCTGCAGGCTGTTGGGCGAGACTGCGTGGGCGCCATCCAGTTGCTGGGGGAGGACGCCGCGCCGGCCGGCGCCGAGCGCATCGACGGCTTGCCCATGAACGAAGCAGATGTTGAACGCCTCCTCCAGCAGACGGTCGCACCGGGTGGCTTCGGACTTGGCATGGGCGCAGACGACGAGCTGCGCATCTCTCTGGCTGGTGCACAGGAAAAAACGGCTCTTCTCTGGCACGAAGGCCAGTGGCTCCTGCCTCGCGGCGCCACGCCAACCACTCACATCCTGAAACTGCCACTAGGTCTGGTGGGGCACCGCAAGGCAGACTTCAGCACGTCCGTCGAGAACGAGTGGCTATGTCTGGCTATCCTCGAAGAGTACGGAATCCCGGTACCCCGGTCGGCTGTGCTGCACTTCGGAAGTCAAAAGGTGCTCGCGGTCGAACGCTTCGACCGCAGAATGCATTCTTCTGGCAAATGGTGGCTACGCCTTCTCCAGGAGGACTTTTGCCAGGCACTTGGAAAACCCTCGCACTTGAAGTACGAGGCTGATGGCGGTCCGGGGATGATTGACCTGGCCAACGTGCTGCGCCAGTCTGTGCAGGCACATGAGGACCTGGGCACGCTACTCACCGTTCAACTGCTTTTCTGGATGCTGGGCGCTCCTGACGGCCACGCGAAGAATTTCAGCATAGCGTTACTACCAGAGGGCCGCTACCGCCTCACGCCAATCTACGATGTCATGTCCATATGGCCGGTAGAGGGCAACGGGCCGAGCCAGTTCTCCAGACATGAAGCCAAGCTCGCGATGGCTGTTTTGGGAAAGAACAAGCACTACCGTTTCAAGGATATCCAGCGTCGGCACTTCAATGCAACAGCCCAGAGATGCCACTTTGGGCAGGATGCCGAGAGCCTGATTCAGCGGGTTTTGGCGGCAACCCCGCGCGTCATTGAGCGCGTCGGCGCGCGCGTGCCAGAGGGTTTTCCGGCGGCCGTCTCCGAAGGCATCTTCGCCGGCCTCGCACGGTCAGCGAAGGCGTTGGAGGCGATGCCGCCGAGTTAGCATCCAAAGAAAAACGAAGCTCCCAGGAACTCCGTTCAGTGGGAGGAAGAGAGCCCCCCGGGGATAGTCCGTCAAGCCCGGGGGGAACGCTGACGCTGAGATGCGGGCCTACGCCATTGTTGAGGGAATGAAGCCTTGCTGGAATGACTGGCAGCCGTTGCTGTCGACACCGCAAAGGCAAGCCCGGTTCAGGCTAATCGGCCTGCTTGGCGGAGATGACTTCTCCGTGGATCAGGACGAACACACGACCACACCGGCCATGCGAGCGGAGCTGGCACTTGAGATCCCGCAAGCTGTCCTGGAACATCCATGCTCTCTGGCTACCGCTCAGACTTGCTGACTATGAGTGCGGTGCCTGATGATTGTGCGCCGAATCCTGCCACTTACCGCGCGCGTGCTTTCCAGTTACGAAAGCGTCCGCCGCGCAGAGTGGTCGTCCCTTCAGGCTGCCGGTGATTCCCGCGCAACCTCTGCAGCCGTGATCCCTTCAAGCGCCAGGCCACCCAACGCCTTGGTCGACGATGCGGCGCAGCCGCTGGGTAAATCCAATACGCGTGTATTTCGTCCTTAGCGGAAGCTGGGCTGCACCCGACGCAGCGAGTTCGCAAGCAAAGCGCAAGTTCGCCGCGGCTTGGAGTCTCTGTCGCGCGCACCTTGCTGTCTGTTTTGCTTGACGGAATAAGATTCCTTAGGGCAGAATGAACCTCCGCTTTTCCGGGGCTGCGAGCAATGGAGAAAACTTGAACTTTGGAAGAGGAACAAACGTCCGTGCCAATGGCATACGGCAGCACTACCTGCATTTCCCGGGTGTTGGTCCCCGCGTGCTCATCGTGCCCGGCATCGTGAGCCCTGCAATCCTCTGGAGTCACGTCGGCAGATGGCTCATGAGCCGCCATGACTGTTTCGTGCTGGATGTCCGAGGTCGTGGACTGTCCGAGGCCGGACCGCATCTCGACTACGGACTGACCACGTGCGCGCATGACGTTGCAGCTTTTATTCGCCAGACAGAGTTGGGGCCTACGATCCTGATTGGGCATTCGATGGGCGCTCGGATAGCGCTGCGGGTATCGGTACAAGATCGAGAACTCGTGCATGGCCTTGTGCTCGTGGACCCGCCCACCAGCGGGCCCGGTCGAAGAAGCTACCCTGTTCCCATCGCCCGGACCCTTGGTCTATTACACGCAGCCCAACGCGGGGAAGCGGCCGAGGCGTTGCGCAGGAGCACTGCCGCTCCGTGGCCAGAGGATCTACAAAGTTTGCGCGCGGAATGGCTGTCGACTTGCGATGAGCGAGCGGTCTATGCAGCCTACGAGGACTTCCACTCTCAGGACATGTTTGCAGACCTTGCAGCGAGTGCATGCCCAGTCTCCTTGATATGCGCAGGCGAGGGCGGCGTGGTTTCTGATGCGGACATTGAGGAGATGCGTCATCTGCGCCCTGATCTAGAGGCGCTCCGTCTAGCAGGCGCGGGACATCAGCTGCAAGCAGAGGACTTTGCTGGATTCAGCGACCTGCTGAGTACCGCGCTGCGCCGCCAATATCAATCGGATTAGGAGAAGCAATTGAAACTTGATGTCGAAATGCTCGATCTGTTCACTCGCGAGCTGGAGCTCTGTCGAGTGAAGCAGGGAGAGAGCGTCGTGGTACTCACTGCCGATGACGAATGGCAGGAGCACGCTCATGCTTTCATGGCGGCCGCTGCCCACCTTGGGGCCACCACGTTCAACATGAACCTGCGCCGCGGTCGGCAAAACGCGGTCGGTGTGCAAGGACGGCACCCTTTGGTGGGCAATGCGCTCGCAATGACCACGCTGAAATCCGCGAGCATGGTCATCGATATGGTCGGCCTGCTGTTCTCGCGTGAGCAGGCAGAGATCCAAGCCGCGGGTGTACGCATCTTGCGGGTGATGGAACCCTTCCATGTGTTGAAGCAGATGTTCCCCACCGAGGATCTTCGGCGCCGCGTTGAGTACGCGAAGGGATTGTTGGAGTCGGCAAAGCAACTGCGCTTCACTTCGGATGCCGGGACCGACATCGTCTACAAGCTCGGCCAGTATCCGGTCATCTCGGAGTACGGATTCACTGCCGAGGCCGGGCGCTGGGACCATTTCCCATCGGGTTTCTCCTTCACTCAAGGCAACGACGGCGGTGTCGATGGTGTGGTCGTGATGCAGCCCGGTGACATCCTTTGCGCCTTTAAACAGTATGTCCAGTCGCCAGTGGTGCTGCGTGTCGAGAAGGGCTATGTGGTCGAAATAATCGGCGAGGGACTAGATGCCGAGCTCATTCGCAGTTATATCGACAGCTTCTGCGATCCTCGGGCCTACGCCATTTCTCACATCGGTTGGGGTCTCAATGAAAAAGCCCGCTGGTATCAATTTTCGGTGACGCGCCAACTCACGAGCGAGCATGTCATGAATGCGCTGTCCTTCTACGGCAACGTGCTCTTCTCGCTCGGGCCGAACCTGGAGCTCGGCGGTACGAACGACACTGCGTGCCACCTGGACCTGCCAATGCGTAACTGCAACCTCTGGCTGGATGATGTGCAGATTCTGAAGAACGGTGATGTTATTCACCCGGCAATGCGCGTCGACATCGCGTCCTCGGATGCGTGAGCGGCGCAACCTGCAGCGCATTCCATCGCATCCGAAGGAATGGCGCCCACGTTCCCCATGAGATGCCCGTTGCGTCCGCGAAAGAAATGGTCCAGAGCAAGGTGAGTCGAGCTGCTTGCGGGACCTCGGCCATCGTCGATTCAGCCGGTCGATCGCTGAGGGGGTGCGTGCTCGACACTTGACTCTGGGCGAACGTTCGGACGGTAGGCACGCGGGAACATCGTCGGGCCTGTCGGCCACGTCCTGGTCAATGCGCCTGGGCTTCTTGCCGTACGCGCAGGTGATCGACTCGGTTCGGTGGTGGACATCGGCGCGCTGCAGGCGCGCCGGCGGCAGGGTGCGGCCGTTGCTGCGTGTTCCGCGGCGTCGGGCTGGTGGGGAGAGAAGCGGCCCAGCTCGGCTTCGATGGCCTCCGTTTGGAGTCCAGCATGTTCTCCAAAATGACCTGCCTGTTCTGGATCGCACTTCTCGCTGTGCTTGCGAAAGCGCAAGCGAAGCACTCGGGTTGTGCGAGCTCTCAGCGAAGCCATCGATGAGCCACAGGCTCACTTTGTGACTGCTCTGCATCGAGGCCCTTCAGTCGTCGGCATTCACCACGAGACGCAGAGAGTCGCGCGGTCGCGCTAGGGACATGAGCTTGCGGTGCAATTGCAGGCCCGTGGGAGTTCGCACGGCCGTGATCACCTCCTCTACGCCCCGAGCACCGGAGCGTCGAGCTGTTCCCCCACATCACCGCCATCCGTAATCCGGGCACGCGTAAGCCGCAACGTGCAGACGCTGGTGCAGACGAGGCGCGGGCACAGCCAGATGGGGATGCCGCAGTGCCCAGCTCCTCGGCGGTCGAAGGGAGCCCTTCCAAAGCTCGCGCACTGCTCATTTCAATCGCCATTGAAGGATGGAAGGAACTGCGGCAAGGCTGGCTCCACGGCGGGAAAGGACCGACCGATTTGCGCCGCCGGGCTCTGGCCCGCCTGGATTGGAGTGGCATGGCGGCTGGACCGCGAAGAGGGGATTTCGCTCTGGTAGACGGCGGTTGCGCAGGCTGTGGGTCGCGCTCGATGCAGAGCGGTCGTCGGAGCCGCGGCGTTAGGAAATTGATCAGGGCTATTGCGCTTTCCGAAATTGCGCCCCAAAATCGTTCCTGTACGCACAACACCGTTCTGTCTGAGGGAATTAACAAATGAAACGCAGATGCTGCCAGCGCGAACTTCGACGCCCAACGGAAAGCGCGTCTTCATGACCATGAAGGGAAAAGCCTGCATTGCGGGCGCGTTCGAACATCCACTGCGCAAAGCCGAGCATCACTCGGTTGCCCAGTTGCACGCGGAGTGCGCTCGCGGAGCACTCGCCGACGCGGGGCTTTCGATCAAGGACGTCGACGCCTACTTTTGCGCCGGTGATGCTCCAGGGTTGGGACCTCTGTCCATGCTGGACTACATGGGGCTGGACGTGAAGCATCTGGACACGACGGAGACCGGAGGCTCCTCGTATCTCATCCACGTCGCGCACGCGGCCCAGGCCATTGCGGCGGGCAAGTGCAATGTCGCGCTGATCACGCTGGCCGGCAAGCCGCGCACTGATCCGTCGACGGCGAAGCCGCGCGAATACGGTGCTACATCGCCAGATGTGGCGTTCGAGCAGCCCTTCGGCATGAACACGCTCACCGGCTACGCCCTTGCTGCGCGCCGCCACATGCATGTCTACGGCACGACGCCAGAGCAGTTGGCCTGGATCAAAGTCGCGGCTGCCACGCACGCTCAGCACAATCCGAACGCGATGCTTCGCCAGCTCGTCACCGTCGAGGACGTGGTCAACTCACCCCTCGTCGCAGACCCGCTTCATCGTCTCGATTGCTGTGTTGTGAGTGATGGCGGCGGCGCGCTCGTGGTCACTCGGCCAGAGATTGCGAGAAGTCTCAAGCGCCCAGTGGTCACTGTGCTGGGCGCGGGAGAGTCTGTGCGCGGTGTCTATGGCGGCTGGGAGGACCTGCTGGTTACGGGGGCGGCGCATTCGGGTTCGCAAGCCTTTGCTGAAGCGGGCGTCAAACCGGCCGATATCCAGTACGCCTCCATCTACGACAGCTTCACGATCACAGTTTTGCTCCAGCTGGAAGATCTTGGGTTCTGCCGCAAGGGTGAGGGCGGCCGTTTCGTGCAGGACGGCGGTCTCATCTCCGGCGTCGGCAGGCTGCCCTTCAACACAGATGGCGGCGGCCTGTGCAACAACCATCCTGCCAACCGCGGCGGCATCACCAAGGTGATCGAAGCCGTGCGCCAGTTGCGTGGCGAGGCGCATCCAAAGGTCCAAGTTCCCAATTGCGAGATCGCTCTCGCCCAAGGCACTGGCGGCAATTTGGGGGCGCGTCATGGAAGCGCCACGCTCATTCTCGGACGGAGTTAACCAGATGTTTCTTTCAGACGACCGCGAATGGCCCGCTCCCGCTACGAATCCAGAAAACGAGGCGTTCTTCGCCGCGGCCGCACAAGGGCGTTTGCTATTCGGCCAATGCCGAGACTGCGGAAAGCGCCACTACTACCCCCGCCGTAGTTGCCCACATTGCTTCTCGGCCCAAGTCGACTGGGTCGACGCGAGCGGCCGCGGGCGAATCTACTCCTACACAGTGAGCGGAGCAGCCTCCGACCGGCAGGTTCTCGCTTTCATCCAGCTGGAAGAGGGCGTACGCATGTTGTCCAACATTGTGGACGCGGCGCCTGCAGCACTGTCCGTTGGCGAGGCCGTGCGAGTCGCATTTGGTCGCGCAGGGAGTGTCAGAGTGCCTGTCTTCGTGCTGGATGATGCGGGAGCGAAAGCGTGAACGTCGAAGCCGTGATGGCCTGGAGCCGAACAGTCATTCACGACTACTCCTTGCGCGAGTCGGCGCTCTATGCTTTGGCAATTGGTGCAGTATCCGACCCGCTCGATAGGTACCAGTTGCGACTGGTGGACGAGGCCGACCAGGTGGTTGTGCCGTCCATTGCGGCCGTAATTGCGTCGCCCGGCTTCTGGGCTCGTGACGAAAGGTCGATGGAGATTGATGCCGCGCGCCTGGTCCACGGGGAGCAGCGAATCGCGCTGGAGCGTGCGTTGCCTCCGCACGGCCGTGTCGTCGGCGTGTCTCGCGTCTGCCGCATCGTCGACAAGGGCGAAGGAAAAGGCGCGCTGATCACCGTGCGCAAGACCTTGCAGTCCGAGCAGGGAGAGCGCTATGGGCAGGCGTGGCAGCTTTTCTTTTGCCGAGGCGACGGGGGCTTCTCGGCAAGCGGGGCGGCCGACCTGATTCTTGACGATGAGCCCTTGCCCCCGCTCGCTGCAGCTCCAACACGGGAGGCCGATCAGCGCGTGCGGTACTCGGTACGGAAAGAAGCAGCATTGCTCTATCGTCTCTGTGGAGACGCCAACCGGCTTCATATTGATTTGGAAGTTGCGCGCCGCGCTGGCTTCCCCCGGCCGATTCTTCACGGCCTGGCTACCTATGGCTTGGCGGCCGTTGCAGTCATTCGGGCCTTCGCTTCAGGCGACGCGCAAAAGTTGCACGGCTTGGATGCCCGTTTTTCCGCGCCGCTCTACCCAGGCGAGGAAGTCGAGTTCCGGATGTGGGACGAAGGCACACATGTAGCGCTTGAGGGCCATGTCGCCGCGCGCGACGCTGTCGTGATCAGCCACGCCCGAGCGCGTTTTCAATAAATGAAAGTGAAGCAATGAGCAAATTCATGGATGGCAAGGTTGCCGTGGTCACGGGCGCGGGCGGCGGCATCGGGCGAGACATCGCACTGCAGTTGGCACAGGCCGGCGCTCGAGTCGTGGTCAACGACATCGGCGCATCGCTCAGTGGCGAGGGCGGCGATCCGGGGCCGGCAGGCGGGGTGGTCGCAGAAATCCAAGCAGCCGGGGGGGAGGCCAGCGCCAACACAGATTCCATCGCCATGCAGGGCGGAGCTCGCCGGCTGATCCAGCAAGCGGTCGACACTTTCGGTCGGATAGATTGCGTGGTCAACAATGCGGGAATCCTGCGCGATCGCTTCTTCCACAAAATGAGCGAACAAGAGTGGGACGCGGTAGTGAAGGTGCATCTCTACGGCTCTTTCTACACAAGCAGTGCTGCGGCCGGATTCTTCAAGGAGCAGGGGAGCGGGTCCTTT
Organism: Variovorax sp. 05N34; assembly: GCF_056397405.1. Classification (NCBI taxonomy): domain Bacteria; kingdom Pseudomonadati; phylum Pseudomonadota; class Betaproteobacteria; order Burkholderiales; family Comamonadaceae; genus Variovorax; species Variovorax sp. 05N34. The sequence continues at coordinate 738,088 of NZ_JBFTNI010000002.1, forward strand.
GTCCATATGACCTCCACCTCGGGACTCGTCGGCAACCGGGCGCAGGCCAACTACGCGGCCGCCAAAATGGGCATCGTGGGTCTCTCGCGCTCCATTGCCCTCGACATGCAGCGATCCGGGGTCCGCTCCAACTGCATTGCTCCGTTTGCTTGGGGGCGCATGGTGGCATCTGTTCCGATCACGACCGAAGCCCAGCGGCTTGCTGCCGAGCGCAAGCAGCAGTTGATGACGCCAGCCAAGGTCGCACCCTTGGCCGTGTTCCTCGCGAGTGATCTGGGTGCAGATGTCAATGGCCAGGTTTTCGCTGTGCGCGCGAATGAAATCATGCTCATGAGCCAGCCGCGCCCGGCCAAATCTGTACATCAGTCGGATGGTTGGACGCCCGAGAGCATCGCCGAACACGCACTGCCCGCCATGCGCCACGCTTTGACGCCCCTCGAGGAAACAGCGGACGTCTTCAACTGGCCGCCCATCTAACGCAAAGTCCTCGCACCCACTCAGACCGCTCGCAGCGGCCGGCAGTGCCGCTGCGCCGCAGAAGCGTGAGCGATCGCGACGGTTCCTCACTTTGAATCAACGCATAAGGAGCAAATGTGGATCTGAACTACAGCGCGGGGGACCTGGAGTTCCGCGACACCGTGGTCGCTTGGTTGCAGGAGAGCGTGCCCGAAGACCTGCGGGCCAAGGTGCTCCACCACAAGCGGTTGAACCGCGAAGACTTCGTACGCTGGCACAAGATCCTGGCCGCGCAGGGATGGGTTGGGACCAACTGGCCGGTCGAGTACGGGGGAACAGGCTGGTCCGCAGTCCAGCGTCATATCTGGGAAGAAGCGTGTGCCGCCGCGGGCGCACCAATCGTCATGCCCTTCGGCGTCAACATGGTGGCACCCGTCATCATGGCCTTCGCCAACGAGGCGCAGAAGCGCCACTACCTGCCGCGCATCCTGAACTGCGACGACTGGTGGTGTCAGGGCTATTCGGAGCCCGGCGCAGGCTCCGACCTGGCTGCGCTGAAGATGCGCGCAGATCGGGTCGGCGATCACTACATCCTGAACGGTCAGAAAACCTGGACGACGTGGGCGCAACACGCCAACATGATCTTCTGCCTGGTGCGCACCGATGCAAAGGCGCGGAAGCAAGAAGGCATCTCCTTCCTGCTGATCGACATGAAAACACCGGGCATCACTGTGCGGCCCATCATCATGCTCGACGAAGAGCATGAGGTGAACGAAGTGTTCTTCGACAACGTCGCGGTTCCGGTTGCGAACCTGATCGGCGAGGAGAACCGGGGCTGGACCTACGCGAAGTATCTGCTGGGTCACGAGCGCACAAACATCGCGGCCGTCGGGCGCTCCAAGAGAGAAATGCGTCTGCTCAAGCGACTGGCGCAGAAGCAGCACAAGAACGATAAGCCGTTACTGAGCGACCCCGTGTTTGCCGCAAAGGTGGCGTCCCTTGAGATCGAGTTGATGGCACTTGAGATGCTGGTGCAGACAACAATCTCCCGGGAAAGCCACGGCAGATCACCAGGCCCCGAAGCATCGATGCTGAAGATCAAAGGAAGCGAGATTCAGCTGGCAATCACCGAGCTGATGCTGGAAGCCGTTGGCCCCTATGGTGCTCCCTTCGATCCCGCGTTCCTCATTGGCGACCGCGCGCACAGCGTGACGCAGAACGACGACGCAGCGCCTTTGGCGTCGCTGTATCTCAATTACCGAAAGATCGCGATCTACGGCGGATCCAACGAAATCCAGAAAAACGTCATCGCCAAGCTCGTACTGGGCCTGTAAGGGATCGAATCATGAACTTCAATTACACACAGGAACAGCAACAGTTCGCCGACAGTTTGCGCCGCTGGATCGAAAAGGACTACAGCTTCGAGCAACGAAAGGCCATCATTCACTCAGAGACTGGTGTCTCGGAGAAGGCGTGGACCGCCCTGGCCGAACTTGGAGTGACGGCGCTGGCGTTGCCCGAGTCTCTTGGCGGGCTCGACGGCAGCGTGTTGGACATGTTCATTGTGATGGAGCAGCTAGGGCGCGGTCTGCTGGTCGAGCCCTGCTTTTCATCGGCGATGGGCGCCGAGTTTCTCAAGCTCTCCAGTCGTCACACCGCGCTGCTGGAAGATGTCGCTGCAGGTCGCATCAAGCTGGCCTGTGCGCTGGGGGAGCGGCAATCCAGGCATGACCTGTTCGACGTCGCGACGACGGCGAGAGTGATCGACGGTGGCCATCTGCTTGACGGCACCAAGACGGTCGTGATGCATGGCGGGCAGGCGGAACATCTCATCGTATCCGCCCGTAGTTCTGGGGGCCGCCGGGAGACGGGAGGCATATCCCTCTTCTTGCTACCTGCCGATGCGCTAGGTGTCGTTGTGCGCGACTACCGGACAATCGATGGCCTGCGCGCGGCCGACGTCGAACTGAATGATGTTCGGTTGCCCATATCGTCTCTATTGTGTTCCGAAGGTCGCGGCTGGGATCTCCTTGAGGCGGCGACGGACTACGGCATCGTGTTGCTCTGCGGTGAAGCCGTCGGCGCTATGGATGCCCTGAACGCCGCGACATTGGCCTATCTGAAGGAGCGCCAGCAGTTCGGTGTACCGATCGGCAGCTTCCAAAGCTTGCAGCATCGGATGGTCGACATGGCGATCCACCTTGCTCAGGCGCGCGCCATCTCCACGCTTGCGGCGGCCAAGCTCTCCGCGGGGGTAGGTCCGCAGGAGCGTCGGCGGATCACGTCGGCGGCCAAGGCTCGCGCAGGCCAAGCCATGAGGTTCATCGCGCAACAAGCCGTGCAATTGCATGGTGGGATGGGGCTCACTGACGAGTTCCCTGTCTCCCACTATGTGAAGCGGCTCACTGTGATTGAGCTGATGCTCGGCGACACCGATCACCACCTGGCCCGGTTCGCCGCGCAGCCTGAATTCCTCGACGAAAACGCTCTGCCCTCGCCATCACCGGGTTGACTTCTCTGCCCACTGGTTTCCTTGTCAGATGCATCAATGGAGTCATCATCATGAAGTGTCGCGTTCAGTTCTTCTCAACGTGCCGGAGTTTCCTGCTTGCCGCCGCCGTGGCGTCGGCAGGCACGCTGGCCGCCGCCCAGACCGCCTTCCCCAGCAGGCCGATCAAATTGATCGTGCCTACCAATCCGGGAGGAAGCATTGACACAGTCGCGCGGATTCTCGGTGAAGAGCTTTCCAAGGAGTTGAAGCAGCCGGTCATCGTCGAAAACAAGACCGGTGCGAGCGGAATGATTGCGGCTTCAGCGGTGTCGCATTCGGCACATGATGGATACACCTTGCTCGTCACGCACACTGGCGTTCTGCAGGCTGATCTGTTGCGCAAAAATTCTTCTTACCGACTCAGCGATCTTGCTCCAGTGGCGGAGGTGTCGAACACGCCGGTGGCTTTCGGCGTGAACAGCAGCGTCCCCGCTACCGATCTGAAGTCATTTATTGCGCTGGCGAAGGCGCAGCCCGGAAAGTTGAGCTATGGCTCATACGGAAAGGGCACCTCGGCGCATATTTGGGCGGAGCAGTTTAGCCAGCAAGCGGACATCCAGTTGGTCCACGTCCCCTATGCTGGGGAGGTCCCCGCCCTGCAAGACGTCCTGTCTGGCAACCTGACCTCGGGATGGGGTGCCGTGGGTACCTACAAGCAGTACGCGGATGCCAACAAGATCCGCATTCTTGCGATAGCAAACCCGGTGCGTTCAGTGCTGATGCCAAACGTTCCCACGTTCATCGAGGCAGGTTTCCCCGAGATGAATGCGAGCGGATGGTGCGGAGTCTTTGCCCCTGCCGGCACGCCCAAGGCGATCGTTGCGCAGCTGTCCCAGCTCATCGTCAAGATCGTGCAACGTCCCGAGATCTCGGCGCGCATATTGCCCACTGGGCAAGAGCCAACCGGCACAGATGATGATGCCTTCGGCAAACGAGTAAATCGCGATCGGCAGGCCTGGGCGAAGGCGATCTCCGCATTCAACATCACGCTCGACTGAATGTTATTGATGGACTGAACTAGAACGATGAAATCGCAGCAAATCCGTAACTGGCCTCAACACCTTCCGCACCAGCTGACGACGCCGGCCACCACTCTTTACTTCAACCTGTTCGTGTCGGCAGTCCGTTTTCCTGAAAAGGCTGTCCTGATAGATGCGCGTGGTTCCCTCACCTACTGTGAGCTACTCGATCAGGTGGATCGGATGGCCGGGTTCCTGGAGCGGGGTCTGAAAGTCCAAGGAGCGGACCGCGTCATGTTGTATATGCAGAACTGCCGGGAGTTTGTCATCGCGTACTACGCAATCCTGCGGGTTGGTGCCGTGGTGGTACCTGTTAACCCGATGAACAAGCGTGGGGAGCTAGGGCACTACCGAGCAGACAGCCAAGCGCTTGTCGCGTTCTGTGGCAGCGAAGACCTGGACGAACTCTTGGCCATGGATGGGGCCACGGAGCTTGCGGCAGTCGTCGTCGCAAACGGGCGACCTCTGGCGGGTAGCCCTATGGAACGGGTGTCCGCACGTTCGGTTCCATCGGTCCACGACTTCGAATCGGCCATGGCGGCCGGGCATACGACCGCAAGCCCTGCTGCGCAGGACTTCGAGCAGGTGGCGGTGATTCTCTACAGCTCGGGAACCACTGGCAGTCCCAAGGGTTGCATGCATACGCACCGCTCGATGATGGCAAGCACCAATTCGGTGGCCCACTGGATGGGGATGCAATCGGAAACTGTCGTGCTGGCGGCGCTCCCTTTCTTCCACATCACCGGGATGCAGAACATGATGAACACCCCGATCTATGTTGGGGGGACGCTGGTCCTGCTCCAGCGATGGGATCGGGATGCCGCGGCTGAACTGATTGCCCGCTGCAAGGTGACGCACTGGAACATGATGCCGACCATGTTGATTGACTTCTTGGCCAGCCCTCACCTGGACAGTTATGACCTGCGATCGCTGCGGCGCTTGGGGGGCGGAGGCGCAGGGATGCCTGAAGCGGTGGGCGAGCGCATCAAGGCGTTGATCGGACTCGACTTTCTTGAAGGCTATGGATTGTCCGAGGGCATGCCTTTCACGGGCAACCCTGCCGTGCATTTCAAGCGGCGGTGTTTGGGCGTCCCGCTGTTCAATACCGATGTGCGGATCGTGGATCCCGAGAATCTGCGGGAGTTGCCACAAGGCGAGGTAGGCGAAATCGTTGTCTCCAGCGACAAGACGTTCAAAGGTTACTGGAACAACGAAACCGCTACCCGCGATGCATTTATCGACTTGGACGAAAGAAAGTTCTTTCGTACCGGAGATCTGGGCTACATGGACCAGGACGGCTACTTCTTCATGGTGGATCGGCTCAAGCGCATGGTCAATGCGGCCGGCTACAAGGTGTGGCCTACAGAAATCGAGGCACTCTTGCATGAGCATCCGGACGTGAGAGAAGCATGCGTGATCGCCGCCAGCGACCCTTATCGCGGAGAGACGGTGAAAGCTGTGATCGTGCTGCATGAGGCTGCGAGAGGACGCGTATCTGCTGCAGATGTCATTGAATGGTCCAAAGCAAAAATGGCTGCCTACAAATATCCTCGGTTGGTGGAGTTTGTTGAGGAGCTTCCGAGACTAGCCACAGGCAAGATCGCATGGCGGCAGTTGCAGGAAGCTGAACGAGCCAAAGACCGCGCGATCTCAGAAGCGCCGTAAGCAGCTCCCTGTCTCGCACTGGCCAGCCGCGTCCACCGACCAGGACGTGGGGATCGACTTCGGTAGTCGGCTGGTCCTCGCATAGTCGATGGGGCTTGGCCGGGCACGGCACGGGGGCGCGTCGGGAAGCATCGGAGATATCCACCAAATAGCCGCTGACCTCGACCCCTGGAATCTCCCGCCAAAGAAGCTCAAGCCAATTGCGTCCAGTGTCGAAGGCACGATCTGGCATGCATGAAAGCCGGCCGGCATCGGCCATGATTCATGGACGGCGCCGCGGTCTGTGCGTAGTTCCGAACAATACGAACGACAACGCGGGCCACCTTGGCCGAGACAAACAGGCTCTCGACCTTTCTATGGCAGAACTTCGTACGCGGTCCGCCTCTACAGAGGCGCATGGCTTCGGCAACGGTGTGTTGTCGCTGCTCCTCTTGCGAAGCCACGCCATGGAGCACGCGATGCGAGCTGACGGGCGATGCTAGGTCGCTCTCGCGGATGCCGACGATGGAACCGTTGAAGCGAAGTCGGAATTTGCAGATGCGGTTTCGAACACTGCAGTGTCGCCACCGAGGCGCCGGGTCAAATCGGAGGCAGCCTTGAGCACCGCCAGCGACATGCCAGGTATGAACTCTGAGGAGAAACGTGCCGACGGGCCAGAAATAGCCAGGGCGCCGCGCAGACTGCCCATGGGACCGAAGACCGGCGCGGCAATCGCGCCAATGTCCGGCTCTCGCTCGCCAATGGTCACGATGAGCGGCTGCTCGGGGAAATTTGCCGGAGGAGTCAGTGCGCGGTCGAAGCTGTGCAGCACTCTGCCGGCGGCACCTTTATCCAAGGGCAGAAGGTCACCGGTGCGGATGTGATCGCGTACCGATTTCGGCGAGTCAACTCGAAACAGGCACACCCTCAGATTGTCCTCACGAGTGAAGAAGGAAGCGCCTTCGCCTGTTTCCTGAACCAATCGTCTCAGGATAGCGGGCACGTGGTCGTCGAGCCGCAGGGCCGCTTGATAGAGTCCCCCCCAATGCAGAAGCATCGAGCCCAATTGATAGGTGCCGTCATCGAGGCGAACGATGCAATGCTCGCGGATCAGCGAGGTCATTGTTCGCAGGATGGTGCTTTTGTACATCCCAGTGCGCTGCGCTAGCTCACTCAGGTTGAGCGAAGTGTCGCCTGCGCGGAAAGCACGGAGGATCGCGAAAGCTCTTTCGACGGCGGCAACGCCTCCGACCTTTTGCTCGTCTTCTCTCTCAGCTTTCATCAGTTGCTCCGTCCAATTGAGGTTTCTTCGACATCACGGATCTATGTAAGCCAATCCGATGAACAAGTGGCGTAGGCCACCTCTGCTGGCTCCACAAACGAGTGGGGCGGTGCAGCGCTATCTGGCGGCGGGCCGTCGTTCGCTTCTGAGGGTCGCTGAACATGCGTGCAAAAAGGCAAGGCGAACGAATTGCCAGGCTCCCCACATTACAAATGCCGCTCAAATTCCGCTTGACATCATAGCGTGGCGCAGAACAGAATTAGATTCCCTAGGGCGATATCGTATTCTGCTGTACGCAACGGAAGAGACGCCCGCTCGCGAGACCCATTTGTAGGAGTTTCTTTATGTTCACGACGAAAAAGGTACTTGCGGCGTGCTGCGGGGTCGCACTGGCTGTGCTTGCGATCTCTGTACAAGCGCAGACCTACCCCAGCAAAGCCATCACGATCGTTGCGCCGTACCCGCCGGGCGGTGCAACCGATCTCTATGCCCGCTCGGTGGCGAACGGACTCGCCGAGTTTGGGCAGCCCACCATCGTCGACAACAGGGCTGGCGCCTCTGGACTCATTGGCGCCGAATACGTCTCACGGCAGCCGGCGGACGGCCAAACGCTGCTCATCGGCGCGTCGTCGATGTTCTCCATCCTGCCGCAGCTCTTGCCGCGCATGAAGGAGGTCGCCGGCCATGTCGAGCCGGTCTCTATGCTGGGATTCAATCCCTCCTATGTTGTCGTGCCGGCCTCGCTGCCGGTAAACACCATCCAGGAACTCATTGCCTACCTCAAGGCAAAACCGGGCGAGTACGCCTACGGTTCGGCTGGCAAGGGGACGTCCCAGCATGTGTTCATGGAACTCTTCAAGCAGCGCGCCGGCGTCGATCTGCTGCCGGTTCAGTACAAGGGCAGCAGTCCTATGGTGGTGGACCTCATCGCTGGCCGGGTCGTGATGGCGATCGAACAAGGCCCGGCGGTGCTGTCGCAAATCAAGGCTGGCAGGCTTAAGGCGCTGGCAGTGACGACGGCCAAGCGTGCGCAGGCAATGCCCAATATCCCGACCCTCTCGGAGACCGTGCTCCCCGGCTTCGAGGCCGTGACGTGGTTCGCTCTCTATGCGCCCTCCGGAGTTCCAAAGAGCGTCATCGCCAAGATGGTTCCGCAAATCGCCAAGACCATGAACTCCGCAGAGGTGAAGGAACGGATGTACGCGGTCGGTGTAGAGCCCACGTCCAGCTCGCCCGAGGATGTCGCGAAGCGGCAAGCGGCAGAAACCAAGACCTGGGCTGCTGTGATCTCCCAGTCGCACATCACCCTGGACGAGTAACCTCTCTCCTACTCGGTATGCATTCCCATCCGAACCTTCCGCTCCATCAGGAGCCTCGTGCCGACTATCTCCAGAAAGTCACGGGCGCGGCGATCTTCGCCAGCGACGTCGAGGTGCCCGGCATGCTGCAAGGGAAGATCTTGCGCAGCACGGTGCCCCACGCTCGCATCCGCAGCATCGACACGAGCGCTGCGCTGGCCATGCCGGGTGTGGTTGCCGTCCTTACCGGGGCCGACATGAGAAACCTCCCCGGGAGTGCCAACCGGTGGGGACTCTACCTGCGCGACCGCGAGGTGATTGCTATAGAAAAAGTGCGGTATGTCGGCGATCCGGTCGCAGCGGTTGCGGCCATCGATGAGGTCACAGCGGAAGAGGCTCTGGATGCCATCGTCGTCGAGTACGAGCCGCTGCCTTTCGTGACAACCGCCCGCGAGGCGATGGCCGAAGGCGCCGAACTTGTCCATGAAGAGATGGACAAGCTGAAGGATTTCTATTTTCGAGGCGAGGCCAGCCCCGTAGAGGGGACAAACATCTTCCAGCACTGGAAGTACACCAGCGGGGATGTGGACCAGGCCTATGCCGCGGCGGCCCGCATCTTCGAAGACACCTTCACCTTTCCGATGGTGTTCCATTTCGCGATGGAGCCTCATGTCAGCATCGCGAATTGGAAGCCGCATGCACTGGAGATCTGGAGTGGCGGTCAAACGCCGACCGCGATCGCCCGGGTGTGCTCGGAGACACTCGGCATTCCTCTGGCATGCGTGCGCGTGCATTCGCCCTACATCGGCGGAGGCTTTGGAGGAAAGGCATCGGTCAAGATCGATCCGCTCGTGGCGGCATTGTCCTGGAAGGCTCGGGCACCCGTGCGCGTTTGCCTGTCCATTGCCGAATCGATGCTGACCTGCCGACGCCTCGATGCCGAAATCACGCTCAAGACCGCAGTCGACGAAACCGGTCGGATCACGGCGAAATCCATCAAGGCCGTGCTGAACGGCGGAGCCTTTGCCGATACTGGGCCAGCGATCGCCATCAAGGCAGCCATTCGTGCCATCGGCCCGTATCACATTCCAAACCTTCGGCTGGAGTCGTACGGCGTCTACACCAACACGGTACCGGGCGCGGCCTTCCGATCCATTGGTGGGCCGCAAGCCGTCTGGGCGACAGAGTCACAGATGGACATCATGGCCGATGCGTTGGGCGTGGATCCCATCGAGTTCCGCATGTTCAACATGGCAGACAAGGGACAGACCATCAAGCCGGATCTGCGACCCCTGGACGTGGACATGCGCAACTCCCTGCGCCAGGCCGTGGGCGCTCTGGAGGCGCTTCCCGAGATGACCGGCGCACAACGTCGCGGCCGGGGTGTTGCGGTAGGCGTGAGCGATCCCGGCATCATGCCCATTGGCGGGGCCACCGTTCGCCTGCGGGCGGACGGCTCAATCAACGTATCGGCCAACTCGGTCGAAATCGGTCAAGGCAATCGAGGCGTGCTGCGGATCGTCGCGCAGAAGATGCTGCGCCAGCCACTGCGCATGATTTCAGTGTCGGAACCGGACACCTTGCTCGCGCCATACGATTGGGGGACCGGCGCCAGCCGATCGACGGTGATCATCGGGCTGGCCGTACAGATGGCCTGCGAAGACATCCTGCGCCAGATTGGCGAGACGGCTGCCACTGTGCTCGGTGGTTTGCCTTCGGACTACCAATTGGAAGAAGGCCGCATCGAAGGGCCCGCCGGGTCGATCTCCATCCTTGAACTGTTGAGCCGCTTCAACGGCATGAGCGCTGGCGAGTTTTTCGGGGTCGGCCGGGTGAACTCGGAGACGAAGAACGGCGCGTTCAAGCTCGCCCCCCTGTTCTGGGAAACCGGTGCCGGCGCATGTGAAATCGAGGTCGACGAGAGCACTGGAGCCGTCCGCATTGTCCGGGTCGGGGGCGCTGCGGACTTGGGCTATGTCGTCAATCCCAAGGCCGCAGAGGGCCAGGACGAAGGTGCCATGGTGATGGGTTTGGGTCATACCCTCTTCGAGGAATACATCTACGAGGACGGCCAGGTGGTGAATGGAACCTTGTTCGACTACAGGGTGCCGACCATGGAAGACGTGCCGGTCCATGTTGGAACCGTATTGATCGAAAGCCTTGACGGCCCTGGCCCGTTTGGCGCCCGCGGTGGTGGAGAAGGCGCAATCCTACCGGTCGCTCCGGCCGTCGCGAATGCACTCTTCCAAGGCTGGGGAGTACGAATCAAGGACCTGCCGTTGACGCCCGAGCGGGTCTGGCGAGCGCTGAAAGCAGTCAAGGCTGCGCAAAACAACTGAAGAGGAAAGCATGGATTTCAGGATTGACGCCACCCTCCCGGCATCGGCCGCCCAGCTCTGGGCCATCTTCTTCGACGTCCAGCGCGTCGCCGGCCTGATTCCGGGCTGCGAGAACGTGACTGAGGTCGAGCCGCTCAAGCAGTTCTCGGCGCTGATGAAGCAGAAGATCGGCCCGTTCAAACTGGAGATTCCGACCAACATCGTGCTGGGCTCTTACACGCTGGAGCGCCACGTGGAGCTCAGTGCCATGGGGCGCGACAAGTTCACGGGAACGACCATCGATGTTCGCATGAAGGTCAACCTCGATGAGAAGCGCAGCGATGACAAGGTTGAGTGCACGCTGGGAATCGATGCGGAAATGCAGGTTGCCGGCCGACTCGCATCGCTGGGCTACCCGGTCGTGAAGAAGCGCTCGGAAGAGCTCTTCGGCGAATTCGAAAGGCGGCTGCGCAATGAGCTGGCGGGTTTCTCGGAGCCCCATTCCTCCGATGGTGCCGCGGCGCCCGTTGCTCAGATCTCGATCGCCAATCCGGCTGCTGCCGCACCGGCGCAACTCCGCTGCTCGGTTGCATCGGTTGCATCGGTTCCGTCCCCGGCCCCCTCCGCTGCCGTTCAAGCGCCTCTCGCTTCATATCCGCAACACGCCTATTCGTCTCAGCAGCATGTGCCGGTGCCCCGGTCTTCGCACGGTGTCGATCTGGTACTTCAGTGGCCGCGCGTCGGCGTCAGCGTCGCGGTTGCCTGTGTGGTCGCGTATGCGGCGACGACCGCCTTCCATCAATCGCCGGGATGGTGGTTCGTGGCGCCGATGCTGGGCGTCGCCGCCGGGCTTGGGCGGAGAGCTGACTGATGCGTCCAGCGCGCTTTACGCTGCATCGACCTTCAAGCCTGCGCGAAGCTCTGGCAATGAAGGCTCAATTCGGAGATACCGCGACGTTTCATGCCGGAGGCACGGAGCTGCTCGTCGCCCTGAAGGCGCGCGTGCTGCAGTACGACCATGTCATCGATATCAAGCAGGTCGAAGAACTGCGCAGCATTCGCCTTCTCGATGACGGCACGCTCAGCATCGGATCGCTGTCGACGCACCATGTGATTGCCAACGATCCGCTGGTTCAGCAGTTGCTTCCCGGCTATGCCCACCTCAGCGAGCATGTGGCCAACATCAGGGTGCGTGTCGCCGGGACCCTTGGCGGCGTACTTTGCTTCGCGGAACCCCATGCCGATGCGCCCACGATGTTGTGCGCGCTGGATGCCAGGATCGTCCTGGCCAGTGCAACTGCTCAGCGCACCGTTGCTTCGCGCGAGTTCCACGTCGGCGAATTCGCGACGGCGCGGAAAGACGACGAGCTGCTTGTCTCTGTTGATGTGCCTCGTCAGTTGCCAGGCGACAGGTCCGCCTATCGACCCTTCGGCCATACGGAGCGTCCCGCGGTGGGCGTGGCTGCCGTATGGTCGCCCACGGGTCCCCAGCGGCTGCGTCTTTGGGTCGGCGCTATCGTGGCTGTGCCTGCGCCATTGTCACAAGCGCAGGAAGAGGCCGCACGCTTGCCCCCCGATGCTTCCTTCGAGGCGGTATGGGGAGCTTTGGAGCCTGTCATCAGCGCCGAGGCCGAGCAGATAGACGCGCATGACGACCTCCACGGCAGCGCTGAGTACAAGAAGCACTTGGTCACCGTCCTCGCCCGGCGGGCTCTTGAGGGATGCTTGAAATGAGCCAAACAACGCAAACTTTCCCGCTTCTTCGGGTGGACATATCGCTCAACGATACGGAGCGGTCCATCGAGATCGAGCCGCGGGAGCTCCTGATCGACGTGTTGAGAGAACGCTTCCGGATGACTGGCACGAAACGCTCTTGCGATGTACAGGTCTGCGGTGCCTGCACGGTGCTGGTCGACGGCATGCCTGTCTCAAGCTGCACGACGCTGTGCGCCGATGTCCACAAGCGACACGTCACCACGATCGAGGGACTGGCATACGAAGGACGATTGGATCCTGTCCAGCGCGCGTTCATCGCCCATGGCGCACTGCAATGCGGTTTCTGCACCCCTGGAATGATCCTGGCGGTGAAGTCCATGCTGTCGCTGCACGAAAACCCCTCGGAAGAAACCATTCGCCATTTCCTGCGCGGCAACATTTGTCGATGTACGGGATACGTAAAGATCCTCGAGGCCATCAAGGACCTCGTGCAGAACCCACTGAGCTTTGAACCGGAGAGAAAATGACTCAAGATAAACAAAAGGCCGACAAGCCACATGTACTGATTGCCGGCGCTGGCATGGGTGGGCTGACACTCGCCATCGCGCTTCTGCAAAAGGGATGCGACGTCGACATCTACGAACAATCTCCGGAACTTCGAGAAGTTGGGGCAGGGCTTTGGATCTCGGCCAACGGCAGCCGCGTCATGGCGGACTTGGGATTGAAGGAAGCTCTTGAGGCCATCAACCTCTCTCCCGAGGACCGCGTCATCCGCTTCTGGAAGACGGGAGAAGAACACTCTGTATACAACCGGGACGTCACGGATTCCAAGGTCGACCACACCCTGATCCAGGTGCTGCGCGGCGAACTCCAGCGCATCCTCTACGAGGCCGTGATCAAAATCAAGCCGGATGCGGTCCATTTCGGCGCTCGCACCTTGGGTGCCGAGACGATCGGAGATCGCGCACGACTGCTGTTCGACAACGAGACCTTCGCTGAAGGCGATGTCGTGGTCGGTTGCGACGGCGCACATTCTCGCGTGCGCCAATCGCAGTTCGGCCCGGCCCCCGCACGGTATACCGGTGCGGTGGCCTGGCGCGGCTTGGCGCCGATGTCGAGTCTGAAAGCTCAACACAAGCGTGCCTTGGCGTCGACCTGGGTGGGCCCGACGGCTCACGTGACTTGCTATCCGGTGCAGCGCAACGGCGAGCAATTCGTGAGCTTTTCGGCCCAGGTAGACAGCGAAGTGTGGCAGACCGAATCATGGTCCGAGCGCGGCGAACTGGCCGATGCGTTGGAGGATTTTGAAGGCTGGAATCAGGACATCCTTGACCTCTTCATTCACTCTGAAAACCTCTTCCGATGGGGCCTGTTTGTCCGTGATCCGCTGGAGCGCTGGTCCAATGGGCGCGTGACGCTGGTCGGCGACGCATGCCACTCGATGACGCCCTATCTGGGCATGGGCGTGAACGTCACGATGGAAGACGCGTATGTTCTGGCTCGTTGCCTGGCGGACCAACCAGGCGACATCCGGGGGGCGCTTTCCCGCTATGACGCGGCGCGCATCGAGCGCACCAATCTGACGAAGGCCAAATCGATGGAAATGCTGAAAATCTTCCACAACCCGGCACTGGAGCAAATCGAAACTGCCCGGCCCTATATCGAAGAAAACTGGGCCCCCGACGTTGTGCGCCAGCGCTACGACTGGCTGCTTGCCTACGACGCGACCAAGGTGGAGGTCTGAAATGCTCGCTGCTGCAGCAACTCACGGCCGGCCATGGGACGGCGTCATTCCCGAAGACGAGCAGGCCATCTACCGAAAGACCGGCTGGGGTACGCCCACCGGTCTTGGCAAGCGCCCGGCTCTGCTGGTGATCGACGTGCAATATCGCTCGATGGGTGATCAACCCATGCCGATTGAAGAGGCGATCACGACGCTGCCAACGAGTTGCGGTGAATACGGCTGGCGTGCAGTGCCCCACATTGCAAGGCTCTTGGCGGCATTCAGGAACATGGGGGCGCCTGTTCTTTACCCGTACGTTGCGCCCAAGGGGCCCCAGAACCGAGGTCAATTCGAACTGAAGGTGCCTGGCGTCATGCGCATCCCCAAGCACGGCTACGACTTCGTTGCCGAGGTTTCGCCCGCTCAGGCGGACATCCTGATTCCCAAGTTCCAGGCCAGCGCCTTCCATGGCACGCCCCTGACCAGTCATCTGATCGGCCTGGGAGTCGATACCGTCATTGTGACGGGGTGCACGACCAGCGGCTGTGTGCGTGCGACGGTCATCGATGCGTGCGCTTTGAACTTCAAGGTGGTCGTGCCCGAGGATGCGGTGTACGACAGGTCGCAGACGTCGCATGCCGTGAATCTGTTCGACATGGCAAGCAAGTATGCTGACGTCATGCCTACTGAAGATCTCGTGCGCGCATTGCAAGAAGAGCTCAACAGAAAATAGAGAAATGCGGCGCCGCCTGCGCAGCGCCGGTGCCTGCCTCAGCCGCTTCGATGGCGCGACGCAGTTGACCGAACAGGTCCAGTTGATACGACAAGGAAACCCCCGCGCTGTATGTGCCGTGGGTGGGCGGCTCGTAGTCGCTCTGCAGGAGACTCAAGCCCGACACGTGTCCAAACCCGGGCCGCCTCTAACCGTCACCGTCGTTCTCTCACTTCAGTGCAACTCGGACTCCAGCGCTTGATCGCGCTCCAGGTTGGTAACGGCCTGCCGCAGGTCGGTGTTGTGTTCGAGCGCCCGCGCGACCAACAGGTTCAACTGCCGGTGGTTGTAGAGCCTCCACCAGTGCGGCGGCAGAGTCGTTTCCGCCCATAGCCATCGACGGATTGGAATGTGCCCGGGGAGCTTGTGCGAAGGAGAGGGGGGCGGGGGCGAAGTAGTCCGGCTCGACCGGGATAGCGAGGACCGACTGGAAGGGCGCCGAGCCATCGCCGAAAAGCGCGCTCCGGGTTTCCCGGAGTTGGTCCATCCCTGCCTCCATCGCTCCCACATCAATGCCTTCTGGCTGACTGTGTAGTAGGTTCGTGTCGGGTCGTCATCTGCAACACTCCTTATTCCAACGGCAGTCATCAGTGTGTTGCATCGACCGGGTGAATCCGCAGCTGGAAGACGCCTAACGTCATTGAGTACCTGCGCCAGAACTCGCAGGTGAAGTTCGTCCGGTGCGAAATGCATCCGGATTGCCAGGATCTGCCGGGCGCCGCCACCCCGGCCCGAGCGATGCCCCCCGCATCATCATCGTCGCTCCTGCGAATCAACCCCCGGCTGGTAGTCCGTGTGAGGCCACGACGCGCCCTACCTGCAGCCTCAATAAGCTGGTCAAAACTGTGATTGCATGCCTTCGTTCGGTTAATATACATTACATGCTTAATGTTATATCTGTCCCGGATTGACGCTCACCCCCGGTCTTAGGCTTTGGGGGCGCATTGCGGGGCCTACTCAGGGATCCAACATGGCGGTTCGCATTGGGCGCTTGCCCATAGATGATCAAAGCAATGGATGGAGCGCATTGCTGCCGACGCGACGGGCAAAGGCCGCGGTACAGGGCGAGCTGGACTTCGACTGGGTGGTGGTCGGCGCAGGGTATGCGGGCGTCGCTGCAGCCCGGCAACTCGCGCGGCTCCAGCCCAGCGCATCCATCGCTCTTGTCGAAGCCGGCGTGGTCGGGGAGAACGCTTCCGGCAGGAACTCCGGCTTTGCGATCGATCTTCCGCACACGCCAGGGATATCGGAACATTGGACGGAGCAAGGCCGCCGCGCGATCCGCGTGGGACGCTTCGCGCTCGACGAACTGGATCGCCTTGTCAAGGCGCACAGCATCGATTGCGGCTGGGAGAAGCGTGGGCGATACCACGTTGCGGTCACGGAAGAGGTTGCGAAGCATTCTCTCGCAACGTACGAGGCCAATCTCAAGGCTTGGCAAGAGCCGTACCGATGGGTTGATCGAGGCGAACTGCGAGAAGCACTGGGCACCGCCTACTACTGTGCTGCCATTCACACCCCGGGCACCTACCTCGTCAATCCGGCGAGTCTTATCCGCGGGCTGGCCGACAACCTTCCTCCCCAGGTCAGGCTCTTCGAAAACTCACCAGTGATCGAAGCGGACATCCGCAGCCGGACGCCTTCCGTGCGGACCCCGCACGGCCGAATTCGCGCGAGCGCCCTCATCCTCGCGGTCAACGCCTTCTCGCAGTCCTTCGGCGTCTATAGGGCGCGTCAGATTCCGATATTGCTGTTCGCGAGCCTGACGCCCGTGTTGAGCGATGAACAACTCGGCCAGCTCGGCAGCGAGTCGACCTGGGGCGTGACGCCGGCGCATGCCATGGCCGGATCGACGCTGAGGCTGACGCGAGAGCGTCGGCTGATGATTCGCCAGGGGTTCGAGTACTCGCCATCATTGCGCACCACTGATGCCCGACGCGCGAAGGCACGGCAGACCAATCTGGCGCTCCTGCGTCGGCGATTTCCTCAGCTCGGCCCGATCGAGCTGGAACACTTCTGGGCTGGCTGGCTTGCCGTGTCGCAGAACCACGCGCCTGCATTCGGTCGCATGGGGCCGCGTTCGTTTGCCGCCTCGTGCTGCAACGGGTCCGGCATCGTGCGGCACACCGCGGCGGGCATGTTCATCGCGGACCTCGCCCTTGGCCTGGAGCATTCTCTGATGGCAGATTTTCTTTCGCAAGGAACCGCCAGCTACATCCCTCCACGCCCGCTGCGCGACATCGGCGTCAGCTTGGCCCTTTCCTCTGGCGTGTGGACCGGGCGAGGCGAACGATGACGTCGTCGTCGACGACGCGGCAGGGCCCGGAATGTCTCATTTTTCTCACACGGAGCACCTGAATGACTTCTCTTCGCCTCATCCCGGGACACACGATCGCCTCCGAGGCGCGCGGGGGCGCATCCGACGGCGTGGCTGAAATCTCTTGGGTGGTTAAGGATAGCGAAGGCGCTGCGCTGCCCTGCGGCTTCGGTCGGTGGCACGAGGCAGCCTGTGAGCCGAAGACGCTCGCCTATGACGAAATCATCCTGGTGCTGGAGGGCGTCTTCGGTGTCGAGACCGGCGACGGAGAGCGCGTTGAAGGTGGCCCCGGCGACGTGATCGAAATCTGCGAGGGGACCACGGTCAGATACTTCGGGCGCCAAGCCCGGCTCTTCTTCGTGACGAACTAGACTCGGGCTTGGGGAGGGCTACGACTTGCCCGTCTTCCGCGGCTTCTCCTGGCCCGCGGCAACGATCATCCCTGAAAGGCATTCGAGTTGAGAGGCGATGGATTCTTCCGTCACCGGAAACAACCTGAACACAGCGATCCCGCGAAGCGTGGAGAACACCATTTCGGCGAACCCGTTGGGATCGCTATGGCTCCTAGAGATCTCAGGGAAGAGCGCTAGGAAATGGGCGAACGATACCGGGTCTTCCGTCTGTCGTTTCGCATCGATGCGCTTGAAGAGCGAGGGAATCGACTTGCAACCGAAGAACAATCCCCAGGCAGCCACATACGAGTCTGCACCGTAGATGTGCAACCAAGCGCGTTCGACGAACTCCGTAGCCCGCTCACTGAGGGGGGTCGTTGCGTCCGGCCACACAGGCCCCCTGTCTGACAGCGGGGCCATCACCTCTTCCACGACTTGCTCCAGCAGGGCCTGCCGGGTCCCGAAATGATGCTGCAGCGCGCCGAGCGTGACCTTCGCGCCGGATGCAATGTTCTGCAGGTTGGCTTTCTGGAAACCCTGTCGCCGAATCAGCGATATGGCTGAATTCAGGATGCGACGCTGAGTCGTCTCGCTGCGCTCCGCCTGGGTTCTGACGACGCGCCGGGGTTTGTATGAGGAGGTAGCCATCTTCCGCGCATTGTATTCAAAGCTCCGGAGGTCGCGTAAACCCTATACATGTTGCGTTAAACGCTTATTGTTTTATGCGGGCTCCAAACGTACCATGCAGACTCTGCAAGCCGACCATCAAGCGCTGAGGCTGCCGCACTGACAGCTCGACTGCCAGTGGGAGATTCGCGTGGTCCCCTTATCTCAGGAATGCGAACTGCTGTCATGAAAACTGTCCATATCGAAGACATTGCCCAATTGCAAGCGCCATCGCAGGCGGCAGAGGCTTCTCTTCAAGCGGCTCACAAGAAAAGGGCGCTGGTCGCTGCCATCATCGGCAACGCGCTGGAGTGGTACGACTTCATCGTCTATGGATTTCTGGCGGTCTTCATCGCCAAGCAGTTCTTTCAGGCCGGCGATGACGCAGCAGCGCTCTTGTTGACCTTCGCGACCTTCGCTCTCTCCTTCGTCGTGAGGCCGATTGGTGGCGTATTGATCGGTCTGTATGCCGATCGCTTCGGGCGACGCCCCGCGCTAAGCTTCATCATGGCGTCGATGACCGTGTCGATGCTCATCATGGTCTTCGTGCCCTCTTACGCCTCCATCGGGGTGACCGCCACAGTGTTGATGGTCATCGCGCGTGTCCTTCAGGCGCTATCGGCGGGTGGCGAGTTCGCGAGTGCCGCGACCTACCTTCTGGAGTCCGTTCCAGCAAAAAAACGAGGTCTCTACAGCGGTCTTTACAACAGCGGACCACTGCTAGCGACCGTCATGGCGGCTCTTGTCGGGCTGTTGATGACCCAGGTGATGTCACCAGAATCCAGAGACAGCTGGGGATGGCGGGTTCCCTTCGCCTTCGGCCTGCTAATTGCTCCGGTTGGTTACTACATCAGAAGATACCTCCCGGAGTCCGAAGCGTTCGAGAAACACGCTGGCGCCCGGGGAACTATCGAGATGCTTCAAATCGTCTTTCGAGACCATCGCCGTGCACTCATGGTCGCGCTCTCTCTGGCGGCGATCGGCACGTCGGTGCAATACGTCCTCCTCGTCTATGCGCCCACCTATGCCGTGCGTGAACTCAAGCTGCCGGCCCATGTTCCGTTTCTGGCTCTGTTGGTCTGTGGCAGCATCGGAACTGTCCTGACACCGCTGCTGGGAATGGTCGCTGACAGGATGGGTGCGACAAGGCAGCTGCACATCAGCCTTGGCGCACTGATTCTGCTGATCGTGCCGCTCTATGTCTGGATGACCTCCGGGCCAACGACGACCAAGTTCATCGTCTGCTCGGCAATATTCACTACGGTGACGTCGGCCTCCAACGCGGTCTATCCGAAGTTGATGGCGTATCTCTTTCCGCCTGAACTTCGCTCCACAGGCATGGCGATCTCCTACAACCTGAGTGCAACCATTTTTGGAGGCTTCTCGTTGTATGCGATCACAGTGCTGCTGAATGCTGTCCAAAGCCCCCTGGTGCCTGCCTTTTACGTGGTCGCCCTGACGGCCGTCTTCTGGGTCGTCCTGGTTGCGCTTCATCGACCCGGCTCGGACTTCAAGGTCTGACAGTGATGGTCGGCAGGAAATCGAGTCCCACAACCCAGCCTCTCAGGAAAAGCATCATGCCCAATGCATCCAATGCAATGAAACCCGCCGCATCAGACCGAGCGCGCGAACTGTATTCCCGCCTACTCGTGTGCGATATGACTTCGCCCTTCTGCGCTCCCGCGGACCAACGGCTCAAGAATGCGTTCGTTTCACGGCTCATCAACGACGGCTTCACCTATGTTTCTTTCACACTGGTGGCAGACAACTGCGACACGATCGGTGCGATCCAGGCCATCGCGGCGTATCGGAAATTCTTCCTTGACCAGAGCGATCTCTGCACCCTCGTCAACACAGTGGACGACATCCAACGAGCAAGGAAGGAGGGCAAGCTTGCCGTGGGCTTCCATTTTCAAGGGTCGGTTCCGGTCGGTCGGGACCTCTCGATGGTGGAGGTCTTTTACAAGCTGGGGATCCGCCACATGCTGTTGGCGTACAACCAGAAGAACTTCGTGGCGGATGGATGCCACGAACTGGGTGAGGGTGGGCTCAGCAGATTCGGGCGAACGCTGGTCACCGAGATGAACCGGGTCGGGATGCTCGTGGACGTTGCCCATGCCGGCTATCGCTCCTGCATGGAGGCCATCGAGTACTCCGATCGCCCGGTGATCTGCAGCCACGGCAATATCTGGAACATCCATCAACATCCGCGTTGCTACCGAGACGATCAGATCAAGGCGGTAGCGGCCAGCGGTGGGGTGTTTGGACTGACGGGTCTCTCGATCTTCACTGGAGACGATGAGGCATCGCCTTCGAAGTTCGCCGACCAGATCGACTACATCGCTCAGTTGGTCGGGCCCCAACATGTCGGCCTGGGGCTCGACTACATCGTCGATTTGCCTGCGATCACAGCCGACGCAGCAGCCCACGCTGACAAGCTGCCGCCAGACGGCGGCTACACGCGCAGCGACATGAAGCAGGTGGAACTCGATGCAATGCCCGAAGTGGTGGATGCGCTCTTGGGCAAGGGCTATTCCGACTCGGATATCGCCTTGGTCATGGGTGAAAACTGGCTGCGCGTGATGAAGGAAGTCTGGAAGACGCCGATGTAGCGCTCATGAGTGAAAGGGAAAACGGACGGCCTGATCGCGCGGGGCCCTTCCCACTGCCTGCCCGCCGCGAGCTCTCGCATGACCTGACCCCATCAGGGCAAAGATGGCCCGCTTCGCATTGATTCGCTATTTCATGCCGCTTGTTCAGGAGACAGAATGAGTTCTTGGTCGTCAAAGAAAACTTGTTGGTATGTGCTGCTTCTAGGATTAGGAATTCTTCTGACGTGGCTGAAGCCGCCCTTGCGACACAGGTCCTTGATCGGCAAACCAGATTCGGCCTGCTTGATGAAACCGATGATTGCTCTTTCTCATGTCCGTCATTCTCCAAGTTGACGGACTTCACTGCCATTCCGCTGGTACGGCTGGGCGGGGGCAGGTCACGGAAAGCGGACAAGCGGGCGATTGCTCGCCAGTGACGCTCACTGAAAAGTAGGTAGCGAATAGAAGGCGCTTACTGAAATCTACGTTGATTGACTGAAAACTCAGCTGGCTTCCCTTCACCGCTCCATCCTTGCCGTCAACGCTTCCACGAAGTTCATCGATAGGCGCGATAGCGGTTCGGTCTGGACATGGGAAATCTGGACCGAGGCGTTGACCTTCGTCTTGACGGGAACCACGACGATATTCGGCCACGTCTGCCCAAACACGGTCATGGCGTCGACCAGCGCGATACCCGCCCCCGCCTGTGCCAGCGCCCGAGCCACGTGCGCTTGCTCGACTTGGATGCTCATGTCGGGCTGATTCTCTTCGTCGCCAAATATTTCACGCACCAGCAGTCCGAACGGAACATCGGCTTCATAGCCGATCAGAGACTCCTTTGCCAGCTCCTCGGGTCGCACGAAAGAGCGCGCGGCAAGTCGATTGCCTTTCGGAATCAGGGCAACGATAGGGTTCTTGACCAACAGGCGCGCTTCCAGGTTGGGATGCGCCAACGCCATGTTGGATACGCCGAGTTCCGCCTGTCCAGAAAGCAACGCGCGCAGCATGGTGCTAGGAATCTGCGTACGCACCACGATGCGCACTCCCGGATGCGCTTGCTTGAATGCTGCGATCGCCAGAGGCAGGACGGTCTGACCAAGGTTGGGACTGCATGAAAGTCGCAAGCTGCCGATTCGGTTGGCTGCGAGATCCTCCGCGACCTCGTTGACGCGCTCGACGCCCTCATAGACGGCGTTCACCTCGCCCATCAGCCGCCGTGCCTCCGGCGTCGGATACAGGCGCCCTTTGATGCGCCGGAACAGTTCAAGTCCCAGGCGTTGCTCCGTGTGCGACATCAGCCGGCTGATGGCTGGCTGCGACACGTACAAGAGCCTTGAAGCGGCGCTGATCGAGCCGGTCAGCATGACGGCACGGAAGACTTCGATCTGCCGAAGGTTCAACTTCATTGCATAACCTGCTGTTAAGAACAACGGACGAAAAAGCATACGACATTTATGGATGCGAAACCTAGACTTGCATTCATCCCGGCGCGGTCGTGATGGCAGCCCCTTCGAAGACTGGAGATGGAATGAACGAGATTTATCTGACGTATATCAACGGCAAGGACATCGCAAAGGTGGCGATGACCAATGCGGAGATCCTTGTCGCCGTGGAGCGAGCGCTCATTGCGCAAGGCAGGGGCGAGACGGTGATCGAGCCGCGCGTGCACCTGATTCCCGATCCGGCCTTCAACGGGCACTTCAATGTGCTGCGCGGATACGTCGCGCCGCTTGGCCTGGCCGGCGTCAAGATCGTTGGCGACTACGTTGACAACTACAAGCTCGGCCTACCGTCGGAGATGGCCATGCTCAATCTCTTCGATCCAAGGACGGGAGTCCCTGTCGCGATGATCGATGCCACCTTCATCACGGACGCCCGCACCGGGGCTATGACTGCTCTCGGGGCCCGGCACCTGGCTCGCCGCGAGAGCAAGGTGCTCGGGCATGTCGGGGCGCGTGGTACCTCCTACTGGAACGTCCGGCTGCTTGACAGCTTGTTCGACTTTGATGAGATCCGCGTGCATTCGCGCCGCCCGGAAAGTCGCAACGCCTTTGCCGCTCGCCTGGAGCGAGATCTTGGCAAGAAAATCGTGGTCACGGAGGACTGGGAAGCTTGCGTGCGGGGTGCCGACATCGTGGTGGAGGCGTCGCGGCTGGAGCGTCCGAGTCCGATGCTGAAGACCGAATGGATCAAGCCGGGCGCGTTCGTGGTGCCCTACGGCACGATGAGTGCCGTCGAACTCTCGCTCACCGACATCATGGACAAGATGGTGGTCGACGACTGGAGCCAATGCAAGGGCGGCATCTTCGGCTCGCTGCGCGCACACGTCGAGGCGGGCAAGCTCTCGGAGCAGACCCTCTATGGCGAGCTTGGCGAGATCGTCGCGGGCCGCAAGCCTGGTCGGCAGAGCGACGACGAGATCAATCTGTTCTGGCATCGTGGCCTTTCCCTGAGCGACATTGCCCTGGGTCATGCCATCCTGCAGAAGGCCGAGCGCATGGGCCTCGGGCAGAGGCTGCTGTACGCATGATCGCCAACGCGCGCATGTATGACGTGAGCAAGCCGGTCGCGCTGGCATGGCGGGCGCTTTTCGCGCGCCTGGCGGAACGCGCCGGCATTGCGTTGAGCTACGTCGAGCACGCGCCGCCGACACCCATCAGCGCCTTGTGGGCCCGTCCTGATTGCGGCTGCGTGTTCATGTGCGGTCTGCCGTATGTCACCAGCGCGAGGCGTCCTCAACTCCTGGCTGGGCCGGTTCCATCACTTCCTCGGTACGGCGACCGCCCGGTGTACTTCACCGAGTTCATCGTGCGGACCGACGCGAATGTGCATTCGCTTGCGCAGACCTTCGGCGGTCGGCTCGCTTGCATGCTGCGGGAATCGAACTCGGGCCACAACGCGCCCCGCCACTATCTGCTGAATCACGCGGCGGCAGGCGCACGAGCGCTGTACCGGTCGACCACATCGCCAACGCCGACGCCGCTGGAGGTGATTGACGCGGTGGCGAGCGCCCAGGCGGAAGTCGGCGTCGTCGACAGCTATGTACTGGATCTGTTGCGCCTGCACTCGCCAGAGCGTCTGAGGCACCTCAAGACGGTGGCGGTGACGCCGGCATCGCCGATTCCGCCGCTGGTCGCATCAGATGACATCAGCGGCGACACGGTCGCTCGCATGCGTGCCGCCTTGCTCGACTTGCATCGCGATGCAGATGCCGCCGTGCAGATGGCGACACTGGCTCTGGCTCGCTTCGCGCCCGTGGAGGAGTCGGACTACGCTGTGCTGGCCGGCTACGTTGACCGTGCTGACGCCGCAGGCTTCGCATTGACGGGCGACATCCCCACTGTTGTGGCTTGAGACACTTTCCAGACCCATCGGAGATTTCCATGAAGCGCTTCCTGATCGCCATCCTCATGGCTTGCATGCCGCTGCTGGCATCCGCGCAGGTCTATCCCGCCAAGCCGGTTCACTTGGTGGTGCCCTTTGCACCCGGTGGCCCGGCCGATGCCATTGGCCGGATCGTGGGGGAGGGATTGTCCAAGCCATGGGGACAACCCGTCCTGGTGGAAAACAAGGCGGGTGCGGCCGGTTCAATCGGCGTGGGCCAGGTCGCCAAATCTGCGCCTGACGGATACACGCTGGGGGTCGTTCCCGTGGGCAATATCGCGGTCAATCCCAGCTTGATGCCGAACTTGCCGTACAAGACGACAGACCTTGTGCCGGTGACCATGCTCGCGAGAGCGGAGAACGTGCTGGTCACAGGCTCCAGCGTGCCAGCGCTGACTCTGAGTGAGCTACTCAAGCTGGCAGCCCAGAAGCCGGGACAGCTCACGTTTGCATCCGCGGGTGCTGGCAGCCAGGCCCACCTGGCGGGCGAAATGCTTCAACTCGACGCCAACATCAAGCTGATCCACGTGCCTTACAAAGGTCTCAGCGTGGCGCTGACCGACGTGGTTGGCGGCCAGGTGACGATGATGTTCGCACCGCTGTCGACGGCACTTCCCTTCATCAAGTCTGGCAAGCTCCATGCGCTCGGCGTCGCCAGCGCGAAGCGCTCCACTGCAATGCCCGACTTGCCGACCATCGCGGAGTTGGGCTTCCCGAAATTCGAAGCCGTGTCCTGGTATGCCCTCATGGCTCCAGCGGGCACGCCGCCCGAAGTGTTGCAGCAGATCAGCGGCCAGACGAACGAGGTGCTGGCAGACCCCTTGTTGAAAGAGAAGCTGGCTGCTGTCGGATTGGAGGTCGGCGGTGGCACTCCGCGCGAGCTCGACGCCACTATCCAGAAGGAAGCCGCCCGATGGGCCGACGTGATTCGCACGCGCAAAATTTCAGTGGACTGATGCCATCGCGCGACGGATCCGGGCACGGTGAGATCGCTCGCGCTTGTGTCTCGCTCCTGGTCCGCGGCCAAAGCTCGCAGCACGGCGAACTCGCGCCCAACGCTGTGGGCGCCTGGCGGTCCGTGGGTCAGGGAGGGCCTGCTTGAGCCACATTCCCTCGCCGGTTGCCACAACGCAATCGCCGACGTTCGCCGAGCTCCGCATCACAGGGCCCGATTTGGCGCCGTACCAACTCGGCCAACTCATGTATGTCTACGATGGCGAGACACATGTCGGAACGATCGGGGCGGTGGTCGTATTGCGCGGTGGGCACGAGGTTCACCTCGACCGCTTCGTGCCCGCAGTCATCCAAATGCGGCATCACCGGGTGCCGAGGAGCCTTGTGCTCGTTGAAGCAGTCGCATTCCTGGCTGAACATTTCCCGGCAGTAAGAACGATCAGGGTCTCGTTGAGTTCGCCCATTGAAGGACGCGACGACTTCCTCAAGGTCGCGAGGGCCCGTACCCGGCTCCTGCATTGGATCGGCGCTCAACAGATCAACGTCGTCCCCAACTTCGTGCCCTCGGATCGGGGCAATTTCATGGTGAGCGGGGTCTGGAAGCGCAACCCGCAAACCCTCAAGACCTTCAATGCCGCTCTACGCCATGAACGCGAAGCACACCGGTCTCGGAGGGCGGCTGCAACCACCGTCAGAGGTCGACTAGCGAAAGTGGGTGAGCGGGTCCGACAAATGCTTTTCGGCTCGACCGAAAAAGGCATCTAAGGAGATGGCATTCAATCTGTGGGCCGCCGTCGAGACGAGATGACTGCGCGATCTTCGCGCGGGTTTGGACTTGGTGACCGTGGAGACATAGCGCGCCAACGCATTCACTTGCGCATCGGTCAGCGCGTTGAACGCTGGCATCGGGCCCATGCCGTTGCGGATGCGGGAGAGCTGCTGGACTCGTCGGATGGAGTGAGCGCGTCGTGCGCGTCGGCGCGGATGAAGCTCGGGATGCTAGGCGCGCCAGCACGTGGCCGTCAGGGTCGCGGACCACCATCGCGCCGCCGTCACGGCGGCAGGCGATCTCCATCCCGAGGATCGTGGCCGTCGTGTCGGGCGCAACGAGAGGGGCAAGGGCGGCGGTCAGAAGGTCGCGGGCGATCAGGTCGGTGAGCATCTGTGTCACCCCCGTGGCGCTTCCGCGAGATCTTCCGATTCGTCGACTTCTTCTTCGGCGAGATCGGCGGGTGCCACGGGAAGTTGCAGGCGTCCATCTTCAGGAGGACAGTTGCCACCTCGGTACCGGATTCGCGGAAGGTGCCTGCCGGGATGTCGTCCACCTCGGCCAAGCTGGCGGTCGCTCAGGGAAGATTTCAGTTTCGTACGACGATAGATGCCAATTGCTCTCAGCTCAGGATCGATGCGCTCAAATGTCGAGCACCAGTTGCGACGTGAGGCTGCCCGAGCAGCAAACCATCATCGTCTGGTTGGTCGCCTTTTCCTCCTGGGTGAGGTAGTCGTCGCGGTGATCGGGCGTGCCTTCCAGCACCGGCGTGCGGCAGGTGCCGCAGACGCCCTGGGAGCAGGCGTATTGGACAGGCACGCCGGCATCGAGGAGCGTGTCCAACAGCGTCCTTCCGACTTCCACGCTGAGCGTCTTGCCGCTGCGGGCCAACTGCACCTCGTAGCCGCCGGCAGTGGCCGCCTCCTGGGTGGCACTGAAGCGCTCCAAATGGACGCGCTGCGGCGCGAGGCCGCTGCAGGCATTGATGAAGGCATCCAGCATGCCGCTTGGCCCGCAGCAGTACAGATGCGATCCGGCCGCCGCCTCGCGCGCGATGGCGGCGATGTCCGGTCGCTCCAAGTCTTCGCCGGTGCAGTGCAGCTTCACCGCGTTGCCGCTGCGGTCCAGCGCGTTCAGTTCCTGGACGTAGGCCGCTCGATGCCGCGAACGCACTGCGTAATGCAGCCGCCAGGCGTGGCCAAGCGAGTTCAGCCGGGCGGCCATCGTCATGAAGGGCGTGATGCCGATCCCGCCCGCGATGAAGATCGAAAGTGGCGCGCCTTCATGCAGTGGGAAGTTGTTGACGGGCGTGCTGCTCGAGAGATGGTCGCCAGGGCGCGGCATGCTGTGCAACCAGGCTGATCCGCCGCGGCTGTCGGCGGCACGGTCCACCGCGACCACATAGCGGTGCCGTTCTGCCGGATCGTTCACCAGCGAATAGCTGCGCTGCAAGCCACCTGGCAATTGCAGGTCGATGTGCGCGCCGGCCGTGAAGGGCGGCAGCGGCGCACCGTCGGCGGAGACGAACTCATATGAAACGATCCCTTCCGCCTCGCGGCGAAGCTGGCGCAGCAGCAGTTGCGGTCCGTTCACGGGGTGTAGCCGAAGCCCGCATCCAGGCGTGCCGTCATGTGCTCGGCGTGGTCCTGCCACTGCACGCCGGCGGGCAGTGTGAGCGACGCCGCGCGCACCATGAAGGTCGCCGGGTCATTGACGCCCTGCGGTTGGGTGCCGTTGCCCTGCAGGTTGCGCACGGTGTCCAGCAAAAGGCGCCGCGTCATCGCGACGCCCGTGTCGCTGATGCCGAGGTTTTCCTTGCTGCGGTCGTAGATGGCGGCAACGCCCGACTGGCATGCCGCGTCCTGAACCCACAGTCCGGGCAGGCCGGAAAACCAGGTCTTGGTCTGAGCGTCGTAGTTGAAAAGGTAGCCGTTCTGGCGGTTGTACTTGGTCCAGTATTTGGCGAAGGGCTCCGTGGCCGGCCGCGGCGCGAAGGAGTCGTTGCTGGCATGGCCGGTCTCGCGCCCCGCATGACCTTTCTCGAACAGTGCGCGCGACTTGTCGTAGAGCTTCTCCGAGGGGTGATAGGAGAACATGATGCACAGCGAGTTGTAGTCGTCGATCGGCACCCAGGCGTGACCTGACAGTTCAGGGTATTGCGATTGCGGCGGCACCAGCGTCCAGAAGGGCAGGAGGAACTGGTTCACTCGCCAATAGCTGGTCTCTTCGTCCAGCTTGCGGCGGGAGGCGATGCTCATGCCGAAGGGCTGACGTTGGCACTGGAAAGTCGGGCGCAGGTCACGCTTCGCGATCCAGTCGCTGATCGCACCCTGCGCGTCGATGCGCCCATGCAGGATCGGCGCGTGGGCGGAGTCGATCTCGCCTTCAACCGCCTGGAGCCAGTTGCATTCCTGCACGCGGAAGCTCACATGCACGCGCTCGGCGGGCACCAGGTTCCATTCCATCTCCGGCAGCGGCGGCGGGTTGTCCTGTTGCGGGCCCATGTAGGCCCAGGCGATGCCGTTTCGTTCCTGGCAGGCGTAGGCCTTGAGCCGGACCTTGTCCTTCAG
This sequence comes from Variovorax sp. 05N34, assembly GCF_056397405.1. Classification (NCBI taxonomy): domain Bacteria; kingdom Pseudomonadati; phylum Pseudomonadota; class Betaproteobacteria; order Burkholderiales; family Comamonadaceae; genus Variovorax; species Variovorax sp. 05N34. Next base: position 766,510 of record NZ_JBFTNI010000002.1, read on the forward strand.
GCGGCTCTCTGGCAACTCGGCCGGCAGGTCCTGCACGTGGCCGTCGGTGCCGAACTTCCAGCCGTGATAGACGCAACGCAAGCCGCAATCCTCGTTGCGGCCGAAGACCAGCGGCGCACCACGGTGCGGACAGGCATGGTCCACGAGGCCTAGCTTGCCTTCGCTGTCGCGGAACGCGATCAGGTCCTCACCGAGCAGGCGCACCCGTTGGGGCATGCCGCCGGCCGGCAGATCGCTTGTCGGAAGGAAGGGAATCCAGAACAGCCGCATCAGGCTGCCCATGGCGGTGCCCGGGCCGACGCGCACGAGCGTTTCGTTGTCTTCAGGGGTGAGCATGGGAGCTCCGTAAAAGTTGAATAATTGGCATATTGGTTAGACCATTATAATAGTTAACCAAGTGATGGAAAGGGGAAAACGTCGTCGCGATTCGGGGTAATGCCTAACAATGTCCATTGGTCTGTCCATTATGATTTTGGCCAATTGATCACTTCAGGAGTCCTGTCATGCCCGCTCCGCGCCCCAGCCGTCGCGCCGCCCTGTTTCAGATCGCGGCGGGTGCTGCCGCCCTTGGCGCCTTTCCCGGCCGCCTGCTCGCGCAAGGGACCTGGCCAGAGCGCCCCATTACGCTGATCACGCCCTTCGGCGGTGCCGTTGACATCCTGGCGCGCCTGATCGCGGCCGATCTTGGCCGGCGCCTGGGACAGACGGTGGTCGTGGATCAAAAGATTGGCGGCTCGGGAACCATCGGTATGGCGGCGGTGGCCCGTGCACATGCCGACGGCTACACGATTGGAATGGGCACGACCACATCGCTAACCTCCGCACCGCATCTCATCAAGAACCCCGGCTACGACGTCGAGAAGTCGTTCACCTACCTGGGCCTGATCCAGACTTCGCGCCAGGTGCTGACGGTGTCGCCCAAGCTGGGCGTGGACACGCTGCAGGACTTCATTGCACTGGCCAAGGCCAAACCCGGCACGCTCAACTTCGGCTCGAGCGGTGTGGGCAACAGCATCCATCTGGCGGTGGAGCAGTTCAACGCGGCCGCGGGCATCAAGGCAGTGCATGTGCCCTTCAAGACGGGCAACGAGACCGACACCGCCATGATGGCCGGTGAAGTGCAATATACGATCGCGTCGCTCGCCACCTCGCTTCCGCTGATCCAGGCCGGGCGCATCAAGGCGCTGGCGGTGACGGGCGAGGGCCGCGATCCTGCCTTGCCGAACGTCCCTAACCTTCAGGAGTCCGGTCTGCAGGCGCGGATCCCGGATCAGCTCTTCGGCATGGTGGGCCCGGCCAACATGCCTGCGCCGGTGACGTCGAAACTTCTGAAGGCTGTGGCGGACATGCAGGCTGATCCTGCGTTCCAGGAGGCCGTGCGGCGCGGCGGAGGCGTGCCGTCGCAGGTGCACGGCGATGCCTTCCGCAAGCTCGCGCTGAGCGACAGTCAGACATGGGGCGATCTCATCAAGCGACTTGGCATCACGCTCAGCAGCTGAGGGTTCCGCATGCAACAGAAGAAGACGGCGCTGATCGCCGGCGCCAGCGGCATCGTGGGGCGCGGCATTGCCGAGCGACTGGTGGGCGGGGGCTGGCGCGTCTTGTGCGCGAGCCGTTCGGGCGGCGGCGGCTTGTCCGGAACCGAAGGCATGGCCATGGACCTCATGGATGCGGCCGCCTGCGCGCGGGCTGTCGCGCCGCATACGGGGATCACGCACGTATTCCACGCAGCCTTCCGGCCGGCGCCCAGCCGCGCGGCGGAAGTCGCACCCAATCTTGCGATGCTGCGCAACGTGGTGGAGGCGGTGCAGCGGGCCTCGCCGGCGCTGCGCAAGGTGGTGCTGGTCACGGGCGCGAAGTTCTACGGCATCCAGTGGGGCGCGAGCCCCACGCCCTGTCGCGAGAGCGATCCGAGACAACTGCCGCCAAACTTCTACTACGACCAGGAGGACTGGCTGCGCGAGGCCGGCCGCGGCGCACGCTGGCGCTGGGTCAACCTGATTCCTCCCTTCGTCTCCGGTTACGCCATCGGCAACCCGATGAACCTGGTGCTCGGCATCGGCCTCTATGCCGCTGTCTGCAAGGAACTGGGCATGCCGCTGCGCTTCCCCGGAAGCGCGCGTGCCTACGAGGCGTTGCACCAGATCGCGGACGCGCGCCAGATCGGCGCCGCCGCAGCGTGGGCCGCGGATGCGCCCGCGGCGGAGGACGAGGCTTTCAATGTCACCAACGGAGATCCGGCGCGCTGGCGACAGACCTGGCCGGTGATTGCCGAAGCGCTCGCCATGCCTTGCGGCGAGCCGAAGACGCTTCCGCTTGCGGACCTGATGCCGGCGCAGCAAGCCGTGTGGGGTCGCATCGCGCAGCGTCACCGTCTGCGGACGATCGACATCGGCCAGATCGTCGACTGGCGATGGATGGACTACATGCTGCGCCAGGCGCACGACATCGTGCTGGCGACGGCGAAGATCCGGCGCGCCGGCTTCCACGACTGCATCGAGACCGATGCGACGCTGGTGCAGCGCCTGCGCGAGCTGCAGGCCGCTGAGGTGCTGCCGGCATGAGCAGCAATCGCCGCTGCCGGGAAGTCCGCGCGCTCACGTTCGGCTTTCTCTCGCTCGGTGCGCAAGCGGCGCCGCTGGATGTTCTCGCCGCGGCTGCCGAAGCCAGCTTCGGCGCGGCGGGACTGCGCATCAGTGGGCGCAATCCCGGCGACCCGTGGCCGGGACCCGGTGCAGACGGAGATGGCTTCGAGCAGCTACGCGCGCAGGCCGAGGCGTTGTCGGTCCGCGTCTCCAGCATCTCCGGCTACTACATCTCGGAGAAAACCAACCTGTCGCACCTGCTCTCGAACGTGGAAGCCGCACGCCGCCTCGGCGCGCCGCTGATCTCGCAGGGATGCTTCGAGCCCGACCTGGCGCGTGTCGGCGAGTTGCTGCGCGACTACGCGCGCACTGCCGCCGATGCCGGCGTGCGCATCGCGCTCGAGTTCATGCCCATGAGCACGCTCAAGACGATCGCTGATACGCAGCGCGTGATCGCCGACAGCGGCGGCCGCAATGTGGGCCTGTTGATCGACTCGCTCCATCTGGCGCGTTCGGGCGCGGGCGTGGCCGATGTGCGTGCGCTCGACCCTGAATGCATCTATCTCACGCAACTGTGCGATGCGCCTGCGGTGCGTGCGCCAGCGACAACCCTGTTCGACGAGGCGATGTCGGGCCGCATGTACCTGGGAGACGGCGGGCTGGATCTGCAGGGGTTGGTGGCGGCTTTGCCGCCGGATGCCGAGATCGAGCTGGAGACACCGGTTGTTGCCGACGCTGCATTGCCGGCCGCTGAGCGTGCACAACGCGCAGCGAAGAAGGCCGAGGCCTTCTTCTCGTTTCATTTCGGCTGACGGGCGTCAGCCCCGCGCGGACTTCAGGCCGCCGAAGGCGGGGCGTTGCTTCCCGAGAATGGCCTCGATCTGCGCAGCCGGTTCTGGCGCCGCGAAGGCGGCGGCTTGGCTCGCCGCTTCGAGTGCGAAGGCGCTCTGCCGGTCGCCGTCGAGCGAGGCATTCAGCATCGCCTTGGACAGTGCCACCGCGGTCGGCGCAGCCTGGGCCATGCGCTCGGCCATCTCTCGCGCACGCGTTTCGAGCGCTTCGCTCGCGTGCACTTCCATCACGATCCCGAATTCGCGGGCTTCCTCGACGCCGACGTCGCGGGTGGAGAACACCAGTTCCTTCGCGCGCTGCAACCCGACCACGCGTGGCAGCAGGTAGAGCGCGCCGAGGTCCGGCACCAAACCCAGCCGCAAATGGGCCATGGCGAACTTGGCGCGCGGGCTGGCGATGATCATGTCCGCGCACAGCGCCAGCGCGAAGCCCGCGCCGATGGCCGGACCGTCGATGGCGGCGATCACGGGGCAGCCCACATTCAACAGGTCGTCGGTGAGCCGAAGACCGGCGTTGATTCGCCGCTGCCAGTAGGCGGGGCCCGCATCCGCATGTTCCTGCAGTGCGTGGAGGTTTCCACCGGCGCAGAAGGCGCCCGCGCCACCGGTAAGGACGAGCGCACGCACCGCCGGGTCATTGCGTACCTGCTCCAGCACCGCCATCAGGTCGGCGCGCAGCGCAACGTCCAGCGGATTGTGGATCTCGGGTCGGGCTAGGCGAACCCAGCCGACCGCGTTCTCCACCGAGAAGTCGAGCGTTTCCATGTCCACTCAGGCACGCCTGAACATCGGGACCATCGCGCCGCCCTCGGCGGGCTTGAACGTGACCTCGACGCGTTGGCCGATCTTCAGATCATCGAGATCGCAGTCGACGATGTTGGTCAGCATCGTGATGCCCTCGTCGAGGGTGACATAGGCGATCGCGTAAGGGATGGGGCCGCCGCGGCGCGTGACGCTCACGCTGTAGATCGTGCCTCGACCCGAGAGGCTGCACCACTCGGTCTCGCCCATGCAGAAGGGGCAGAGGACGCGCGGGTACCAATGGACCTTGCCGCAACTGGTGCAGTGCCGCGTGCACAGCAGGCCTTCCTTGGCTTGTGTCCAGAAATGCCTGGTGGCGGCGTCGACATGCGGAGCCGCCAGCGCCCGGTCGGTGAAGGGAGTGGTCATCGCTTATTGCCTTTCCATGATCAGGGTTGCGCTGCCGTGGCGAGAGCCGAGCAGGCCACCGGTGCCCTGGGCCAGGGCCAGGGTGCAGTCGGGCACCTGGACCTTCGGGTGCGCTTCTCCGCGCAGCTGGCGCACGGCCTCGATCACCTTCGTGATGCCGCCTCGGTTGGCCGGATGGTTGTTGCACAGGCCGCCGCCATCGGTGTTGAAGGGAAGCTTGCCGACGCCCGAGATCAGATTCCCATCGGCCACGAAACGGCCGCCTTCGCCCTTCTTGCAGAAGCCCAGGTCCTCCAGCTGCATCAGCACCGTGATGGTGAAACTGTCGTAGATCGATGCGTACTGGATGTCGCTCGGACTCACGCCCGCCTCCTTGAACGCGATGGGACCGGAGATCGCCGCGCCGGACCAGGTCAGGTCGACCTGACCGCCGAGCTGGCCCTTGATGGTCTCGCCTGCGCCGAGCACATTGATCACCGGGCGTTTCAGACGCGCAGCGATCTCGGGCCGCACCACGACCAGCGCGCCACCGCCGTCGCTCACCACGCAGCAGTCCAGCTTGTGCAGCGGGTCGGAGATCAGGGGCGAGGCCAGCACCTCCTCCACGGTCACCGGCTCACGCAGCATCGCATTCGGGTTGTGCTGCGCGTGGGCCGCGGCCGCTACCTTGATCCAGGCGAGCTGTTCGCTGGTGGTGCCGTACTCGTGCATGTGGCGGGCTGCGGCCAGCGCGTACATGTTCACGGTGACGGGGTTGTACGGCATCTCCCAGGGCACGTCCGGCGTGTCGGCCGTGACCAGTCGCGGCGCGACGCCGATCGATCCTTCGCTGCGCGGGCGGCCCGCAAGAGTCACCAGCGCGACATCGCACTTTCCGGTGGCAATGGCCTGCGCTGCGTGCGACACGTGGATCAGGTAGGCCGATCCGCCGGTGTCGGTGCTGTCGACGTGGCGCAGCCGGGTCAGGCCCAGGTAGTCGGCCATGCTGTTGGCACCCAGGCCGGGCGCGTCGCCGGCGCAGAAGTAGCCGTCCACGTCCTGCAGGGTGAGGCCGGCATCGGCCAGCGCGCCGCGGGCACATTCTGCGTGCAACTGTGCCACTGTCTTGTCGGGGGCCTTGCGCGTCGGGTGTTCGTAGGCGCCTGCGATGCAGGCCTTGCGTTTGATGGTCATGTGTTTGCTCCAGTCACTGTTCACAAGTAGGATATCATTGGTTCAACCATCGGACAATCAACAAGGAGCATCAAAGTGGATCCCATCGTCAGCCTGCAAGGGCGCACCATCGTCGTCACCGGCGCCGGCCAGGGCATCGGTAAGGGCATCGTGGAACTGGCCATTGACCTGGGGGCCAACGTGGTAGCCGTCGATCTCAATGGCCAGACGCTGGACGCCGCGGTCTCGCCGCTGCCCCAGGCGCGCGTGCTCGCGGTGCAGGGCAGCGTGGCCGATCCGGCCGTGGCCGACCGCGCCGTGGCCGATGCGGTCGCGAAGTTCGGGGCGGTGCATGGCCTTGTCAACAACGCCGGCATCATCCGCCCGGCCATGATCGACAAGATGACCGACCAGCAATGGCAGGAGGTGATCGACGTGCACCTCACCGGCTCCTTCTACTGGATGCGTGCCGCAGGCCGGCACATGGTCGAGCGGGCCAAGATCGGCGACAAGACCGGCGGCTCGATCGTCAACATCTCGTCCGACGCCGGCCGCAAGGGCTCGATCGGCCAGATCAATTACGCGGCGGCCAAGGCCGGCATGCTGGGCATGACGATGACGGCGGCGCGCGAATGGGGCCGCTACAACATCCGCACCAACTCAATCTGCTTCGGCGTGGTGGAGACACCGATGACGGAAGTGGTGCGCGGCGAGAAGTTCCGCGACCAGATGCTCGCCCAGATTCCGCTGGGCCGCTGGTCCACGCCGGGCGAGGTGGTGAAGAGCGTCTGCTATCTGCTGTCGGATGGCTCGAGCTATATCACGGGCCAGCATCTGGGCGTCAACGGCGGCTTCCACATCAGTCTCTGACATGGCGGGCGACAACGTCCTTCTGGAGCGCGCGGACGGCGTGGCCGTCCTCACGCTGAACCGGCCGTCGGCAAAGAACGCCATCGACATCCCCACCACTGACGCGCTCGTTGCTGCCCTGCGCGCGTTGCGTGTCGACGATGACATCCGCGCGGTCGTGCTGACCGGTGCAGGCGGCGATTTCTGCGCGGGCGGCGACGTCAAGGGCATGGCCGATGGGGGCTCGCGCACCCTCGAGCAGCGCCGCGCGGGCATGGCTCGCTATGCCGAACTGGCGCGCGCGTTGGCGGCGCTGGACAAGCCGCTGATTGCCGCGATCGACGGCGTCGCATTCGGAGCGGGGCTCAGCATGGCGCTCTATGCCGACATCGTGCTGGTGAGCACGCGGGCGCGGTTAGCGATGGTTTTCCATCGCATCGGCCTGGTGCCGGATGTGGGCGCCTGGTACCAGTTGCCACGCGTGGTGGGATTGCAGCGAGCCAAGGACCTGATCTACTCGGCGCGCGAGTTCGGCGCCGAAGAGGCGCTGCGCATGAACCTGGCGCTCGAGGCTCTCGCACCGGAGGCTCTGATGCCGCGTGCAATGCAACTTGCTCGCAGCCTGGCCGACGCGTCCCCTACTGCCTTCAGCCTCTCCAAGCGCGCGCTGGCCGCGACGCTGCAGAGCGATCTGGACACCATTCTGGACATGGAGGCTTCCTCGCAGGTGATCGCCTCGTCCAGCGCGTACTTTCGCGAAGCCATCCGCCGCTTCGCCGCCAAGGAGCCGGCGCAGTTCCGCTGGCCGAACAAGGATTGAACCCATGATCGACTACGAGAAGACCAAGGCCTGGCGCTCCGGCCCTGTACGCCAGAGCTATACCGAGCGCGACACCATCCTCTATGCCTTGGGCGTCGGCTTCGCGGCGGACCCGCTGGCCGTGGAGGAACTCCGTTTCGTCTACGAGAAGGAACTCCAGGCCGTGCCGACCATGGCCGCGGTACTGGCCTCGGCCGGCTTCTGGATGCGTGATCGCAAGGATCTGGGCATTGACTACCTGAAGCTGGTGCACGGCGAGCAGGGCGTGACGATCCATTCGTCCTTGCCGGCCTCCGGCACGCTGATCGGCGAAAGCTGCGTCACCCGCATCGTCGACAAAGGCGAGGGCAAGGGCGCGACGATGCATGTGGAGAAGACCCTCAGCGACGAGGCCAGTGGCCGGCTGGTTGCCACGGTCGAGATGGTGCTCTTCCTGCGTGGCGACGGCGGCTTCTCGAAGAGCGGCCGCGGTGACGAACCCCCGGCCGCTGCGGCTGCAACGCCGGATTCCGCACCTGATCTGACCATCGAACTGCAGACCCGCGCGGACGCGGCGGTGCTGTACCGGCTCTCCGGCGACATCAACCCGCTGCACATCGACCGCGCGGTGGCCGCAAAGGCTGGCTTTCCGCGGCCGATCCTGCACGGCCTCGCGACCTACGGGAATGCGTGTCGTGGCATCCTGACCCGGTTCTGCGAGCACGATGCGTCGCGCATGAAATCGATCCGCGCGCGGTTGACTTCGCCGGTCTATCCCGGCGAAACGCTGGTGCTGGATTGCTGGCGCATGGGCTCGGAGGAGGTCGCCTTCCGTGCGAGCGTGAAGGAGCGCGGCGTGCAGGTGCTTGCCAACGGGCGTGCTGTCCTGGGTGCCTGATGCGGGCCGTCATTGCGGCGCGATGAACATGTCATCGCATGCAGCGCCCGTCGTGGCGAGCGTGCCGAACCTGCGCGACCTGGGGGGCATCGGCACGGCGTCGGGTCATCTGATCGCGCCGGGGCGGCTCTGGCGTTCGAGCCATTTCGGCGCGATACCCGACGACGATCTGATCGCGCTGCGTGCCATTGGATTCCGCTCGGTGGTTGACCTGCGCGGCACGGACGAGCGGAAGCACACGCCGTCGCGCCTGGTGCAGTCAGGGATCCAGGAGGTGCATCTGCCGATCGAGCCGCGCGCGATGGGCGCGCTGCGCCAACTGCGCGAGGCCGGCCAGGCCGACACTTCCGCGCTGACTGCCATCATGTTCGAGGTCTATCGCCGCTTCGCGCACGAGCACGTGCCTGTCTTCGCCTCGCTCCTGCGGCTGGTTGCCGACGAGGCAACGCCCCTCCCATTGGTTGTTCACTGCACTGCTGGAAAGGACCGTACCGGTTGGGCGGCGGCGCTGTTGCTGCTCGCGCTCGGAGTGCCGCGCGAAGCCGTGCTCGATGACTTCATGGCGAGCAACGGACGTTGGCGCATGCACGGCGCCTCGAGCGACTGGGCGCTGCTGGCCGCGGTGCGCGCCGAATACATGCAATGCGCATTCGACGAGATCGACAGTCGCTGGGGCTCGATGAACGCCTATCTGGAAGGCCCCCTCGGTCTTGATCGCCAGGCACGCGAAAGGTTGTGCGCGCGCCTGCTCGTCAACTGCTAAGGACGCAGATACCGCGATCGAACCGCTGCAACCAGAGTCGCAGCGGCTTTTGCTCGGCTAGAGCTTTACGCGCCCCGCGTCCACCAGCTTCTGCGTGAGTGCAAGCTGGTCCTTCATGAAGCGCTGGGTCTGGTCGGCGCTCCATGGCGTCGGCTCGAAGCCCAGCTCCAGCAGCTTGGCGCGCACATCCGGCATCACGAGAATACGGCCCATCTCCGCGGTCAGCTTGGCGACGATGGCCTTGGGCGTCTTCGCTGGCACGAAGGCGGCGGCCCAGCCGGGCATGTCGACTTCCGGATAGCCCAGTTCGGCGAAGGTCGGCACGTCGGGGTACGCGGGAAAGCGCGTAGCGCTGGCGACGGCCAGCGGCTTGATCTTGCCGGGGTAGCGATTCACGCCGCCGACCGATACCACCGCCGCATCGATCTGGCCGCCCAGCAAATCCTGCAGTGCCGGCGTCTCTCCCTTGTACGGCACGTGCACGGTGTCGATGTCGGCGGCCATGTTGAACAGTTCGCCGACAAAGTGGCCGCCCGAGCCCTGGCCATAGGAGCCATAAGAGAGCTTGCCGGGGCGCGTCTTGGCGAGCGCCACGTACTGCTTGAGGGTAGAGGCGGGCAAGCTTTCGCGGATGCCGATCGCGATTGGGGTGAGCGCCAGCATGCCCACTGGTTGCAGGTCCTCCATCCGATAGCCCGGCTTCTGCATCAGCACCGTATTGCTGAGGAGTGCGCTGTAGCCGATCAGCACGGTATATCCATCGGCCGGCGCCTGCGACACCGTGGCCGCGGCGATGGCGCCGCTTGCGCCGGACTTGGTTTCGACGATGCAGGGCTGGCCCCAGGCCTCGGTCAGCTTCTGGCCGATGAGTCGCATCATGGTGTCGTGGCCCCCGCCGGCCGGCGTGGGAATCACGAACTTGATCACCTGCGAGGGGAAGGGCTGCGACTGCGCCTGCGCAAGCGGCAGGACGCCCGTACCTAGCGAGCCGAGTGCGGCTGCGAGCGTCTGGCGTCGGGTGAAGTTCATGGCGGTGTCTCCTTGTGTGATGGATGTAGCTGCTATACGATCGTTCAATCATTGGTTCAACCATAGATTAAACGACAAAGTGAACGATTCATCCACCCCTCCAATCACGGCGAATGGGTTCAATGCGACTGCGGCGAGCGCGCTCGATGCGTTCATCCGGCGCGAAATCGCTGGCTTCGACGGCGCGCTGCGGGTGCGGCAGGTCGAAGGCGGACAGTCCAATCCCACCTTCATCGTCGATGCGGGCGCACGGCGGCTCGTGCTTCGGCGCAAGCCGCCCGGCGTGCTGCTTCCTTCGGCCCATGCGGTGGAGCGCGAGTTCCGCGTGCTGCGCGCGCTCGAAAAATCGAACGTGCCGGTGCCGCCTGCGCGCGTGCTGTGCGAAGACCCGGCTGTACTGGGCAGCACCTTCTACCTGATGGACTTTGTGGAAGGGCGCATCCTCACCGACCAGACCCTGCCAGGCATGGCTCCCGCCCAGCGCCGCGCGCACTACGCCGAGATGGCCGGCGTGATGGCCGCGCTCCATGCGGTGGACTGGCGTGCGCGCGGTCTGGCCGACTTTGGCCGCGAAGGCCGCTATGTCGAGCGTCAGATCGAGCGCTGGACTCGCCAGTACCGCGCGAGCGAGACCGACCGCATCGAGGCGATGGAGCGGCTGATCGAATGGTTGCCGGCGCATGTGCCGCCGCAGGAAAGCACGTCGCTCGTGCACGGTGACTTCCGGCTCGACAACCTTGTGTTTCACTCGAGCGAGCCGCGCATCGTCGCCGTGCTCGACTGGGAACTCTCCACACTGGGAGATCCGCAGGTGGACTTCGCCTACCACTGCCTCGCCTGGCGGCTGCAGCTCGGAACCCATCGCACGCTGGCCGGGCTCGGCGCTTTGCCGGAAGGCATTCCGACCGAAGCGCAGCATGTGGCTGACTACTGCCGCGCAAGCGGCCGCGCCGATACGCACATCGCGCACTGGCACTACCACCTCGCGTTCAACATGTTCCGTCTTGCTGCCATCCAGCAGGGCGTGGCCCGTCGCGCGCTGGACGGCAACGCCGCCAACAGCCGCGCGGCCGCCGTTGCCGCGCGCGTTCAAGCAACTGCCGAAGCCGGCTGGGCGGCGACAAAGGAGACCCGATGACGAGCAACCTGCCTCCATCGATGCGCGCGTGGCGCGTCGAGGAAATCAGCGAGGGTGGCCAGATGCATCTGCGCGACGTCAAGGTGCCCCAGCCCGGCCCCGACCAATACCTGGTGCGGGTCGAGGCCGCCGGCCTTGCGTTCGGCGATACGTTGATCGTGCGCGGCAAGTACCAGATCAAGCCGCCGCTGCCCTTCACGCCCGGTTCCGAGGTGCTGGGCACCATCGTGGCGGGAGAAGGTGGCGAACTGCCGGTGGGCACGCGCGTGGCGAGTTCTTCCAGGCAGGGCGGCTTCGCGCAGTACGCGCTGGTGCCGCGCAGCGAGGCGATCGCGATCCCTCAGGACATCGACCCGGGGGAAGCACTTGCATTGCGCAGCAACTATCCCACCTCGCTGTTTGCGTTGCGCGTGGCGGGGCGCCTGCAAGAAGGCCAGACGCTGCTCGTGCATGCCGCCGCGGGCGGTGTCGGCAGCGCCGCTCTGCAACTCGGCAAGCTGATGGGTGCGCGTGTGATCGCTACCGCGGGCGGGGCGCGGAAGGCGCAAGCCTGTCTCGACGCGGGCGCGGATGCCGCGCTGGACTATGGCGATCCCGGGTGGGTCGATGCCTTCCGCAAGATCGCCCCCGGCAGCGCTGATGTGATCTACGACCCGGTGGGTGGCGAGGTCGGCGCGCAGAGCCTGCGCTGCCTCGCCTTCGGCGCGCGCTACCTCGTCATCGGTTTTGCGGCCGGCGCGCTCACACAGCTGCCGGCCAATCGGCTGCTGCTTCACAACGCCAGTGCGGTGGGTGTGCTGTGGGGTGAGGTGCGCAAGCGCGACCTCGCGCTGGCGGCGCAGCTCACGCAAGAGGTCTATGCGTGGCATGCGGAAGGCCGTATCCGCCCCATGCCCGGGCCATCGTTTGCCTTCGACGACGCATGCGCGGCCCTGGCCGCGCTGGAAGGCCGATCCACGGTGGGCAAGGCTTGGCTTCGTGTGCCGCACTAGCAGCCGCTCTCCGTACTTTCCCCGATGCGGTCGCCATTGATCCGATACTTTAATGGTAGAACCATTACGGAGACAAGCATTATGCGCAGAATTTTTTCTCCCGCCGTGCGCGGCCTCGTTGGCGCGGGCCTTGTCGCCGGTCTGCTCGCGAGCGCGCCCGCGTTCGCGCAGGAGATCAAGATCGGCGTGCTCTATCCGATCAAGACCATGCTCGGCCAGCAGGGCCGTAACGGCGCGGAGATTGCCGCCGAGATGATCAATGCCAACGGCGGCGCGCTGGACGGCCGCCCACTCAAGCTGGTGGTGTACGACGACAACTACCAGCCCGCCGATGCCGTGGCCGCGGCGCGCAAGCTCCTAAGCGAAGACAAGGTGCCGGTGATCGTCGGCGCGATCAACACGGCGGTGTCGCTCGGCGTGACGCAGGTCGCGCAGCAGAGCGGCGCGGTGTTTCTCGCCGCCGTCACGAAGGCACCGCAGGTCACCGACTACGACCGTGCATTTCGCTTCAATCCGCTGGTGTCCACCGATGGCGAGGTCTTCAACCGGTACCTCAAGGACAAGGTGAAGCCGCAGCGCATGGCGGTGGTGGTGGAGAACGGCGACTACGGCCGCTCGATCATCGCGAGCATGAAGGGCAGCTTCGGCAATGCGGTCGTCGCCACCGAGCTGTACGACATCCTGAAGCAGACCGACTTCAGCACGATCGCCGCGCGCGTGAAGGCGGCCAGCCCCGACGTGGTGTGCATGGCCTTCTCGGCGCCGGAGCAGGGCGGCAGCCTGCTGCGCACGCTGGTCGAGGCGGGCGTCAAAGCGAAACGCTGCATCCTGCCCGGCTCGGTGACGCCCGCGCTACTGCAGGTGGCCGGGGCGGCGGCAGAGGGTGCGTTCACGCTGGACATCTGGGCGCCGACGATGAACACCGAAACCAACCAAAAATTCGTCGCCGCCTACCAGGCCAAGTACAAGGCGATGCCCGGCAAGGTGGACTTCCTCGGCTTCGAGAGCATGTGGGTCCTCGGGCAGGCGATCCGCTCGGCCGGCACCGTGACCGACACCGCCAAGCTGGCCGTCACCCTGCGCGAGGGCACCTGGGACTCGCCGCGCGGCAAGGTGCGCTTCCCGGGCAATCAGGCGACCTCCGACAAATGGGTCGTGCTGGAGGTCAAGGACGGAAAGATTGCGACCGGCGATTGACGAAAGCGACGCCGAAGCCATGACTGACGCGCTGCTTCAGCAACTGCTCAACGGACTTTCCATCGGCTTCGGCTATGCGCTGATCGCGCTGGGGCTCACGCTCGCCTTCGGCGTGCTGCACATCATCAACTTCGGCCACGGCGAAGTGGTGATGCTGGGCGCGCTCACGGTGGTGCTGGCGAACAAGCTGCTGGGCCTGCCCTATCTCGCTGCGCTGCCGCTCGCCATGCTGGTGGGCGCCGTCGTCGGCTGGATATTCGATGCGCTCGCGGTGTCGCCGCTGCTGCGGCGTGCGGACGGGCGTACCGACATCCTGCTCACCACTTTCGCGGTCGGCGTGCTGTTCAACCAGGCCGTGCTGTCGGTGTGGGGGCCGGCACCGGCGCGCGTCGACGGACTGCAGGGTCGTATCGAGCTCGCCGGCGTGGGACTCAGTGCGCAGCGCCTGTTCGTCATCGTGGCGAGCATCGCTGCGCTGGTGCTGTTGGGCCTGCTCGCGCGCCGCACACGCTTCGGCGTGGAGATGCGTGCGCTCGCGCAGAGCGAGCATGCCGCGCGCGTGGTGGGCATCGATGTCAAGTCGGTCGGCACCCGCGCCTTCCTGCTGGCCGCGGTGGTCGGCGGTCTCGGCGGTGCGCTGCTGGCGCCGATCACCTCCTACTCGCCGATGCTGGGGCAGGCGGTGCTGATAAAGGCCTTCGTGATCGTGGTGCTGGGCGGGCTGGGAAGTGCGGGCGGCGCCGTGCTGTGCGCACTTGCCGTGGGCGTGCTCGAGGCCATGCTGGGGCTCGTGATGGAAGAGGGCTTGGCCGCGGCCACGGTGTATTCGCTGATGCTGGTGGTGCTGCTGGTGCGGCCGCAGGGTCTCGCAGGGGTGGCGCGATGATCCGCACCGTGCGCGACATGCTGATCGGTATCGCCGCGGCGGCGCTGCTGGCGAGCGTGATCCGCTCTCCCTATCTGCTGGACGTCGCCGCCTATGCCGCCGTCCTCGCGATCTTCGTGCTCGGCGTGTCGGTCACCTTTGGCCAGTTGGGCTACGTGAGCTTCGGGCATGCGGCCTTCCTCGGGCTGGGTGCGTACACCGTCGGCATCCTGGTCACGAAACTCGGGTGGAACTACTGGCTTGCGGTGCCGCTGGGCATCCTGCCCGGCCTGCTGCTCGGAGGCTTGGTGGGTATCGTGTCCGCGCGCCTGAGCGGTGCCTACTTCGCCATCGCGACGCTCGTGGTGGCCGAGATCCTCGTGCTGCTGGTGGTCAACTGGGTGGACCTCACGCGCGGTCCCATGGGGCTGATGGTGACGGCACCGCCGCTGCCCTTAGTGCAGGGCGTGGGCTGGAATGCGCAGCAGGGCTACCTGTTCGCGGTGGCGGCGGCGCTCGCCATCGCCTTCGTGGTTTTGCGCAACCTCCGCGACAGCGCAACCGGACGCGGCTGGACTGCGATCCGCGAAGCGCCGGCGCTCGCCGAGTCGCTGGGCATCGCGACCGTGCGCTCGCGCGTGCTGAACGTCGCGCTGTCGGGTGGGCTCGCTGCATTGGCCGGGGCGCTTCTCATTCCGAAGGTGTTCGTGCTTTCGCCCTCGCTGCTCGGCGTGAGCTACTCGGCCACCGGCATCCTGGGCGTGATCCTTGGCGGCAAGGCGACCCTGGTGGGGCCCGTGCTGGGCGGGGCGCTGTTCGCGATCATCCCCGAGGGGCTGCGCTTTCTCGGTGATCTCAACTTCGCAGCCTTCGCACTCATCCTGCTCCTCGCGGTGCGCCTGCTGCCAGGTGGGCTGGTGGGCTGGTTGGTCACTCGGCCCGCTTTCCCGCGATGGCGCGTCGCGCGCGCCGCGCGCGAATTCGATGCATCGCAGCCCGCGCCTCTTGCAGCCCGGCCGCATCGTGAAGGCATGGTGCTCGAAGTCGCGGGCGTGAGTCGTCATTTCAAGGGACTCAAGGCGGTGCAGGATGTGTCGTTCGACGTGCGGGCCGGCGAGATCGTGGGCCTCATCGGGCCCAATGGCGCCGGCAAGACCACGCTCTTGAGCATGCTGTCGGGCTTCCTGCCGGTGAGCGCCGGTGCGATCCGCGTGCGCGGGCGGGACATCGTGGGGCAACCGGCCCATCGTGTCGCGCGGCTGGGCGTGGTGCGCAGCTTCCAGCAGACCGCGCTTTGCGCCGGGCAGAGGGTTGCTGCCAACATGGCAATCGCCAGCCACCTGCACCGGCCGGGCGGGTTCTGGGGCTCGCTGTTGCGCGCGCCGCGCTGGCGTGCGCGCGAGCGGCAGCGCACCGCGCATGCGCTGGGCTGCCTGGCCGAAGTCGGCCTGCTGGCGCGCCGAGATGACGTGGCGGGCAGCCTGCCCTACGGCGAACAGAAGCTCCTGGGTGTGGCCATGGCTCTGGCCACGCAGCCTGAACTCCTGCTGCTCGACGAGCCAGCCGCCGGCCTCAACCAGGTCGAGGCGACGCGTCTGGCCCAGGTGCTGCGTGGCCTGCGCGACAAGGGCATGACGCTGATCGTGGTCGACCACAACCTGAAGATGCTGATGTCGTTCGTCGACCGGGTGGTGGTGCTGCACCATGGCGTGAAGATCGCCGACGGCGCGCCGGGCGCGGTGACGCGCATGCCGGATGTGGTGTCGGCCTACCTGGGCAGCACACCCGCGTCGTGCGAGGAGCTGGCTGCATGACGGCACCGCTGCTGCAAGTCGAAGGCCTCGATGTGCGCTATGGCGAGACGCGGGCGCTCGTCGGCGTGAACCTGACGCTCGGTGCACGCGAGGTCGTGGCACTGGTCGGCGCCAATGGCGCGGGCAAGTCGTCGCTGCTCAATGCGCTGCTGGGCTTGGTTCCGCACGCTGCCGGCGCGGTCGCGATCACCGGCAAGCGCATCGACACGCTGCCCACGCGCGAGCGCATCACCGCCGGCCTGGCGCTGTCGCCCGAGGGCCGGCGGGTGTTTCCGGACCTGTCGGTCGAGGAAAACCTGGACCTGGGCGATCTGGGCCGCGATCCGGCTGCGCGGCGAGAACGGCGCGAGAGCTTGTATCGCTGGTTCCCGCGTCTGCGCGAGCGTCGGCTGCAAATGGCGGGCACGCTGTCCGGTGGCGAGCAGCAGATGCTGGCGATCGGCCGCGCGCTGATGGCACAGCCGCGCGTGCTGATGCTGGATGAACCCACGCTGGGGCTCGCGCCGCTGATCGTGCGGGAGATCGCCGCCTTCATCCGCCACATCCGCTCGACCGGCGTCTCGGTGCTGCTGGCCGAGCAGAACGCCGAGATGGCGCTGGCCGCCGCCGATCGCGCCTACGTGCTCCAGAACGGCGAGGTGGTGATGAGCGGCAGCGCCCGCGAACTGGCTGCGCATCCGGATGTGCGCGCCGCATACCTGGGCCTGTAGATGCGCCAAACGAGGAATCGAAGATGAAGATCGTTGCAGAGAACCTGGACTTCCCCGAGGGCCCCGTGGTGCTCGCGGATGGCTCGCTCCTGGTGGTGGAGATCCAGGCGGGGCGCCTGACACGCGTGTTCGCCGACGGCCGCCGAGAAGTGGTGGCGAAGACTGGCGGCGGCCCGAACGGCGCAGCCATCGGCCCGGACGGCGCCTGCTACGTGTGCGACGGCGGCGGCTTCGAATGGCATCGCCATGCGGATGGGACGCAGACGCCTGGCTTGCAGCCATCCGAGTATGCCGGCGGCCGCATCCAGCGCGTGGACCTGCGCACCGGCCGGGTCGAGGTCCTTTACACCCACAGCGACAAGGCGCCGCTCAAGGGCCCCAACGACCTCGTCTTCGGCGCCGACGGCGGCTTCTGGTTCAGCGATCTGGGCAAGCGCCGCCAGCGCGACATGGACCATGGCGCGATCTGCTGGGCGCGGCCCGACGGCAGCGAATGCCGGGAGGTCATCTTTCCCATGAACACGCCCAATGGCGTGGGCCTGTCGCCGGACGGCAAGCGGCTGTACGTGGCGGAGACTGCGCCTGGGCGGCTGTGGGCCTTCGACGTGATCGGCCCTGGGCGCATCGCGCGCGCGCCGGACTCGCTGGCACCGCACGGCGGCACGCTGGTCGCGGGCCTGCCGGGCTACCAGCTCTTCGACTCGCTGGCGATGGAGGAGGACGGTCGCATCTGCGTGGCCACGCTCTTCAACGGCGGCATCACCGTCATCGCGCCCGATGGCAGCGCGGTCGAGCATGTGCCGCTGCCGGACCGCTTCACCACCAACCTCTGCTTCGGCGGGGGCGACATGAAGACCGCGTACGTCACGCTGTCCTCCACCGGCCGGCTTGCCGCCCTCGACTGGCCGCGTCCCGGACTGCGGCCCCACTTCTTCACACGCGATGGACTTTGAACACAGCCCCCGTACCGTCGAGCTGCGCGAGCGGCTTTCCGCCTTCATGGATGCGCACGTCTACCCGGCCGAGCGCATCGTGCACGAGCAGTCGCAGGCGCAGCCCTCGGGGCATGCCCAGGTGCCGCCCGTCATCGAGAAACTGAAAGCCAAAGCGAAGTCGCAGGGCCTGTGGAACCTGTTCCTGCCGGACAGCGAGCATGGCGCCGGCCTGAACAATCAGGACTACGCACCGCTGGCCGAACTGATGGGGCGCTCCCCGATCGGGCCCGAAGTGTTCAACTGTTCGGCGCCGGACAGCGGCAACATGGAGATCCTGGCGCGCTACGGCACCGAGGCGCAGAAGGCGCGCTGGCTTGCGCCGCTGCTGGAGGGCCGCATCCGTTCCTGCTTCTCGATGACCGAGCCCGCGGTCGCGTCCTCCGACGCCACCAATATCGAGGCCGAGATCCGGCGCGACGGCGATCACTACGTGGTCAACGGCCGCAAGTGGTGGACCTCCGGCATCGCCGATCCACGCTGCGAGCTCATCATCTTCATGGGCAAGACCAATGCGGCGAGCGAGGACAAGCATCGCCAGCAATCCATGCTGCTGATTCCGCGCGAGACGCCGGGCGTGCGCATCGTGCGCAACCTGCAGGTCTTCGGTTGGGACGATGCGCCGCACGGCCACTCCGAAGTGGTGTACGACAACGTGCGCGTGCCGCTGGAGAACATCCTTCTGGGCGAAGACCGCGGCTTCGAGATCGCGCAGGGCCGGCTCGGCCCCGGGCGCATCCACCACTGCATGCGCCTGGTGGGCCGCGCCGAGCGTTGCCTGGAGTTGATGTGCGCGCGCTCGAAGGAGCGCGTCGCTTTCGGCCGGCCAATCGCGAACCAGACCGTGACCATGGAACGCATCGCACAGGCGCGCGTGCTGATCGACCAGACCCGCCTGCTGACCCTGCATGCCGCCTGGAAGATGGACACGGTGGGCATCAAGGGCGCACGCAAGGAGATCGCGATGATCAAGGTCGCGGCGCCTTCCATGGCCTGCCAGGTGATCGACTGGGCCATCCAGGCCCATGGCGCGGCAGGCCTGTCGCAGGACTTCATCCTCGCGCGCTCCTATGCGCAGGCGCGCGGCCTGCGCATTGCCGACGGCCCCGACGAAGTGCATCGCAACCAGATCGCCCGCCTCGAGCTGGCGAACCATTGAAAGGATTCCCCGTCATGTACATGCCGCCCGACACCCGGCTCAAGCTGGACCCACGCGACGAATACACCCACCCGCCCGAGCCGGTGGGCAACTACAACGAGAGCATGTATTTCAATGCCTTCGATTCCGCGCGCCGCATCGGCGCATGGGTTCGCGTCGGCAACCGGCCCAACGAGGGCCATGCGGAGATGACCTGCTGCGTGTACTTGCCTGACGGCCGCGTGGGCTTCATGTTCGGCCGCCCCGCCATCACCGGCAATGAGCGGATGGCCGCGGCCGGTATGGCGTTCGAGGTGATCGAGCCTTTCAAGCGGCATGGCGTGCGCTACGAGGGTGACTTGCTTTTGATGGACGATCCGCTGGCCATGATGGACCCGAGCGCGGCCTTCAAGCGCTACCCGAAGCGGCCGGCCTCGATCGCGCTGGACTTCGAGGGCGTGTCGCCGATGCATGGTGGCGAGATCGTCGACCTGCAGGGCCGGCCCATCGAACTCGATCCCGAGCACGCGGTGTATCGCGGGCATACCGAGCAGAACATGGCGGTCAACGGACACATCACCGTGGATGGCGTGAAGCATGATCTCGTGGGCGGGACCGGCTATCGCGACAAGTCCTGGGGGCCTCGGCACTGGCACAGCTTCTTTTGGTACAAGTGGCTGCCCGTCACCTTCTCGCGTGACTTCGGGATCCTGCTGTCGATCAAGGGACGCCCGGAGGGGGGCCCCAACCGCGTCAGCGGCAATGTGCTTCGCGATGGCGTGCACGAGCCGGTGATCGACGGCCGCATCGAGACCGAGTACGACGCGGCGTGGATTCCACAGGGGCTCACCGCGTGGGTGACGACCGAGCGCCAGACCTATGTGATGAAGGGGCGCATCCTGACCACCGTGCCGCTGCGGCACCGGCGCGTGGGGGTCAACGACTTCAAGACCTACACGCGGATCACGGAAAGTATGACGGAGTTCACCTGCGAAGGGCGGACCGTGCTGGGGATGACGGAGTACTGCGACCTGATGAACGACGGCGTGCCGATCTCGGAGCGGCCGGCGGGCACCGCGCAATGAGCGTGTTCAACGGCCTCCGGGTCCTCGACGTCGCCAGCTACATCGCCGGGCCGGCGGCGGCGACGATCCTCGCGGACTTCGGCGCTGACGTGATCAAGATCGAGGTGCCCGAAGGCGATGGCTTTCGCAAGACGGTCCTCAATCCCAACCTTGCTTATTCCGATCACAACTATCTCTGGATGCAGGGCGCACGTAGCCGGAGAGGCATCGCGCTGGATCTCAAGAAATCGGAGGGCCAGGCGGTTCTGCACCGCCTCGTGTGCGAGGCTGATGTGCTGATCACCAACTACCCGCTGCCGGTGCGCGCCCGTCTGGGTCTTGCCTGGGAGACGATGCGCCAACTCAATCCGCGCCTGGTGTATGCATCGCTCACGGGCTACGGGGAAACCGGCCCCGAGTCCGGCAAGCCCGGCTTCGACGCCACCACCTACTGGGCGCGCAGCGGGCTGGCCGACCTGACCCGTCCCGACCCTGAAGGCCCGCCCGCCAACCCCGCCAACGGCCTGGGCGATCAGCCCACCGCGGTCACGCTGTTCGCGGCCATCGTTACCGGCCTGTACGCCCGCGAGCGCACGGGCAGGGGCGGCATGGTGAGCACTTCGCTGCTGGCGAATGGGGCATGGGCCAACGCGATGGCGATCCAGGGCATGCTGGTCGGTGGACGGTTGGTGTACCGACAGCCGCGCAGCCAGCCGCGCAACGCGCTCACCAACTTCTATCGCTGCCGCGACGGGCGTTGGTTCATCCTCAGCCTCGTCACGGAGGAACGCGACTGGGAGGCCTTCTTGCGCGCGATCGAGCGCCCCGCGCTCGCGCAGGATCCGCGCTTCGCCGCAATGCCAGCGCGACGCGAGAACGCACCGGCGCTCGCTGCGCTGCTGGACGAGGTCTTGGGGGAGCGGGACAGCGCCGACTGGACGGACCGCTTCGGCGCCGAAGGCCTCACGGTCGGCGTGGTCGCGCGCAGCGCAGATGTGCTGGGCGACGAGCAGATGCGCCTGTGCGGCGCGCTGGTGCCGGGCGAAGGCATCCCGGGCACCGGCCTGACAGTCAGCAGCCCCTTCGAGGTGGCAGGCGCGGACAAGACCTTTCCGCGCCATGCGCCCCGTATCGGCGAACACACCGATGAGGTGCTGCGCGAAGCCGGCTACGCGGAGGAAGAGATCGCTCGCCTGCGCGCGGGTGGAGCTGTGAAATGAGCGTCGTGCTGCGCGAGGACCAGGACGGCCTCGCGATCGTCACGATCAACCGGCCTCAGGCGCGCAACGCGATCAATGCGGAGGCCGCGCTGGCGCTTGCCGGAATCGTTGCCGCGGTCGAACGCGATCCGGCCGTGCACGTCGCGATCCTGACCGGCGCCGGTGAAATAGCCTTCTGTGCTGGCGCCGATCTCAAGGAACTCGCGAGCGGTTCCGCGCCCGGCGGGCGCTCCACGTCCGAAGGCGGCTTCGCTGGCTTCGTGCATGCCCCGCGCGAGAAGCTGTGGATTGCGGCAGTGAACGGCGCGGCGGTTGCCGGCGGCTTCGAGCTCGTGTTGGCCTGCGACTTCGCTATCGCGTCGTCCAACGCACTGTTCGCCCTGCCCGAGGTGAAGCGCGGCCTCGCCGCCACCGCAGGCGGTGTGTGGCGGCTGCCGCGCAGCATCCCTCGCGGCGCGGCACTGGAGATGATCGCCACCGGCGAATCGATCGATGCCGCTGAGGCGCTGCGTCTCGGCCTGGTCAACCGTGTGGTCGCGCCCGAACGCCTGCTGCCCGAAGCGATGCATGTCGCGGCGCTGGCGGCGGCCAATGCGCCGCTGGCCCTGCGCGCCAGCCTGGCGCTCGCGCGTCGCGCCCTCGACCTGCACGATGAAGTGCTGCGTGCCGAGGCCGATGCGGCAGGGCGCCGCGTCATGGCGAGCGCCGATGCGCGCGAAGGCCCGCGTGCATTCGCCGAGCACCGACCACCGCGCTGGACCGGCGCATGAAGGAGCAAAGAGGATGGATGAAGACCTGAAGATCCTGGCCAGCGGCCTGCAATTTCCCGAGGGGCCGGTGGCACTCGAGGATGGCTCTGTCCTGTTCGTGGAAATCGAGGCCGGGCGCCTGAGCCGCCTTCGACCCGACGGCCGAGTGGAGACCGTGGCCACGCCCGGCGGCGGCCCCAATGGCGCGGCGATCGGGCCGGACTGCGCCTGCTATGTCTGCAACAACGGCGGCATGCAGTGGCACACCGATCCGAGCGGTGGTCGCTATCCGCACGGCCGTGCCGTCGACTACGACGGCGGGCGCATCGAGCGCATCGACCTCGCGAGCGGCCGGGTCGAGCGCCTGTACGAACGCACAGGTAGCGGACCGCTGCAAAGCCCCAACGACATCGTGTTCGACGCGCACGGCGGTTTCTGGTTTACCGATCTCGGGTCCATGGGCCACGAAGCGCTCCATCGCGGCCGCATCTGCTATGCCCGGGCCGATGGCTCATCGATCCGCGAGGTGGTGTTCCCCATGCTCACGCCCAACGGCATCGGCCTGTCACCGGACGGCCGGTGGCTGTACGTGGCCGAGACCGTCACCGCGCGTGTGTGGCGCTTCGCGATCAGCGGGCCGGGCGAACTGGCGCTGCATGGCTGGCCGGCGCTGACGCCGGGGGACATGCTGTTCGCCTCGCCCGTCTACTGCATGTTCGATTCGCTCGCGGTGGAGGCGGGCGGCAACGTCTGCGTCGCGACCATCGGCGCGCCGGGTATCGCGGGCATCACGGTGATCGACCCGACGGGCGCGCTGGTCGAGCGGGTGCCGATGCCCGACCGCTCGACGACCAACATCTGCTTCGGCGGCAACGACGGGCGCGACGCGTACATCACGCTGTCGCGCTCGGGGCGGCTCGCTGCCACGCGTTGGCCTCGCGAGGGTCTTCTCACTCCATCGTGATGCCGGTGGCCTTGATGGCGTCGGTCCAGCGCGTGGTCTCTTCCTGCACGAAGCGCCGGGCCGCGTCCGGGTTGCCGCCCTCAGGCTGGAAGCCGTAGGCGAAGATGCGCGCCGATACGTCGGGCGTCTGCACGATCCGCGTGATCTCGGACGACAGGCGCTCGACGATGGGTTTGGGCGTGCCCGAAGGCATGGCTATCACCGACCAGCCCGACAGGCTCACCGCGGGATAGCCCAGCTCGCTGAAGGTAGGCACGTCCGGAAAGTCCTTCAGCCGGTTGGGCAGCGCGACGGCCAGCAGCTTCATGCGTCCCGCCTGGGCCTGAGCGGCCAGGGTGCCGGCCGCGCCGATCACGACGGCGATCTGGCCGCCCAGCGCAGCCTGCACCGCGGGCGCCTCGCCCTTGAAGGGGACATGGACCATGCTGATGCCGGCTTGCTGCGCGAACATGCTGCCGAGGATGTTGGCCGAACTGCCCGGGCCGCTGGTGCCGTAGTCCACGCCTTCCTTGCGGTTGCGCGCCCACGCGATGAACTCGCGCAGGTTGCTGGCGGGCACATGCTTGGCCACGGCGAAGCTGTTGGGCAGCATCGCCACCAGCGACACCGGCGTCAGTTCCTGAAGCGTGTAGCCCGGTAACTTCACCATCAGGCTGGTGAGCACCAGGCTGCTGAGCGACAGCACCATCGTGTAGCCGTCCGCCGGCGCCTTCGCGACCACGCCATAGGCAATGGCCCCGTTGGCGCCGGCACGGTTGTCCACCACCACCGGCTGCCCGAGGGAAGCCGCGAGGCGCTCTGCGATCAGGCGCGCGGTGCCGTCCAGCGCGCCACCCGGCGGCGTGGGGATGACGATGCGCAGCGGCCTGTCGGGCCAGCGGGCCGCGTCCTGCGCGGCGGCGGTGCCGGTGAATGCGAGCGAGGCGGCGGCAAGGGCGCAAAGGGCCTGACGTCGGGTGCCGTGTTGCATGCTGTGTCTCCGTGGGTTCTTCAGGCGCGCTCGCCGGTCCAGGCGGGGTTGTCGATGGCCAGCGCCTCGCGCAGGCTTTCGCGGAGGTGCCGTACCAGTGCCTCATCGTCGAGATCTACGGAGGCGGCTTCGATACGCCGCGCCAACTCCATGCGCAGCGCCGCCAGGTCCTCCGATCCCGTGTCGAGCAGCGCCTGCAGTCGCGCGTGCTCGGCAGCGTCGGCCGCATCGCCCAGCGCGAGTTCGCGCGTCAAGAGGCGCAGCACGTTGACGATGACGCGTGTGCGAAAGCGCGGGAAGCCGGCCAGTGCCGGCAGCACGTCGCGCTCCAGATCGTCGGCGGCGGCCTGCAGCAGTGTCGCGGCGGGTGGAACGAAGGCGGGCATGGGTCGTTCTCCTCAATCCTTGGCAGTGGCGAGCGTCATGAAGTCCCACAGCGGCTCTTCCAGCCGGCGTCCGATGGCGGCGAGCTCGCTGCTCGCCGGGCCTCCATCCATGCCGCGCGCGAGGCCGCGCCGCACGCACGAGATGGCCCACTTGAGGTTGGACATCGCTTCCCAGAACCGCACGCGCTGCGGATCGACCGACCTGCCCGAAGCGCGCTCGTAGGCCGTGTACAGGTCCTCGCGCGACCCGAAGCCGCCCACCTCGCCCTTTCCGCCGAAGCGCCAACTGCGCATGCAGAGCACGCCCAGGTCGTGCATCGGATCACCGATCCGCGCGATCTCCCAGTCCAGCACGCAGCGCACGCCTTCGCCCGGGTCGACGATCAGGTTGCCGGTGCGGAAGTCGGCGTGCACCACGCAGGCCATGTCGTCCGGCGGGAGACGTTCGCCGACCCAGCGCAGCGCATACGAAAGCGCGGGATGCGCGAAGGCATGCTCCTTGAGCAGACCTCCGTAGATCGCGAGCTCGTCGGCGGGGCTGAGTCGCGAGAGGAAGGGGAGTCTGCCCGTGGGCATGCGGTGGATGCCCGCGAGGATCTCGCCGCACTGTACCGCGAGGCGCGGGCGCACCGCATCGAAAGCGGCATCGGCTACGACGCGCTTGCCGAGCGCTTCGCCGTCGATGCGCTCGGTGATGTAGCCGCCGCCCAGTCCATCCGCGGGTGCGAGCACATGCACCACGCGTGGTGCCGCGACGTCCGTTTCGCGCGCGACGATCATCAACGCAGCGTCTTCTTCGCCCGTGAGCTTCGGCGGTCGGCGCGCGGAGGCTTCCGCATCGGGCGCGCGCGGCGGGGTCTGCTGCAGGATCAGCGGATGGCGGCCCTCGTCATCGACCCAGTCGAAGGACCAGGTCGTCTTGGTCGCGCCGCCGGTGAGCCGAGCCAGTGCCTGCACCTCGCCATGGCGGCCGTTGCGCGCGAGCAGTGCCGCCAACGCGTCGCGCGTCTGCTCGGCATTCATGCGCCCGCCAGCGCCGCTGCGGCCGAGAGCCGCGCGCGGCACTGCGCGACCATGCGTTCGATCAGCTCGCCGCAGGAGGGAATGTCGTCGATCAACCCGGCCACCATGCCCGCCCAGATCACGCCGTTCGTGATGTCGCCGCTCTCCAGCGCTGCCCGCCCGCGCTGCCCGTTGACCAGCGGTCGAATTACATCGAAGGCTGCGCCACCGGGCCGATGCTCGAGCTCGAGCACTTCCTCGGACACCGGATTGAGCAGCACGCGCGAGCTGTTGCGCAGGGTGCGCATGATCAGTCGCGTCTGGTTCTCGCGCGCATCGATCAGGGCCTGTTTCACGTTGTCGTGCACCGGCGCTTCGTGTGTGGCGACGAAGCGCGTGCCCATGTTCACGCCTTCGGCGCCGAGCGACAGGGCCGCCGCCATGCCGCGCCCGTCCGCGATGCCGCCGGAGGCGATCACCGGAACGCTGAGCGCCGATACCGCGGCCGGAATCAGCACGAGGCCGGGTACGTCCTCCTCGCCCGGATGGCCCGCGCATTCGAAGCCATCGATGCTCACGATGTGCACCCCGCGCTTCTCCGCGGCCAGCGCATGGCGCACGGAAGTGCACTTGTGCACGATCACGATGCCTGCATCCCTCAGCCGCTCGAACACGGCCGCCGGCACATTGCCGGCCGTCTCCACGATGCGAATGCCGTGCGTCACGATGACGTCGAAGATTTGCTCGTAGGGCGGCGGGTTCACTGTCGGCAGCATGGTGACGTTCACGCCGAAAGGCTTGTCAGTCATCGCGCGGCAACGCTCGATCTCGCGGCCCAGATCCTCGGGCGTGGACTGGGTGAGCGCGCCCAGCGTGCCAAGTCCGCCCGCGTTGGAGACGGCCGCGGCCAGCTCGGCGCGGCCGACCCACTGCATGCCGCCCTGGATGATCGGGTAGCGGATGCCCAGCAGTTCAGTGATGCGGTTCTTCATGGTCGCTTCAGTCCAGCCGGATGTCGTTTTCGCGCGCGATCTTGGTCCAGCGCTTCAGGTCTTCCTGCAGAAACTGCGCGAACTCCGTGTTGGTGTTCGCCACGGGCTCGTAGCCGAGCTGATAGATCTTTGCCTGCACATCGGGCATTGCCGTGATTCGGCGGATCTCCTGCACGTACTTCTCCACGATCGGCGCCGGCGTGCCGGCGGGCAGGAACATGGCGCCCCAGCCGGGCAGGTTGATGTCCGGATAGCCGAGTTCGGCGAAGGTGGGGAGGTCCGGAAAGGTCTTCAAGCGATTCGGCGAGGCCACCGCGATCAGCTTGACCTTGCCGGAGGCGATCTGGTTGGCGTAGAACCCGACCGAACCATAGGCCAGCGCGATCTCTCCGCTGGCCACGTCGACGAAGGAGGCGGCCTCGCCCTTGTACGCGGCATGCTTGATGCGGATGCCCGCCGCCTTGTTGAGGCCCTCGCCGATCAGGTGCGCGCCGGAGCCCACGCCGTAGCTGCCGAAGGTGTACTTCTCCGGATCCTGCTTCGCGAGCCGGACGACGCTCGGAAGGTCGTTGGCCGGCAGCGCCGCATTGGCCGCGAGCGCGATGGGGAAGCTCGCCACCAGCGACACGGGCGCCAGGTCGCTCATCTTGTACTGCGGGTTGGACTGCAGCACCAGGTTCTGGATGAAGCCACTGATGGTGAAGAGCGCGGTATAGCCGTCAGCCGGCGACTTGGCGACGTACGAGGTCGCGAGGATGGTGTTGGCCCCAGGCCTGGGTTCGACAATGACCTGCTGGCCCCAGGCCTCGGTGAGCTTGGCCGCATACAAGCGCGCCAGCGCATCCATGTTGCCGCCGGGCGCCGTGGGAATCACGATGCGAATCGGCTTGGTCGGGAAGGGCACGTTCTGCGCCGCTGCGGGAATGACCGCGCCAAGCGCCAGGGCGGCGGCAAGGATCGCGCGACGCGCGCGCGTGAAATGCTTAGGCATGCTTGTCTCCTTGTGGGTCCAAAAAATTTCACCAGCTCGGCCGGGCGATACCGTCGCCGAAAGGCTCGTCGCGCTTGTGCACCGCGGCCTTGAAGCCGAGCGCGGCGACGTCGGCATCGAACTCCTTTTTCGCGCGCGAGAGGTGGGCACGCGCATCCATCTCGGCAGCCAGACGTGGCAAGGTGCCGGCGCCCGCCAGTTCCAGCGCGAGGTTGACGATGCGCTTGTTGGTCGCCAGCAAATCAGGGTCGACGCTCGCGAGGCGGTGCGCCAGGGTCGACACTTCTTCCTCCAGCCGCGCGGCGGGAACACTCGCTACCACCAGGCCGATGCGTGCCGCGTCGGCGCCGCTCACCACGTCGCCGCTCAGCAGCAGTCGTTTGGCCCACTGCGGGCCGACGTTGTAGAACCACATGTGGTTGGGCGGCGAGCCCATGGCGCGAGTGGCGGGGAAGCCGATGCGTGCCTCGTCGGCCGCGATCACCATGTCGCAGTAGAGCGCCAGGTCGGTGCCGCCGGCTACGCAATGGCCGTGCACCTTGGCGATCACCGGCTTGTGCACCACGAAGGCGGTGCGCAGCAGCTCCTGGAATCGCTCCAGCTTCCACGCATCGTCGTCGAAGGAACCGCTGCCGCTGCGATAGTCGAGTGCGGCCTCGCCTTCGGCGGCGTAGCGGGCATAGGCCGACTTCATGTCGTAGCCTGCGCAGAAGTCGGGTCCCGCGCCTTCGAGCACGATCACGCTCACGGCGCGCAGGTCGTCCGCTTCGAGCAGCGCGGCGCGCAGCTCGGAAAGCAGTTCCCACGAGAGCGCATTGCGCCGGTCTGGCCGGTTGAGGGTGATGCGTGCGACGCGCTCGCGCACGTCGAACACAAGGTGCTCGCTCGATTGCAGCCACTTGCCCATCGCCCCGCCCTCAGATCCTGCGCCCGGCGTTCTGCCAGAACGGATCGCGCAGACGGCGCTTGAAGATCTTGCCGCTGTCCTCGCGTGGCAGCGAATCGTGGAAGTCGATCCGCTTGGGCACCTTGAACTTGGCGAGACGCTCGAGCAGGTAGGCCCGGATGTCTTCCGCCGTGACCTGCGCATCGGGCATCCGCTCGACCGCGGCGGCGAGCGATTCGCCGAAGTCTTCGTCGGGGATGCCGAACACGGCGCAGTCCTTCACGCCGGGGCACTGAGTCAGCGCCATCTCGATCTCGGCCGGGTAGATGTTGGTGCCGCCGAAGATCACCATGTCCGAGCGTCGGTCGCACAGGTACAGGCGCCCCGCCTTCATGTAGCCCACGTCGCCCAGGCTGATGAGGCCGTCGCGCTCCACGCTCTTGCGCTTCTCCTCGTGGTTGAGGTAGGTGAAATCGGCATAGGCGGGCACACGTGCAAAGATCTCGCCGGTTTCGCCCTCGGGCAAGCGGCGCCCGGCCTCGTCGTAGAAGGCCATGCGCGTGCCGGGCGTTGGCACGCCCACGCAACCGGGATGCTCCAGCCAGTCCTGCGGCGTGGCGAGGGTGGCGGTGCCGACCTCGGTGCCGCCGTAGGTCTCGTAGACCACCGGGCCCCACCAGTCCATCAGCTCCTTCTTCACTTCGCGCGGGCAGGGCGCGCCGGTGTGCGTGACCCAGCGCAACGAACGGACGTCGTGGCGGCCGCGCACCTCGGGCGGCAGCTTGAGCATGCGCACGAACATCGTGGGCACCATCACCGCGTTGTCGATGCGGTGCTTCTCGATCAGGGCCAGCGTCTCTTCCGGATCGAACTTGGACTGCAACACCAGCACGTCGGCCGTCATCAGCGCCTGGYGGCCATAGGCGTTGGGGGAGGCGTGGTAGAGCGGGCCGCTCACCAGCGCACGCACCCCGGGCTTGAGCCCGTAGACGCTGGCGAACAGCTCGACATAGGCCTTGCTCTCCTCGGGCGTGGCGGGCTGGCGCTTCACGCCCTTGGGATGGCCGGTCGTGCCTGACGTGTAGATCATCGTCGCGCGCGCGCGGCGGGGCGGTGCCTGCAGCGGCTCGAAACGCTCGGCCCATTCGCGCCACACCATGTCGCCGGGCGCGGGCCGAGCGAGTTCGGCCGAGACGCCGTAGCGCTGCTGGATCTCCGGCGGCGTCGGCACCACGAAGACGCGGATGTCCGCCGGCACGAGCGCGCGGATTGGCGCGAGCAGGTCGGCATGCGCGACCAGCACCTTGGGCTTCGCGTCTTCCAGCACATAGATCACTTCTTCCGTGCGGCCATGCCAGTTGAGAGGCACGCCATAGGCTCCGACCGCGGCGGCGGCCTGCTGCACTTCGAAGAAGGCGAAGTCGTTGCGCAGCAGCAGGGCGACGGTGTCGCCTTCGCGCACGCCGAGTTGCTCGAAGCCGGTGGCTGCCTGCTGCGCTACGCGCAGCACCTCGTCGCGCGTCACGCCGCGGCCGTCGAGGTAGATCATGGGTGTGATGCTCATGGATATGGTCTCAATGGAGGGCTGCCGCGAGGCGGGCGGCATGGGCGTCGGCGTCGCCGAACAATTGGTCGAGCACATGGATGCGACGCAGGTAGTGGCCGACCGCATATTCCTCGGTCATGCCGATCCCGCCGTGGAGCTGGATCGCACCGTGCGCCACGTGGCGCGCGTTGCGGCCGACGGAGAGCTTCGCGCGGTGCAGGTCGAGGGCGCTGCCCTCCGCGCCCGCATCGTCGGCCGCGACAGCGGCAGCCATGGCCATGCTGCGCGCCATCTCGAGGCTGACGAGCATCTCGGCCGCGCGGTGGCGCAGCGCCTGGTTCTCGCCGATCAGGCGGCCGAACTGCTTGCGCGTGCGCAGGTAGTCCATCGCCAGGTCGAAGGCCGCCTGCGCGGCCCCGCTCATGTCCGCGCAGACGGCAGCGATGCCGGCTGCCACCGCGCCCTCGATTGCACGCCGGGCGCGTGTCGTGTCGTCGGGATCGGCCAATGGTTGGGCTGCGGCCTGCTTCAGCACCAGCTCGCCCGCCATGGTGTCGTCGACCAGGCGGAACTCGCGCAGTGCGACGCCCGCGTCCTTCGCGTCCACCAGGAACAGCGCACAGCCGTTCGCGTCGGCCGGCGCACCGGCGATGCGCGCGCTCACGACGAAGTACCGCGCCAGGCCGGCGGTCAGCACGTTCGATTTGATGCCGTCGAGCTTCCAGCCGCCGTCCCTGCGCTCGGCGCGTGTCTCCACCCACAGCGGCGCATGCCGGCTGCCGGACTCGTCGTGCGCCCACGCCAGCACGAGTTTGCCGCTGGCCAGGCCGGGCAGCAGTCGAGCCTGCATCACCTCGTCGGCGCCGAGTCGCAACGCGGTGCCTGCGAGCACGGCGCTGGCCAGGAAAGGTTCCACCGAGAGCGAGCGGCCGAAGGCCTGCATCACGGGCAGCAGGTCGCGCGCGCCGCCGCCGAAACCGCCGTGCGCCTCGGGCACCGGCAGGGCGGTCAGGCCCAGCTCGGCGAGGCCGGCCCAGGCCTTCGCGTCATGTGCCACGTCCGAGGCCGCGAGCGCGCGGCGCTTCTCGAAGTCATAGCGATCGGCCAGCAGGCGGGAAAGGCTTTCCGCGAGGGCCGACTGTTCCTCGTTCAGTTCGAAATTCATGGGGGTGTCCTATCCGACGATGGCTTTGGCCAGGATGTCCTTCTGTACTTCGGTCGTGCCGCCGTAGATGGATGCCGCGCGCGAATAGAAATAGCGTGGCGTGATCGGGCCATGCGCGACCTCCTCCGCGGAGCGGCGCTCCAGTCCGCCCGGGCCGGCGATGCGCGCGAGCAAGGCATTGATCTCCTGCTGCAGCTCGGTGCCCTTGAGCTTCAGCACCGAGGCGAAGGCGGGCAGGCGTTGCTGCTCGCTGTTCGTGAGCAGGAAGCGCCAGTTGGTGATCTCCAGGGCGCGTGTCTCGGCTTCCAGCGCGGCGATATCGGCGCGAAGCTTCGGATCGTCGAGCAACGGCCTGCCGGCCTGCGTGTGACGTCCGGCGACCTCGCGTGCGTAGTCGAGCCGCTCTCGGCACAGGCCGACGTTGGCGATGCCGGTGCGCTCGTTCGACAACAGGAACTTCGCGCAGTCCCAGCCCTTGTTCTCCTGGCCGACCAGGTTGCCGACGGGCACGCGCACCTCGTCGAAAAAGACCTCGTTAAGGTGGTGCTCGCCGTCAATGGAACGGATCGGCCGGATCGTGATGCCGGGCGTGCGCAGGTCGATCAGCAGGAAGGAGATGCCTTCCTGCTTGCGAGCTTCCGGATCGGTGCGCACCAGTGCGAACACCCAGTCGGCGAGATGCGCCGTGGTGGTCCAGATCTTCTGGCCGTTGACGAAGTAGTGGTCGCCCTCGCGGCGCGCTGCGGTGCGCAGCGACGCGAGATCGGAGCCGGAGCCCGGTTCCGAGAAGCCCTGGCAGAACCACAGGTCGAGGTTCGCCAGCCGCGGCAGGAAATGGTCGCACTGCGCAGGCGTGCCGAACTTCATCAGCACCGGGCCGAGCATGCCGACGTTGAACACCTGCGGCAGTGGGGCGGGCGCGCGGTAGGTCTCGTCCAGAAGGATCAAGCGTTCCATCGAGCCGAGATCGGCGCCGCCGTAGCGCTTGGGCCAGTGCGGCGCGGCCCAGCCGCGCTCGTTGAGGATGCGCTGCCAGATCACGGTGTCCTGCTTGCGCGGCGGGTGACCGGCGCGAAGGCGGTCACGGATCTCCGCAGGTAGTTTTTCGCGAATGAAGGTGCGCACCTCGTCGCGGAAGGCACGCTGTTCGGGGGTGAGGTCCAGGTCCATGGCGAATCATCTTATGGTTCAACCAATGAATATGCAATACTTCAGAACCCTCAAAAGGATCTTTCATGACAAACGAATCGCTCTTTCAACCCGTGCGCACCCGCCGTGGCTTCGAGGCCGTGTGCGATCGCATTCGCGAACAGTTGATGAGCGGCGAGCTGAAGCCGGGCGACCAGTTGCCAGGCGAACGCGAACTGGCCGAGCGCTTCGGCATCGGTCGCGCGGCGGCACGCGATGCGCTGCGCAGCCTGGAGGTGTCGGGCATCGTGGAAGCGCGCAAGGGCATCCAGGGCGGCTTCTTCATCAAGAGCGGCGGCAGCGGCGGGCTCGCGCAGACGGTGCAGGACATGGTGTCGCTCGCGCAGGCCTCGCTGGAGAACGTGATGGAGGCGCGCACCGAGGTCATCTGCGTCGCGATCCGCCTCGCTTGTCCGCGCGCGACCAACGAGGAGTTCGATGCGATCCAGCGCGACATCGATCTGCACGCCGACCTGTTCCGCCTGGGGCGGGCCTCGCGCAACACGCAGTCGGTGATCGAGTTCTACCGGCTCATCGCGCAGGCCACGCACAACCCGTTGGTGCTGATGATGGTGGATGCCCTGTCGGAGGTGTACCGCGCGATGCTCGCGAGCGTGGACCCGCGGCCCAACAAGGACATCATGGTGGTGCGTCAGCGCGTGCTCGACCTGATGCGCAAGCGCAATGCGCAAGCGGCGTCGGACGCCATGGCGGAGCACCTGCGAACGGTGACGGAATACCTGATCAGCGAGCGCGACAAGAAGCACAATCGCCTCTCGAAGCGATCCACCTGATGGCCGTCAGCCAGTAACCAGCACCACCTTGCCGGTGGTGCCGCGCGAGGTGATGCTGCGCATCGCTTCGACGGCGCGTCGCAGCGGGTAGCTGTCCGAGACGAGCGGACGCACACGGCCCTGCTCATAGTGGGCCAGCACCTGTTGCAGGTTGGCGCGCGCCTCGGGCCAGCTACCGTCGCGCCATACGTCGTAGCGCACGCCCAGGATGTCGAAGCCCTTTACCAGCGGGTAGTTCACCTTGATCTCGGGGATGCGGCCGGAGGTAAAGCCGATCACGAGGTAGCGGCCGTCGAAGGCCATGCAGCGCACCGCTTCGTCGAAAGCATCGCCGCCCACAGGGTCGTAGGCCACGTCCACGCCGTGTCCGCCGGTGAGCGCCTTGACCTCCTCGCGCCAGCCGGGTTGCGTGTAGTCGATGGCGTGTTCAGCGCCGTGCTCGAGGCACAGGGCGCGCTTCTCGGGCGTGCTCGCCGCGGCGATCACGCGCGCGCCCATGGCTTTGCCGAGCTGCACGGTGGCGAGGCCGACGCCCCCCGCTGCACCCAGCACCAGCAACCACTCGCCGGGCGTGAGCCGGCCGCGCTGCTTCAGCGCATAAAGCGTGGTGCCATAGACCACCGGCGTGGCAGCCGCCTCTTCGAAGCTCATGGCGGGGGGCAGGGCGAACACGCGCCCCGCATCCAGCACGATCTGCTCGGCGAAGCCGCCGCCGCGCGCGTCAGACACGCCCATCACCCGGTCGCCGGGGCTGACGGATCGCACCTCCGCGCCGACCGCCTCGACCACGCCGCCCGTTTCGCTGCCCGGTATCCAGGGCAGCGGCGGTTTGATCTGATGCAAGCCTTCGACCTTCAGCGAATCGGGGAAATTGACGCCCGCGGCATGCACGCGGACGCGCACTTCGTGCGGCAGCAGCGGGCGGGCGGGGATTTCGGCGTAGTCGAGCTGGTCGACGGAGCCGAAGTTGCGACAGACGATGGCTTTCATGATCGGCATTGTGATGCAAATGGTAGAACCATACAATGACGCAACCAAATCGACTCGCCCCTCATGTCGACCCACATACTTTGCCTTGCTGGTGACGCCGCCGTGCGCGCCGCGTTGCCGCTCCTGCCGGATGCGCAGGTACATGTCTACCGCGTGCTGCGCTACATCCCGACCGATTCGGTGACGGAAGATCGGGCGCGGCGGCCGATCGTGCCGGATGCCGAGCGTATCCACACCATCGTCGAATGCAACTTCCGCGATTCGGCCGCGCAGGCGCGTGCCCAGGCCGGTGCGGATTGGCGCGCCTTCGCCGCGGCAGTCGATGAAACGAGCGAGCGGTTGTATGCCTTCGATGCCTTATCGAACATCCCGATACCGGCGGTGCGCGGCGCGGTCGAGGGCGGCTTTCGCCGGTGGATGCTGCTGCGCCGTGCGGCGGCCAGTCCTGATGCGTTCCGCGACGCCTGGTTCGGACGGCATGCCGACCTCGTGAAGAAGCTGCCGCGGGTGGACGGCTATGTCCAGAGCCTGGTGACAGGGCGATTCGGCCCCGATGGCGAGGCCGCGAGTCACGAAAGTCTCTGCGTCGACGGCATCGCCGAGCTTTGCTTCGCCAACGAGGCCGCGATGCTGGAGGCCTACTCTGCCGATGCACGATTGCCCCTGCGAGACGACGGGCGTGCGCTGCTGGCCGGCATCGTCACGCTGCTTGTACACGGGAGCCGCGCGTCATGAGCGAGCGTCTCGACGAAGTGGATGTGATCGTGGTCGGCAGCGGCGCTGGCGGCCTGGCTGCGGCCGTTGCTGCGAGAAAGCTCGGGCTGGAGGGGCTGGCGGGCGAGGCCGCGGTGCTCAGTCCATCGTGATGTTGTTGTCCTTCACCACCTTGGCCCACAAGGTGTGGTCGGAAACGATGATGTCGCCCAGCGCCTTCGTGCCGCTCTTCGGGACCACGTAGACCGCGCGGAACTTCTCCTGGATGTCCGCTTGCGCGAGCAGCTTGGCGACCGCGTCGGCCATCTTCGCGATCACCTGCGGCGGTGTGCCGGTGCGCGCCACCAGGCCGAACCAGGTCTGTGTGTCGTAACCCGGCACCACTTCGGAGATGCTCGGCACGTCGGGCAGCAGCGGGCTGCGCTGGGCGGTGGACACGCCCAGAATGCGCATTTTTGCGTCTTTCACGAAGCCGGCGGTGACCGACGACGGCGTCGAGAGCATGTACTTGGTCTGGCCCGCGAGCAGTGCCTGGGCGGCCGGCCCCGCGCCGGGGTAAGGCACCATCACCATCTTGCGAATGCCGGCCGCCCCGTGGAAGGCCTCCATCGCGAGCTGGCCGACGCCGCCCAAGGCCGAGGCGCCCCACTCGAGAGAACCGGGCTTGGCCCGGGCCTGCTGCACGAATTGCGCGAGTGTGTCCGGCATCGATGGATTCGTCATCAGCACCATCGGCGAAGTGCCTAGCAGAGAGACCGGCACGAAGTCCTTGACCGCGTCGTAGCTCGGTTTGCGCTGCACCAGCGGCACCGTCACCAGGCCGCTGCCATGCAAGAGGAAGGTGTAGCCGTCGGCCGGCTGCTGTGCGACATACTGCGAGGCGATCGCGCCGCCCGCACCAGGCTTGTATTCCATCACCACCGGCTGGCCGAGCATCTTCTGCAGCGGCTCCTGGACGTAGCGGCCGAGCACGTCGTTGGTGCCGCCCGCCGCGGCGGGCACGATGAACTTGATGGGGCGATCCGGCCAGCGATCTTGCGCCAGCGTGGGGCCGCTTGCAGCGAGGGCAGCGAGCAGGGCGCCCGCGATGAGGGTACGGCGATACATGACATTGTCTCCTTGTCCCGCATGATCGATCGAATTGGCCCAAATGTCTATAGGTCTTACCAAAAGACCACTGCCTGTGTATGATGAAGCCGATGAATACCACCCCCGCCACCCGAACCGTGGCCGAGCGCCAGTTCGACGTCGAAGACGCGCGCGGCCGTACCTATCGCGTCACCCGCTACGTGTGGGAGGAGGAGCGCGATGGCGCCTGGGTCGAGCTGTGGGACATGCTGCTCACCGCGACCGGCGGCCTGCTTGATGAACTGCCCGGCGGCGGCTATCGCGTGGACGGCACCGGCACCTGCGTGCGCGCAGTGCCGGGCAGTGTGCGTACGCGCGCATCGCGGCAGATGGAGACGGTCGTGCCGGTCGGTGCCACCGGGGCGCATTGATGGCCGCCGTGCGCCAGGGCCCATTGGCGGGGCTGCGGGTCGTTGAAATGGCGGGCCTCGCGCCCGGCCCCTTCGCCGCGATGATGCTCGCCGACATGGGGGCCGAGGTGCTGCGCATCGACCGACCCGAACCCGCTGCGCGGCCGATGCCGCAGCGCTACTGGTTCACTGACCGCAACCGGCGCTCGATCGCGCTGGACCTCAAGACCGGGGATGGCGTGGCGCTTGCGCGGCGGCTGATCGGCGAGGCCGATGCGCTGATCGAGGGCTTCCGTCCCGGCGTGATGGAACGCCTGGGCCTCGGACCCGACGAATGCCTTTCGCTCAATCCGCGCCTGGTCTAYGGCCGCATGACCGGTTGGGGCCAAGAGGGCCCGCTCGCGCAGGCGCCGGGCCACGACATCAACTACATCGCTTTGGCCGGCGTGCTCGACGCGATCGGGCCGGCGGAGGGACCTCCCGTGGTGCCGCTGAACCTGGCGGGTGATTTCGGCGGCGGCGGCATGTATCTCGCCTTCGGTATCGCCTGCGGGCTGATCGAGGCCGCGCGCTCGGGCCGGGGCCAAGTCGTCGATGCCGCGATGGTCGACGGAGCCGCGTCGCTGATGACCTATTTCTACGGCTACATGGCAGGCGGCAAGTGGCCGGGCCGCGGGCGCTCGACGCTCGGCGGCGCGGCGCCGCACTATGGCGTGTACGAGACGAAGGACGGCAAATACGTTTCCGTCGGCTCGGCCGAGCCGAAGTTCTATGCAGAGTTGCTGCGCATCACAGGCATGGACCGCGATCGCCTGCCGGATCGCGGCGACCCCGCGAACTGGCCCGCCTTGCGCGAGCGACTGGCCGCGATATTCCGCAGGCGCACGCGCGACGAGTGGAGCGCGCTGATGGAGTCGTCCGAGGTCTGCTTTGCGCCC
Source organism: Variovorax sp. 05N34 (assembly GCF_056397405.1). NCBI lineage: Bacteria > Pseudomonadati > Pseudomonadota > Betaproteobacteria > Burkholderiales > Comamonadaceae > Variovorax > Variovorax sp. 05N34. The sequence goes on from NZ_JBFTNI010000002.1 coordinate 803,489, forward strand.
GTGCTGGATCTGCGCGAGGCCGCAGCCCATCCGCACAACGTGGCGCGCCAGACCTTCATCGAGATTGACGGCCATGTGCAGCCGGCGCCTGCACCGCGCTTCTCGCGTACGCCGAGCGCAATGCCTCAGGCCGGCGTCGCGCCGGGGGTCGATGCGAAGGCCGCATTGCAAGGGTGGGGCCTGCCGGCGAGCGAAATCGACGCGCTGATCGCGCGCGGCGCGGTGGTCTGAGGGGCCTCAGTCGATGTCGAGCCAGTCGGGTTTCGCCTGCCGCTGGCCTTTCAACGCCGAGGGCTGCGCCGCGTCGACGGGATCGATGCGCAGCCGCGTGAGGCGCAGGAAGCTGATCTTCCATTCGCCGTCTACCGCGCGGTACTCCTCTTCGTAGTGGCCGTAGCCGCGAAAGCCACGGCTGCCCGGCGCCTCCTTCACCGTGCTGCCGTCGGTCCAGTCGACGTAGTCCTCCATCGCCCAGATCACGCGCGCGTGACCAGGTCCGAGCAAGCGGATCTCCGGCATGTGGCAGTGGTGCACGGAGATGGTGTTCGCCAGGCGCGTCGAGACGCCCTGCACGAACGTGGCCACATCGGCGCCGGCGGGCGCCGAGCCCAATCCCTCGAAGCGGCAGTCGGGCGTGAACAGCGAGGCCAGCCTTGGCCATTGCTTGGTGTCAATGTAGCGGCAGTAGCGCGCCTTGGTTTCGACGATGGCCTGTAGTGCCAGCAGGCGCTGCACCGACGGGTCGGACTCTGACATGCGTGCTCCTCGGGTGAATGCGTTGACGGCGCGAGAATCTGGCAAGTATAATGGTCTTACCAATGATACTTTAAGGCCGCCTTCCATGTTCGAACGCCTCGAAAACGACTTCCCGGTGCATACGCCGCGCCCTGCCGATGCGCCCGTGGCGCTGGAGGGCATCCGCGTGATCGACTTCAGTCACTTCCTCGCCGGCCCCTTCGCCACCATGATTCTTGGCGACATGGGCGCGGACGTGATCAAGGTGGAGACACCCGGCCGCGGCGATGAATTCCGTCACTACCCGCCGGTGCCCGCCGAGGCCCCGGCGCAGGGCGCGCCCTATGCATGGGGCAATCGCAACAAGCGCAGCGTCGCGCTGAACCTCAAGAGCCCGGACGGCGTGGCGGTGGTGAAGGAACTGATCGCACAGGCCGACGTGCTGTGCGAGAACTTCTCCACCGGCGTGATGGAGCGCTTCGGCCTCGACTATGCAAGCGTGAAGAAGATCAATCCGCAGATCATCTATTGCTCCGTCTCGGCCTATGGGCGCGAGGGCGCCTTCAGCGATCGTCTGGGATTCGATCCGATCGCGCAGGCGGAAAGCGGCTTCATCTCGATGAACGGCTATCCCGACCGGCAGGGCGTGCGCACGCTGTCGCCGGTGGTGGACATCAGCACCGCGATGATGGCCTGCAATGCCATTCTTGGCGCGCTGCTGGCCCGTGCGCGTACCGGGCAAGGGCAGCAGATCGAGATCGCGCTCTTCGACAACGCGGTGCTGATGACCGGCTACGCCGCCATGCAGCACCTCTACACCGGCGCGCATCCGCAACGCCATGGCAACACCAGCCCCGACACCTGCCCGTCGGGCGTGTTCATGAGCCAGGACAAGCCCTTCTATATCAACTGCGGCAACGACAAGATCTTTCATCGCCTGGCGGAGCAGGTGCTCGAGATGCCCGAACTGGCGAACGACCCGGTCTACTCGGACCGCAATGGGCGCATGGGCAAGCGCGAGGAGATCTTCAAGCTGCTTGAAGAGCTGTTCGTGCAGCACCCGTGGTCATACTGGCAGCCGCGCATGCGAGCCGCGCAGATCCCGTGCGGCGAGGTGCGCAGCGTCGGCGATGCGCTGCGGTCGCCCGAGGCGAAGGAGCGCGGACTGGTGACCCGCGTCGAGCACCCCACGCTGGGCTGGATTCCCAATGTGCGACTGCCGATCCTCTACTCCGCCACGCCCCTGGCCGACCCGCAGGCCGCGCCCGCGGTGGGTCAGCACACGAACGAGGTGCTGGCCGAGGTGCTGGGCTACGACGACGCGCGCATCGCTGCACTTCGGGCCAGCGGCGCGCTAGACCCGGCCGCAGCGCGCCGGCCCGTGCAGGCTGCCGCGGAGGCGGCGGCGGAATGAAGCAGCTCTCGCCCGCGGCACCCCGCGCGTTGCTGCATACGCGCCGGGTGGAATGCACGGGGTGGGAGCGCGAGGACGGCCTGTTCGACATCGAGGGCCGCCTGTCGGACGTGCGCACGCACGACCAGGACGGCTCGCGCGGCAATGCACCGCGCAAGGCGGGCGATCCGGTGCACCTGATGTCGCTGCGCATCACGCTGGACGACCGCTTCACCATCGTGGCAGCGGAGGCCTGCTCCCACCAGGTGCCCTATGCGGACTGCGATGGCATCAATGCGGCCTACGCTCAATTGGCTGGGCTGCAGATCAAAGGCGGCTTCACCAAGGCTGTGAAGGCGATGTTCTCTGGTGAACACGGCTGCACGCACTTGACCGAACTGCTCGGCCCTATGGCCACTACCGCCTTGCAGGCGATCAACCCTGCCCTCGAACGCCGGCGCGCGCGGCGCGGCGAGCCGATCGACGACCCGAAGTCCGGAGATCGCCTGCTGGGCAGCTGTCACGGCCTGCGCCGCGGGGGCGAGCCCGCAATCATTCGCTGGGGCGGACGCGGCGCCTGAGCGCCGCCGCGCCTTGGCTCATTCCGGCTGGATGCCCTTTGACTGCAGCAAGGCCCCAAAGCGCGCGCCTTCCTTGTCGACCAACGCGCGGAACTGCTGCGGCGTGCTGAACTTCGGCTCGTTGCCCGAACGCTGCAGAGCCTCGCGGACGGCGGGATCCGTCAGCGCTTGCCCCATCGCGTCGTTGAGCTTCGTCACCACGGCATGAGGCGTTCCGGGCGGCGCCACGAGGCCGAAGAACACCTCGGTCGTCATGCCGGGAAAGCCTTGCTCGGCCATCGTCGGTACTTCGGGCAGTTCCTTCTCGCGCTGCGGGCCGGTCACCGCAAGTGCCTTGAGCTTACCCGAGCGTACAAGGGGAATGTTGGACGACAGCGCGTCGAACAGGAACTGGATGTTGCCGCCCATGATGGCGCTTGCGGATTCGGCCCCGCCCTTGTAAGGCACATGCAGGGCGTCGAAGCCGGCCTCGCTCTTGAGCAGTTCGGCAAGCAGATGCAGGCTGCCGTTGATGCCGTTGGAGCCGAAGCTCAACTGGCCGGGATGCGCCTTGCCGTAGGCCACGAGTTCTTTCACATTGTTCACGCCGAGCGTCGGCGATGCGACCAGGATGAAACCCGAGGTGGTGGCCTGGCCCACCGGGATCAGCGTCTTCACGTCGTAGCCGGGATTCTTATAGAGAAAGGGCGAGATCGCCATCACGCTGTTGCCCACCCACACCAGCGTGTAGCCGTCGGCGGGCGCGCGCACTGTCTGCGCAACGGAGAGCGTGCCCGAGGCGCCCGGCTTGTTGTCGATCACAACGGGCTGGCCGAGCAGCTTGCCCATCTTGTCGCCCACCAGGCGGGCGGTGATATCCGTTGTGCCGCCGGCGCCAGCACCCACGAGGATCTTGATGGGGCGCGACGGGAACGGCTCCTGCGCCCAAAGGGGCTGGACGGCGATGGCTGCGCCGGCGGCAAGCAGCGTGCGGCGCCGGATGCGGCAATCGGTCATGGGTGTCTCCTTCATCGAGTGGGGAAAAGATCCGTGGACGCCGTCAGCCGTTTCGACTGATTGACTCGGCATGGATACCCCATTATATTGGTCCTACCATTTAAATATGCAACCTATAACCAACCACACGATGAACCTCACGCCGGCCCAGATGCTCGATTCGCTGCTCGCGCAGCGCCACAGCTGCCGCGCCTTTCTTTCGACGCCGGTGGAGCGCGCCACCATCGAGTCCGTTCTGCGCACGGCGCAGCGAGCCGCCTCGTGGTGCAACTCGCAGGCCTGGCAAGTCAGCGTGACCTCGGGCGAGGCGACCGAGCGCCTGCGGACCAAACTGCTCGAAGCCGAGCGCGCGGGCGAGGGCGGCGGCACCGACTTTCCTTTTCCACAGGAGTACCGAGGCGTCTACCTGGAGCGCCGGCGCGAATGCGGGTTCCAGCTCTACAGCGCGGTCGGCGTGGAGCGCGGAGACAGGGAAGGCTATGCGCGCCAGACGCTGGAGAACTTCCGGCTCTTTGGCGCGCCGCATGTCGCCATCCTGACCAGCGACCCGGGCCTCGGCGTCTATGGTGCGGTCGATGTGGGCGGCTATGTGCAGGTGGTGCTGCTCGCGATGCAAGCCCATGGCTTGGCTGCGATTCCGCAGGCCGCCCTGGCGCATCAGAGCGCTTTGGTGAAAGAGGAGCTCGGCATTGCGAAGGAGCGCCTGATGGTGTGTGGCATCTCCTTCGGCTACGAAGACACCGAGCATCCTGCCAACAGCTATCGCACCTCGCGCGCGCCACTCGGGCAGGCGGTCCAGTTCGTGGGAGCGTGACGACATGAAGACCCTTGCAGACCGCAGCATCGCGATCGTCGGCTACGCGGAAACCAAGCTGGTGCGCAGGAGCGGACGTACCGCGCTATCGCTGGCCGGCGAAGCCATCGACCGCCTGATCGCGCAGACAGGCATCGAGCGCTCGCGCATCGACGGCTTCGCCACGACGCTGGCCATGAGCGAAGGCGGCAACCCGTTCTACAGCAACCTGCTGGCCGAAGGGCTGGGCCTGTCGGTCACCTGGTGCCAGGCCACCGAAATCGGCGGCGCCTCATCGGGTGGGAATATCGCGCGCGCGGCAGCTGCCATCCAGGCAGGCCTGTGCGACATCGTGCTGTGCCTCGCGTCGGACGCGGTGTCCACCGTCGACCGCTCGGTGCAATCGGGCCATCGCACCGAGTACTGCGACCCGGCCGGTTACGCGGGCCCGCTGTCGGCCTTCGCACTGCTGTCCAATGTGTACGACCAGCGCTACGGCCTGCCGCACGACGCGCTGGCGCGGCTGGCGGTGACGCAGCGCGAGGGCGCGCTGCTCAACGAGAACGCCTGCGACGTGCTGCGCCGGCCATTGACGGAGCGCGAGTACCTCGACTCGAAGATCGTCTCAGACCCGCTGCGCATCCTCGACTGCGTGATGCGCTGCGACGGCGCAAGCGCGGTGCTGGTGATGTCGACGCGGCGCGCACGCGAGATGGGCTTCCAGAAGCTCGTGCACCCGATCGCCTATGCCGAGCGCATCAACTTCGATCCGACCGAGTCCAGCGGCGACATGCTGCGCACCGGCTTCACAGATGTCGCTCCGCGCGCCTTCGGCGCCGTGGGCTGGAAGCCCGGCGACGTGAAGATGCTGCATTGGTACGACGACTTCCTGATCGCGCTGATCCTGCAGCTGGAACAAACTGGCTTCTGCGGGCCGGGCGAGGGTGGTGCCTTCGTCATGGCGCACGACATGACCTGGCGCGGCGAGCTGCCGCTGAACACTGGCGGTGGCCAGATCTCGGCCGGCCAGCCCGGCCTCGCCGGCGGTGGCGTCAACCTCGTCGAGTGCCTGCGTCAGATGTTCGGCGAGGCCGGCGCGCGCCAGGTGGGCGATGCCAGCAACGCGATGCTCTCGGGCATCGGCGTGATCCAGTACGCCCGCACCTGGGGCACCAGCACGGTGATGCTTCTGGAGAGAAGCCAATGAGCATGACGATCGATCTTCCCCCCGACGTTGGCGCCTCCTTCTTCGAAGGCTTGCGCGATGGCCGCCTGATGCTGCAGTTCGACCGCGGCAACGGCCGCGCCCAGTTCTACCCGCGCCCACAGAGCCTCTGGAGCGAGGGCGGCGTGGAGTGGCGCGAGGCCGGCGGCCGCGGCACGATCTTCGCGCTGACGCTGAGCCGCGTCGGGCCGCCGCATTTGGCCGACGCGGTGCCCTACCCAATGGCGCTCGTGCGCCTGGCAGAGGGCCCGCGCATGCTCGCCCGCATCCATGCGCGCTATGACGACTTGGCCATCGGCCAGGCGGTAGAGGTGGACTGGAGCCATCCCGACTCGCGGCGCGCCTTTCCGGTGTTCAAACCGGCAGGCTGAAGGACGCGCGGCCTCTGCATTTCTTCAATACACGATTCCAGGAGACAACCCATGATGTTCCGACGCCAATGGCTGGCCTTGTCGGCGCTCGCGCTTTCCGCGCTGGCGCTGGGTAGCGCGCAGGCCGACAGCTTTCCGAGCCGGCCGATCAAGATCGTCGTGCCTTTCGCCGCGGGTGGCACCGGCGACGTGCTCATCCGCACGCTGCAGGAGCCGATGCAGCGTCGCCTGGGGCAGCCGATCATCGTGGAGAACCGCCTCGGCGCGAGCGGTTCGATGGGCACCGTGTTCGTCAAGAACGCGCCACCCGATGGCTACACGCTGCTGCAGGTGGGCAATTCGACCGTGACCACGCCGATGCTGCAGAAGACGGCCAATTACGATTCTCAGAAGGACCTCGCGCCGGTGGGACTGATCGCGACCACGCCGATGGTGTTCCTGGTCAATCCGGTCGTGCCGGCGACCAACATGCAGCAGTTCATCGACTACGCACGGGCCAATCCCGGCAAGCTCGAGTTTTCGTCGGCCGGGCGTGGCTCGCTCGCGCACCTGGCGACCGAGTCCTTCAACCAGGCGGCCGGCCTGAAGATGGTCTTCGTGCCCTACCAGGGCGCGGCACAGGCCGTCAATGCGGTGCTCGCCGGGGATGTGAAGGTGGCGCTGACCACGCCCTCGGACGCGATCAATGCCTTCGTGAGCGCGGGCCGGGTGCACATGCTCGCGGTGTCGAGCGAGAAACGCAGCCCGCTGCTGCCCGAGGTGCCGGCAATCTCGGAGGCGTTGCCCAACTTTGCGGTCAACGCCTTCTTCGGACTGTCGGCGCCGGCGGGCACGCCGAGCGCCGTGGTCGCGAAGCTCAACGACGCGCTGAACAAGTCGATCGCCGAGCCCGCGGTGCAGGCCAKGCTCAAGGCCCTGGGCATGTTCCCGAACGCAGGCAATGCCGCGAGCTTCGGCGACATGATGAAGCGCGATCATGTGCTGTGGACCGGCGTCATCGCCAAGGCGGGCATCGAGGCGGAGTGATGATGAACAACACCCTTGACGACTACTCGCCCGAGCGAATCGCCGACCGCATGCAGATCCAGGACTGCATGTACCGCTGGTGCCGCGCGGTGGACCGGCTGGACTTCAGCGGCATTCGGGACGTCTTTCATCCCGATGCGACCGACATGCATGGCGCCTACGATGGCCCGGTTGACGGGCTGGTCGAATGGATCCGCAGCCGCCACGCGGCCATCCCCTTCTCGATGCATGCAGTGAGCAATCTCCTGATCGAGTTCGCCGGCCCCGATCTCGCGCTGGTGGAGACCTACGTTCGAACCACCCAGCGTTACCCGGCCGAGGCGCGCGCGGCGCTTGACCAACTCGCCGGCGGCAAGGCAGGCGCGGACGGCGGCGGCATGGACCTCATGACCTGCTCGCGCTATGTCGATCGCTTCGAGCGGCGCGATGACCGGCGCTGGAAGATCGCGCGACGCACGCTCGTGGCGGACTGGAAGCAGTTCGTGCCCGTGCCCGCCGGCCTGCCGACGCCGCCCGCCTCGCAGCAGACCGGCCGGCGCAACCAGGACGACTTCATCTTCCAGGAACGCAAGGCGTTGGGGATCCGACCATGAACCGAAAGCAATTCCTTCGCTGCACGTTCGCAGCGTTGGCTGCAGGCGCCGCGTGGCCCGCGCTGGCTGCCTATCCCGACAAGCCGGTCATGCTCGTCGTACCCTATCCGCCGGGGGGCATGGGCAGCACCTTCGGCAACATCGTCAGCGAGGCGCTCAGCCCGAGGCTCGGCGAAAACATCGTGGTCGACTACAAGGGCGGCGCCAATGGCGCGCTTGGCGCGGCCTACGTGGCCAAGGCGCAGCCGGACGGCTACACGCTGCTGATGGCCGTCAACAGCACCATGGCCATCAACCCGCACCTGTACTCCAGGCTGCCTTTCGATCCGCTCAAGGACTTCGCGCCGGTGTCGATGATCTTCACCAATGCGAACGTGCTGGTGGTCAATGCGTCCAGCCCGGTGCGCTCGGTGAAGGACCTGATCGCCTACGCCAAAGCCAATCCGGGCAAGGCGAACTACGGCTCGGCCGGCAACGGTTCCACGCCGCACCTCTCGGGCGAGATGTTTCGCCAGCTCACCGGTGCGCCGGTGGTGCACGTGCCGTACAAGGGCAGCGGTCCGGCCATCGTGGACCTTCTCGGTGGCCAGATCGACTTCCTGTTCGTCGACACCTCGGTGCTGCCGCAGGTGCGCAGCGGCAGGCTGCGTGCACTGGCCGTCACCGGCCGCACGCGGCTGGGCGCCGCGCCCGAGCTGCCGACGATGGAGGAGGAAGGCGTGAAGGGCTTCGTGGTGGATACCTGGTACAGCATCTGCGCGCCCGCCGGTACCCCGCCCGAAGCGGTGAAGCGCCTGAACGCGGAGATCGCGAAGATGCTGGCCGATCCCGCGGTGCGCCAGCGCATGCGCGACATCGGCGTGGACCCGGCCGAAGACACGAGCGCGGCCTATCTGCAGAAGACCATTCAGGCCGACAGCGCGCGCTGGAAGAGGTTCATCCAGTCCACCGACATCCACCTCGACTGAGGCGGCGGGCGCGCGGGTCAGATCACGCCGTCGCGCTCGAAGGCGCGGATCTCCGATCCCGCGTAGCCGAGCAGTTCGCCCAGCACGTACTCGTTGTCCTCGCCATAGACGGGCGCGCCGCGCTGCGGCAACCCGCCCACATGGCTCGGCGTCTTCGACAGCCGCGCGGGCAGTTCGGTGATGGGCCATGTGCCGATGCGCGGCGCCGTCACCTCGGTCATCCACCGCTGCTGCGCAAGCTGCGGGTCGAATTCACACCGATCTTCCGCGGTCTGGCACACGCCTGCCGCGATGCCATGCGACTGCAGCAGCGCCATGCAGGCGTAGCGCTCCTGCGTGCGGGTCCAGCTCTCCACCGCTTCGTCCAGCGCGTCCTGTTGCGCGATGCGTGAGGCGAGGGTGGCGAAGCGCGGATCGCGCAGGGCCTCGGGCTCGCCAGCGGCGCCCGCCAGGGCGTGCCAGTCCCGGTCGTCGAAGCAGGCGATCGCGATCCAGCGGTCCTCGCCCGCGCAGCGATAGGCTCCATGGGGCGCCGCGGGCACGTAGGGCGATCGGTTGCCGGTGCGCGTGAAGGGCTTGCGCTGCAGCGCCCACTCCAGGCATTGCACGCCTGTGAGCATCAACCCGGACTCGCATTGCGACGCATCGATCCATTGGCCCTGGCCGGTTCGCTCGCGGTGCAGCAGGCCTGCAAGGATGGCCTGCGCGAAGCCGTAGGCGCCCATCCAGTCGAGGTACGAATACCCCCAACCGGYCGGGGGCGCGGGCTCGGGCAGGCCGGACATCTCGCTGATACCCGTGAATGCCGCGGCGATCGGGCCGACGGTGCGCATGCGGCCATAGCGCCCGTGTGCGCCCATCCCCGACTGCTGCACGTAGACGATGTCCGATCGGATACTCTTCATCGCTTCGTAGCCCAGGCTCCAGCGGTCCATGACGCCGGGCGAGAAGCCCTCGGCCACCACGTCGCTGATTGCTACCAGCTTCCGCGCGATCTCGAGGCCGCGCGGGTCGCGAATATTGAGCGACAGGCCGCGCTTGCCGGCGTTCTTGTGGTTGTAGTGCCCGCCCATGGTTGGGTCGTCGAGCCCTTGCAAAGGGCCGGTGGCATGCTGGTGCGCTTCGCGACCACCGATCGGAGCCATTGCGCCCAGACGGCTGTCGAGGTTGTCCTTCCATTCGACCTTGATGCATTCCGCGCCGAGCGCCGTCACCATGCGCGTGCCGCCGGCGGAGGCAAGAAACCAGGAGAAGTCGAGGATGCGGATGCCCTGCAGAGCAAAGGGCCTGCCGCGCCGGGAACGCGCGCTCATGGCGTCAGGCACCTTGTCCTTGCGGGCGGCCGGCGCTTCGCTGTGCGGTGTCGAGCCTTGCTGCGGCCGCCGCTCTCCGGGCCGCGGCGCGGCGCGATCGGCCACCCATGAGGTGGTCGATCCGATCCATTTGCTGCGCGGATAGGGCAGCCCGTCGATCCACGCATAAGTGCCACGGGCAGCCCAGTGCGGGTCCTCGAGATTCTCGTGCGGCTTGCGCAGTGGCGCCCACATGAGGCCGTGCGCCTGCGCCTCTTGCCAGGGCAGGTCGCGGAACCGGAAGCTGCGCACGAAGCGCTGCACCACCTCGAAGACATGGGCCTTGTGCTCATCGAAGGCCGTGGCACCTGGCACGTCGCGCTTCTTGGGGTCACGCAACGGATCCGGGCCGGTGAGGTCGTAGGCCATGCGGCGGGACGATAGAAACTCGACAAGCTTCTTCTCTTCCGCAGCAGTCACCATCCAGCCGAGGTTCCAGCGCCCGTCCTTGGTCTGCGCGAGCGACGTGGTGATATTGGGCAACTCGGCGGAGTGGCGGCAGGTCTGCCGCCGCTGGTGGGCGGCGCGCATCACCCAGGACATCAGGTCCATCTCGGTCGAGACGGACACCGCCGTGTGGATCGCACAGCTCACGTCCTGGCCCTCTCCGGTGCGTTCGCGGTGCATCAGTGCACCAAGAATGCCGATCAGCGTCTGCTCGCACGCGATGTGGCTGGCGTGGAAGGCCTGCGGTGCGATCGGAGGCAAGTCGTAGTCGCCCTTGGGATCGGGGTCATAGCCCGTGTTCATCATGACCCCGCCGAGGGCCAGGTGGATCAGGTCGCTGCCGCGGAAGTCCTTCCATGGACCGTCGTCGCCGAACGGGGTGATGCGCGCGGTGACCAGACCGGGGAAGTGACGGGCGAGATCTGGCAGCGCGAGCCCGGTGGCGAATTCCACCTGCGCCAGGCCGCCGCACAGAAAGACGTCGGCTTCTACCAGAAGCGCAAGCAGAGAAGCGCGTGCCGGCGCGACCGGCAGGTCCAGCAGCACCGAGTCCTTGTCGCGGTTGTAGGCCTGGAAAAAGAGGGAGCGCCCGTCCTGCGAGAGTGGCGGCATGCGCCGCGACGCCGCGCCGGCGAGGGGCTCGACCTTGGTGACATGTGCGCCGAGCCCGGCGAGCAGAAGGCCGCAGTACTCGGCCTCCGGCTCGCACAGTTCCAGGATCCGCAGACCCTGCAACAGGCCAGGATTGTCAGAATCATTGAATGGTTGGACCATTTAGAATATTATAGGGACACTCGCGCTTTTCACCAGAGAGAACCCAGGAGACATATCTTATGAAGACCGCCCGCCTGTTCGCCGCCGCCGCGATGCTCGTGGCCGCCGCGACTTCGTTCGCACAGGGCCCGGACGCCTATCCTTCCAAGCCTGTGACGATCATCGTGCCGTTCTCTGCGGGCGGCGCCACCGACCTGTCCGCCCGCATGATTGCGACGCTGCTGTCGAAGCAGCTCGGCCAGCCCTTCGTTGTGGAGAACCGCGCAGGCGCGGGCGGCATGATCGGCATGGGTGTCGTGGCGCGCTCCCAGCCCGATGGCTACACGCTGGGGTGGGGCGGCAACAGCCCCATGAGCGTCACGCCCCACGTCACGAAGAACCCGCCCTACGACCCGCGCAAGGCCTTCGCGCCGGTGAGCCTGGCGGCGATCTCGTCGTGGACGCTGACCTCCCGGGCCGACCTGCCCGCCAAGGACTTCGGTGAACTGGTCAAGCTCGCGAAGGCCTCGCCGGGCAAGATCAGCATCGCTTCCTCGGGCAATGGCAGCGCGCCGCACTTGCTGGCTGAGATGCTCAAGCAGTCCGCCGGGATCGACCTGCTGCATGTGCCCTACAAAGGCGAGATCGAAGGCGTCAACGCGCAGCTCGGCGGGCAAGTCGACCTCATGTTCACCTCCACCTCGGCCGCCACGCCGCAAGTGAAGGCAGGCAAGCTCAAGGGCTACGCAGTCACCACGCCCAAGCGCGAGCCGGCGCTGCCGCAGTTCCCGACGATGACGGAGGTCGGGCAACCGGACCTTACGATCGAGATCTTCTTCGGCCTGGTCGCACCAGCTGGCACGCCCAAGCCCGTGGTGGACAAGCTCGCCGCGGCGATGAAGGTCGCAGTGGCCGACGCCAACTATCGCGAGTCCATGGAGAAGGCCGGCGTCACTGCCACCAGCAGCACACCCGAGGAGTTCGGAGCCCTGCTGACTCGCCACAACGAGCGCTGGGTCGCTGTCATCAAGCGCAACAACATCACGCCCGAATGAGTCCGAAGACCCCTGGCATGGAGCCGAACGCCGTTACCGCCGACACCTACGCCCTGCGCGAGCTGACCTTTCCGAAGATGCTCGCCAGATTCACGCAACGATCGCGCGACAAGGTCTTCCTGACCGAGACGGCCACCGGCCGCACCTTCACTTACGGCGAGATCGACGCCTGGACCGACCGCGCCGCGCATGCGTTGCAGGACTTCGGCGTGAGGCGTGGCGGGCACACGGGCCTGCTCATGGGCAACTCGGCCGAGCATCTGGCGGTGTTTCTCGCCATTGCCAAGATCGGCGCAGTATCGGTGCCGGTCAACACGGCCGCGCGCGGCGAACTGCTGCGCTACTACCTCGGCCAGTCCGACTGCGAAATAGTGCTCGTCGATGCGACGCTCGCTTCGCGCCTGCATGAAGTGCTTCCGGAACTGCCGCAGCTCAAGCGCGTGATCGTGGTGCGCACGGGAGAGGAGGGCGAAACTCCGATCGAATCGGCTGGCGCATTCGAGGTCGCCGATTTCCATGCACTGGTCGAGCGCGCCCCCGGGACGCCCTTCGTTCCCGCCATCGAGCCGCGCTTCTGCGACCTGGTGCTGATCGCCTACACCTCTGGCACCACTGGTCCGTCCAAGGGGAGCATGCTGTCTCAGGCCGCGGCGCTCACCTATGGCACCAGTGCGGCCGAGGCGCAGGGCTACCGTGCATCAGACATCTTCTACGTGTGTCTGCCGCTCTTTCACAACAACGCGCTGTTGGCAGCCACGGGCGCCGCGTTGGTCTGCGGGGCTTCGGTGGTGATGTCTCGGCGCTTCTCGGTGTCGAGGTTCTGGGATGAGATCCGAGAAGCGAAGGCGACAATCACCAACTTTCTCGGCGCGATGTCCAGTTTTCTCTGGAGCCAACCCCCGTCGCCCGCCGATGCCGACAACTGCCTGCGACTGGTCAGCATGGCACCGACGCCGAAGTACGCGGCCGAGTTCGAGGAGCGCTTCGGCCTGCGGGCGATGAACAACTACGGACTGTCGGACTACGGCATGGTCACGTCCTTCACCGAGTGGGACCCGCGCGACAAGCTCGGCTCCATCGGACGGCCGAGGCGCGGCGTCCAGGTCAGCATCGTGGACGACGACGACTTCGAGCTGCCAACGGGCGAGCCGGGCGAGATGGTGCTGCGCTTCGAGGAACCCTGGCGCGGCACCATGGGCTATTACAAGATGCCCGAGGCCACACTGGCGTCACGCCGCAACCTGTGGTTCCACACCGGCGACCGGGGCATGCGCGACGCCGACGGCTACCTCTACTTCGTCGACCGCAAGAAGGATTGCATCCGTCGTCGCGGCGAGAACATCTCGGCCTTCGAGGTCGAGCAGATCATCGCCACGCATCCCGGCGTGGCCGACGCCGCGGTCTTCCCGGTGGCGACGGCGAGCAACGACGAGGAGGTGGCGGCAGTGATCGTCACGAAGCCCGGCGCGCAGCTCGACGAGCTGCAGTTGGTCGCGCATTGCCAGCGCAACATGGCCTACTTCATGGTGCCTCGCTACATCCAGTTCCGAGAAGCGCTGCCGACTACCATGAGCCAGAAGGTGGAAAAGTTCAGGCTTCGCCAGGAGCTCGAGGCCGGGCTTTCGCAGGCCTGGGATCGCGAGGCGGCCGGCGTAGTGCTGGCGCGTTAGCGTCGGGCGTGTCGGCATTCACCATGTAGCCGCGGTGCAGTTTGGTGAGCGCCGAACTCATCTCGGACACCGCCTTCTCCGCGTCTCGCGCGCGCAGGTGCTTGAGCAGCCGCTTGCGCGAAGGATGCGTGTAGTCCTGCTGCTCGGTCGGGCCGATCGCCTTCACAAACTGGCGGGTGATCTCCATGATCCCTTCGGTCGTCGCAATCAGGACGGGGTTATGCGTGGTCCGTGCCAGCATCACGTGGAAGGCCTGGTGGTGCCGGGTCCGCTCTTCGAAATCGCCGGCCTGCTTCGCGCGCGCGGCGGCCGCGACGTTGGCCTCCAGTGCGTCGATCTCCTCGTCGGTGATGCGCTCGCAGGCTACGCGGATCACCGCGGCGCTCACCGCGATGCGCGCCTCGGTCAGGTGCTGCGGCGTGATCGCGCCGAGGAAGTAGAGATCGCGCATGCCCGCAACGACGGCGTTCGAGCTGCCCGGCAGCACGAAGGCACCGCCGGTTGCGCCCAGTCGCAACTCGATCAGGCCGCTGAGTTCAAGCGCGCGCAGCGCCTCGCGCATGGTATTTCGGCTGACGCCGAAGCGCTTGGCCAGCTCGCGCTCCGGTGGGAGCTTGTCGCCGGGACGCAGCTTCCCTTCCGAGATCAGGCGCCGCAACTGGTTGGCCACCTCCTGGAAGATGCGCTGCGGATTGATGGGAACAACGTCGAAGTCGTCGCGGTCGAGGGAGTTGGGCATGAGGCGGATCGTAGCGGCAACGAGCATGTCTGCCGCACATTGACCTAATGGTTGGACCAATAATATGATCGATCAATGAGAAACGCCATCACTTCCACGCTGCAAGGCCAGGTGGCCATCGTCACCGGCGCCGCGCGCGGCCTCGGGCGCGCATACGCGTTGCGGCTCGCGCAACTGGGCGCCGATGTGGTGGTCGCCGACATCGACCTTGAGTCCGCGCGGGAGTTCGGCGAGGGGCTCACGGCATCGGGTGTACCCGAAGAGATCCGCGCCCTGGGCCGCCGCAGCATCGGCGTGCAGGGCGACCTGCGTCGGCGCGAGGGCGCGCGCGCCCTCGTGGAAAGAACGATGGCGGAGTTCGGCCGCATCGACATCCTGGTCAACAACGCCGGTGGGGCCTTCACGCCGGTCGAGCGCAGCCTGGCCTCGCAGATGCCGGACGAGGACAGCGATGCGATGCTGGACGTGAACTACCGCAGCGCTCTCTTCTGCAGCCAGGAGGTATTGCCCGCGATGCGCGCGCAGGGTGCCGGCGTGATCGTGAATATCGCCACCCTGGCCGCGCTCGACCCGTCGCGCGCCGCCGGGCGCCTCGCGCCCTATGCCATCGCGAAGGGAGCGCTGCTTACTCTCACGCGATATCTCGCCCACGAGCTCGGTCCAGAGGGCATTCGCGTCAACTGCATCGCGCCCGGTTCGATGATGACCGAGCGCATTCGCAAGCAGGCGGCCGAGCGTGGCATGCAGAACGAGAAGGAACTCAAGCGCATCCCGCTGCGCCGCTTCGGCGAAGTCGAGGACTGCGCGAACGTGCTGGAGTTCCTGGTCACGCCGTTGTCGGGCTATGTGACGGGGCAGTGCATCTCGGTGTGTGGTGGGCAGGTATTGACGCCATCGTGAGGTCGCTCATGGGCTGTCTCAGCCCATGAACACGCCACCGTTCACGTCCACGCACGTGCCGGTGACGTAGGACGCCTGTTCGCTCGCAAGGAAGAGAACGGCAGCCGCCACTTCGTCCGTGTGCCCCAGCCGCCCCATCGGAATCGCGCGGGTCGCCGCAGTGATGACTTCCGGACTGGAAAGCGAGGACAGTGCAGTCTCGATCCGGCCCGGCGCGACGCAGTTGACGGTGATGCCATCTGGCGCATAGCTGCCCGCCAGGTGCCGCGTGAGTCCGATCAGGGCCGCCTTGGAGGCGGCATAGTCGACGCCGGCCGGTGCCACGAAAGTGCGTCCGGCGCGCGAGGCGATGTTGATGATGCGGCCGAAGCCCCGCTGGCGCATGCCCGGGATCAACTCGCGCGAAAGAATGAATGGCGCGGTGAGATTGACTCGCAGCACGCGCTCCCAGTCTGCGGTCGTTACCTCGGTGGGTGGAACGGGCTGGCCGTTGCGCTTGCTGGAGACGCCGGCGCAGTTGACCAGGATGTCGCCGCCGCCGAACAGTTCCTTCATGCGTGCCGCGACACCCAGCACCTGCGTTTCGTTCCCGATGTCGGCCACTTGCGCATGCACCGGTGCGTGCGGTGTGGACAGCCGGTCCGCCGCGGCTTGAACGCTTTCGCTCACATCCGCCGACAGCACGCGGTGCCCCAGCCCGACGAAGCCGCGAGCGATGGCCAGGCCGATGCCGGCTGCGCCGCCGGTGACGAGTACGGATCTCTGGGTCGGCATGGCTTGACGGCTCCTTCGTGAAACATGGATTGAGGAACGAAGTATAGGCACTGTGATAGCATTGGTCCAACCATTCAACAGTTAGATGTTTTGAGCATGAACAACCGAACATTGCGCGGTCGCGTCGCCATCGTCGGCATCGGCGAGACGACCTACTACCGTCATGGCCAGTCGCCCGATTCCGAGTTCAAGCTGGCGCTCAAGGCGATCCTCGGTGCCTGCCGCGATGCCGGGATCGACCCGCGCGAGATCGATGGCTTCGCCTCGTACAGCAACGATCGCAACGATCCCTCGCGCCTGGCTGCCGCGCTCGGGCTGCGGCAACTGCGCTCCACCACCATGCAGTGGGGGGGCGGGGGCGGCGGCAATTGCGCGGCAGTGGCCAATGGCGCGGCCGCAGTCGCGGGCGGCCTGTCGGACTGCGTCGTCGCGTTCCGTGCGCTGGCACAGGGGCAGTTCGGCCGCTTCGGGCAGGCGCCCACCGGGCCGACGATTTCCGGCGACATGGCCTGGCAGGCGCCCTACGGCGTGCTGTCGCCCGCTCAGAAGTTCGCTATGAAGGCGCGCCGATTCATGCACGATCACGGGGTGAAGCAGGAGGCGCTGCGCGCGATCGCCATGGCGTCCTATGCGCATGCCCAGCGCAACCCGCGAGCGGTGATGCACGGCAAGCCGTTGACCGAGGCGCAGTACGACGATTCGCGCTGGATCGTCGAGCCCTTCCATCTGTTCGATTGCTGCATGGAGAACGATGGGGCGGCCGCGGTGATCATGGTGCCGGCGGAGCGGGCGAAGGACTTTCCCAACAGGCCGGTGTACGTCCTCGGCGCGGCCACCGGGTCGGACGAGCGCGTGGGCGCGGTGCCCCACAACACGCCTAACTACGCGAGCTCCAGCTTCGCCACCGTCGCGCCGAATCTCTACCGCATGGCCGGTGTCACACCGAAGGACGTGGGCGTGGTGCAGAGCTACGAGAACTTCACCGGCGGCGTGCTGATGGCGCTGGCCGAGCACGGCTTCTTCCATCCGGACGAGGCCAACGAATTCCTACGGCTCGAGAACCTGCTGGCACCCAGCGGCAAGCTGCCGCTCAACACCAGCGGTGGCAATCTGGCCGAGTGCTACATGCATGGCTTCGAGCTGGTGCTCGAAGCGGTGCGGCAGGTGCGCGGCACCTCCACCGCGCAGGCGCCGCGCAACGACGTGGCGCTGGTCATCGGCGGGCCGATGGTCACGCCCGTCAGCAATCTCATGCTCGGATCGGAGGCTGCACTGTGAGCGCTCATACCTATCTGCCACCCGGCTTGCCTATTCCGGTCCCCGAGCCGGACGGCCTCTCCAGGCCCTACTGGAGCGGCTTGAGCGAGAACCGCCTGCGAGTGCAGCGCTGCGGCGGTTGCGGCACGTGGCAGTTCGGACCGGAATGGATCTGCCACCACTGCCATCGCTTCGACCCGGACTGGGTCGAGGTCGCGCCGCGCGGCCGCATCTACAGCTGGGAGCGCGTGTGGCACCCAGTGCATCCCTGCCTGAAGGGCGCAGGACCGTACCTCGTGGTGCTGGTGGAGCTGCAGCAGGCCGGCGGCGTGCGCATGCTCGGGAACCTGCTCGGCGATCCGATGCGGCAGGTGGTGATTGGCGCCGAGGTTGAGGGGGTCTTCGAGCACCACCCGCAGGCCGAGCCGTCGTACACGCTGATGCAGTGGCGCTGCGTGGCCTAGGTTCGGCCGGCCTGCCGCTCGGGCTGATCGTCGCGCTCGGGGTCGGGCACGCGGCGTTCGCCGGCAACCGCTTCACGATCACGCTGCACGCAGTCGCGCTGCATGCATCGCCGCTGGCGATCGGCACCCTGCTGGGGCTCGTGATGATCGTTCCGATGCTGGCCGCGGTGAAGATCGGACGCTGGTCGGACCGCATCGGCTACGCGCCCTTCGCGGCCGGCGGCCTGGCGCTGCTGCTGGTGGCCGGCCTGCTGGTCGCCGCATGGCCCTCGATGCCCTCGCTCTATGCCGCGAGCGTGCTGACCGGTACGGGCTACATGTCGGCGCATGTCGCAATCAACCTGGCGATCGGCCGCGCCAGCGCACCGCAGCGCCGCACGGATGCCTTCTCCGTGATGGCCGTCGTGTTCTCGCTGTCGGGGCTCACGGGGCCGATGCTGGCGGGTGTGGTCATCGATCATTCCGGGCATCGCTGGTCCTTTCTGGCCTTGTGCGCCTTCGCGCTCGCGAGCTTGGCGCTGTTGCGCCGCGCGGCCTCCCGATATCGTCTGCCGCCGTCGGGGGAGGGCGCTCAGGCGCGGCCGCGCGTCGGCGACTTGCTGACCCAAGGACCGCTGCGCGCGGTGTTCTTTGTCAGTGGGCTGCTTTCGATGGGCTGGGACCTGTTCACTTTTCTGGCACCGCTGCAGGGCGTGCGGGCCGGCTTGAGCGCGACCAGCACCGGCGCGCTGATGGGCCTCTTCGGCGTCGGGACCTTTGCGATCCGACTGCTGCTGCCGCGCATCTCGCGCGGCGCGGGCGAATGGGGCACGATGGGTGGCGCCTTGTTCGTCACGGCGCTGGGGTACCTGGCCTTCCCGCTCCTGAGCGACTTCGGGCCGCTGATGGTCGCGTCCTTCCTGCTCGGGATGAGCCTGGGTTGCGGGCAACCCGTCTCGATGGCACTCGTTCACAGGCATTCGCCCGAGGACCGCATTGGCGAGGCGGTCGGCGTGCGTTCCACCATCACCAGCGCGAGCCAGACCTTCCTGCCAATGCTGTTCGGCGCGCTGGGCTCGGCCGTCGGGATGATCGCGGTGTTCTGGGCGGTCTCGGTGCTGCTGGCGGCGGGCGGTGCCTTCGCTATCCGGCGACGCTGACCCGCCGCCGGAGCAGCGGGGCGAAGCCTGCGCCCACAACGGACAGGGCGGCCGCAGGCAGCAGCAGCGGGGCGGCATACGCTTGGAGCCAATCGCTCGGTGTGGTGGTCTTCGGCGGCTCGGTCGATGCCAGCCGCCGCCATGCCCCACAGTGCGCGCCAGGCCAGCAGCGCGTCGAAGAAGTCCGCGCGTGCCGCGGCTGCCGAAGTGAGGCCGCAGCCGACGAGCGCAAACGTCATCAAGCGCTGCTTGCCGAAGCGGTCCGCGAGCGGACAACAGCTGCATCAGTCCATAGGCGACTGCAAAGGCGACGATGAGGCGGACTGCATCGCCCGCGCCGCGGTGAAATTCGAGAGCGAAGCGCGGCAGCGGCGAATCGCACACCCGAAGCGCCGCGGCGCTGAAGAAGGCTGCCGCCGCGAGCAGGCGGACTCGCGCGCCGGGTGCAGCGCTCATTGCCAACGCTCGAGCACGTCGGCTGCAGGCGTTGGCTGTTTCGGCGCCGGTCCCTGAATCTGCGAAGGCGTGCGGGAGAAGCGCGGGGCGGGCGCCGGCTGGCGGACGCCTTCCACCTCTACGAACGTGTTGCGCGCTCGGTTGTGCGGATGCACCTGTGCCCGCGACAGGGGCAGCACGGGGGCGAAGCACACGTCGGTGCCTTCCAGTGCGGCCGTCCATTCCTGCTGCGTCTTCTGCTTGAAGACGCGGGCGAACTCATCGTGCAGCCGGGGCCATTGCGCGCGATCGTTCTGCGCGCGGTGCAGCTCGGCCGGAAGTCCGACACGCTCGCAGAACTCCGAGAAGAACTGCGGCTCGATCGCACCGAGCGTGACATGCTCCCCGTCCGCGGTCTCATACACGCGGTAGTAGGGCGCACCGCCGTCGAGCAGATTGCTGCCGCGCGTTTCGCCGAACACGCCGCGCATCTGCTGGCTCACGAAATTGGTCATCAGTGAGGCGGCGCCGTCGCTCATGGCTGCGTCCACCACCTGGCCGCGACCGGAAAGGCCCGCCTCGCGCAGCGCCGCCAGGACGCCGACGATGAGGTAAAGGCTGCCGCCGCCGTAGTCGCCGATCAGGTTCAGCGGCGGCACGGGCGCGCCGTCCTTCGGCCCGATCGCATGGAGCGCGCCGCTGATCGCGATGTAGTTGAGGTCATGGCCGGCAGATTGCGCGAGCGGTCCCTCCTGGCCCCAGCCCGTCATGCGGCCGTAGACGATGCGCGGGTTGCGCGTGAGCACCGTGTCGGGGCCGAATCCGAGGCGCTCCATCACGCCGGGGCGGTAGCCTTCGATCAACACGTCGGCCTTCTCCAGCAGCTTGAACACCTGCTCGCGCGCGGCGGCGTCCTTCAGGTCGGCCAGCACCACGCTGCGGCCCCGGCCGGTGATGTTGTGCGGCTCGCCCAGCTTCTTGCCGGGCCGGTCGATGGTGACGACATCCGCGCCCATGTCGGACAGCAGCATGCAAGCGAACGGACCGGGGCCGATGCCGGCGAACTCGACAACGCGCAGGCCGCGCAAGGGGCCGGAAGGGGATTCGGTCTTCATCCAGTTTCTCCAGGGTTTCGAGATGTTCAGGCCAAAAGCAGCAGGGCGGCCTCGCGGGCGGATTGCCCGACGCGCACGCCCTTGTCGCGGGCGATGCGGTTGGCGGCGCTGATCACGCCGTCGAAGTAGGTACTCTGGCCATCGCCCATGCGTGCGGTGAGCGCACTCACGCTGGCACCGGCAATGCCGTCGGGCTCTACGGCCTCGAGCGCGCTCAGGCCGCTACCGTTCTTGCCGCCGCCGCCGTCGGAGCAGATGAAGGCCCAGGGGCGGAAGTCGCGGAAGTAGCCGACCACGCTGCGCCCGGTGTGGCCGGCGGTGCACAGGACATTGCGCTCGCGGTCCTCGGGCCGGGCGTAGGCGATGGAATCGGTGCACACGATGCTGCGGCCGCTATCGGCCGTGTGCACCACGAGTCGGCGCGCGGGATCGAAGGTCGCGGGCTTATTCTCGCCCGTCAGCATGCAGCGCGCGGCATCGCGTACCGTCATGCCTGGCGTGATGCCCAGCGCCTGCGCTGCGTCGTTCACACGGCTGACGATGCCGTGGTCGTACAGATCGGCGCCGTTGCCCATCTCGGCGGTCATCACGTCGGCTGCGGCGGCCGGCACGCCCAGTGCCTCGTAGTACCACAGGCCCGCGATGCCCGCGCCATCCTTGCCGATCGCACAGTCCAGCCCGATGACGGCCTGCGGCCTCGCCAGCATCACCATGCGGGCGCAAAGCACGCCGCTGTATGAGGCGTTGACGACCACGTCGCCGACGGTATCGGGCGCGTGGGCCACATGGCTCTCGACATAGGTCGCGGAATCGAAGACCAGCACGCGGCCGGCGGGAAGATGGTGGATCGTGGGAGGGTTGGCCATGGATGAAGTGTAATGGTCAGTCCATTGCAAGTCTACGAAATTGAGCTGTCAGACCCTTGGTGCCCTTGGGCTATCCTCGGTCAACACAACTTTGACGACCCAAGTGATGCAACCCATTCCGCAGCTGTCCTTCCAGGAGGTGAAGACGCGTCGCGTCTTCGAGGAGATCTGCGAGCAGATCCGAAAGCGCCTAGCCTCCGGCATGCTCAAGCCCGGTGACAAGCTGCCGGCCGAACGCGACCTGGCGGTGGAGTTCCAGGTCAGCCGGCCCGCGGTGCGCGAGGCGCTGCGCACCCTGGAGATCTCCGGCGTCGTATCCCTGCAGAAGGGCGTGAAAGGCGGCGCCTTTATCCGCGACGGCAACCCGGCGTTGCTCACGCAGTCGCTGCAGGATCTGATGTTCCTGGGCCGTGTGTCGCTGGCCGGTCTGGTCGAGGCGCGGCGGCTCATCAACGGCATGGTGATCCAGCTGGCCTGCGAGCGCGCGACGGAGGAGGATTTTGCCGCCATCGAGCAGAACATGATGGAGATCGAGAAGAGCGAAGATTTACCCAAGCGCGCCGACGCGGGCGTGCGCTTCTTCGGTCTGATCGCCCGGGCCACGCGCAACGAAGTGCTGGCGATGCTGGTCGATTCGCTGTCGGACATCATCCGCTACGTGATCGACCAGACCGGCCGCAAGGCGCGCCCCGAGTTGGTGCCGGTGCGTCGGCGCATCCTGAAGGCCTTGCGAGCGCGCGATGCGAAGGCCGCGGCCAAAGGAATGGACGAGTACCTGACGATCGTGCAGGAAGGCATGGATGCCGTGCCCGCGTCGGTGCCCGCGCCCGCCCGCAAGACTTCTCGCTGATTTCCCACTGATCCCCCGCCCCGAGCGAGGGCTCGTCCCGGCCCAGGGGCTTGACAGGTGCTCTTCGCTGTTTAGAATGGTCAAACCATTCACATATAGTGGTTCAACCTTCCACGCATTCCCACCGAGGACCCCTGTCATGACCGAGATCGTCGTCAACGAAGCCAACCAATGGCGCCTGAACACCCCCGGCWCTGCCGGTTGGGAGAAGTCGCCGCAGCCCGGAGCCGCCAACAAGTACCTGATGATCTCGGCGGACACGCATGCCAACGAGCCCGGCAACCTGTGGGCCGAGCGCATCGACGCCAAGTACCGCGACCGCCTGCCCAAGGTGTGGATCGACGAGAAGGGCGTGCAGTGGCGCAAGATGGAAGCGTCGGAGCAGCCTGACCGCCTCATCCTTGCCAAGCTCGAGGGCGAGGACCTGGCCCGCTCCAAGGCTGGCGCGACCGCTTCCGAGCGCGGCCCCAGCGTGGAGCAGCGGCTGAACGACCTGGAACTCGACGGCATCGATGGCGAGATCATCTTCCCCGGCAAGGGCCTGGGCATGTGGTACACGTTCGATCCCGACTTTGCCCACGCGCAGTGCGAGGTCTACAACACCTGGGCCTGGGAGAACTTCGGCCCCCACGTCGAGCGCCTGTCGCCGGCCGCGGCGCTGGCCACCGGCAACATCGAAGCGACGCTCAAGGAGATCGACCGCTGCCTGAAGCTGGGCTTCCGTCACTTCACGCTGCCATGCAAGCCGCTGTTCGGCCCGCCCAAGACCAACGAGCTCAACTACAACAAGGTGGAGTTCGACCCGATGTGGGCGCGCTTCGTCGAGGCGGGCGTGCCGGCGACGTTCCACGTCTCCACCGGCAAGGACCCGCGCACGACGCGCGGCAATGGCGGCGCGGTGGTGAACTACGTGGTGCACTCGCTGTCGCCAACTCTTGAGCCGCTGGTGAACATCTGCGCCTCGGGCGTGGCCGAGCGCTTCCCAGACCTGCGCTTCGGCAGTGTCGAGGCCGGCATCGGCTGGGTGCCATGGATGCTGGACGCAATGGACGAGGCTTACCTGAAGCACCACTTCTGGGTACGGCCCAAGCTGAAAATGCTGCCCTCGGACTACTTCAAGGCGCGCGGCTTCGCGACTTTCGGGGAGGACCGCGCCGGCCTCGGCCTGATGGAGGAACATGGGCTGCAGGACAACTTCATGTGGGCCAACGACTACCCGCACCACGAGGGCACCTGGCCGCACTCGGCCCAGGCCATCGAGCGCCAGATGGGCCATATGAGCGAGGTGTCGCGCCGCAAGGTGCTGGGTGAGAACGCCGCGCGCGTTTTCGGCTTCAAGGAAGCCGCCGCCAAGTACGGCTACCAGTTCTGACGGGGCGATGACGACCTTCACGCCCTTCCATCCCGGGCACGAAGGGCTGGAGGCGGACGCATCCCGCTACGTGGACGTGGCGAGCCTGCCCTGGAAGCCAACGCCCACGCCCGGCATCGAGATGAAGGTGCTGATGCAGGACGACGCCAGCGGGCTGCTGACAGCGCTGTTCCGCTGGCAGCCGGGCACGCAATTGCCGCTGCACGAGCACGTGGAGGTCGAGCAGACCTACGTGCTCGAGGGCAGCATCGTCGACGACGAAGGCGAGGTGCGCGAGGGCGACTTCGTCTGGCGCCCGAAGGGCAACCGGCACCTGGCCCGATCGCCCGGCGGCGCGCTGGTGCTGTCCTTCTTCCTCAAGCCCAACCGCTTCCTCGAGGGGGAGCATGCCGGCAAGGAACTCAAGTGACGATCTACCGATGCGCGCTGTTCAGCCGGCGTGCGGATGTGACGCGGGCGCAGTTCAAGAGCCACTGGCTCGACGTGCACGGACCGCTGGCGGCCCGTCTGCCTGGCCTGGGCACCTACCGGCAGAACCATATCCGCGAGCGACTGTATGAAGCGCCGGGCTCGCCGCTGCAGGCGATCGACGGCATCGCGCAGCTGTCCTTTCCGAGCATCGCTGCGATGGAAGTGTCCGATGCGTCGCCCCAGTACGCGGCCTGCAAGCTCGACATTCCCAAATTTCATGGCGGGATCACCATCCTCGTGATCGAGGCCGATGAGTTGATGCCGGGATCGGCGACGCCGGCCAAGCTGATGTGGGTGTCGACCTGCCGCGCCGACGCCACGCCGGGCGGTCTGCGCGAGCGCTGGCTGGCAGCGCACCGTGACGCTGCGTGCGAGCTGCCCGGTGCCCGCCGCTTCGTGGAGAACTTCGTAGTGGATCGTGCGCATCCCGTGGCGGCCGGCGTGCCGTCGGGCGACCCATCAGGCGCCGAGGCGGTGGGCGAGCTGTGGTTCGACGATGCCGCTTCGGCGCGCGCGGCGCTGGAATCGCCCGCCGGCCGCGGGCTGGTCTTCGAGGACCCGCTGCTTGAGTCCGTGGCCGTGTATCTCGTGCAGGAAGTGAAGATCGTGTGAGCGGGACGTCCTCTCGCCAGTGGGATGGCGTGGACGCGGCCGACGTGGTGGTGGTCGGCGGCGGCGCTTCCGGGCTCGCTGCCGCCATCGAGGCGGCTGCCGCAGGCGCCAGCGTGCTGGTGCTGGAGAAGAACCCGGTCCCGGGCGGCAGCAGCCGGCTGTCCGTCGGCTCCATCAATGCTGCGGGCTCGCGCCTGCAGCAGCGCGCCGGCATCGTCGATTCGCCCGACGAGCACTTCGAGGACATGGACCATTTCATGGGCCCGTTCGCGTCGCAGGAGAACCGCGCGTTCCGGCGCCTGCTGGTGG
Organism: Variovorax sp. 05N34; assembly: GCF_056397405.1. Taxonomy (NCBI): domain Bacteria; kingdom Pseudomonadati; phylum Pseudomonadota; class Betaproteobacteria; order Burkholderiales; family Comamonadaceae; genus Variovorax; species Variovorax sp. 05N34. The sequence goes on from NZ_JBFTNI010000002.1 coordinate 828,750, forward strand.
ACAACGCGGCCGACACGCTGCACTGGCTGATGTCGCTGGGGCTGAGCTTCTACGGGCCCACTGCCGATCCCCCGCACCGCCATCCTCGCATGCACAACGTGCTGCCGAACTCGCGAGCCTATCCCTACTACCTGTCGAGGGAGGCGAAGCGCCGCGGCGCGCGGGTGTTGTGCGGTGCCCGGGCGACCGAACTGCTGCGCGCGGATGACGGCGGTGTAGGGGGCGTCGAAGCGCTCATCGACGGGCGGCGTGTGGAGATCACCGCGCGGCGCGGCGTGATCCTCTGCTCCGGCGACTACAGCAACGGAGCTGCGCTGAAGGCACGTTTTCGGCCGGAGCTAGCGCACGTCCCGGGCGTCAACCCGACGGCGACCGGCGACGGCCACCGGCTGGCCGAAGCGATCGGCGCGCGCATCGTCAACGGCGAGGTGGTCTTCGGCCCCGGCCTGCGCTTCGGCGCGCCGGCGAGACCGAGCCTGGTACAGCGGCTGCCGCCTTCATGGGCGCTCGGCAAGCTCATGGCGCTGGCGCTCGCGGCACTGCCGGCCGCGCTCTTTCGTCCCTTCGTGATGTCCTTCATGACCGCCTCGCTGGGGCCGGAAGCAAGCCTGGTGCGCAGCGGCGCCGTGCTGGTCAACCGCGACGGCGAGTGCTTCGCCGACGAACAGCTGGCACCCGGTCTCGCGATCGCCGCGCAGCCGGGCGGGCAGGCTTGGCTGGTGTTCGACGATGCGCTCGCGCGCAGGTTCTCGGCGCCGCCGCACCATGTCTCGACCGCTCCGGGTGTCGCCTTCGCCTACCTGCCGGACTACCGGCGGCATCGCAAGGACCTGTATCGCACTGGCACCACTGCAGCGGCGCTGGCTCGTGCGATGGGACTGCCGGCCGATGCGCTCGAAAGCACCTTGAGGAGTCGCCAATGGCAATCGCCGCTGCATGCGCTCGGCCCATTGGAGGCAAGGATCGTCATCACCGATGGCGGACTGGCGGTCAACGGCTCGCACCAGGTGCTGCGTGCGGATGACAGCATGATTCCCAGGCTCTACGCGGCGGGCGCCGCAGGGCAGGGCGGCGCGCTTCTGGCCGGCAACGGCCATCACATCTGCTGGGCAGTGACGTCGGGGAGGCGGGCAGGACGATTCGCGGCGACCGCTGCCGCATGACTCACTGCTTGCGCGAGTTCCAGAGTTCCATGTAGTTCGCTTGCAGGCGTTCCAGGAACTTGTTCATCTCGGCGACCGCTGCATCGGCGTCACGTGCACGCAGGTGCTTGAGCAGCCGGCGGCGCGAGGGCAGGGTGTAGGGGTTGTCGCTCGGGCCGATGGCCTTGACGAACTCGCGCATCACTTCCATCACACCTTCCATCGTGATCTCGATGATGGGGTTGCGGGTGGCTGCGGCCAACAGGTTGTGGAACTCGCGATGCAAGTCCGCGCGCTCCTCGAAGTTGCCGGCCTTGTCGGCCTTGGTGGCCTGTGCCACGTTGAGTTCGAGCGCCTTCAGATCGTCTTCGGTCAGGCGCTCGCAGGCCACCCGCACCACGATCTCGCTCAGCCAGACGCGCGCCTCGGTGAGATGCGCGGGCTTGATGGCGCCGAGGTGATAGAGGTCCCGCAGGCCGTTGACGACCACGCCGGAGTTGCCCGGAAGCACGAAGGCGCCGCCGGCGGCGCCCTTGCGCAGCTCGATCATTCCGCTCAGTTCGAGGGCACGCAGCGCCTCGCGAAGCGTGTTGCGGCTGACCTTGAATTTTGCGGAGAGATCGCGTTCGGCGGGGAGGCGGTCGCCGGGCTTGAGCCGGCCGGTGGCCACCAGGTCGCGGATCTGCGCCGCGATCTCTTCGAACGCGCGCGAGGGTGCGATGGGCTCGAATCCAAGGGAGGATTCGAAGGCTTCTTTCGTGCGGAGGTCGGCGTGGCTCACGGCGCGGATTCTAGCCCCTCGCCCCGTTCAACCGGCCAGCGGAAACGCCGCCGCGAGCAGTTCATTGGCGATCCTGACGACCGCCGGGCCGTCCTTGTCAGACTCGGCCAGGGCCTTTTGCCAAGCGGGATCGGCACGGAAAGCCGCCCATGCGCGGTCGCGTTCCTCGTGCGATTCCCACTGGAGCATGTACTTGACCTGCATGTTGTCTTCGCCGACGGCCACGGTGAAGACCGGCGTCACGCGGCGGATGCTGTATTTCTCGAAGAGTCCGAGGGTGGTCGTCTCGAAGCGCTTGAGGACTGCGGGCAACTTGCCCGGAGCACAGGTATAGGTGCGGAATTCGTAGAACAAGGGGTGAATCCTTTACTAGAGCGGACGCGAGGCGAGCAGCGGCCCGTCCTCGTACTGAAGGACGACGAGTTCGACCGGTATGCCGCACTCGAACGGCTTGCCATCCCGCTCGACGAGACGGGTGGCGATTCGCAGGCCAATGTCGAGGTCGACCACGCACACGGCATAGGGCGCTTCGTCCACGAACACCTTGGGTGCGGCATGGATGCGTGTCCATGAATAGAGCGTGCCGCGCTGTCCCAGCTCTTTCCACTGCATCCGCGGCGACCAGCAATACGGGCATACCGGCTTGGGCGGGAAGGTGAACTTGCCGCAGGCCTCGCAGCAGGTGCTTTGCCAGCGGCCGTCGCGAAGGCCTTCCCAGAAGGTCTGCGTGAAGGCCGACACGCGCGGCGGGTAGGCGCGCGTACGTCCCACGGGAATCATCTCGAGCGTCATCGTTGGGCCTCCATCACGTGGACAAGGGCGGCGTTGTAGTTGCCGAGTTCGCCGGTAGTCAGGCCCAGGCGTGCACCCGCGACCTGGCGTTCGCCGGCGCGGCCACGCAGCTGGTCGGCCATCTCGCAGTAGTTGTAGAGGGATGTGACGTACGCCGGATGGCCGCGCGAGGTCAGGCCGCCAGAGGTCGAGATCGGAATCTGCCCGCCGAGCTTTGTGCGGCCGTCGGCGGCGGCAGGTGCGCCTTCCCCGCGCCCGAAGAAGCCCACCGCCTCGCTCACCAGCACCTCGACGATGGTGCAGGGCGCATAGAACTCGGCCACGTTGATGTCCTTCGCGGCGAGCCCTGCCTGCGCGTACGCCGTGGCGGCCGCCTGCTTTGCGGCGATCAGCTCGGTCATGTCGTTCGGCACCTCGTTGATCTGGTGCGACCCGTCATGGCAGAAGCCGCGCCCGCGCACCAGCGCATAGGGGCGGCCGAGCGACTTCGCGACCTCCTCGGACGCCAGCACGAGGCAGGCCGCGCCGTCGCTGCGGCCCGGCACGTCATAGAGGCCCAGCGGCTCCACGATCGGTCGCTGCTCCAGCACCTCCGGCAGGGTGATCGGCTTGCGGTACTGCGCCAGCGGGTTCATCGAGGCATGCCAGCGGTTCTTGACAGCGACCGCACCCAGCTGCTCGCGCGTGGCGCCGTATTCGTGCATGTAGCGCATGGCATCCATGGCGTACCAGCTGATGGGGATGAAGCCGCCCGAGGCATGGAAGTCCACGTCGCCCGTGGTGCGCATGCTGCTCATCGCGTGCTCGGAGGCCGGCGTGGCCGCCTCCATGTTGATGCCCAGCGCGAGCGCGACCTCGGTGCGGCCGAGCAGGATCTCGTCGCAGGCCCGGTCGAAGCAGACAGCGCCAGTCATGCCGTTGCCCATCACCTCCAGCACGCTGCCGGTGCATTGCAGACGTAGATGGCTGACCAGGAAAGTGGAGAAGTACTTCTGCAGCGTGTAGGGCCTGGGCAGCGTCAGCACCAGACTGCCGATGTCCTTCTTCTCGACGCCGGCGTCCGCGACTGCCTCGACCACCAGCTTGGTCATGATCTCCTGCTCCAGCACCTGCAGCGGCTCTTCCGCCTTGGTCTGGTGGCGGCCGACCGGGATCGCGCTGGTGCCAATGATGGCAACTCGACGAGTCATTGGGTGGGTCCCCTTGGTTGAAATGGTAGGCCAGTATATCTATAATGGTCTAACCATTCAACTTCTGGAACAAACCCGTGACGAACCCGAACCTCGCGTCCGCCGACACGCAGAACGCCTTCGACGTGCGGGCCTTCCGCAGCGCGCTCGGCAGCTTCCCGACTGGCGTCGCCATCATCACCACCACTGGCTCCGATGGAAAACCGATCGGACTCACCTGCAACTCTTTCAGCTCGGTGTCGCTGGAGCCGCCGCTGGTGTCCTGGGGCCTGCGACTGGCCAGCAAGAGCCTGGAGGACTTCCGTCAGAGCGGTGCCTTCGCGATCAATGTGCTGGCGGAGGACCAGAAGGAGCTGTCGGCGCGCTTCGCCAGTGGTGCCGTCGTCGACAAGTTCGATGGCGTGGCATGGACGTCGGGCCACCGCGGGCTGCCGGTGATCGCCGGCAGCGTGGCCACCTTCGAATGCGACAAGTTCGCCGAGCACCTCGCCGGCGACCACGCGCTCTTCCTCGGCCAGGTGGCGAAGTTCGACCACGGCCGGCAGGAAGCCTCGCTGGTGTTCTACAAGGGCGCCTACATGATGCTGGCGCAGTCGCTGCGTGAGTTGGCCGCGAGCGGACAGCTCGATTCGCTCCACCTCGACCAGGCGCGGCGGCTGATCAATTGCATGCTGCTGCGCCTGGCATGCCAGAACGGCGCGACGGAGGACTTCGACGCCATCGAGAGCAACATCGCCGAGATCGAAAACTATCAGGATGCAGCGCATCGCGCCGAGGCCAGCATCGAGTTCTTCCGCTTGGTTACCAAGGCCGCGCACAACGACGTGCTGGTGGTCGTGGCGGAGACGCTCACGACGCTGCTGCGGCATGTGCTGCAGACCGATTCCACACTTCGGGCCCGTCCTGAGCTCGTGCCGGTGCGCCGGAAGATCCTGGCGCACATGCGCGAGCGCGACCCCGACGCGGCGGAAGCCGAAATGAGCCACTACTTCGACCAGCTTCGCCGCGATGCCGCAGCGCAGGAGACCCTCGCATGAACATGAATGAACTACCCACGACGGAATGTGACGTGCTGGTGATCGGCTCGGGCGCCGGTGGCCTCTCGACCGCCATCACTGCCACGAAGAACGGCCTGGATGTCATCGTCGTCGAGAAGGAGCCGGTTTTCGGCGGCACCACTGCCTTTTCCGGCGGCGTGCTGTGGATTCCGCTGTCGCCGCATGCGAAGAAGGCCGGCTACGCCGACACGCGCGAGGCCGTCATTCGCTACATGAAGGCCGAGACGGGGCGCTGGTACGACGCTCCGGCGGTCGAGGCTTTCATCGACAGGGGCCCCGAGATGGTGGAGTTCTTCGAAAGTGAGACGGAGGTGCGATTCATCCCCACGCTCTACCCCGACTACCATCCCGACGCGGCCGGCGGCGTGGACATCGGACGTTCCATCCTTGCTGCGCCCTACGACATCCGCGCGCTGGGGTCGGATATGGCTCGGCTGCGCCCGCCGCTCGCGACCATCACCTTCATCGGGATGATGTTCAACTCCGCCAACGCGGATCTCAAGCATTTCTTCCGCTTCAGCAAGTCCTTCGCTTCGTTCCAGTACGTCGTCAAGCGCCTGCTCAACCATGTGAAGGAGTTGGTGCTCTATCGTCGCGGTATCAATGTGACGAGCGGCAATGCATTGGCGGCGCGGCTGGCGAAATCGGCGCTCGACCTGAAGATTCCGATTCGCACGAGCACGCCGGCGCAGGAACTGATCATCGAAGACGGTCGCGTCATCGGTGCACTGGTGAAGGGGCCGGAAGGCTTGCAGCGCATGGTCGCTCGCAAGGGCGTGGTGTTGGCCGGCGGCGGTTTCTCGCATGACCTGCAGCGCATCGCTCAGGCCTACCCGCACGTGCGCGCAGGTGGCGAGCATTTCTCACCTGTACCCCGGGGGAATACCGGCGACGGTGCACGCATGGCCGAGAAGGTGGGCGGGCGCGTGGAGATTCGCTTCAGCTCGCCGGCGGCCTGGATGCCGACATCGAAGGTGCCGCTGGGAAACGGAGAGTACGGCGCCTTTCCGCATCTGCTGGACCGCTACAAGCCCGGCATCATCGGCGTGCGGACGAGCGGCAGGCGCTTCACCAACGAGTCGAACTCGTACCACGACGTGGGCGCGGCGATGGTCGCGGCAGGGCAGGGCGCAGACACCGGGATGTGGCTGGTCTGCGACCAGGCCACGATCGGCAAGTACGGCATGGGCTATGCCAAGCCGGCGCCGGTGCCGCTCGGGCCCCTGGTGCGCAACGGCTATCTGGTCAAAGGCGCCACATTGCGCGAGTTGGCCCAGAAGGCCGGCATCGACCCGGCCGGGCTTGAGCAGACGGTGCGCGAGTACAACGAAGGCGCGGTGCACGGTGAAGATCGCCAGTTCGGCCGCGGCACGACCTCTTTCAACCGCTACCTCGCCGACCCGGACAACAAGCCGAATCCCTGTGTGGCGCCGATCGGCCGGGGTCCCTATTACGCGCTGCGCTTGGTGATGGGCGACCTGGGCACCTTCGACGGCATCGCCACCGACGTGGTGGGCCGCGTGCTCGATGCGCAGCGCCAGCCGATCGAGGGCCTCTACGCGGTAGGTAACGACCGCGCCAGCGTGATGGGTGGCAACTACCCGGGCGCCGGCATCACGCTGGGGCCGATCATGACCTTCGGCTACATCACCGGCCGCCACTTGGCCGGGCTGGAGCCGGCGCTTTCTTCAACGACCAACATGACTCCCACGACCGAAAGTCAAGCCGATGTCATACCCGCCTAAGCCGTTGGTCGATCAGCGCATCTACACGATCCGGCTGCGCAAGATGCCGGAATTCCTCGAGGTCTTCAACCGGATGGCTCTGCCGTTCCTGATGGAGACGCTGGGTACGCCGCTGGGCTTCTACGTGAGCCATGTCGGCCCGCTCAACCAGTTCGTGCATCTTTGGGGCTATGACGACCTGGCCGACTACGAACGGCGCTGCCAGGCGCGCGATGCGCACCCGGACTTCCCTGCCTATTTGAAAGCGTCTGAGCACCTGATCACGGCGCAGGAGACGCGGCTGATCAAGGCAGTCCCGATGACAGGCTGGAGATCTCCCACCTGAAGGTCAGGATGAGGGACTGAAAACTTCAATGAGTCCCTACAGCTACTACTACACAAAGCTATACCGTTCAGAGTGGTACTTGGCCAGCGGCACCTTCATCTCCCCCAGCGCCGCTTCGATCGCGTCGAGCATCACATCGGGTCCGCAGATGAAATACTCGTGAGCCGCGTAGTTCGGCGGGAGGTGGCGCTTGAACACCTCCACCGTGATGCGGCCTTTTTCACCCGTCCAACCTTCAGGCGGGTTCGAGAGCACGTGGACCACCGTCAGGTCGACCCGCTTCGCCAGCACGTCCAGTTCTTCCCGGAAGGTCACCGACTCCCAATCCTTGCTGCCATAGATCAGGATCAGCGGCCGCTTGTCCCCGCGATCCGCGAAGGTGCGGATGATGCTCATCATCGGCGTGATGCCGATGCCCCCAGCGATGAGCACGTGCATGTCGGCCGGGTTGCCTGTGGTGAATGCGCCGTAGGGACCGTCCAGATAGATGCGCGTGCCGACCGGCACCTTGGGGATTTCGTTCGTGAAATCGCCGAGCTTGCGGATGGTCATCTCGACGCGTCCATCCGCGGCTTCGGCGCTCGACGAGAAGGAAAACGGATGGCCGGTGATCTTGAAAGGGCTGCCCCATAGCGTCAACCAACCGAACTGGCCCGGTCTGAAGCGAAAGCCCGCATGCCCCTCGGGCCGCATCACGAGGGTTGTCGTATCGCCGCGTTCCTGGCGAACTTCCGACACGCGATAGGGCCGCCGCAGCATGAAGAGCGGCTTCAAGATGCGCACGTAGGCCAGCAGGGCAATCCAGAAGAGCGTCATGCCGATCCAGAGGGCGCGCTTCATGGGGTCGACCAGATAGAAGCCCCAGCCCACCATGTGGAGCAATCCGCCACCGATGGCCAGCAGGGCAAGCAGGATGTGCGTGATGTGCCAAAGCTCGTAGCTGATCTTCAGGCGCACACGCCACAGCGCCATGACCACGAGCGTGACGACCGAGCCGAGCGAAAGCACCGCGAAGACGGCGCCCATGGGCACATCGGCCAGCGTCTCGGGCGGCGCGAGCTTGTCGGAGCCGGTGGCGATCAGGATGAGTGGATGCGCCACCACGAGCGCCACGGCGATGAGCGAGATGCGCCGGTGAAAGTGGTAGATGACATCTTCGCCCCAGGGATCGGTGACATACCTGAAGCGCGCGGTGAGCCCGAACTGAAGTCCCATCATCGCGAGGCCGGTGTAGCCGAGCCCCACCGAGAACTCGGTCCAGAAATTGCGGCTCGGTGGCAGGGTGCCGGTCAGCAGCGCGAGCATGGGCGCGAGGATGAACAGCAGGTAGATGACGGCCCAGACGGCCTTTCGCAGGAGATCGCGGTTCGTCATGTGTCGACGCGTCAGATCAAATGCACGTCGTGAGAAGCAGCGGCGGCCCCAGCGCGAGCACTGCGCTGGCAAAGGCCACGATGGTCGACCACACGATCACGTCGTGCAGGAAGCTACCAGTCTTGCCAGCGTCTGCATTCGGTGTCTGCCTGGCGAACTTCAGCCACATCCAGCCGATGACGAGCAGGTGCGCGATGAACACGATGACGAGGCTCCAGCGGAGCACGGCTGTCGGCCAGCCGAAGGCACATCCGACCGCATGAAGCGCATAGAGTACCGACAGCGCAAGACACCACACACCGAAGCCGCCCGCAAGCCACCAGATGCGTCGGGGCGGCACGATCGCGCTGGTGGCGGCGTTCATGGGCGGGCCCCGAGTACGGTCACCAGTGAGGGCAAGGCAAGCACGAGTCCCACCGCGATGATGCCCGTGACCAGCGTATAGCCAACCCAGAGTTGCGTCAGACGCAGGTCGCTCGAACGGCGCTGCGAAATGTAGCCATTGCGCACACGCTGGAAGTTGCTGAAGAGAAACAGCAGTCCGGCGCCGGCATGAAAGGCGACGTAGCCCAGGAGCACCGATGCCGTCGCCCCGAGCGCATGCTCTCGCGGGCTCGGCGTCACGCCCAGGATCATCTGCACGATGGCTGCAACGGCAGCGATCAGCGCAATCGCGGTGAGGCCCATCCAGGCTGATGCCTTGCCGCTGGCGGCCACCACTTTGAGCGAGCCGCGTGTCGAGACTGCCGCAATGACAAGCGACACGATGGCGCCGAATGCAAGACTCCAGCTGGGTGTCGGCGGCGTCATCTTCTGCCAGTCCCCGCCCGCCAGCCAGAGATAGAAGGTGCCAAAAATGAGCGATGTGAACAGCGTGCCGTTCGCGAAGAGGGCGCAGATCATCGCGAGGTAGGACGGCGTGCTGGCGACCTCGGTGTGCGGCGGCACTTCGACGCCGAGCCCGACTGGCAACGGCCCGTGGTCGCGCGACAGCCCCGCGCGACTGCCCGCATGGACGAACAGTCCGAAGGTGACGAGCGCCAACACGAGCGACAGCCAGTAAGCCTTGAACAGGAAGCCCAGGACCACGCCGCCGGTGACGATCGCCGTGACCAGCGGCAGGTAGGTGGGATTGGGCAGGACGATCACCTGATCCGGCTTGCCGCTGGTGATGTGGACACCCAGCGTCTCTTGCCATCCGTTGCGCGCAAAGCCGAGGTAGCCCTCGCCGCGCGCCAGCGACAAGGCTAGCTCGCCCCTTGGCACGCTGTCGGTCTGTGGACCCGCGTGCGGAATTGAGGCGAACGCATACGACGCCGGCGGCAGCGCCATGGCCCATTCGAAAGTCGCTGCCTTCCAGGGGTCTCGCCGCACGCGGCGTCCGAAGCGCAACTGCACGACAAGATCGATAAGGAGCAGGCCGAAGCCGATCGTCATCACGAACCCCCCGACGGATGACAACAGGTTCAGCCAGTTCCAGCCTTCGTCGCCGCGGTAGGTATAGACGCGCCGCGGCATGCCGAGCAGGCCCGTCAGGTGCATCAGGAAGAAGGTCATGTTGAAGCCGATGAAGATCAGCCAGAACGCGGGCACGGCCAATCGATGCACGGCCGTGCGCCCGGTGACCAGAGGCAGCCAGTAGTAGATCGCGGCCATCATCGGAAACGCGAGCGCTCCTGCCACCACGTAGTGCATGTGCGCGACGACGAAGTAAGTGTCATGCGCCTGCCAGTCGAAGGGCACCATCGCGAGCATCACGCCGGTCAACCCGCCCATCGMGAAGATGAAGAAGAAGCCGAAGATGTAGAGCATCGGCACGCCCCAGCGCGGCTTGCCGTGCGACAGCGTCGCGAGCCACGCGAAGACCTGCACGGCGGTGGGTACGGCGACGATGGCGGAGCCGGCCGAGAAGAAGGCGAGCGCGAGATGCGGAATGCCCACGGTGAACATGTGATGCACCCAGATGCCGAAGCTCAGGAATGCCAGCGCGATGATGGCGACCACGATCGCGCGATATCCGACCAACTGCCGGTTGGCAAAGACCGGGATCATCGTCGACAGCACACCGGCCATCGGCAGGAAGATGATGTAGACGTCCGGATGGCCGAACAGCCAGAACAGGTGCTGCCAAAGCAGTGAGTCGCCGCCGCGCGTGGGGTCGAAGAAGGGCATACCGAAGGCGCGCTCGAGTTCGAGCAGGATCGAACCGAGGATGAGCGGCGGGAAGGCGACGATCATCATCAGCGCCGTCACAAGGATGTACCAGCCGAAAATCGGCATGCGGTCGAGCGACATGCCCGGTGCGCGCATCTTCAGGATCGAGACTGTGATCTCCACCGCGAGCGACAGCGCGGAGATCTCCACGAAGGTGATGCCGAGCAGCCAGATGTCCGCATTGACGCCCGGCGAATAGACGTTTGAACTGAGCGGCGTGTACATGAACCATCCGCCATTGGGCGCGATGCCCAGCACCAGTGACACCGTGATGATCGACGCGCCGAAGAGATAGCACCAATAGCCGTAGGCGGTCAGCCGCGGAAATGCGAAATCGCGCGTGCCGAGGATCTTCGGCGTCAGGTAGACCGCGAAGCTCTCCACCATCGGAATGGCAAACAGGAACAGCATCATCGATCCGTGGACCGTGAAGACCTGGTTGTAGGTCTCGGGGTCGAGGAAGCCCGAATGCGGCGTTGCCAACTGCACGCGCGTCAGCATGCCCAGCACGCCCGCGATGAGAAAGAACGTGAAGGACGTGAGGAACATCCGTTTGCCGATGACCGAGTGGTTCACGGCGGCAAGCCGCTGCCAGCCAGGACCTGTGGCCCATATCCGGTTCAACTGGCGGTGCAGCCGGAGTGCGTGTGCACCTTCGGGTTGCGAACTGACGGGTCCACTCATTTCTTCGCCTCCGGTGCTTCGAGCGCCTGTGTCAGGGCCGCGGAGAAGTCCTCCGGTCGATGGACGATGACGACGAACCGCATGCCGGCGTGGCCCAGCCCGCAGAACTCGTCGCAGGTTCCTTCGTAGCGGCCGGGGTGGTCGGCCTGGATGCGCAGCCTGTTGGTCCGGCCCGGCACCGCGTCGATCTTGCCCGCGAAGCGCGGAACCCAGAAGGCGTGGATCACGTCTTTGCTCGTCACCGCCATGTCGACGGGTTGGCCGGCAGGCAGAAGCAGGACGTTGCGTGTCTCGGCGCCGCCGTGCTCCGGATAGCGAAACGTCCAGGCCCATTGCGCCGCCACCGCCTCGATGCGCTGCTGCGGCGCGCTGCCGGGCAGGGGCAGCAAGCGTTCGCCGGTCACGAGCCCATAAGCCAGCAACGGCAGCAGGACGCAAGCGGGCAGCACGAGTCCGCCGAGGACGATCCACCGCATCGGAGAGACGCCGGAGCCCCAGCCCGGACGCCTGAACACCTGGATGAAGATCCCGATGACGAGAAGGAAGAGAACGGCCGAGCCGATCAGCATCACCCACCAGAGCGTCGCGATCGAAGCGGCAGCCGGTCCGGAGGGATCGAGCGCCGACAACGGCCCGGTGCAACCAGACAACGCGGACAACGCCGCCAACGATCCGGCTTGGAGCACCGCGCGCAAGACGCTACGATGGCCGCCCATTGACTGCGTCGGCGTCCGATGCAAAGGAGAAGAAGCATGGCGAGCCATAGCGACGGAGTTAGCGACGGAGTTCTCGGCAAGACTGCCGACAGGGCTGCTTCTTCGCAGAGCGAAGTCCTGCTTGAACTGCAGCGGCTCGATGTCGGCTCTGCCGTCGCGGTGATCGGGCACCCGATCCACGTGATGCTGGTGCATTTTCCGGTGGCGTTCATCGTCGCGACACTCGGTGTCGACGTCTTCTACTGGTGGTCCGCCGATGCCTTCTGGCTGCGCGCGGGCATCTGGGCGTCGGGCATGGCGTTCTGGAGCGGCGTGGGCGCGAGCATCGTCGGCACCGGTGAGCTTCTGCTTGTCCGCGGAATTCGGCTGCACGAGGCAAGCTGGTCGCACGCCATCGCTGCGATGACCTTGGTTGCCATCGCAGGCGCAAGCTGGGGACTGCGATTGACCGATCCCGCATCGGTCTTGCCGCACGGTCTCGTGCTGTCGGCAATCGCCTCGGTCATGGTCGGCTTCGCCGGCTGGCATGGCGGCAAGCTGGTGTTCGATCATGGCATCGGCATCCTGGTGTCGCCGAAGGACTGATGCCACAGCCGTGAAAGGCCGCCGGGCTCGAACAGGTGCGCGGCGAACATGTTCGAGTCGATGTGAGGCTTGGCCAGCACGACCCAGAGGATGGCGGCGATCAGCACGACATAGGCGACGGTGAGCGCCACGAATGAGAAGCGGCCGAAATGGCCCCTGGGCATGAACAACTGGTGCATGACCAGCCCGGCCACCACGTGCAGCATCGCCATGAGACTGACCAGCACCATCTTGATGGTGAACCATTCGACGAAGGTCGCCTGCAGGAAGATCAGCGCCGTGCCAGTGCCGATAGCAATGAACGCGGCGGGCGAAGTCATCTCCACATACACCAGGCGCGTGATGCGGTGCAGGCGGTCGAGGTCTCCGCTCGCCGTCAGAGCTTTGCGCTGCCAGAAGAGGAAGGGCAGGACGATCAGTCCGCCCGACCAGACCGCGATCGCCGCAAGATGAGCGAACTTGAGGAACGTCGTCACAGGGCGGGCTCGCTCGGTCGAAGGCTGGACCATGCGAGCCAGAGCCCCACGCCCAGATAGGGCAGCATCGCGGGGACCCACATCAACAGCCCCGCAAGCTGCTGGTCGGCGATCGGAGTGAACCCCCAGGACACTGCGCTTGCGATGTGTACCGGGTAGAGGGGCACCGAGGCGAAGACGATCAGCGCGCCGAGAAGACCCATTTGCGCGATGGTGGCGACCAGTGCCATCAGCGCGGGGCCCGTCGGAGTCGATGCCGAAAACACGCCGCGCCACAGCAGCCACCCGGTGCCGAGCAGCGAAACCTGCATCAGCCAATAGGACGGCACGCTGGCAAGCCCCCATGCATAGGGCCCGGGTGCGTGCCAGAGCCACAGCACGATGGTGTGGGCAGCGACGAGCATCGCCAGCGGCGGAGTACCCGCGCGTGGCAGCGGAAAGGCCCGCGCCAGCAGCGGCGCAACGACAGTGACGAGCAGCATGTGGTGGAACACCCGCGCCGAGAACAATGCCGATGACAACGCGCAGAGTGGAGACACGAAGACAATGAACATCAGCGCGAGCGCACTCCAGCCCGCACGCGCGTCGGACGATTTGCCTCGGGCAACGGCCACTGACAACGCGATGAGCGCTGCCAGCAGCAGTGGATCCGTATTCCAGCGCGTCCAAAGGTCCGAAGGGACCGGCGCAGGGCCGCAGTAGGCGATTGCGAAATCCAGCGTCACAAGACCACCCACAAGATCACCTTTCCCCCGTTCCCGGCCTTGCCCGTCATGCGGCGGCCGGCTTGAAGTGTTCGAAAGGATAGTAGCTGTCGAGCGAAGGCTCAAGCGCTGTACGAAGTGCTTGACAAATTTGCACCCGGTCGGCCGCGTGCGCGGTGCCGTACAACCGATGCCTTCAGCAGAACCTCACACCTCGGACCACATCCGCAGCAGGTTGTGATACTGCCCCGTGAGCGTCACAGTCTCCTCGCACTCGCCCACCCTCGCCCGCAGCTTCTGGATCACTTGATCGAGTTCGAACAGCATGCCTCTTTGTCGATCGTCGCGGATCATGCTCTGGAGCCAGAAGAACGAGCAGATGCGCTCGCCCCGCGTGACAGGATGGACACGATGAAGGCTCGTCGACGGATAGAGGATCAGGTCCCCGGCAGGAAGCTTGACTTCATGCGTTCCGTAGGTGTCGACCACCTCGAGTTCGCCGCCTTCGTAGTCCTCCGGATCGCAGAGGAACAGCGTGCAGGAAAGATCGGTACGCAGCGGCTGGCCCGTGCCGGGCACCGTTCGCACCGATCCGTCGACGTGCAGTCCGTAGTGCTCGCCGCCTTCGTAACGATTGAACATCGGCGGCACGAAGCGAAGCGGCAGCGCGGCAGAAAAGAAGAGCTGATTGCCGGCCAGCGCAGAGAGGATGGTCTTGCCCAATTCGCGGCCCACGGGCGATTGCTCGGGCAACTGGCGGTTGCGCTTCACGCGGGCGCCTTGCGCGCCGACGGATTCGCGCCCGTCCACCCAATCGGCTGCGTCGAGTGCGGCCCGGATCTCTCGAACCTGCTCGGCGCTCAGAACGTCGGGTACATGCAGCATCATTTCGCACACTCCTCACAATGAAAAAAGCCCCTGCCGCAAGGCAGGGGCCGAGTGTCGCATCCGGCTCGGCGCGAACTCGTCGATCTCGATGCGCGTCAGAACGCGAAGTTGGCCGTGATGCGTGCCGACCGCGGAATGCCCGGCGTGTAGCGATAGCCGCTCTTGTTGATGGCTGCCACGTATTCCTGGTCGAACAGGTTGTAGACGTTCAGCTGGAGCTCGACATTCTTGTTGATGCGGTAGGAAGCCATTGCATCGACCACCCAATAGGCATCGGCATACGCCGGCGTGCCGATGGCGCCATCGGTGCCGCGGCTGAGCTTGCCGTTGTAGCGTGCGCCACCGCCGATCGTCAGCCCGAAAGG
This sequence comes from Variovorax sp. 05N34, assembly GCF_056397405.1. Classification (NCBI taxonomy): domain Bacteria; kingdom Pseudomonadati; phylum Pseudomonadota; class Betaproteobacteria; order Burkholderiales; family Comamonadaceae; genus Variovorax; species Variovorax sp. 05N34. Next base: position 843,789 of record NZ_JBFTNI010000002.1, read on the forward strand.
GAGCTGGTAGCTGGTCCAGAGGGTGAACGCGTTCTTGGGCGTGTAGGTCAGCACGTTCTCGCCGCTGGCCGTGATGGCGGGGCCGCTCAGCACGCTGGTGTCCATGGTCGTGAAGCCGGCGCTGACGCCCCATGCGTCAGTGATGGCTCCTGCCGCGCCGAGTTCGATGCCCTGCACGCGCTTCTTGCCGGTCTGGTAGTACTGCAGCGAAGTCGGGTCCTGCACGACCTCGTTCTTGATCTCGGTACGGTAGAGCGCCGCAGTCAGCGCGAGCTTGTTGTTCAGCACGTCCCACTTGGTGCCGACCTCGTAGGTCGTGCCTTCCTGCGGCTGGAAGTCGATGCGCGACGCACTGTTGCCCGTGCCGCCCGCGGCCAGCGCAAAGTTGGCCCCGCCCGGCGGCTGCGCCGAGGTGCCCCATGCCGCGTAGATGCTTCCGTTTTCCGCCGGCTTGTAGACGACGCCCAGCTTGCCCGACCACAAGTCGTCGGAGGTCGACAGCGACGTGGGCACCAGAGTGCCGACCGGCAGCTTCGGGAAAGTGGTGGCGGTCGACAGCGTCGAGGCGCGATAGTCGGTGTTGTAGTGGTCGTAACGCACGCCGCCGGTCAACTGCCAACGCTCGCTCAGCTTGACGGTGTCGAACACATACAGGCCCACCGTATCCGTGGAGCCCACGCTGTCCGCGCCGCTGTAGGTCCGGCGAAAGCCGACGACATTCGGGTTGGGGTTGTAGAGGTTGGCCGCGGGCCAGGCGCCGGTGTTGAAGGGTGCGCCAGCGGCGGGAGTGACATTGGGGCCGAAGAATCCCAAGCTGGTCTGCTCTTCTCGGATCAACTCCAGGCCAGCGTTCATCGTGTGGCCGACGGATCCCGTGTTGAACTTCGCGGAGACGTTGGTCTGGTTGGTGAACAGCTCGTTCGTCTGGTCCTTGTTGGTGGGATTGCTCCGCGCGATGCTCCAGGTGTTCGGATTGGCAACGACCGGCGTCAGGAGGTTCGCGGACGAACCCATGAACGACGTCAGCATGTAGTCCTGGGAGGTCTTGCCGTAGCGCGTGGTGTTGCGCAATATGACGTCAGGCGTGATGTTGTGTTCGACGCGCGCCGTGAACATGTCGGCCGTCACGTTGTTGAAGTCCGAAGTCGTGCCGTAGAAATTCGACGGATCCACAGGCGAGGCGAAGCTCAGGAACCCACGCTTCGGATCGGGACTCGTGTAGCCCGGCAGGCCGATGGTCGGCACACCGCCATCGGGAACGCCGCTCTGGTCCATGTGCAGATAGTTGAAGTAGAAGCGCGTCGGCGTGTTCAGCCCGATCGCGATCGACGGTGCAATGCCCCAGCGCTTGGTGGTGATCTCGTCGCGGCCGGCTACACCAGAGTCGTCCATGACCGCGTTCAGGCGAAACGCCGCGCCAGAGCCGTCAGTGTTGGTGATGACCTTGTTCCAGTCGATGGTGCCCCGCTTGTAGCTGCCGCTGCCAAAGCCGACGGAACCCAGGAAGGCGTCTTCCATGTTCGGCTGCTTGGAGATCATGTTGATGTAGCCGGTGGGGGAGGTGCGTCCCACGTCGGTGCCCGATGGCCCCTTCACGACCTCGACCTGTTCGATGTTGAACACGTCGCGCGTGATCGAACCGAGGTCGCGAATGCCGTCGATGAAGATGCTGCTCGAAGCATCGAAGCCGCGCATGTAGATGGCATCGCCAGTGGTGGTGTTGCCGTTCTCTCCGAGATAGAAAGCGCCGGCCCCCGGCGTGTTGCGCAGGGCTTCAGACAGTGTCGTGGCGCCTTGCTCCCGCATCAGCACCTGGGGAATGACCTGGACCGTTTGCGGCGTGTCGACGAGCGGCGCCGTGAACTTGGGGCTGGCCGAATTGTCGACCTTCAGTTCAGTCGCGGGGGTGTCGGCGACGACGCGAACTTCCTTGAGAGTGTTCGTCGGGGTCTGCGCCGAGACGGGCAGTGCCAGTGCAAAAAGTGTGGCGGCCGTAGCGCTGCCCAGGGGGGGCAGGGCGCGTGCGACAGCATGCTTGCGGCTCTTGATGTAGGCCATGAATGTTCTCCGGAAAGGAAGGAATTGAGAACTTCACTGGCGGGTCCACGAGGGCGCCTTCTAGGCGTCTGGATTGGCTGGGTGAGTCGAATCGCGGTAGAGGCGAGTTCGTCCTAAATGATAATGACTCTCAACCGCAAATTAACTCGCTGTTCATCTTTGTGAAACAAATCGCCAGATTGCGGTGCATGCTGTTGCGGCGGAGCAACTTTGCGTGGTCAATAGACGTCGCGTCTGTAGCGATTCGTGCCGGCGAGTTCGCTCACTTGATCCGCCCCGAGAATCTGACGCAGGGCCGCATCCACGCCGGAAGCCATTCCCTGCATGCTCCCGCAGACGTAGATGGCGGCCCCGCGCCCGACGCATTCGCGCACATCGTCATGAGCCTGAAGCAACAGGTGCTGCACGTAGACCCGCTGGTCCTGATCGCGTGAAAAAGCCATGTCGAGGCGCCTCAGTACGCCGTCGCCGCGCCATCCCTCGATCTCTTCCTGGCAGAGAAAGTCGTGCTTCGCGTTGCGCTCGCCGAAGATCAGCCAGTTGTCTTTCTGACCGATTGCCGCCCTCGCGCGCAGATGACTGCGAAGACCGGCCAGGCCCGTCCCATTGCCGATTAGGATGAGAGGGCGCGTCCGGTTCTCGTCGAGCCTGAAATTGCGATGCGGCCGGATGCGGAATTCCAGCGTGTCACCGATGGCAAGGGTCGAAGTCAATAGCCCAGAACCCGCGCCCAGGGTGCCGTCGGGATGCCGCTCCTGGCGAACCAGGAGTTGCAAAGCACCGTCCGCCGGAATGGATGCGATGGAGTAGTCACGGGGCCGGCCAGGGTCCTTTGCAAGCGTGAGTTGTGCAATGTCGCCTGATTCCCATGTGGCTTCGGATGGGGCCACCGGTGAAAAACCCAGCTCGAACACAGGGGCGCCCGCGCTGCCGGAGTTCAAGAGCGTGCGTGCGGCGAGACGCCAGCGAGTCGGCTGACCCAGTGGCGTTGCGGGCTGCACCGCAAGCTCTTCAACGCCGCTGCACCGCGCTCTCCACCCAGCGATGGTGTCCGGATCTCCGTTGTCGACTTCGATCCTGTCGAAATGCCGAGTCGCGCCCCGGGCGTGCAACCACTCGTCGAGCATGCGCCCGAACGCGCAGAAATTGGCGTACTGGCGATCGCCCAGCGCAAGGACCGCATAGCGCAGAGATGGAAACTGGACCGAAGACGCGATCACCTGCTCGGCGAACACACTGGCACCGTCGGGCGGGTCGCCTTCGCCATAGGTACTCGCGATGAAGAACGCTCGCCGTGCATTGCGCAGCACGTTGACGTCGGCCTTGTCGAGCGGCATCAGGCGCGCCGGCGTCCCGCTTTCATGAAGCCATCGCGCCGTTTGCCACGCCAGCGTTTCGGCATGGCCGGTCTGGGTTGCGAAAAGCACGAGTGCCGCTTCGCCGGCATCAGCGCCCGCAAATGCCGAAGCTGTTCGCGCATCGACGGTGCGCGCCCGGCGCTGCCGCACATACACGGCAAGGCACAAAGTCGCGTAGGCGAGCACGATCGCGCACGCGGCAAGTGCTCGCAGAGTGGGTTCGCTCATGCGGCGCTCGCTCCGCCTGGCCAGAATTCGTTGGTTCGTTCGACATGACCTGTGGGGTCACGCAGCACGAACAATGCGGGGAGCTTGTGTTCCCGCGCAAAAGCGAACCCATCGTCAGGCCCCAGAACGGCAAGCACCGTCGCCAGTGCATCCGCCTGCATGCACTGCGAATGCAGCACCGAAACAGATGCCACTGTGTTGCACGTTGGCTCGCCCGAACGTGGATCGATCGTGTGCGACCACTGTCGCCCATGGCGATCGTGCACATGCCAGCGGTCCCCGGTCGTGGCGATCGCCATGTCGGACAGCGCAATCCTCCGAGTCATTCCGGCGGTCGATTCGATGAGCACCTGCCATGGCTCGCCGCCCGGCCGCCGCCCGGCCGCCCGAAGCTCCCCTCCGATCTCGACCAGAAAATCGCGAAGGCCTGTGCCATGCAAAGCGGCAGTGACGTGATCGACTGCGAACCCCTTCGCGATCCCGGAGAGGTCGAGCGCGCAATCCCCAGGCTGCACGATCGATGGGCGAGCTGTATCGAACATCATGCGTTGCCACCCGACGCGCGCTCGCGCCGCGGCAATGTGCGATGCATCAGGCAAAGCCGTCGACAACGATGCTTGCGAGCCGAATCCCCAGAGGGCGACGAGCGGCCCGATCGTCGGATCGAGGGCTCCGTCACTCGCGGATGCCCAGTGCATCGCACATGCAAGCACCTCGGCGAATTCCGCTCCAATGACGTGACGGCGGCCCTCGGGGGCGCGATTGAAGCGGCTGATCTCCGAATCGGCCTCCCAAGTGCTCATCTGCGCAATCACGCGCTGCAAGGCAGCTTCCACGCTCGCCTGAATGGCAGCAAGCGGGACCATGGCGGGATTGTCGAAGCGCACGGACCACGTCGTGCCCATGCTCCGACCAGCCAAGGTCTGAAGGCTGGAAGGGTCCGCGCGTCGCGGTGCGCCCGCATTCGCATAGCCGCCCGCGCGCCACGTGGCGAACGAAATGCGCTCTGCCGCCGGCTTCTCCGAAGGAGTCTCCGATGCGCTCAGGGCATCACTTCCAGGGTTGCGGCGTAAGTCAGACGCCGCTCTTTCGCTTGCGGTACCGAGGTCCTGCCGTCCTTGGTGGCCGCTTCGAGCCAATACATGCCCGCCTGCGGCCACGTCACGGCGAACTGGCCTTTGGCATCGGTCTTGATGGCGACCTCGTCGATCTTGTCCCGATAGCGCGTATTGCCGGGCGTCACGTTGACCTCGACGTCCTTGGCAGGTTGACCGTCGATGTGCAGCACGAACGTCGCCTTCTCGCCCTTGACCAGATCCGTCGGGTTGGCCGCCACGAGCTCGAGCCCCTTGCCGATCGGCTTCAGCGTGCTGGGCTTGCCCACGGTCACGAAGGTCTCAATGCGTCCTGCCGATTGCGTGACCTCGACCTCCTGCGCGTCGGCCGGAATCTGGCCGGCGATGTTCTCCGGCGTGCCCCGCGCCCGCTTGGCCTGGCCGGTGGACTTGTCCTTCCAGCGCGCGAAGACGCCTTCGTTGAGCACCGCAATGCGGTAGGTGCCGGGCTGCGCGAGGTTCAGGTCGAACACGCTTCGCAGCTTGCCCTTGTGCATGTTCTCCGCCGCCACCGTGCTGCCATCCGGCGCGGTGATGGCGAGGTTGTCGAGTCCGAGCGGGTTGTGATTGAAGAAGAACAGATCGTTCGAGACGGCCGCATCAACCGTGATCCAGTCTCCTTTCGACAGAACCGTGCTCGACGGCAGCAACCACACGTTGTGTGCCTGGACGGCGGCTGCGCCGGCAGAAAGAGCAAGCGCAATGGCCGCGGTACGGATAGCAGTCTTCATGATGAATCCCGTTGATGATGAAGTGATGATCAGGGCCGGAGTTCGAGCTTGACCTCGCCCAGTTCGCTATGGCCTTGCGCGGCGGTCAAGTCGCCTTGCGGCGGCCACTGGAAGGGGATGCTCACGATCTCGCGTCCGCCCACTTCGCGCGCCGCTTCGACGTAGAGCTTGTATGCGCCAGGTGCGAGCTTGGGCAATGCGACGGACCCCTCTGTGAAGTTGAGTTGATGCTTGCCGGCCGGCCGGGTCGCGCTGCTCACGCCGTCGACCGGCATCTGCAATTCGCGTCCCGTGCGGCGCCACCACTGGCGCATGTCCTTGAGCCACTTGGTGCCTTCGCCCTCGGCGTTGCCCTTGTTCTTGACGTCGTACCAGACGGCCAGGGTGGTCGCGACGGATTGGTCGGGACGCTCGATCCACGCTGCGACATAGGGCCGGTGGTATTCGGCGACGTTGAGCCGCGGGACTTCGATGTTGAGCGAGAGGCCCGCCGCGAACGCCGGGGCGCCGAGCAGAGCGGCAAGGGCAATCGAATATCGAACTTGCACTGGATCTTTCTCCTGAAATCAATGAATGAACAGCAATGCGAGCAGCATCGGGATCACCAGGCCCATGCCGACCATCGGCCACGTCAAGGGCCGATTGCCCGCATGCATCTTGAGGATGAACAAACCAGTGACCGAGAACACCAGCGCCGCCGCTGCGAAGATGTCGATGAACCAACTCCAGGCCGTACCCGTGTTGCGGCCCTTGTGCAGATCGTTCAAGTAGGAGAGCCAGCCGCGGTCCGTGCGCTCGTATTCGGCTTGGCCGTCGGCGAGGCTGAGCCTTAGCCAGGCATCGCCGCCCGGACGCGGCAGGGAGAGATAGATTTCGTCGTCCGACCATTCGGCTTCGCGGCCCGAAGTGTCGATCGACCATTGCCGCCGCACCCAAGCCTGAAGCTCCTCGGGCAATTCGGCTTTGCCTTTTTGCGCCTTGACGGCGGCTGCCTGCTGAACGAGTCTTTCGCGCAATGCCGAATCGATGGTGCCCGCATGGCTTGTGATGCTGGGTTTTGCCTCGATGCTTGCCGCGTGGTTGAGCGTGAAGCCTGTGACCGCAAACAAGATCATCCCAATGAGACAGACCGCCGAACTGACCCAATGCCATTCATGCAGGGTCTTGAGCCAATAGGCGCGGCGACGGTTGTCGGGGGATGTGGCGATCATTTGAGGCGCCGATTCTAGACTCACAAATGAGAATGACTGTTATTCTCGCGAGCAGGCGAGGGCAACGCAAAGATCCGATGCCCGTGGGGAAACCCTTGCCCTGCCTGGACTTTCAGCTATGCCATTGATAGCAGGTGAAGTTTCGTAAAGGCGAGAAAACGGGCAGCGCATGTTGCGGGCCGGATGCGCCGGATCCGTTCGGCTGCCTACAAGAAAGCTACAGGACGAAGGGCACGAAGCGGCGCGTGCGTCGCATGTAGTCCTGGTAGGCCGCGCCGAAATGCGCGAGGCATTCCTTCTCTTCGCGGAAGGCGGTGACGACAAGAAGCGCCGTCGCCATCAGCGCCAGCCCGAGACCGGGCCAGGTGAATTGCTGCAGGAAGATGCCCCACGCCAGGCAGATGAGCGCGGTGTACATCGGGTGGCGAATGAATCGGAATGCACCGGCGGTGACCAGCGTCGTCGTCTTCTCGAATCCAAGCAGGGCTTTGTCCCTGCGTGTCTCGCTCGGCGTGCCGAGACGCCTCAAGAGAACGAAGGCGTGAAGCGGCAGCAACACGGAGGTCATGAAAAGCGCCTGCGCCACCAACTTGCCCGGGGTGAGCGGCGCATCACCCCAGACGGGCAAGTTGATCCAGATCAGCCCGAGGATGCACTCCCATGCAAAGAAGCGATAGAAGCCATGAGAGCGCGGCCGCAGGATCGCGCCCCGCGACAAGTAAAGGAGCGCGGAGCTCACGACCACGAAGGTGGGTCCGTAGGCTGCAAGTGGGAGCAGCATCCGCTTCGTCAGGTCAGCATTGGCAAGCTGTCACTCAGCCAACGAGTCGTCGGTCAATCCGCAACCACCGGATGGCGCAATGGCGCCACCGGCAGATGCACCGCGCGATGCAGGAAAGCCGACTCCGGCTCGCCGGCGCGCAGGCGGGCGAGCATTTCATCGGGATCGAATTCCACGCCGATCGGATTCTGCGCAAACCCCGGACCTTCCATGAATTCGGTGGCCTCTTCGTTGGTCGCGTAGGCGTCGACCTGAAACTCCATTCGGTTGCCGTCAGGGTCCCCGTAATACATCGACACCGTGATGCCGTGATGCAGGCACCAGTACGGCAGGATGCCGAGCTCCTTCAGTTGGGCGTAGTTCTCCGCAAGCTCACGCAATGACCCGTAGGTGTAGGCCACATGGTCGACGCCGACAAGATCCTGCCGGCGTCGGGGTCCATCGGGCTCGAACACCGACAGGTTGATGAAGGCGACGCGGTGATGCTCATCGTCGTAGGTGACGAAGGCAATCGCCGGGTTGCGATGCCGGACCGTGGCGTCAAACACGGTCTGGTACCAGCGGATCATCTCGTCGAAGCGATAGGTCCGGTAAACCACGTGAACGAACTTCGCGGGACGAATGCGGGGTGTTGCTGTCATGTCGGCTCCCATTCGGCTGCTACCGAAGCCGATCGGGACACTAGCATTTTCAGACGGACCCCGCCAGTCTCCTATTTCAGTTCAACACAGGTTCAAGACAACTTCAGGAACAGTTGTATGAACTTGCCGCACTCGGATCGGTGCCCACGAAGTTGGCCTTGGTCGGATACATGCAGATCGGCCGTGAAGTCGTCTTCGCGCCGCCCGTGGTCACCTGCGAGGTGATGTCGAGCCTGCTCGGCGGCTGACCCTGTTCCACCCACACCGTCAGCGCGAGATACAGCTGGTCGAGAGTTGGAAGCGGCGGATTCGCGGCAGGGTTGGTCGTGCCATTTGTGAAACCGTGCGCCATGCCCGGAACGAGGAAGAGCCTGTAGAAGTTCTTGACGACCGTGTCGCCGCCCATCTTCGTGGTCAACCTGTTGTAGTAGTTGAGCGTGCCCTGCGGCGGAATGAGCGTGTCCGACAGCCCGTGATAGACCAGCATCTTGCCGCCCCGCGCCGCGAATTCGGCGAGATTGTTATCGTCGGTGTTGATGTTGGCGAACTGGGGCTGGAGTGCCACGCCGCGGTCGTATGCATTGGACAAGTCGATGTACGACAAGCCCTTCCAACCGTCAGCGCCGTTGCCCGTCGCGTTGACGAAGTTGGTCGACGCAATCGTCGGGTTCTGCAGCTCGAGGGCCACCATGTCGGATGCGATGGTGAAGGGCGTGGGGCCTGCAAGCCCTGAGACGTTGGTGCCTCGCGTGAGGCCATACCAGCGCTGGCTGCCCTGCGGTTCAAGCGCGAAGCCGTTGTCGGTCGAAGGCGAGGGCACGGAACCGTCAGCCGTCTGGCCGTACCAGATCTTGTTCATGGCGACGGCCTGTTGTTGCGTGACGCAGCTGCCAGCTGGCGCGCCGCCTCCGCTCGATGCGCAGATCACGCTCGCGTCCTGCGTCGGATCGTAGCGGCACTGCGAGGGATCGGGGACGTAGCCCAGATGCTGGTTGCCGACGACGTCGCATGCATTGATGGCGGCATTGCCGAGCAATGCAATCTGCGCTGTCGTGAGCGGAACGCCACCCAGGTCGCGCTGATAGACGATCTGCGGATACAGCTCGGATGTGATGAACTTCGACCAGTTGATCGCCGGCGCGCCGGCCAGGATGCCGTCGAAGTCCTTCGGATTGGCCTGTGCCTCTTTATGGCCCTGGCGACCGCCGGTCGAGAAGCCGTCCCAGTACGCGTACTTGGCCGCAGTGCCGTAGTAGGCCTGCGTCAGCGCCTTGGTCTTCACCGCCATTTCGTGAATGGCCCGCTCGGAGAAGTCGCTCCACAACACTGTGTTGATCGTTCCGTCGGGATTCATCGCGAAGGAGCCGCCATTCGCTGTGTTGGCATGCCCGGTGTCGGTGCTTGCGGATACGGCACCCTCGACCATGGCGGTCGTCGCGGGTGAGCCGGACGAGCCGCCGGTGGTGCCGGCCAGTGCCGTCGTCGAAGCCTGCACGCCGCCGGCCCAGCCGCCGCCGCCCTTGACGTGGATTCGATGATTCCACTTGCCTTCACTCGGCAACCAGATCTCGATGCCGATTCCGGACGAAGTCGAAGGCGCACCCGCCGGCCCCGGATTGCCAGGGCCGACAAGCAGCTTGACCACACACACATCGCTCGTTGCCGTCGGTGTCGTTGCGGTCGATGCCCCAGAGAGCAAGAGCGGATCGCCCGCCTTGAACGGCTTCACCAGAAGAACCTGCGTCAGGCTGTCCGGCGTGAAGCGCGTCTTCATGGTGTCGTCACAAACGAGCTTGGACTGCCCAGGCGGCGTGATGGGAAAAAACCCGCCCCCGCCGTGACCCCCGCCACCGCACGCGGCGAGCGTGCCCGCCACGGCAAAAAGCCCGAGCCGGCCGAGTGTCGCTGTCGACGACTTGAACGCGCATTGCATGAGCATGATGTCCCCTCTTGGTGTGTTGGCTGCGGAGTGCAGCTTCAATGTTCCTAGAGGTTCATGCGCTAACGTTGCTTGCGTCGTCGTAGGAATCTACCCATCCGCACCGAGGCGAACGGCCTACAACACGGCAACGTCACGCCATCGGCTGTGCGGTGCCCACTGCATACACCTCCACCGGCGCTGCCTTGCCGCGAAACGTCGCCGGCCCGAGGTGCTCGAAATCGATGCGTCCATTGATCGCGGCGCTCGTCGTCGGATCGATCAGGATCGGCCGCTTCGCGATTTTGGTGTGCTCTTCCAGGCGCGCGGCAAGATTGACGGTGTCGCCGATGCAGGTGTAGGTCGCGCGCTGCTGCGTGCCGGTGTAGCCCGCCACCATCTCGCCTGTCGCAATGCCGATGCCGATGCGGATCGCCGGCTTCGGCGTTGCGATTCGGTCGACGTTCAACAACTCGATCATCTCGATCATGTCCAAGGCGGCAAGCACCGCGGCCTCGCCGTGGTCGGGCAGCGGCAGTGGCGCACCGAAGATCGCCATCAAGCCGTCGCCGATCATCTGGTTGACCACGCCGCCGTGGCCATTGATGGCGTCGAACATCAGCGTGTAGTAGGTATTGAGCAGTTCGATCGTCTCTTCGGGCGGCTGTGATTCGACCAGCGACGTGAACCCGCGGATGTCGCAGAACATCACTGTCCCCTGCACGCGCCGCCCGCCCAACGCAAAGCCCGATTGCTGCAAGTCCTGCGCAACTTCGGAGGTCGCGAAGCGGCGCACCATTTCCTTCTGCTGGTCGCGCAGGCGCTTCTTCTCCAGGCTGGCGCTGATGCGCGCCTTCAGCAACACCGGATTGATCGGCTTGTGCAGGTAGTCCTCGGCACCAAGCTCGATGCAACGCACGATGTTCGCCAAGCCTTCGAGCGAGGAGGTCACGATCACGGGGATGTCACGCAGCTTGGGGTCGGCAGTCAGTTGCTCAAGCACCTGGAAGCCATCCATCTCGGGCATCTCGATGTCCAGCAGCAGCAGATCGAAGGACTGACGGCGCAGCAGTTCGAGTGCGACGCGCCCGTTCTCGGCGCAGTCGACCCCATGCCCGTGCTGTTCGAGGCTGCGAGTCAGCAGCAGGCGGTTGACCTTGTTGTCGTCCACCACCAGAAGCCGGGCGGGTGCATGGCGCAGGTCAACCATGGCTCAACTCCGCGAGTGTCGTCGCGACGCGCGCGTACTCCTGTTCCAGCGCGTCCAGGGTGTTCGGACTCGCGCTCGCTGCGAATCCATTCAACTCCAGCTCGCGCGACATTCCGCCGAGCCTGAGCGCGCCGAAGGTCATGCTGTTCGACTTGAGCGAATGGGCTGCTCGCCGAAACGTATTGGCGTCTTCGGCGGCCAGCGAATCGCGCAGTTCCTGGAGCATGGCCGGGGCTTCTTCCAGGAACGTCTGAACCAACTCCTCGATGAAGTCGGCCCCCGCGGTTTCCTTCAGTTCGTTGAAAGTCCCAAGATCGATGGTTGCATCGCTCATGTCATCGTTCCCTGCGCGTCGGTACGCTGTTCAATGCTTCAATGAGCCGATCGACGCGGATCGGCTTTGTCAGGTAGTCGTCCATGCCTGCCTCCATGCACATCTCGCGATCGCCTTGCATCGCATTGGCCGTCATGGCCACGATGCGCGGTCGTTGCCCGGGCTCCAGCAGCGCGCAGATCTGGCGCGTCGCATCCAACCCATCGAGTTCGGGCATCTGCACGTCCATCAGCACGACGTCGTAGGTTTGGCGCTGCACCGACTCCACAGCCTCGATGCCGTTGGAGGCGAGGTCTGCCCGGTAGCCCATCTGCTGCAGCAGGCGCATCGCAAGCTTCTGGTTCACCGCGTTGTCCTCGGCAAGCAGGATGCGCAGTGGATGCCGCTCCGCCATGGAGGGATCGATCTGTGCCTTGGCCTTGGCGATTGCCGGTGGCCTTGCGGCAGTGTCATGCGCGAGCAGGCTGACCAAGGTATCAAACAGATGGGATTGGCGAATCGGCTTGGCCAGGAAGGCCCTGAACATTGATTCGGCATCACCTACTTCGCGACGGCCCACCGAACTGAAGAGCACCAGCGGCAAGGTGGCGTGAAGGGTTCGGATCCGCCGCGCCAACTCGACTCCGTCCATGTCCGGCATGTGCATGTCGAGGATCGCGAGATCGAAAGGCTTGYCTTCCTGCAGCCAGTGCAGGGCCTCGGCGGGAGAATCCGTTTCGCGTGTCTCCATGCCCCAATGGCCCGCCTGCAATGAAAGCACGCGGCGGTTTGTCGCGTTGTCGTCGACCACGAGCAATCGCTTGCCGCGCAGCTCTGCCTGCACGCCCGAGAAATCGCGGCTCCGAGTCGGCGGCAGTTGTGCCGTCGGTACTTCGATGGTGAAGAAGAAGGTCGAGCCGCTGCCCATGCCGGCGCTTTCGGCCCACATGCGCCCGCCCATGAGTTCGGCCAGACGCTTGCTGATCGCCAGGCCAAGGCCGGTGCCGCCGTACTTGCGCGTCGTGCTGGAGTCCGCCTGCGAGAAGGACTTGAACAGCCGTCCCATGCCCTCTGGAGTGAGGCCGATGCCGGTATCGCGCACTGCAAAGGTCAGGGTCACCTTGCCCGAGGGCGCTGGCTGCGCACTGACTGTCAACACCACCTCACCGGCATGGGTGAACTTCACCGCGTTGCTCAGCAAGTTCAGCAGGATCTGCCGCAGGCGCGCCAGGTCGCCGCTCACTGCGGCGGGCACGTCGCCCTCGAAGACGTAGGCTGTATCGAGGTTCTTCTCGGTCGCGCGCGAGCTCACCAGGTCGAGCGCTGATTCCACGCAATCGCGCAGGTCGAACGGATGCGACTCGATGTCCATGCGGCCGGCCTCGATCTTCGAGTAGTCGAGGATCTCATTGATGATCGTCAGCAGTGCATCGCCCGAATCGCGAATCGTCGCGACGTAGTCCTGCTGGTCCGCGTCCAGCTTCGTTTCGAGCAGCAGGCCGCTCATGCCGATCACGGCATTCATCGGCGTGCGGATCTCATGGCTCATCGTCGCGAGGAAGGCACTCTTGGCTTCGTTCGCAGCCTCGGCCGCCGCGCGCGCCTCCTGGGTCTGCTTGAACAATGCCGCATTTTGGATCGCGATCACGGCCTGGTCCGCAAAGGTCTTCAGCAGCTTGATTTCTTTCTCGCTGAAGGGGCCCGGCGGCTGGCGATTGACGTGGATTGAGCCGATATTCCGGCCCTCCCAGATCAAGGGGGCGACGATGATCGCGTAGTTGCCCATCTGTTCGGCCACTTCGCGCATGAAGACCGGGGCCTTCGGGTCGGCGAGCACGTCCGGAAGATGAAAGACTTCGACGCCGGCCATCGGGGAGCCCATGGCCTCGGTGAGGACCGGCCGCGGATAGTGGCGCTCCAACGCCTCGCGCGCGGAGCCCCGGTGGGCGCCCAAATGCACCAGGCCGTCGTCCCCGAGCAGCGAGATCCCCAACTGATGACCGGAGAACAGGTGTTCGCAGCTCTCCAGGATCTTCTCGAACACAGGCTGCGCGTCTTCCATCGAGCTGCCGATGACCTGGAGCACTTCGGCCATCGCGGTCTGTCGATGGAGCGCTTCCTGGGTTTCGTCAAACAGGCGGGCGTTTTCCAGCGCGATGCCCATGCTCGCCGCCACTGTTTCGAGGAGCTGGATCTCGCTGCGCCCGAAGGCATATTCGCGCTCGTGGTTCTGCAGGCCGATCACGCCGAGGACGCGATCGCTTCCGATGATCGGCACGCCAACGACCGAATGGGCCCAATCGGTGCCCGGCGTCGGCCGCAGGCCGGCCTGAACCTGCTCCTCACGCGTGTTTGCCACGCGAACCTTGCGCTCGTGCAGGATGGTCGCCACGGTTTCGTCAGGCTTCAGCGGCCGTGCCGGCAGCAGCGGGAGCGGGCGATTGTGCTCATAGCGGTACAGCGCCTGGACGTAGTTGGTCCGGTCGTCCCACCACATGATGGCCACGTTGCCGGAGTCGAACATCTCTCGCAGCTTGTCGCCCACCATCCGGATGACCGCGAGGAATTCCATGCGGGCCACCATGCCCCGCTGGATGCTGTTCACGAAGGTCAGTTCGCCGGCGCGTTGCGCGAGCTCGGCCGTTCGCTCTGTCAGTTGATGTTGCAGGCTCTCGCGCTCGCGGATGGCAGCAAGTGCCGCGGCCGCCTGTTGCGCGAGGAGGGCGATCCGATCGCGGTCCGCCTCATCGAAGCGGCCGGCCGTGCCTTCGACGTCGGTGTAGAGATAGCCCATTGGCGTGTGCTGCGCCATCAGCGGAGCGATCACGCACGAGCGCTGCGCCTTCGGTTCGGCACCGTCCGGCCCATGCCGCAGGCTCGCAGAATTCCCGTGGACGGCTTCCGTCAGCCAAGGGCGGATGGCATCGAGCAGCCCGGCCGGATCTTCGCTTCCGGGAAGGATCGAGCCGGCGACGTTCGGTCCCGCCCCCGCCTCCAGTACCAGCAGCACGCGCTGAGCGCCGCTGAGATCGGCCGCCTCGTCCACCAGCAGCGCATGCACCTCCGCCTCGGTGCGCAGCGCGTTGAAAGCCAGCCCGCTGCGCACCAGCCGCTCGAATGGCTCGCGCATCGGCGTTACCGCGCGCGGTGCATGCACAGTCAGTGGTCGGGAACGGGGCTCTGCCATGGGGCGTTTGACTCCTTTGACTCCTGAATCGATGCGCGGGCGGCGCACACCGCGTGGAGTCTAGCGGCGAAGCGAATTCAACAAAGCCGGCCTTGTCACAAAATCGCCCTGGCCAACGTATTGAGGAAATATGGACGATCCGACCCGCACTTTCGACCAACTTCGCGCCCGCCTCCAGGGCATCGCCTACCGCATGCTCGGCTCCGTGGCCGAGGCCGAAGAGGTGGTTCAGGATGCCTGGCTGCGCTGGCATGAAGCCGATCACACGGAGCTCGACAGCGCCGAGGCTTGGCTGGTCACCGTCACCACGCGGCTGTCGATCGATCGCCTTCGCACCGCCAAGTCGCGGCGGGAGCACTATGTCGGGATCTGGCTGCCCGAGCCGGTGCTGACCGACTCGCCCCCGACGCCCGACCAGTTGCTCGAACGCGCGGACGAGGTGTCGGTGGCCTTTCTGATGCTGCTGGAGCGGCTCTCGCCGGAAGGCCGGGCGGCCTTCTTGCTTCGGGAGGTGTTCGACGCCGACTACGCCGATCTCTCGCGCATGATCGGCAAGAGCGAAGCGGCCTGCCGCCAACTGGTGCATCGCGCGAAGGCGCAGATCCGCGACGAGCGGCCCCGCTACGATGTTTCACCGGACATGCATGAGCGCCTGCTGCGCGACTTCGCGGCGGCGGCGACGGGGGGCAACCTCGCGACGCTGAAATCGATGCTGTCGGAAGACGCAGAGCTCATCGGAGACGGCGGCGGCAAGGTGCCGAGCTTCGGCAGGCCGGTCGTGGGAGGCCAGCGGATCGCGCAGTTGTACTTTGCCGTGCAGCGACGTTTCGGAGATGGCCAGCGCGTCGAGCTGGCGCGGGTCAACGGCGAGCTGGGGCTCCTGCGCTTCATCGGCGGCGAACTGGAATCCGTGCAGACCTACGAGACCGACGGCAAGCGCATCGTGCGCATCCACGTGCAGCGCAACCCTGACAAGCTGGCGCGGCTGGCAACGCTTTTGGCGCGTTGATGTCACAAGGCGCGGGGCTCGAACGTCTTCAGGGGGTGGACGCCAATTTCATCACCCGAGGCTCGCATCATCGAACGGCGTGCATGCGCGATGCCTCACCCATCGGAGCAATCATGAGCCAACGCATCAATCCCTGGCAGCAGTCCCCTGAGCTGGTCAAGAAGTTCCAGGAGTTCAGCAGTCAGCTGAAAGACTGTGCGGTCGAACAGTCGATCCGCGACCTCGTGCACATCCGTGCCTCGCAGATCAACGGCTGTGGCTTCTGCCTCGACATGCACGTCAAGGAAGCCCGCTTGCACGGAGAGCGCGAACTGCGCATTCATCATCTGCCCATCTGGCGTGAGTCGGCGCTGTTCTCAGCGCGCGAGCGCGCCGCGCTGGCATGGACCGAGGTGCTGACGCGCCTGCCGGAGCACGGCGTGCCGGACGACATCTTCGACAGCGTTCGGACGCAGTTCTCGGAAAAGGAACTGTCAGACCTGAGCTTCGTGGTCATGGAAATCAACGGGTGGAACCGGCTGAGCATCGGGTTCAGGAATGTCCCCGGTTCCGCCGACAAGGCTTTCGGGTTGGACAAGGCGCAGCTGAACTGATCGCGGGCGCAAGCCGGGCGGGCTGGCAGGCCGGCCCGTGGACTCTTGTGGAAGGTGCGGCGATGCGCTACCGTCCTGCACGCTGCTTCCTTCCTGGAGATCGCCCGATGACCCGTGTCTTCAACTTCAGCGCCGGTCCCGCGACGCTGCCTGAATCGGTGTTGCGCCAAGCGGCCGACGAGATGCTCGACTGGCACGGCAGCGGGATGTCGGTGATGGAGATGAGCCACCGCGGCAAGGAATTCATCGCGATCCACGCGGAGGCTGAAAGGCTGCTGCGCGAGCTCCTGGAAGTGCCTTCGAACTACAAGGTCCTCTTCATGCAGGGCGGCGCGATCGGCGAGAACGCCATCGTCCCCATGAACATGCTGCGCGGTCGTGCAAGCGCTGACTACATCGACACGGGCGAATGGTCGAAGAAGTCGATCAAGGAAGCGAAGAAGTACGGCAAGGTCAATGTGGCCGCCAGCAGCGAGGCGGGCGGCTACACCAGCGTGCCTCCGCGGGAGAGCTGGAAACTCGACCGCGACGCCGCCTACGTCCATATCTGCTCGAACGAGACCATCGGCGGGGTCGAATACCACTGGACGCCCGACACTGGGGAAGTGCCGCTGGTGGCGGACATGTCGAGCAACTTCATGTCGCGCCCGGTCGACGTCAGCCGCTACGGGCTGATCTATGGAGGCGCGCAGAAGAACGTCGGTCCGGCCGGCGTCACACTTGTGATCGTGCGCGACGACCTCATCGGCCAGGCGCTGCCGATCACGCCTTCGGCCTTCGACTACAAGATCCAGTCGGACAACGACTCGATGTTCAACACGCCGCCGACGTATGCGATCTATATCGCGGGCCTGATGTTCAACTGGATCAAGGCGCAAGGCGGGCTGACGGCCATGGAGACGCACAACCGCAAGAAGGCGGCGGTGCTCTACGACTATCTCGAGACCACGTCCTTCTTCTACAACCCGGTGGCGCGCGAAGACCGTTCGCTGATGAACGTGCCCTTCAAGCTGCGCGACGAGTCGCTGGACGGCGCTTTCCTGAAGGGGGCCGAAGCACGCGGCATGGTGCAGCTCAAGGGGCATCGCTCAGTCGGCGGCATGCGGGCGTCGATCTACAACGCGATGCCGATCGAAGGCGTGTCCGCGCTGGTGGCCTACATGAAGGAGTTCGAGGCAAGCCATGGTTGAGCGCCTGAGGATCCTGGTGCTCAACCAGATCTCGGCGAAAGGGCTGGCACGCTTGCCGGAGTCGCGCTACAGGGTGAGCGCGGACTTGGCGGCGCCCGACGCGGTGCTGGTCCGCTCAGCCGACATGCACGCGATGGACATCCCCACTAGTGTGCGCGCCATCGCACGCGCTGGGGCCGGCACGAACAACATTCCGGTCAAGGAAATGAGCGCGCGCGGCGTGCCGGTGTTCAACGCGCCGGGCGCCAATGCCAATGCGGTGAAGGAACTGGTGCTGGCTGGCATGCTGATGGCGGCGCGCCACTTGTCGGGCGCGTTGCGCTTCGTCGACCAGCTGGATGCGAGTCGGGCCGATCTCGATCGGACCGTCGAGCACGGCAAGAGCGCGTTTGCCGGCTATGAGCTGGCCGGCCATACGCTGGGCATCGTCGGTCTGGGGAAGGTGGGATGTCTGGTTGCCGACGCCGCGATCAGGCTGGGGATGAACGTCCTCGGCTTCGATCCGGAGATCACGGTTGACGCGGCATGGAGCCTGCCGTCGCAGGTCAAACGCGCCGGCAGCGTATCGGAGGTGCTGCGCAACGCGCACTTCGTGACATTGCATGTGCCGCTGATGGAGTCGACGCGCAATCTGGTGAACGCCGACAACCTTGGCCTGATGCGGCCCGGGACCGTGCTGCTGAATTTTTCGCGCGACGGCGTGGTCGGCAACGAAGCGGTGCTGGCGTCGCTCGAGGCCGGGCACCTGGCGACTTACGTGTGCGACTTTCCAAGTGCGGTGCTGCACCACCACAAGCGGGTTGTGTGCTTGCCGCACCTGGGCGCATGCACCCGCGAAGCCGAAGAGAACTGCGCCATCATGGTCGCCGATCAGCTCTGCGATTTCCTCGAGAACGGCAACATCGCGAATGCGGTGAATTTCCCTAGCGTGAGCATGGCGCGCGAATCACCTGACCGTGTGGCGATATCGAACGCCAACGTGCCCAACATGCTGGGGCAGATCTCTACAGCCATGGCGCGCGCCGGACTCAATATTCACAACATGGTGAACAAGTCGCGTGGCGACATGGCCTATACGCTGGTGGATGTGGACAGCGCAGTGAGCGATTCAGTACTGGCCAACATCGGATCGATCGATGGCGTGCTGTCGGTGCGGTATCTGCCGCACGTGGCCGGCTAGGACCCAGAGGGCTTGAGCCCTTCAGATCGAGTGGCGGAGATGAAACGGCTGCTGGCTGTCGCGATGGCGATGGTCGAGTTGACGCATGCGGCGCTCCAGGTCATAGATGTCGACGGAACCGGCGAGATAGCTCTCGTCGATTTCGCGTTGAATCTGAAGGCGGCGTTGAAGCGCGGCGAGTGCACGGTGAAGCAATGTCATGGCGGTACCTTGGATAGACGGCAAAATATAAGGGTTTTCCCTATCTTCTGCCTTCGACTCCGCCAGACCCGAGTCGCGCGAGGGGGTAAGCGCTGGCCGTGTGCTTCACCCCGTCCGCTTCACCATTTGTCGCGCAACGCGCGCAGCTTCACGAACACAGTCTTGGCATCGGGCTGCTCGGGCAAATCGGGAAATTGCTCTCGCAAAGCGGCAATGATGCTGGGGCTGGCGAGGCGCATGAAGGTGTTGAACTGCTTCTCCTCGCCGAGCGTCGTGACACGCGCCGTTGCCGGATCCTGCCCCACGACCTCGGGCAGCAGCGACTTGGCCGCTGCGTTGTCCGGCTCGCGGGCAAGCGTGAATCGCAGGTTGTTCTCGATGTAGTCATGGCCCGGATACACGCGTGTGTCGGCAGGCAGCTTCGCCAGCTGGTCGACGAAGGTGCTGTAGAGCGCCTCCGGGTTGCCACCGTTGTGGCAGTTGCCCGCACCGGCATTGAACAGCGTATCTCCTGAAAACAGCGCCGGCTGATCCGTGTGAGAGCGCAGACAGATGTGGCACATCGTGTGGCCGGGTGTGTCCATGCACTCGAGTTCGACGGTCTTGCCGACCTTGATCACGTCGCCGGCCTGAACGCCGCGGTCCACACCCGTGATGCGGCTGCCGGCCCGGTGGTGCGCGATCACCTTGGCGCCCGTGGCCGCAACCACGGCTGCATTGCCTCCGGTGTGATCGTGGTGCTCGTGCGTGTTGAGGATCTGCGTGATCTGCCAGCCCTTTGCCTTCGCGGTGGACAGGCATTTTTCATGGTCCAGCGGATCGATTGCCAGTGCTTCGCCGCTTTCCGGGCACGCGATCAGATAGTTGTAGTTGCGGTAGGCATTACCGGTCCAGATGCGCTCGACGATCATCAATGACTCCGATAGGCGAGGGATGGGGCGACCATTGTAGGAACGTACTCGGCGCGTCTTTGAAGTGACCGAAGTGGCTCTGGCAGCGAACTAGGGTTTTCCCTATAATCGCGTCAACGCACTCATTTTTGGAGTTCCGAATGTTTACCGCACTTACCTGTCTTGCTGCCGTGGCTGCCGTCGTAGTTTCCGGCTACGTCACCACCAAGAAGATCGACGGACTTTATTGACGCAAGGCCCCAGTTGTCTCCTCCATCGTCCTTCGATGGATTTAGCCCCCGCACAGCAATGTGAGGGGGCTTTTTTCTGGGCGCCAGTCTCACAGACTCAGCGCCTGGCGAGATAGATGGCGATGATGGCCAGCACCAGAACGACCATGGCGATAGCCCATCGACTCATGGAAAAGCCCGCCCGTGTCCGGTGCGAGCGGTAGTTTTCAAGCCGCGCCGGGAGAGTGCGAACATCCTCCATGCTGTAAGGCTCGAACCTTTCGTCGTGCTCGACCGCCTCCAGAACGCGCTGCAGGGCGGCGGCGTCTTCCTGATGGCGCTCGAGGTCCGACTTCCGGCCTTGGGCTCGTTGGACGTGCGCGAGGAACTGCGAGCCATCCGGCGTCAGCCCGATGTCTTCGCCGTGGATCGCCAACACCCCGGCCTCAATCAACGCCTCGACACCGCGACGGACCGCGGGACGCTCGCTGACCGGTATGGTGGCCTGAAGGCCCGTCCGCGATGTGCGGTTGGCACCGGACGCGCACCTGTTTCGAACGAGCTGCGCGAGCACGCCAGCAAACATCGTGCGGTCGGTCAGTGCATTGGCCATGCGGTTCCCCTCCTGCTTGTTGTCGCGAAGCGGGCTCTTCCCAGGCGACGCGCAATGTGAGCATGAGGCCGCGCCGCGCCGTTTGGGATCGGGAATGCCCGAAGGAGCAACTCAGCGGTAGCCGCTTTCGTTCGAGTTATGAATGATCCAGATCAGGTTCCCGCTCGAAAAATCTCCCATGCCACCGCCGGCAAAGATCAAGCGGCCCTGGCCTTTGTAGGTCAGCTCGAACCGATGCCGATCGCCGCCGAAGTAGAACGGGATCCAGGCCTTGCCCGTCATGTAGGCGCCCTGGTCGGTCGGAGGGCCGGCGATGTCCATGGCCTGGCGCACGGACATTCCGATCTGCAACTGCGTGAACTTCGAGTTCTTGGCCGGATTGCCGGTGATCTCTCCTTCGTAGTCGTTGATGCCCTTGACGGTGCGACCGCTGCCGGATTCGATCTTCGACGAGTCGATCACGTTGCCTTGCGCGTCCATGCCGGGGCGCGCTCCCTTCGCCGCGGTAGCTGTCGGAGCGGGGGCGGGAGCGGGAGCGGGTGCCGCCGCAATCGCGGCGGGTGCCGGCGCTGCAGCAATCACGGGCGCTCCGGCTTCGGGCACGCAACGATCAAGATCCACGGCAATGATGTCCGGCCCGGAGCGGTACGCGTACTTCAAGATCTTGGCGGTGACTTCGCCGCCGTGGAAGCCGGCCGGCATGTTCCTGCAGAAGAAGTACCAGTCGTCCGAACCTTGCACGGTGAAAGCCGTGCCGGACACACGATCGGTGTCCGTGCTTTTCGCCAGCTCCAAGGTGACGGTCTTTCCTGCAAGGCGTCGCGCGGCCGCCTTGTCACTGCCGGCGGCGCGAGCGGCCTTTCTGATGTCGTCGTACGTCATTGGCGCGGGGCCCTTGCGAGTGCTTCTGGATGCCGAAGCGTCGGGCTTTGACGGCGCAGTCGCGACGGGCGCGGGGGCCGGCGCAGGTGCGGGGGAGGCAGCAGCAGCGGCGGAGTCGGACGACTCGGCAGTCTTCTTGGGCTGCATCGCGCAGCCTGCGGCCAATATGGAAATCGCTGCGGCTACGGCGCATGCTGTCGAAGGGAACCTCAATTTCACGGACGAACTCCTTGTTACAGAGTTCGGATTATTGACGCACTTTTTCAACGCCGAAGCCCGTACGGACAAGGCGGGGTGGTATTGGGCGCCGCAGTTAGCCGCCGGCGTTTGCAGCGAGGTGCGAACAGACTGACGCCACTCTTGGTGACAATAAGCGGGGCTTCTCGAAGCTTCGCGCCGTGACCCAAATCAAGAGAGCCAAGCCCGCCCGATTCCCTGCGCCTGCTGCCTCAACAATGGCACCAACTTCGCCGCTCGCGTGAGGGGCAGCCGCGCTGCCATCGCGTTGATGCTGAGGGCGGCGACTGGGCGCCGCCCAGAAGAAAATACCGGCACCGCAAGCACGTTGGTGCCGGGAATCACGCCCGTTTCGGTGAATGCATAGCCTAGCTTGCGGGCGGCCGAGATTCGCGCGCGCAGCGCATCGACCGTCAGCCGGTGGCGCGCCAGTCTATGTTCGATCTTGGTTAACACCTGCTCTTGCTCCGCTGAATCGAGGAAGGCCAGCATGATCAGGCCGCCCACGCCTACGCCCAGAGGTAGACGAGCGCCGACCGAGACGCCGATCACCTGAATTGGGTAGCTGCCTGTCAGGCGCTCGACGCAGATCGAGTCGGGTCCGCTCCGCAGCGTCAACACGGTCGAATCGCCGGTCTGCCTACACACCTCGCGCAAGAACGGGGCCGCCGTACTGCGGATCGGCAAAGGCGACGAACGCGCGATGCCCAGCAGCGATGCCTCGCGACCGATCACGTAGCGAGGAGGGGAACTCGATCGCTCGGCAAGGCCTTCCTCGAATGGGTGCCATAGTCCGCCGAATCGAGACCGAACTCTTCCACCCAGCCATCGACTATGCGCGCGTATTGCCGAGTCCCAAGGTGTGGCGAGGAATGAACCCGGCTCGGGAACAAGAAGTCTTCGGATCGAAGATGGGCTGAATGGATCCAACTGGACACGGCGTCACGGGTCGGCTCGGTGAGTTCGAACTGGACCGGACGTCCGGTCTTCTGCTGGATCACGTTCGCCCGGGCTGCCGGTCGGTCGCCATTGGCCACATCGCGTACCCGTAGTTTGATCAGATCGCAAGCCCGAAGCTTGCTGTCGATGCCGAGATTGAAAAGCAACAGGTCGCGCGTGCGGCAAGACAGCTGGAGCCGAGTTCGGATCGCCCAGATTTCCTTGAGCTTGAACGGGCGCTTCTGTCCGACGAGTTTGTCCTTGTTCCACGGGGCCCGCGGTGTTGAGCCGATGTCCATGTCGATCTCCTTTGCTGTTTGGGGATCGAACACTCTGCGCCGGGAGGTCGCGGGCCGGCCTGAACGATGCTGCTGACCTCGATCGACGCAACCAGGCCGATCGCAGCAAAGCGGACGGCATGACTGACGCCGGTCCCGTCCCTCTTCGTGACGGTGTCCGCGCTGCGCCACAGGGAATAGTCAAGTTGAACACTTTGATGTTACATAGTGACTCATTCGGTTACCCTTATCGGAGTTGGCGTCCAGTCAGGCACGCCCACGTTCACAACGACAAAGGAGTTTCTGATGAGGGTTTGGAGTTCGACCGCCACTCTGGCGGTGATCCTTGGAGGGTTGACAGCTTGTGGCGGCGGCGGGGGTGGTGGCGGCAGCTTGCCGCCGATCGCTTCGGCCCAGACAATGAATTTGTCCGTAGCGGTGAACGGAACTGCTGCTGCAGCGGACAGCTCGGGGCAATACGCAGTCAAGCCGGGCGACACGATCGAGATCACGCCAAGTACCGGCGCCGATTGGACATCGGCGGCATCGGACTCAAACACCGTTGCGCTTCGTGCCCCAACCATCTCAAGCGCAAAGTGGTCTGCGCAGATCATCAACAACTCGACCGCGCAAGCGACTTATACGGTGACGGCAAAGGCGACCAGTTCCTCGACCGCAACGAAGAACGCGGTATTCAAGATTGCCGGAGGCGACAGCCAGAACGGCTCATATCGTGTTTGGGCGACCAACGGAACCCAGTCACAGTTGGCCCTCAACTTCGATACCAAGTCCTATGAAATGACCGACTCCACAGGAGTGGTGTCTTCGGATTCGTTCGCCGCGGACTCGAATGAGGCGGGCACCTACGTCTTCAAGAGCTCGAAGACCACAGCAACCTTCAACGCGGCCAGGTTCCGCGTGACCAGCGATGCCGTCGTGGGCGCTTTCCCGTTCGAAGATCCGCAGGTTGCGGCGACATTCACGGTCCAACCGTTCATCGCATCGCGTACGCTGCTGACGGCCCAGGCAGACCTGGATGGAACGTACACACGACTTGGCGTGAACTACGCGCCCGGTCTGCGCGACTCCCAGATTCGCCGCGTGCAGCTATCGGCGGGCGGCACCGTATTCCAGCAATGCAACGACGTCGCGATCAACGACATGGCCAATTGTTCGGTTGCCAACCTGACCACCTACGCGGTGACTTCAACGTCAAACAATGGGTGGAGCTACGTGAATGTCGCGAATCCTGCCGACAAGGCCTCGTTTACTGTCGCTTACGTCGGTGGCCAACGAGTCATGCTGGCTTCCGGGCTAGACCAGACTGGAACGCAACGTGTATTTCGCATCGGGGTCATTGCGACCGGACCGATGGCCAATACGTCAAAAGGCGGCACAACGAACGGCGGTTGGGGCGCACTCAATTCTGATGCCGTCAATGCTTCATGGGCCGTGACCAAGGCTGACGGGACTGCGGACCACCAGAGTCTCGTTCTTAATGGCCTTGGCTTGCCACCGGGCCTGCAAAGCGCAGGCTCGGTGCCAAACGCCTACTTCTTCATGCAAAACAGCGCGTTGTCTGTTGCAGTTGGTGCGCGGAACAACAATGGCGCCGGCTACATGCATTTCGGCCTGGTCAACTGACGAAGCGCGGGCCGCGACTCGTCGGGGTCGCGGTTCGGGAATCACCCGCGATCTTGCGCTGCAAAGGAGGCTTCCCGAGGGCTTCAGTTCTGGCGCACGACCGAGCGGCGGCTTCCGCCAAAGCGGCCGCTCGTTGCTGCTCTATTCGCGCTACGCGCTACCTGAGCAAGCGCACGATGTGCCCGGAGTAGACCGCGACCACCTTCCACTAAAACGCTCCGCTCAGGTTCCGAAGCTGTAGCGCAATCCGACCCACGCAGTGCGCGGCGCGCCCGGCGACAGGAGAGTTGCTCGGCTCACCGGGAAATCGCCATTCACGTTCGCCGGAAGCGCTTGCGCGATATAGCTGCCGTTCGTGGTGAAGCCGTTGATTCCAAGCTGGCCGCCGGTCGTGTACTTGCGATCGAACAGGTTGCTGACCTGGACGAAGAACTTCAGTCCCGGCTTGGGCTTGTAGTCGACGCCGAGGTTGAACACTGCGTATCCCCCATTGCGCCCCGAGCCGGTGTAATAGATTCCGTCGGGCGAGTCCAGGCCGTTCTCGTTGCCGCGCAGGGTCGTACCGCTCACCGCGTTCATGTCGGCGCCGATACGCCAGTGCGCGTCAGGCTCCCAGTCCGCGAAGAGCTTCAGGCTGCGCAGCGGCAGCTGAGGGATGCGATTGCCGGGCTTGATCTGGATGGTCCCCTCGGTGCCGGGGAAGCCGGCGGCGGCGGAGGAATTGCTGCTGTTGCCCGAGCCGTCGATCGTCTCCGGGCTTTGGTAGGTTGCATCCAGCAGGCTCAGATTGCCGCCGAAGGTCCAGCGGGCGGCGGGTTTGGCCTGCAGACCCATCTCGACCCCTTGACGCCGTGTCTTGCCGAAGTTCTTGAAGTAGCCAAAGCCGCTCGAGTTGTCCGAAACGAAAAGGATGTCATCACGGTTGTCGGAGCGGAACACTCCGAGGTTCCAGGCCACGGTGCCGACCACTGTGCCGCGCAGGCCGGCCTCGAAGGTGGTGGTGACGACCTGCTTGAGCGGCGGGTCACCCGCAAAGGAATTCGGCAGCTTGCAGGGGCTCGCCGGGTCGGCGCAACCCAGCTCGATCGCCGTGGGCGCCCGGCTGCCCTGGTTTGCACCTGCATAGAGGGTGACCACCTCGTTCGCCGCGAAGGTCAGCCCGGCGGCAGGATTGAAGCGTGCGAAGGTGTATGAGCCGTCCAGCGAACCCGGTCCTCCTCCAGGCGTGATGCCGTCGACATTCGTCAGCGAGGTGTGGTTGTAGCGTCCGGACAGCGTCAGGTGCGTCCGCGTGTTGAGCTCCATCGTATCGGTGGCATAGATGCTGCCAGTGCTCGATCGGCTCGATAGATGGACCCGCGCGTCGAACGCGTTCTCGGAGTCTTGGCTGCCGTCGGCGAAGGCGCCGGGGCCGAACACCGGCGTGATGGTGCGATCGGGATTGAGGTAGCCGAACTGCGTGCCTTGCGTGAAGGTCACGCGGCTGGCGTCGTAGGCAGCGCCGACGACGAACTGATGCCCGACCTGGCCGGTCTGCGCCTGCGCCGACAACTGGCCCGCGAGGCCATAGTTGGTCTGGCGCGCTTCCGTCTGGTTGACCAGGCCGTTGCACTGCTCGTTCGGCGCTGCGTTCAGCAGCGCGTTCGCGATGCAGCGCCACTTGGGAAAGGGCGTGTTCGACGAGTTCTCCCCGCTGGTCGGGAATCCCGTGTAACCGGCGGCCGCCAGTGCCGCCTGCTCGGCCGCGTTGGGTTGGTAGACCGGCTGGCTGAAGGAATCGTCATTGACGTCGCCGTTGAAGGTCCTGGCGTTGATGTTGCGGTAGTAGGCGTTGCCCGAGAAGGTGAGCGAATCGCTCAAGGCCTGCACCGCGGCCAGGTTGAGAAAGGCGGACCGGTTTCGCGTGTTGTCGGGGATGGAGCGCACACTGCCCCAGTCACGCTGCAGCGCGCCCTGTTCCTGCACGCCGTTGCCGGTGAGGTCGTTGTCGGCGAGCGCCAGCGTCAGCGACACGTCGCCGTCGCGTGTCTTCCGTCCGACCTTGGTGAACAACTGGCTCAGGTCGGAAGACGATGCGGTGCGCCAGCCATCTTCGGTGAACCGGTTGCCGGTGACGTACCAGTGCATGCCGTTGTCGGCGTTGTAGCCGCCGGTCTCGAACTCCGCGGCCGCGCGGCCGTATGAGCCGCCCAGCACCTGGACCGAGGTGCCGGGATAGTGGATGCCGTCCTTGGTCTGGATCGACAGGGCGCCGCCCAGGGTGTTGAGGCCGAACAAAGGATTGCTGCCCGGCATCAGCGCAATCGACGCGATGGCCGTGCGTGAAAACAGATCCCAACTGACGACGTCGCCGAAGGGCTGGTTCAGCCGCACACCATCGAGGAACACCGAGAGTCCTTGAGGAGTGCCCAGCAGCGGAGACGCCGTGAATCCGCGGTAGTTGATGTCGGGCTGGAAGGCGTTGCCCTGGGTCTCGTTGACGGTCACGCCGCCGATCGCGCGGTTGAGAAAGTTCGAGAGGTCGAGCGAATGGAAGCGCTCCATGTCGGCGTCCGTCGCGGTCTGCACATTCGACGGTATCTGGTCGCGCGGCACGTCGATGCCGGGCAGCGGCGTGACTGCGATGACGTTGATGGTGGGCAGATCGGGCGCGGCCCGGACGGCCGGTGCGGGCTCACCGCTGGTCTCGTCCTGTGCGTAGGCCGCCACGCCGTGGCACAGCAGCAGGACCGCCGTGGCCACAGGCGCTGACGAGAAAACAAACGCGCGTGCGTTGCCGGACATGGTGTCTCCTCGGCGTTTGAATTGTTATCGCGCAGGATGCTCAACGAACGATCTTCTCGAGGTTAGCTGCGCGGTCAAGGCCCTTGGCTTCGGCGAAACCCTTGACGCCGCGAAAGACGGTCCCATCCAGATCGGCCTCTGTGAAGTCGGCCCCGGTCACGTCGGCGCCTGTGAGGTCGGCGCCTCCAAGCTTGACGCGAAAGAAGTTCGCGCCGCGCAGATTGCCGTCCGTGAGATTGCAGAAAGTCATCAACGACCGGTTGAAGTCGGCACCAGCCAGCGTGGCGCCGGCCAGGTTGGCGCTGGCCAGATCGGTTCGCATCTGTCCCATTCCCTGGTTCTTGATGTTGACACCGACGACGGCATTGCTGAAGTTGGCTCCGGAGAGGTCGGCCCCCGGCAGGTCCGCGATCATCCGTACCCCGGTCATGTTGGCGCCCTTGAAGATGGGCATCTTCTTGACCTCGCCACCCAGGATGACGACCGAAAGCAGGCTCGCGCGCGTCAGGTTGGCGCCGGTGAAATCCGTGCCCATCAGCCAGGCGCCGTTCAGGTTGGCGCCTTCCAATGCTGCGCCGCGGAAGTCGGACTGAACGAGCTTGCTGCCGAAGAAGCTGGTGCCTCGCAAGTTGGCATTGCGAAAGTCGAGCTTGCTCAGGTCGAGGTCGGACAGGTCCTTGCCCGACAGGTCGGCCACCGCGGCTGGCGATGCGCTCGCGAGCGCGGCCCTGACTTGATCGACGGAAAGGTCAGCCGCCGAGGCATTCAGGACCCCGAGCACAGCCAGCAGCGTGGTCACGCTGGCGTTTGCGAAACGCTCGACACTGTTCATTCAGACTCCTCTCTCGCCGTCGCGGCTATCCGATGGTCGACGCACGCTGCAGTCCTCGGCGTCATAGCATTCAATGAGCATCACTTTGAAAGAGACCGACATGACCCAATGGCGCAAGAAGTCTGCTTCCGACGTGTTCACGCCCGAAGAGACCATCGCGCGGCTCGCGGAGGAGCTGCCGAAGTGGTACTTCGAGGATGGATGGATTCGTCGCAAGTTCAAGACCAGCGGCTGGAAGGCAACGCTGATGGTTGTCAACACGGTGGGCCACTTGGCGGAGGCCGCCTGGCACCACCCCGATCTCACGGTGTCGTACGCCTTCGTCACGGTGAAGCTCATGAACCACGCGGCCAAGGGCATCACCGAGAAGGACTTCGAACTCGCCAGGAAGATCGAGGACGTCGTGATGTGGCAACCCGGCGCCGTGGAAGGCGCGGCGCTCGAAGGCACGCCCGACGACCCGCGCTTCAAGTACCTCAAGTACGACTGACCCGGCGCGCCAGGACGTTGCGTGGTGACACAGTGTCCTCAACTCGATACATGGCGGCACGCGCCCTCGGGAGAAGGGCCAGCGGAACGGAGCTTGCTTTGCAAGCCCTGAACAACCATTGACCTTCAATACCCCTCAAGCGCGATGGATCGCCCCCGAAACTTTCCCGAAGAGGGCTTTGTCGGCCGCCCCGAGATCGTCGCCCTGCGCGCGCCTGGGCGTTTGCATCTGGGCTTTCTCGACCCTGCCGCGTCACTGGGCCGTCGTTTTGGCAGCGTCGGCCTGATGATCAACGGCTTCGAGACGGAGGTCGAGATCAGCGCGTCGGCCTCCGACCAGATCACGGCCAGAGGACCGGCGGAGCATGCCGAGACAGAGCGCGCGGCCGCGTGCCTGAGCCTTCTGCGAAACCACAGTGGGCGCGCCGAACCGCTGCATCTGCGGATCGTGCAGGTCTTGCCCGCCCATGCGGGGTTCGGTTCCGGCACGCAGTTGGCGTTGGCGATCGGCAGGGCGTTCGCGCTCTGGCACAGCCTTGGCGTTCCCACAGCGACCTTGGCGCAATGGCTCGGGCGTGGGCTCCGCTCGGGCATCGGTATTGCAGGATTCGACCATGGCGGGCTGATCGTCGACGGCGGCCCAAGTGCGAACGGCGCGCCCGCGCCCGTGTTGTCGCGCATCCCGCTGCCCGAAGCCTGGCGAGTGCTGATCGTCCAGGACAGCGCACAGAAGGGCTTGTCGGGTGATGAAGAAAGAAAACGGATTGCCGGCTTGCCGCCATTGCCCCGAGCGCTCGCCGCCGACCTATGCCACCAGGTGCTGATGCGCGTACTGCCGGGAGCCGCCACCGCCGACTTCACGTCGTTCGCGCAAGGCGTCCTGCACGTCCAGCAGGTGCTGGGCGAACATTTCGCGCCCGCGCAGGGCGGCCGCATCTTCGCGAGCGAAGCGGTGGGACGCCTGCTCGGATGGGCATTGCAGGCCGAGCACGTCGCTGCGATCGGCCAGAGTTCCTGGGGCCCGACCGGCTTCGCAATCCTGCCGTCGCAGGCGCGCGCGCAAGCAGCGCTCGATGCCATGCTGGGCGCCAACCTCATCGCGCCGTCGCTGACGCTGCGCATCGTTTCCGCCCGCAACAGCGGGGCCGCACTGCTCGATCGGCGCCTCGAAGTGCCCGAGCCCTGAACCCAACGCAGAGTCGTCTACATGGAACGTCCCTACATCCTCCACATGTTCACACCGGGCCGGCAGATGAGTCCGTTCGACATCAACATGGCGGCCGACGCGGGCTACCAGATCGTCGTGCCGTACTGCGGGGTCGAAACCGACGGCATTGCCGGGCTCACGCAGGACACGATCTTCTCGCGCAGTCCGAAGGGCTTGCTGCGAACCGGCATCTTCATCGGCGGACGCGACGTGCTCCAGGCGGCCGATATGCTCGATCGCGCAAAGGCATCCATGTTCAAGCCCTTCGTCGTGTCGCTGATGGCCGACCCCAGCGGCGCCTTCACGACCGCGGCGGCGATGGTGGCCTGCGTCGAGGCCGCGCTGCTTGCCGGCCAGCATGCCCAGGGCCTGGATGGCCGGCGCGTGGTGATCCTCGGCGGCACGGGGCCCGTGGGCCGCATTGCCGGTGTGATCGCGGCGCAAACGGGCGCGCATGTCTTCCTGTCCAGTCGCGGTGGCACTGATGCGGCCGAAGCAGTCGCGGGCGAAACCGGCAAGCGATTCGGGGTCAGCCTGCGGGGCGTGGCCGGCGGCGATCAGGCTGCTGTGCGCGCATCGATCGTCGATGCCGATGTGCTGCTTGCCTGCGCGCCGGCAGGTGTCCAGGTCGTTTCGGCCGAGATGTTGACCTTCGCGAAGCAACTCAAGGTCGCAGCCGATGTGAACGCCGTGCCGCCCCAGGGCATTGCCGGCGTCGCTGCGATGGACAACGCCAAGCCGCTGTCCGGCACCTCGGCCGTGGGCATCGGTGCACTGGCGATCGGCAACGTGAAATACCAGACGCAACAACGGCTACTGGTGCAGATGCATGAGGCCGAGGCGCCGGCGGTGCTGAGCTTCACGGAGGCGTTTGCCACCGCACGCGCCTTCATCGCCGAAAAAGCGGCTTGATTGCTCTGGCACCCGACATGACAGCGTTTGCCGTGGTCTCCATTTCTGCGCGCATGTTGGCCGAAGCAGCCGTCGATGACGGCTTCGAGGTGGTGGCGCTGGATCTGTTCGGCGACGCGGACACCCGCCGAGCCTGCGCCGAGTGGCATTCGATCGGAGATCCGGCGAGCTTGAGCATCGACGGCGCACGGCTGCTGTCCACGCTTGAAGCGCTTGCGCAGCGTGCTCGCGTGGCCGGCTGGATCGCGGGCTCCGGCTTCGAGGGCCGGCCCGACTTGCTGGAAAGCGGCGCGGCGCTGTTGCCACTGATCGGAACGCGTGCAGACGCGATGCGGCGCTTGCGCGACCCACGGGCCTTCTTCGGCCTCCTCGATGCGCGAGGGATCGCGCATCCGCCGGTACGGTCGACCGCGCCCGATGACGCAGCCGGCTGGCTGGTCAAGGATGCGCATGGTTGCGGCGGCTGGCACATTCGCCGGGCGGCATCGTCCGACGTCCTGGGCGCCCATCAGTACTTCCAGCGCGAGATCGCAGGCAGGCCCATGTCGATGACATTCATGGCCAACGGCAGCGATGCCTCGGTGCTCGGCTTCAACCAGCTGATCGTGCGGCCTTTGGCGGGACGGCCTTTCGTGTATTGCGGCGCGGTGGGACCGGTGTCCTTGCCTGCCGGCGCCGCGGACTGCGTCACGGCCGCACTGCGTGCGCTGGTGCCCGCCTTCTCACTGCGCGGTCTGGGCAGCCTGGATTTCATGCTCGATGGTGAGGCCGTCGAGGTGCTCGAAGTCAACCCCCGTCCGCCGGCCAGCATGGCGCTCTACGGCCCCGGCATGGTGGCGGCGCACGTGCGTGCCTGCGTGCAGGGCGAGTTGCCGGAAGCTCGCGTGCAGACGCACGGTCTCATTCGCGGCACCGAGGTCGTCTTCGCACCGCGTCGGCTTTGGCTGGACGAGCCTGCCACGCGGCGCCTCGCCGCACGCCCCTGCTGCCACGATCTTCCGCTCGGCGCAACGAGCTTCGAAGCCGGCGATCCCCTGTGCAGCGTGAGTGCCAGCGGCACCGACGCGGCGCACGTGCGCGAGTTGCTGCAGCGCGGCCGCGATGCGGTGCATCGATCCCTGGAGGCTTGCGCATGACCGCCGCGACCGCGACAGCACCCCTGGCGGCATGCACGCTCAGCGTGAACGCGCTCGCCCGGCCGCTGGTCGAGCGCTTGCTCGCCGATGCCGATGCGCTCGGCGTGAGGGTGAGCCGCGACGAAGGTGGCCCCTACATCGTCGATGCAGGCATCGCCGTAGGTGGCAGTGTCGCAGCGGGCCTGCTGGTGGGTGAGATCTGCATGGGCGGCCTCGGCCACATCAGCTTGCGCCCTGATGGACTGGAAGGCTGGCCCACGTGGGTCGAGGTGCACAGCGCGCAACCGCTGCTGGCCTGCCTGGGCAGCCAGTACGCCGGCTGGAGCCTCGCGGCCAGCAAGGAAGAAACGGGAGGCAGGAAGTTCTTCTCGCTCGGTTCCGGTCCGGCGCGCGCCCTGGCGGTCAAGGAAACGCTTTTCAGTGAACTCGGCTACCAGGATCATGCGGATGCGGGCGTGCTCGTGATGGAAGTCGATCGGACGCCGCCGAAGGTCATCATCGACAAGCTGCTGCGCGACTGCCACTTGAGCGCAGAGAGGCTGACGCTGATCCTCACGCCGACGACCAGCCTTGCCGGCACCACCCAGGTGGTGACGCGCGTACTGGAGGTCGCGCTGCACAAGACGCACCAGTTGGGCTTTGACCTCGGCAACGTCGTGGGCGGCGCGGGCGCCGCGCCATTGCCGGCCCCCAGCCCCGATGGGGTGGAAGCCATGGGACGCACCAACGATGCGATCCTCTACGGAGGGCGCGTGCATCTCACCGTGCGCGGCGACGATGCAGCCGCGCGCGAGCTTGCCAGGCTGTTGCCGTCGCGCAATTCGAGCGACCATGGTCGTTCGTTCGCCGACATCTTCAAGGCGGCCGAATACGACTTCTACAAGATCGACGGCGCATTGTTCGCACCGGCCGAAGTGTGGGTCAGCAACATCGACAGCGGGCACACCTGGCATGCCGGCGGCCTCGATATGCCCTTGCTGCTCGGCCTGTGGCGGCAGGAAGCGTGATGAACAGCGTCACCGGCCTCACGGTGGCCATCATGACCGACGAGACCGGCTGGCACACGCGCCGGCTTCAGGCGGCGTTGCGTGCGCGAGGCTGCGTCGGTCGCTGCGTCGATCTGGCGGATTGCCGGATCGACACCACTGCCGCCTGGCATGGCTTGGTCGTGCCGGGCTTCGGCCGCGATCTGCCTGACGCGGCGCTGGTGCGCGGCATCGCGAGCGGCACCTTCGAGCAGGTCACCAAGCGCCTCGGGGTGTTGCATGCACTGCGTGAACTCGGCGTACCCGTCTACAACGATGCCCGGGCAATCGAACGCAGCGTCGACAAGTCGATGACCAGCTTGCTGCTTCACGCCGCGCGCATCGCCTCGCCACCGACATGGGCGACAGAATCATTCGCTCACGCGCAGCGCATCGCCATCCGCGAAGGCGCGGCCGGTCATGCGCTGGTGCTCAAGCCCCTGTTCGGTTCGCAGGGCAAGGGGTTGCAGTTGGTGGGGCAGGTGGATGGCGCCCATCGTGCGTTGCCGGGCATCGACACCCTCTACGGATCGCTCGCCTATCTGCAGCGCTTCGTTCCGCCGCAAACGACGCCAGGCTTCGATTGGCGGGTGCTGGTGGTCGGGGGCAGGGCGGTCACTGCAATGCGGCGGGTGAGCAGTCACTGGATTCACAACGTGGCCCAAGGCGCGCGCTGCGAACCGGCCGGACTGACGCCCGAGCTCGCTGAACTGTCCGAAGGCGCTGCGCTGGCGCTGGGCATGGACTATGCCGGCGTGGACCTGATGCCTTCGAAACGTGGCATTCAGGTGATCGAAGTGAACGGCGTCGCTGCCTGGCAGGGCCTGCAGCGCGTGACCCGCTTCGACATCGCGCGCGTCATCGTCGATGACTTGCTCGATCGCAAGCTCGCGAGTGCGCGGGCCGGCTCGCGCTCGACGATGCCGCGCCAGGCATGAACACGATCGCCATGGATACACGCCGGAGCGCGACGGACCGCGCCAGAGCGTGCTTCCTGCGCGCCTGCGAGTTGGACGTGGCCGTGCGCAAGCCGGGCAACGTCAGCCGCGCATCGGCCGGGCATCGCATGACGGCCGAGTGTTTCATTGCCAGTGCACGGGCCGCAGCCGCACCGCTGTTCGAGCCCGGGGCATCGGTCGGCGAGCGTATCGAGGCCGCGGTGGATGCGACATGGGCGGTCGCCGGGTGCAACACCAACCTGGGCATCCTGCTGCTCTGCGCGCCGATAGCGCGGGCTGTCGACCTGCGGCCTGACGCCACGGAACCCGCCGCCTTGCGCGAGGCCATCGAATCGGTGCTGGGCGCGCTCGACCTGTCCGACGCACAGGCCGCCTTCCGCGCTATCGCACGAGCCAGCCCAGGCGGCCTCGGCACAGCGCCTGATGAAGACGTCAGGGATGCGCCGAGTGTCGGCTTGCGCGCGGCCATGGCGCTTGCGGCGCACCGGGACAGCATCGCGCGCCAGTACCGCGACGGCTACGGCATGTTGTTCGATCTGGCGTTGCCGACGCTCGGAAGCGGGTTCTCGCTGAACGCGACTTGGGTGAACGACGCGCCCGATGCCGCGACCGTGGCTTCGGTCCAACGGCTCTACCTGGCGCTGCTCGGCAGGGTTGCGGATTCACACATTGTTCGAATTCATGGCGAGGCCGTGGCACACATTGTCATGACTGCGGCGCAGGGGTGGCGGCTGCGCGCCTGCCGCGAAGGCGGGCTCGACGCCGATCCCGAATTCGCAGCCTGGGACGCCTCGCTCAAGGCAGACGGGATCAACCCCGGAACCACGGCTGATCTGACGGTCGCGGCGTTGCTGGTTGCGGGCGTGACAGCCTCCCCATGACCCGGGTGGCACGGAACGTGATATCCGATGAATTGCGCCGGCCGGCAGGCCGGCGTCCCTTTGGCCCGGAACGCAATCCAGGAGACTAACAACCATGGCAAAAATTGATCGCATGATGGTCGGCGAGTCACTCGTCGGTGAGGGCAATGAAGTAGCCCACATCGATCTGATCATCGGGCCCCGTGGCAGCCCTGCCGAAACAGCGTACGCGAATGCCCTGACCAATCAGAAGGACGGTTTCACCTGCTTGATGGCCGTCGTTGCACCCAATCTGCTGACCAAGCCCGCAACCGTGCTCTTCAACAAGGTCACGATCAAGGGCGCCAAACAGGCCGTGCAGATGTTTGGGCCAGCTCAGCGAGCCGTCGCCATGGCCGTGGCCGACTGTGTCGAGGACGGCACCATTCCTCAGGCCGAAGCCGACAATGTGTTCGTCTGCGTTGGCGTCTTCATTCACTGGCTGGCCGATGACGACACGAAGATCCAGGACTACAACTACCAGGCCACGAAGGAAGCGATCCAGCGCGCTGTCGCCGGTTCTCCCTCGGCTGCCGAAGTGGTGAGCAAGAAGGGCAGTGCAGCCCACCCGTTCGCGGCGCATGCCTGACACACCCCCAGGCTCGCGCACTGCGTGTCGCTCTCCACCCCCTCGCAGGGGGCAACACCGGCGGCCCGGCTGAGCCGGTACCGCGGTGGTTCTGGAAGGGGCTGGTTGCTCGCGATTTGTCGGTGCGCTATTTAGGCACCATGCCGGAGCCGATCAGACGCAGTACCGCGCCTGCGCCTGCGCGGGACGGGTGGTCTTCGGGTGGCGGCGGGCGGCGCTCGATCTGCACGCCGACGGCGGCCACGTCGCTGAACTTGTTCGGCTTGACTATCTTGACGCGGACCCAGATTGCGCCGAACTCGTGGATCACGATGTCGGCGATCGCCTCGGCAAAGGCTTCCAGCAACTTGAACTCGTGCGCGGCCAGCAGGCGTCGCAGTCGCTCGCAGACGGCCGCGTAGTCGATGGTGTCCGCGATGTGGTCGGTGTCGCAGGCGCGTGCACGGGTCAGTCCCGCATGAACGTCGATCACCACGGGCTGCGCGCGGTGCAACTCGGTCTCATGGATGCCGATGACGGTGTCGCCGACAAAGCCTTCGATGAAGATCACGTCCATCGCGCTCAAATCCGGCAGCGAGTTCGGCGAAACCCTGGCCGTGGAAGTCGCTGGATGATGCTCGGCGGTCATCGTGCTCCTTCGCGTGGTGGGTTCGCACGGTTGCAAAAGTATCTTTGCGCACTGTGAACTCAAGTTGCAAAATGCGGGCCATACATACAGTGCGTCCCAGGCAGCGCATTCGGCGCGTCGGTTGCACACGGAGACATCGATGGCGCTGACTCTTCGAAAGAGCGCGAAGCCGGCGGATCCTCATGCGGATCGTGTGCTGGGCGTCGTGCGCGGCGGCTTCCCGGACCAGACCACGGACGTGGTGATGCGCTCATGGATCCGCTGTCTGGACCAGTACCACCTCCGGCCCGACAAGCCGCACGACCCGAACGTGATCGGCCGCGTGCCGCTCCAGGAGCGGCGCACGCGCCATGCAACGGTGATCGAGTGCGCGCGCTACGAGATGACCACCCTCTATCAGCAGTTGGCGGATGGCGAAATCGCAGTGTTGCTGACCGACACCGACGGGGTGATCCTGCACATGGTGGCGTCGCCCGAATTCGCTGCCGAAGTCGGGCCGCTGGGTTTGCGTGCCGGTGGCGTCTGGAGCGAAACCGAGGCAGGCACCAACGGGATGGGGACTTGCCTGGCTGCGGCCGGTCCGGTGACCGTGTGCCGCGACGACCACTTCTACACGCAGTTCACACAGCTCACATGTTCGGCGGTGCCGGTGTTCGATCCCATGGGCAACATCGTCGCCGCGCTCGACGTCACGAGCCGCTCCAGCCTGATGCAGCAGCACCTGCTGGTCCTGTTGTCCATGACGGCACGGATGATCGAGAACCGCCTGATCGATCGCGAGTTCCGCGACGCGCATCCGCTGCATTTCCACAGCCGGCCGGAATTCGTCTACACACTGCACGAGGGCAAGCTCGCGGTGGACGACGACGGGCGCATTCTTGCCGCCAATCGCAGCGCGATGTTCCAGCTCGGCCTGCAGTCGATGGACCAGATCCGTTCGCGACGCATCGAAGACCTGTTCCAGACCTCGCTGGCCGACATGCTGCAGCGCAGCGCCTTGTCATCGTTTCACCCGGTCGTGACCTACGGAACCGACGCGGCGTTGCGTTTCTTCGCGGTGGCGCGACGCCCGGCCGCAGTCGCGGACGCAGTCGCAGGCTCGTTGGCGCCGTCATCGGTCGACTTCGCCGTGGCACACATTGCGCGCGCCAAGGCGCGGCCGAGCGACGTGCAGCGCACCGCGACGCCCGCTTGCACCTTCGAAGACCCTCGGCTCGCGGAGCAGCTGGCCATCGGGCGGCGGGTGATTGCCCGCGGCACGCCGGTGCTGGTGTGCGGCGAAACCGGTTCGGGCAAGGAGGTGCTGGCGCACGCGCTGCATGACGGCAGCCCACGCGCGGGAGGGCCCTTCGTGGCGATCAATTGCGCGAGCCTGCCGGAGGCGCTTATCGAGTCCGAGCTCTTCGGCTACTGCGCCGGTGCGTTCACCGGTGCACAGCGCTCAGGACGGCGCGGCAAGGTCCTGCAGGCGCACGGCGGCACGCTGTTCCTGGATGAAATCGCGGACATGCCGCTCGAACTGCAATCGCGCCTCCTGCGCGTGCTCGACGAGCGTCGCGTCACGCCGCTGGGCACCGAAGAAAGCCATGCGGTCGACTTCCAGCTGATCAGCGCCAGCCATCGCCATCTGCCGTCCATGGTGCGAGAAGGCCGGTTTCGGGAAGACCTGTACTACCGGCTCGCCGGCGTCGAGGTGCAAATGCCCCCGTTGCGCGAGCGCAGCGACAAGCTCGAACTCATTCGCGCGCTGCTCGCTGCCGAAGGGGGGCCCGACGTATCGCTGAGCCCCGAGGCCGAGCGGCTGCTCATGGCGCACCCCTGGCCCGGCAACATCCGTCAGTTGAAGCATGTCCTGCGCACCGCTGCGGCCCTGGCCGACGGAAGGCCGATCACCCGCGTCCACCTTCCTGCAATGGCGGTCAACCTCCAATCGACGCGTGACAGTGAGCCGATGCCTGAAACGAGCGCCGAGCGGTCTGACATGCCTGCGTCTCTGTCGGCGGCGACATCGGCGGCCGCGCCGGGCTCGGCGCGCGACGGGCACGTCGACAACGCGCCCGGCAGCGCCAAGCTCAACCTGATCCAGGCCAACGAGCGGCAATTGCTGCTGCAGATGCTCGAGCAGTACCGCTGGAATGTGAGCAACGTAGCCAAGGCGCTGGATGTCAGCCGCAATACGCTCTACCGCAAGATCCACAAGCTCCAGATCGAGGTTTCCCATCCCGAGCATGAATCCTGACGAGTCCGACGACGCGGCGCCGGCCGACGATGGCGAGCCGCGTTCGCGCTTCGCCTGGTGCGTGACCGGCTCCGGCCACTTTCTCGACGAAGCGATGGCGCTGGCTGCGCGACTGCCGAACGTCGACCTGTTTCTCTCGGCTGCAGGCGAGGAAGTCCTGGAGATCTACCGGATGCACCTCGACGATCTGAAGTCGCGGTTTCGGGTCTTTCGCGACAAGACGGCCAGCGGCGTGCCCGTGGGCATGCTGTACGAGGACATCTATCACACCGTCGTCGTTGCTCCGGCGACCAGCAACACGGTGGCCAAGTGCGCCTGCGGCATCAGCGATTCGCTGCCGACCAACATGTTCGCGCAGGCCGGCAAGCGCGGCATACCGGGCATCGTGTTTGCATGCGACACCGAACCGGTGATCGTGACCCGTTCGCCGCACGATTGGGTCACGGTGCGGCCCAGGCGGATCGAACTGGACAACGTGGAGCACCTGCGTGGGATCGACTTCTGTCGGGTCGTCACCTCGCCGGCGGAGCTCGAAGCCGCACTCGATGTTCGACTCAAGGAAATCTCTCGCGCATGGAACACATCCTCTTCCTGACCGGGCACCTCGCGCAGCCGAGTCTGGAGCGGGTTCTGGCCGGCATCGATGCAGCCCCGTTCACTTGGGAAGTGCGAGACCTGGGCTTGCAGGTTGCGGGGCTGATGACGGCCGACATGATCCGCCGTCGGGTGCCGCTGCCCGAGGGTGTCGACCGCATCCTCGTCCCGGGGCGCTGTCGCGGCGACATGGATGCGCTGTCCCGGCATTTCGGCATTCCGGTGCAGCGGGGTCCCGAGGAGGTGAAGGACCTGCCGCGGTTTTTTGATCGTGCCGCCAACGCGATCACGGTGGGCGCATACGAGGTCGCGATCTTTGCCGAGATCGTCGACGCGCCGCGCCTGTGCGTGCCGGAGATCGTCG
The DNA here is from genome assembly GCF_056397405.1 of Variovorax sp. 05N34. Classification (NCBI taxonomy): domain Bacteria; kingdom Pseudomonadati; phylum Pseudomonadota; class Betaproteobacteria; order Burkholderiales; family Comamonadaceae; genus Variovorax; species Variovorax sp. 05N34. The sequence goes on from NZ_JBFTNI010000002.1 coordinate 883,083, forward strand.
CGCGTGCCGGGCGCCTGAGGACCGATGGCGCCAACGTCATCGACCTGGGCTGCCTGCCGGAGACGCCGTTCGATCATCTCGAGGAATCCGTCCAGGCGCTGAAGGAGGTGGGCTTCCAGGTGAGCGTCGATTCCGTCGATACCGATGAACTCCTGCGCGGTGGCCGCGCGGGCGCCGACTACCTTCTCAGCCTGACGCTGGACACTTTGTGGGTCGCCGACGAAGTCGCGTCCACTCCAATCCTGATCCCTCGCGACCCCAGCGACGAGGCCTCGCTGCACCAAGCGGTCGAAGCCATGCAGCGGCGCGGCAGGGTGTTTCTCGCCGATTCGATCCTCGACCCGATCCCGTTCGGCTTGACGAAATCGATCGTGCGCTATCACCGCCTGCGCGAGCGATTTCCCACGGCGCCGATCATGATGGGCGTAGGCAACCTGACCGAACTGACGGAAGCAGACACCAGCGGCATCAACGCGTTGCTGTTCGGAATCTGCGCCGAACTCGACGTGGCCGCGGTATTGACCACGCAAGTCAGCAACCACGCCCGTCGCGCGGTGAAGGAGGCCGACTGGGCGCGCCGCATCATGCACGCCGCGCGGCAGCACGCCACGCTGCCCAAGGGCCTGAGCGATGCGCTGATGACGGTGCATGCCAAGCGTCCCTTTCTCGATACGCCCGAAGAGATCGCGGCCACCGCCGCGCAGGTGCGAGATCCGAACTTCCGCGTGCAGGTATCGGCGAGCGGCCTGCATGTCTACAACCGCGATGGATTGCGCCGGGGGCAGGGCGCCTTCGAGTTCTGGCCGCATCTCGGGCTCGAAGCCGATGCAGCGCACGCTTTCTACATGGGCGTGGAACTGGCGCACGCCGAGATCGCCCACAAGCTGGGCAAGCGCTACGTCCAGGATCAGCCACTGGACTGGGGGTGCGCCACGGAAGAGCCCTCCCAATGAACGACGTGATCTTCGAAACCGTCGTGACCACCGTCGCGCCCGACGGCAAGCCGCACGTTGCCCCGATGGGCGTGCGCTATCGCGGCGAGCGCGTCGTGCTGATGCCCTTCAAGCCATCGACCACCTATGACAACATCGCCGCGACCGGTTGTGCGGTGCTCAACATCGTGACTGACACGCGCGTCTTCGCCGGCTGCGTGACCGGCCGTAGAGATTGGCCGACCCAGCCGGCCGAGAAGATCGCCGGTGTGCGCCTGGACAGCGCCTTGAGCCACGTGGAATTGAGCCTCGCCGAACGCATCGATGACGTACAGCGGCCGGCGCTGCACATGATGCGGGTTCACGAGGTCGTGCATTCGAGTTTCGCCGGCTTCAACCGCGCGCAGGCGGCCGTCATCGAGGGTGCGGTGCTGGTGAGCCGGCTGCACATGCTGGCGCCACAGAAGGTGGACAGCGAGATGGCCTATCTGCAGATCGCCATCGACAAGACGGCCGGGTCCCAGGAGCGTGAAGCCTGGGGGTGGCTCGTCGACGCAGTGCAACGGCATCGCGCCAAGGCCGCCAAAGCCGCCGAGGGCGCCGATGCCACCCAGGGACCATCGTCATGAAATTGCTCGTGAGTGTTCGCAGTGTCGAAGAAGCCTTGCTGGCAGCCGAGGGAAAAGTCGACTTCATCGATCTGAAGGAGCCCGGCCATGGTGCGTTGGGCGGCCTGCCGATCGCCACCATTCGCGACATCGTGAGTGCACTGCGCCGGCATGACAGTGGCCTGGCGATCAGCGCCACCATCGGCGACGTGGCGATGCACGAGACGCACCGCATTGCGACGTGTGTCGATGCCGTCGGCGCGTGCGGCGTCGACTATGTGAAGGTCGGTATCGAGCGCGTGCCGCAAGCGCGCGTGGTGCTCGACGCGCTTGCCGCCAGTGCCTGGCCCATCGTGCCGGTCTTCATCGCGGACAAGGGCCTGGAGCTGGCCGATGTGGCGCACGCCTGCGCGTTGGGGTTTCCGGGCGTGATGGCCGACACCTTCGACAAAAGTGCCGGCAGCCTTTTCGACGCGGTGCCGATGGAAGATCTGCGCCGCTTCATTGCCGCCGTGCGCGCGACCGGGACGATGGTCGGCCTGGCCGGCGCGCTGCGCCCGATGCACGAACCGCTATTGCGTACGCTCGCGCCTGACTTTGCAGGCTTTCGCACGGCGGTGTGCGAGGGCGATCGAAGCTCCGCGCTCGATCCTCGGCGCTTGCAGTCACTGGTCGCGCTCATGCACGGGCATGAGCGCGCCGAAGCCGGCACGCCCCATCAATCGCCGAACCTGACGTGACCAAGGAGCAACGCACGTACGCGCGTCACTTCGTTGCAGTGAACGATGTCGATCGGAAAGGCCGAGCCGTCCGACAGCGGCCCGAAGGAACGATCGACCACGCCCGCCTCGCCCAACTGGGCCAGGCTCAACCTCGGGTCGATCTCGCACGCCTTGACCAGCACCAGTCGCTCGGCATTCAGCCGCTGCGCGAGATCGAGCGCGATGCTGTCGGACGTGAACTCCCAGTTCGTCTGGGCGGTCGACCGGTTGCGTTGCAGTTCGAGCGGCAGCCACAGCGCCGTCTGTCCCTTGTGCAGCACGCGGTGGATGTCCGACTTGGTTCGCGTGAGCTGCAATGCGGGATTCAGGCCGTGCATGAGGTAGGCGGTCTGCGCCATCGCGAGAATCGCCATGTTGTGCGCGCTGAGGTCGTTGAAGCGCCACTGCGCCTGGGCGCGCCTGACTTCGTCGCCGAAGGCACCGCCTCCACAGACGACGATCACGCGTCCCCCGCCGCATTCGGCCAGCAGGTCGAGCCAGACCGGCAGCATCGGATTTGCGTTCAGGCTTCCGCCGATCTTCACGATCCACATACGGCGGGGTCCGTGTCGAAGAGGGTTGCGACGGCTACGCACGGCGCGCACACCTGAGCCCACTCCTGTACCGCAGCGCGGTCGGTGTCAGCGTTCGCGGAGGCGCGCGCAATATCGCGGCCGTACGCGAGATGATGAGACACGCATCGGGATCCGGGCGTGCCCGCCCTTGCGCTCGCCGCCACATCGGGCACCAGGAAGTCGCCGCAACCGGCGCTGACGATCACCGCACTGTCCGGAAGCGCGTGTGCCCCGATCACCCGCCGCATCTCGCTGCCTAGAACGCCGACCTGCAGCACCCGCCAGGACCGCGCAAAGTCGAGCCAATCGTCCGTCGAGCCATCGCGCCGATCGAGCCCGATCATGCGGGCCAGCCGCTGGCGGGTGGCATCCGGGTCCTTGCCGGCGTTGTCGGCGCCGGGGTACAGATCGCGGGCCGCTTTCAGTTCACCGGTCAGGCGGTACACATCCGCGCTGGTCGCGAAGAATTCATTCATCACGTTGTGCGGTGTGCCGCGCCAGTCGATGCGCTGCGCCACTGCGCAAAGCGGCGTGCGCACGACGCCGTGGTAGACCAGTTCGCCACTCGCGAGGCGCTGCGCGTCGGTGCGGTTGCCGGTGAGGATGCGTCCATCCTTGAATGCGATCAGGTCGGTCGTCGTGCTGCCGATGTCCACCAGCAAGCCGGTCCCGATGTACAGCGCGGCATGGCGCGCCGTCGCGAGCCAGTTGGCCGAGGCGATGGCGTTCCACAGGTCCGGCACATCGGCATGGCGGCACCAGCCGGCGTCGCCGGCGAAGAAGTGAACGGAACCAGGCCCCAGTGCATGCGACAGTTGCCCCGCGATCTTTCGCACGCCATCTTCACGGTCTGCGAACAGGTCGACCATCTCGCCGGTCATGGTCACCGCGTGCTGCGCCGTTCCCAGGCTGTTCCATCGCTGGCGTGCCGAATGGAGCACGGCATCGAGGCGGTCCATGCCCAGCCACAGCGGGCAGGGCCATTGGGCCACGTCGAGCACTTGTCCGCCTTGCAGAAGGCACGCCTTGGCGTGTGCGCCGCCGATGTCCCAGCCGATCACGATGCGTTCAGCCATGGGCATGCGCCGCCTTCGATCGCGAGGTCCGCTCCGCCTCCCCAATTGCGATCACCTCGGCCGCGAGATTGCGTCCCGCGGAGCGCGAAAGGCCGACGTAGGCGCTGGTCACGCGCGGATTGATCTCGATGACCACCGGGCCGCGCTGTTGATGCCACACGAGGTCGATGCCGACGAAGCCGCGCAGACCGGGAACGGCCTGGTGAACGCGCCTGGACAAGGCGCTCAAGCTCGCGCCGCGCGGATCGGTGAGCGGCACCGCATTCACGTCGACGCCGAGAAACGACACGTGGCCCTGCGCGTCGACGTCCAGGTGTTGACGATTGATGCTCAGCAGTTCGCATCCCTTCGTGCCGCACAGCAGCGACAGGCTGAGCGGCATGCCCTCCACCCAAGGCTCGATCGCCATCGCGCGGCCGGCGCGAGAGCGCATCGACCAGTCTTGCATCGCCGCTTCCTGATCGTCGTGGAGCCATGTCTCGACGGCCCCGGCGCCATCGTCCGGCTTGACCACCCAGCGCCTGGCTTCGGGCTCGTGTTCGAAGGCCAACGGCGTGGCGATGCCGGATCCGGCCAGGGTCGTCAATGTCATGCGCTTGCGCGTCGCGAGTTCGATCGCCGAGGCATCGCAGCCCAGCCAGCGTTCCGCATCGACGCATTGCCGCAAGCCCGCCAGAAGCCCATCGGTTTCGGGTGCGACCACCCACGAGAGATCGTGCGCATGGGCCTGGCGCCTGACGAACTCGAAGGCCGGTTCGCCGTTGCGCGGCGTCACGGGCCGGGCCGGCTCCGGCACGCGCGACGCCAGCGTGCAGGTCGCGACCGATAGATCGAGGTTTCCAAGGCGAAGCAAGTCGGCCATGATGGCGTTGCGCATCGACTGGCCCATCGCCAGCAGGTCGCCGGAGGCCATCTCCCCGCCGCCGCTCAGGTATTCATAGACAAAGATCCGCTTCATCGCTCCACCTGTCTCCTCCTCTTGGCTCGCTCCACATGAACCTCATTCCCGTCATCGACCTCATGCAGGGTCAAGTGGTGCGTGCCGTGCGCGGCAACCGCCAGTCGTATCGACCCATCGAGTCGCGGCTGTGCTGCAGCAGCGATCCGGTCACGGTGGCGAAGATTTTGTGCGAGCACTGCGCTACGCACCAGTTGTACGTGGCTGATCTCGATGCCCTGCTGGGAGGCCGGAGCCAGTCCGCAGTTTTGCGCACGCTTCTGCAAGCCATGCCGGGGCTCGAGCTTTGGCTCGATGCCGGCTTTGCCGGCGCAGGCGCGGCCGACGCGATGAAGGTCCAACTCGGCGCCGCGAGCCAACGGGTCGTTCCGGTCTTCGGCAGCGAGTCGCTGGCATCGCGCGAAGAACTCGAGCGCTGCTTCGCCGATGGGGGGGAGGGCGTGCTGTCGCTGGACCGCCGCGACGGCCAGCACCTGGATGTCGCGGGTTGCTGGGATGCACCCGCGCTGTGGCCTGGGCGCGTGATCGTGATGACGCTCGAACGCGTCGGCGCAGGCGCGGGTCCGGATCTGGAGACGTTGGTCGACGTGCGTCGCAAATCTCCCACGACCTTCGTCGTCGGCGCCGGCGGCATCCGCAACCAGAGCGACCTGAAGGCAGCCAGCGACGCCGGTGCCGGTGCCTGGCTGGTGGCCAGCGCGCTGCATGATGGCGGGTTGCCCCGCGTAGTCGGCTGACCCAAGCCAGAGTTGGTTCGCATCATGGGCGTTGCCGCATCACGTTTCGTGCCAACGCGATACGGTTGCCATGCGGGCCTGCGATGGTGCGCTCAGGTCAGAACTGAAACACGGCGCGCCACACAGTGTTTCACTTCTGACGGCCGTCCGTCCGCGCGGGGGCGGGCATTGTCGTGGTGCGCCGTGGCACATCGCTTGCGTGAAGCAGCGCGATGACCGAACCATTGCTGGCGACGAAAGGGGACGCGGTGCGCTGGACCTGTCCTTTCTGTCTGTTGCTTTGTGACAACCTGAGCGTTCGGCCCAGCGCATCCGGCACAACACTGGAACTGGCCGACGGCGAATGCGCGAGTGCGCGCATGGGTCTCGCGCAGTTTTCGGGCAAGCCCTCTGCGGCGAGGCCGCTGATCGATGGGCAAGCTGTTGAACTGGCCCATGCAGTCGCTGCCGCTTCCAGCGTCCTGGCCGAGAGCCGTCAGCTACTCGTCGGCGGCCTGGGCACCGACGTCGCGGGCGCCCGGGCGATCTACCGTCTGGCCTGCAAGACGGGCGCAATCTGCGACCCCGTCGGCGGCGACGCGCTCATGCAGTCCGTGCGAGCGCTGCAGGATCGCGGCGGCTTTGCCACCACGCTGGCCGAGGTGCGCACGCGCGCCGATCTCGTCGTTTGCATCGGTGAACTGCCCGGCGGCGCAGCTGCAGAGTTCTTTGCGCGTTCTGGGCTGGGGGAGGAGAGCCTGGTGCCGCAGCGGCATGTGGTCTGCCTGGGGAATGGGGCGACCGATTCGGCGAGCCTCGCGGCATTGGCCCACCACCGCGGCATCACGACCGAATCCATCCCTCTGCATGGCGACCTGTTCTCGACGGTCGCACTGCTATCGGCGCTTGTGGCGCGGCGCGCCGTGCGCGACGTTCCTTTGCCGCTCGCAGCGTTGTCCGAGCGGTTGCGCGCCGCGCGCTACGCCGTGATCGTCGGCCAGACGGACCGCTTGCCGGCGCACGGTGCATTGATCATCGAAGGCGTCCATCGGATCGTCGCCATCTTGAATGCCACCACCCGCGCAGGCGCGATGTGGCTCGGCGGCGGCAATGGCGCACGCACGGTCAACGAGGTGTTCACCTGGTTGTCGGGATTGCCCTTGCGCTCGCGTGCGGGCCCGGGCGGGCTGGAGCACGAACCGCTGTGCTTCGACGCCATGCGCCTGCTGGCGGACGGGGCCGTGGACTGCCTGCTGTGGATTTCGAGCTTCGACGCCACCTGTACGCCGCCCGCGACGGCCCTGCCGCTTGTCGTGCTGGGGCACCCCGATCTGGCTTCGTCGGCTGGGCGCACCGGGAGCATCTTCATTCCGGTATCGACACCGGGCATCGGATCGCCCGGCCATCTCTTTCGGGCCGACGGCGGCGCGGTGCTGCCGCTGGTTCCGGTCTATCGCGACACCTTGCCGATGCTTTGCGATGTGCTCGGCAGCATCACGCAGCGCGTGTCGGCGTTGCACGCGGAGGCCGGCCGATGAGCAGCCTTCGCCTTCGCGGCGGCAGGATCATCGATCCGACGCAGCCCGCGGACACGATCCGCGATCTGTGCGTGCAGGACGGACGCATCGCCCCGCTCGACGCGCGCGATCCGGTCGACGCCGAGATCGACGCGACCGGATGCGTCGTGATGGCAGGCGGCATCGACATGCACACGCACATTGGCGGCGGCAAGATCAACCTGGCGCGCCTGCTGATGCCCGAGGACCGTCGTGCCGAGGGCAATCCGATCGGGCTTCCCGGCAATGCGCTCGAACTCGCGTCCTGCGGCGGTTGCGCGCCCGGCACGCTGGCCACCGGCTACCGCTACGTCGAGATGGGCTACACCGCAGCCTTCGAGCCGGCCATGATCGCGAGCAACGCACGCCAGGCGCACATGGAGATGGGCGACACGCCGATCCTCGACCATGGCGCCTACGTGATGCTCGGCAACGACGAGCTGTTCCTCGAACTGCTGGCCAAGGGCGGCGAGGCCGGCCACAACTTCGAGACAATCCGCGACTACATGGGCTGGACGATGCACGCCACCAAGGCCATGGGCGTCAAGGTGGTCAACCCCGCAGGCATCTCGGCCTTCAAGTTCAACCAGCGCAAGCTGGACGTCGACGAGCGCCATGTCCACTGGCAGGTGACGCCGCGCCAAGTCGTGCACACGCTGGCGCGCGCCCTGCGGGAACTCGGCGTACCGCACCCGCTGCACATCCATGGCAGCAACCTGGGCGTGGCGGGCAACATCGAATCGACCCTTCAGACCATCCAGGCGCTCGAAGGCTTGCCCGCACACCTGACGCATGTGCAGTTCCACGCCTACGGCACCGAAGGACCCAGGAAGTTCTCATCGGCGGCACTGCAACTTGCGGAGGCGGTCAATGCCAACCCGAACATCAGCATTGATGTGGGACAGATCATGTTCGGCCAGACCGTCACCGCCTCGGCCGACTCGATGCGTCAACATGCCCAATCGGGACTCGCCAGCCCGCGCAAGTGGGCGGGCAGCGACATCGAATGCGAGGCCGGTTGCGGCGTCGTTCCGTTCAAGTACCGCGAGCAGAGCTACGTGAATGCATTGCAGTGGGTCATCGGCCTGGAAATCTTCCTGCTTGTCACGGACCCGTGGCGCGTGGTGCTGACCACGGACCATCCCAACGGCGGACCGTTCACCAGCTACCCGCACCTCATCCGCCTGCTCATGGATCGCAGCTTCCGCGAGGAGCAATTGACCAGGTTGCATCCGGACGTTGTCGCGAACTGCGCGCTGCGTTCGATCACGCGCGAGTTGACGCTGCGGGAGATCGCCATCATGACGCGAGCCGCACCGGCGAGGCTGCTGGGCCTGCGCGACCGCGGCCACCTGGGCGTGGGCGGAGCGGCAGACATCGCGGTCTACCGCGAGCAGATTGACCGCGAAGCCATGTTCTCCACGCCTGAGTGCGTCTTCAAGGATGGCGAACTGGTGGCGCGGGCAGGGCGCATCACCGCGGTGCCGGTTGGCGGCACGCACTTCGTCGAGCCGGATTACGACCGCGGTGTCGAGAAGACCTTGCGCCGGCATCTTGCGTCGCACGGTTCCGTGAGCTTCGACCACATTGCGATCGGGCACGACGAGCTGTGCCGTTGCTGCAATGGCGGGCGCCTTCTGCCGGCGGCGTGCTTCAAGAGCGTCTCATGAGCGCCGCGCCGGACCGCTCCAAGCAAGCTCGCACCGCAGTGCGAAGCACGGAGGTTGCCCAGTGAGCGATGCATTGATACGCAACGGCGTACAGATCGATGATGGCTTTGCCGAAGCCTTTCCGATGAAGGCCACGCGCATCGTCATCACCGCGCACAACGCCGCCTGGGCGCGTCACGCGGCGGTGTCGGCGACCGGGTTTGCGACTTCGGTGATTGCCTGCGGGTGCGAGGCTGGCATCGAACGCGAACTCGGCTCCGAAGAGACGCCCGACGGACGGCCAGGCCTGAGCGTGCTGATCTTCTCGATGTCGGGCAAGGAGTTGGCCAAGCAGGTCGAGCGGCGTGTCGGCCAATGCGTACTGACCTGCCCGACGACGGCGGTCTACGCCGGCATCGCCGAAGGCGAGGCGATCGCGCTGGGACAGAACCTGCGCTTCTTCGGCGATGGCTGGCAGATCTCCAAGGTGATTGACGGCGTCCGCTATTGGCGGGTTCCGGTGATGGATGGCGAGTTCGTTGCGCAGGAAACCACGGCGGTGGTGAAGGGCGTGGGCGGCGGCAACCTGCTGCTGCTGTGCAGCGACACCGACAGCGCGCTGGCCGTCGCAGAGGCCGCCGTGCGAGCGATGAAGGCGCTTCGCAATGTGATCATGCCCTTCCCCGGGGGGGTGGTGCGCTCCGGCTCCAAGGTGGGCAGCAAATACGCCGCGCTCAACGCGTCGACCAACGATGCGTTCTGCCCCAGCCTGCATGGCCTGGTGGCGCACAGCGAACTGACGCCGCAAACGCGGTGCGTGATGGAGATCGTGATCGATGGCCTGACCGAAGCCGACGTCGGCGCGGCGATGCGCGTGGGCATGCAGGCCGGCATCGCATGGGGTGCTGCCAATGGATTGCTGCGCATCGCGGCCGGCAACTACGGCGGCAAGCTCGGTCCGTTCCACTTCCATCTGCACAGGCTGCTGGGGGAGGGCGGGCCATGACCGGCTGGCGGTTGACGCTCAAGGCATCGCCTGCGCTTCGGGTGGACCTGCGCGGCGTGACGCCGACCTCGCTGGCCCGGCTTTCGGCGGCCGAAGTCGAACGGCTGCAGTTGGGATACGGCAATGCAAGGCTTGCTCTGGCCGAGTTCTTTCGGATCGATTCGCATGACCATGGCGATTCGCTCATCTTCGAGGGCGACCTGTCGCGTTTCGATCGGGTGGGCTGGCAACTGGCGGCAGGCCGTATCCGCGTGGTCGGGAACGTCGGGCACTATGCCGGCGGCTGCATGAGCGCGGGCGAGCTTGTCGTCGAAGGCCGGGCCGGTTTGCTGGCCGCGTGCGAAATGGCAGGCGGCAGCTTCACGGTGCAGGGCGACGTGGATGATTTCGCGGCGAGCACCCTGCCAGGCAGCATGGACGGCATGCGTGGCGGCACCTTCGTCGTCAAGGGCCATGCCGGTGCCCGATTCGGGGATCGCATGCGGCGTGGCAGCGCCATCGTCCATGGGAATGCCGGCGACTTCCTCGCGTCTCGCCTGGTGGCCGGCACCGTCGCCATCGGCGGGCGTGCCGGGGCACATGTGGGCTGGGGCATGCGACGCGGCAGCGTCGTGTTCGCCCGCGAGCCCGAACCTTCGGACATTTCCTCGACCTTCGTTCCCGCGCTCGGCGGGGCGGAGGTCTTCTGGCAACTGCTGGCGCGTGATCTTGCGCGCCATGGCGGACCCTTCGCAGCGCTGGCCGCACGGCGCACCGAACGGCACCTGGGCGACTTGGCGGCGGATGGAAGAGGGGAGATCATCATTGCCCGATAAGGGTCCTCGCACCGTCTCCCGCGATCTCGCCTTGTTCGATCTGGATCTCACGCTGATCCCCTTCGACAGCGGCATGGCCTGGACGCAATTCCTCATACGCAAAAGCATCCTGCCGGCGGAGGCCGAAGCGCGCTATCTGGCCTACTGTCACGAATACATCGCAGGCACGCTCGACATCCATGCGATGCACCGCGCGAACATGCAACCCCTGCTGCAGGTTCCGCGTGCGACGCTGGCGCACTGGCAACGTGAATTCGAGATCGAGACGGCTTCGCGCATACCGGCATCGACCCTGGCGCTCGTGAAGCGTCACCAGCGCAAGGGTGACCTGTGCGCCATCGTCACGGCGACGACGGAACTGATTTCCCGCCCGATCGCCCGCCTGTTCGGCATCGATCAACTGGTGGCCACGCGCCCCGCCACCGTGGATGGTGTGGAGGGTGCCCCTTTCACCGGAGAGATCGATGGCGAGCCCTGCTATCGGCAGCACAAGGTGACGCGCGTCAATGATTGGCTCGCCATGCAGCCATCGGGGTCACGGCACGGCCTGGCCGAATTCGGGCAGTCGTGGTTCTATTCGGACGCCATGGGCGATCTGCCATTGCTCAATGCCGTCTCGCACCCCGTGGTGGTTTGCCCGGACGAACGACTGCGTGCGCACGCCGAGGCATCCGGATGGCCGATCCTCGACCTGTGAGCGGTTCTTCTTTCAGGCCTGGATCAGTCCCCAGCGCAGCGCGACGAGCGTCAGCTCCGACTGGTTGCTCGCGCCCAGCTTCTGCTTGACGTGGTAGAGGTGCGTGCCGACCGTGCTCGGCGACAGGTTCAGTGTCTCGGCGATCTGCGCCACGCTTTGGCCATGAGCCAATTGGATGAAGACCGAGAACTCGCGCTCGCTCAGCGTGTCGGCCGGACTGGCGGAGCCTTCGAGCTGTGTCAGCGCCAGGGCTTGTGCTGTCTGGGCATCGACGTAGCGTTCGCCGCGCGCCACCGCAGTCACTGCGGCGATCAGTGCATCGGGCGCGCTGCGTTTGGTCAGGTAGCCCAGCGCCCCGGCGCGCAGCACGCGCCGTGGATGGGCAGTGTCCTCATGGGCCGACAGGGCCAGCACGCGAGCCTTCGGGTCTTGCGCCAGAAGCCGCCGGACGGCCTCCAGGCCACCCATGCCGGGCATCGAGAGATCCATCACCACCACGTCCGGCTTGACGCGCGGGTAATCGACGCAGGCTTGCTCGCCGCTTTCAGCCTCTCCCACCACTTCAACCTGTGCATCCGCCAGCAGCATGCGAAAACCCATGCGCACCAGCTTGTGGTCATCGACCAGCAACACGCGAATCATGCAGCCTCCTTGCGGGTGGACATCGGCAGGCGCACGTGCAGCCGCACGCCGCGAGGCACCGCGCGCTCTATTCTCACGGCGCCGCCCAGGCCCTCCACGCGTTCGGCAAGCCAACGCAGTCCGTAGTGGCCGGCGCGCCGGGGATCCTCGGGCGGCATGCCGTTGCCGTCATCGACAAGGTCCAGCGTCACATCGCCGGCGTGCTGTTCCACGCTGAGCTGCAGATGGCGGGCCTGACCGTGGCGCAGCGCGTTGGTGATCCCCTCCTGCGCCGCCCGATACAAGGCAAGCGACACGTCGGCGCACGGCGCCGCATCGGCCAGTTCGACCTTCAGGGCGATCTGCACGTCGGCGTGGACGCGTTGAGTGCGCTCCGCCAGGTCGTTCAATGCTTCGGCCAGCCCGAAGTTGTCCAGCACCAGTGGTGTCAGGCGCGGGATGATGCCGTGCATCGCGTCGTACAAGCGCGAGGACTCGTCGGCAATCAGGCGCGCCGCCTGTTCGGCCTGCGGATCGAACGAGTGCACGCGCGTGGCGATCGACAGCGCCATGCTGCGCATCGCCGTCACCGACTGGCCGAGCTCGTCGTGCAGTTCACGCGCGATCATGCGGCGTTCGGCTTCGATGTGCTTGTCGATCCATTGCGTGAGATCCCGGCTGTCGGAGAGCTGCAGTTCGGCCCGCACCGCGCGGCGCTCTGTCTCGATGTGCCCCTGCAGCTCACGGACCATGCGGTTGAAGGCCGCGCCGATCGCTGCGGCCTCGGTCCCGGCCAGTGGCGGGAGTGCCGAGTCGAAGCGCCCGGCCTGCAACTGGTTCAGCGCCTGCACGATCTGGCCGAAGGGCCGCACCGCCCGCCCGACCAGCCAGAACACCATGGCGTTGACGACGACGAGGAATCCGAGCGCACCCGCGGCGAGGGTCACCACGTAGTCCCAGGCATCGACCTCGGCACGGGTGGCATTCGCGCGCACGACCAGCTTGCCGTCGGGGAACTCGATGGCTTGCACCGACGGCGGTGGCGCAATCAGCGCACCGAACCAATCGGGCGCGTCTCGTCCGGCCTTGTAGGTGGGCGGCGGTGAACGGTACAACTCCTTGCCTTGCGCGTCGAACAGCGTGAGATCGTTCGAGCGAATCCGTCCGATGCTCTGGAGGAAGGCCAGCATCGCCGGCGTGCCCTGCGCTGCGTAGCGCACCGCGGTGCCCTGCAGCAGCAGCGCGGCGACGCGGTTGGCCGCCACCACTTCCTCGTTCACGGACTCGCGCATGCTGCGTATCTCCAGCGCGAGCACGGTTGCTGCGAAGAGAACAGTCAGCGCAAGGACGATCAGGTTGATCTTCAGCCGAAGGCTCATGAGCGGACGCGGGGCCCGGTTGGCACACACACGCGGGTCATGGTAGCGGCTCGCCGCGCTGTGCGCGTTCGATTCATGAAAATCATGAGCCCGCAATCATGATCCGGCGGCTGTGCCAATGGAGCGCCAGGGGAGACCATGGCTCACGGGAAGAGAACAATCCCCGCGGCGCCACATGGCGTCCGTGTCATCCTCATAGGAGACCTCTATGCAATGGACAACCCCTACTGCGACTGACTTGCGTCTCGGCTTCGAAATCACGATGTACATCGCCGCCCGCTGACCCGGGTCACGGCACGCTCGGCGCTCCGCAGGACTCGTCTTCGGAGTGCCGGCCTGGCCGCGACGGGTCGGGGCCTTCGACGCCACCGATGCGCATCACTGTCCTCGGTTCGGCTGCAGGTGGTGGCTTTCCGCAGTGGAACTGCAATTGCCGCAACTGCGCGGGCCTGCGCGCAGGCACGTTGAACGCCAAGGCACGCACCCAATCGTCGATCTTCGTGCGCCCTGATGGCGGCGTGGACGGCGTGCTGTTCAACGCATCCCCCGACATCCTCGAGCAGATCCGCAGCAAGCCTGCGCTGCAGCCTGCGCGTTCGGTTCGCGATACGGCCATCGCCGGCGTGGTGCTGATGGATGGCCAGATCGATCATGCGACCGGTCTTTTCATGCTGCGCGAACGCAATGGAGCGCTGCCGTTGTGGTGTACCGACCCGGTCGATGAGGACCTGAGGCAGGGAAACCCCGTGCTGCGCGTCCTGGGCCACTACTGTGGCGTGGAGCGGCATTGCATCGCGCTGGACGGCAGCCGGTTCGCCGTGGCCGGCGTTGCCGACCTGAGCTTCCGCGCGTTGCCGCTGTCGAGCAAGGCCGCGCCATACTCTCCGCACCGGGACAGGCCGGTGGAGGGCGACAACATCGGCATGCTGATCTCCGACGATCGCAGCGGCAAGACCACGTTCTACGCGCCAGGGCTCGGGCAGATCACGCCGGCGGTCTTCGACGCCATGTCGCTCGCTGATTGCGTGCTGGTCGACGGCACGTTCTGGACCGATGACGAAATGCCCCGCCTCGGCCTCAGCGCCAAGACGGCCCGGGACATCGGCCACCTGCCGCAGTCGGGTCCGGGCGGCATGCTGGAGTGGATGGCCAGGCTGCCGAAGCGCACGCGGCGCATGCTCATCCATGTCAACAACACCAATCCGATCCTCGACGAAGACTCTCCCGAACGCGCGACGCTGACGCACGCCGGCATCGAGGTCTGCGAGGACAACATGCAGATCTGCATATGACTCAAAGCACCGATGCATGGTCGCGGGACGAATTCGAAGCGAAGCTGCGCGAGCGCGGCCGTGCGTATCACATCCACCATCCGTTCAACGTCATGCTCAACAGCGGTCGCGCGACGCGCGAGCAGGTGCGTGGCTGGGTGGCGAACCGCTTCTACTACCAGATCGCGATCCCGATCAAGGATGCGGCGGTGTTGTCCAACTGCCCCGAGCGCGAGGTCCGCAGGGGCTGGGTGCAGCGCATCCTGGATCACGACGGTTTCGAGTTGAACGGCGTGCGCGACGAAGGCGGCATCGAAGCCTGGCTGCGACTCGCCACCGCCGTGGGCCTCACGCGCGAAGAGGTGCTCGACCTGCGCCACGTGGCCCCGGCGATGCGCTTCGCGGTCGATGCCTACGTGAACTTCGCGCGGCGCGCGCCCTGGCAGGAGGCTGTCTGCTCGTCGCTCACCGAACTCTTTGCCCCCGAGATCCACAAGCAACGGCTGGCGAACTGGCCCGAACACTATCCCTGGATCGATCCGGAGGGGATGGCGTACTTTCGTGATCGGGTGAGCCAGGCGCGGCGCGACGTGGAACAGGGACTGGCGATCACGCTTGCCCATTTCACGACCCGGCCGTTGCAGGAACGGGCGCTGGAGGTGCTGCAGCTCAAGCTCGACATCCTGTGGGCCATGAACGATGCGATGGCGCAGAAATACGGAGTGGCTTCGTGACGCCGCCGAGCACTTCCTCCCGGCCTCGCGTCGGTACGGGCTTCCGCCTGCAGTGGGAGCCGGCGCAGAACGCGCATGTGCTGCTCTACCCCGAGGGCATGGTGAAGCTGAATCAGAGCGGTGGCGAGATCATGAAACGCTGCGACGGCGAGCGCAGCGTGGCGGCCATCGTCGGCGAGCTGGAGCAGGCTTTCTCGACCGGCGATCTGAGTGACGATGTGCTGGCCTTCATCGAACTCGCCGGCAAGCAACGGTGGCTCGCATGGGACTGATGCAACACGCACCGCCGGCGTCGCCCGGGCCTCCGCTGTGGTTGCTCGCGGAACTGACCTACCGCTGCCCGCTGCATTGCGTCTTTTGCTACAACCCGATCGACTTCGCGCGCCAGGAGGAAGAACTCAACACGGACGACTGGCTGCGGGTGTTGCGACAGGGGCGCGAACTGGGCGCGGTGCAACTCGGCCTGTCGGGCGGCGAGCCGCTCGTGCGCGACGACCTCGAGACCATTACGGGCGAAGCGCATCGGCTGGGCTACTACACCAATCTGCTGACCTCGGGCGTTGGCCTGACCGCGGCGCGCGCCGCGGCGCTGAAGGCAGCCGGACTCGATCATGTTCAGTTGTCCTTCCAGGATTCCACGAAGGAGATGAACGACTTTCTCTCGCACACGAAGACCTTCGAGCTGAAGAGCCGGGTCGCGAAAATCATCAAGGACCAGGGTTGGCCGATGGTGATGAACGTGGTGATCCATCGCATGAACATCGACCACGTCGATCGCATCATCGCCATGGCGGCCGAACTCGGCGCCGAGTATCTCGAACTCGCGAATACCCAGTACTACTCATGGGCGTTCCTCAACCGCGACCAGTTGTTGCCGACGCATGAGCAGTTGAAGCAGGCCGAGCGCACGACCGACCTCTGGCGGGCGCGGATGGGCGAGCGCATGCGCATCTTCTTCGTGGCGCCGGACTATCACGAGGGCACGCCCAAGCGGTGCGTCAATGGCTGGGGCAGCACCTTCCTCAACGTCACGCCGGACGGCACAGCGCTGCCGTGCCACACCGCGAAGATGCTGCCGGGCCTGAGCTTTCCCAACGTGCGCGAGCACAACCTGCGCGAAATATGGTTCAACTCCGAGGGCTTCAACCGCTATCGCGGCACTGGCTGGATGAAGGAGCCGTGCGTGAGCTGCGAATTCCGCGAGAACGACCTGGGCGGATGCCGCTGCCAGGCCTACATGCTGGCCAACGATCCGGCCGTTGCCGATCCCGCTTGCGTGAAGAGTCCGCACCACCATCGGGTGCTGGAGGCCGTCGAACGCGCCGGTGCCTTGACCTCGGCGCAGGCCGTGGAGCATCCGCTGGTGTTTCGCGAACCGGCCAACTCGCGCCGGCTCAGTGCCATCTCTTGATTTGAGAAGCGGCTTGGCGCCAAATGAGCGCCGCGTCCTGGCGCTGAGGTGCCAATTGAGTTCGCCCGCCAAAACAGGAGGTCGTCATGAAGCGTCGAGACTTCATCACCACCACGCTTGCAGCGCAAAATTTGCTGCTTGCTTCTTGCGCAAGCCCGACACCGCCCGACACCAGCCGCTCCACGAAAGCGCAAATCACGGTGCTCTACGACGCTTTCAGTAGAGATCCGGCGCTGCAGAAGGACTGGGGCTATGCCGCGTTCGTGGAGGTCGACGGGCGGCGCATCTTGTTCGACACCGGCAACAACGCCGACGTGTTGGCGAAGAACGCGGCGGTGATGGGCGTGGATCTCGCGAGGCTCGACTTTGTCGTGATGTCGCATCGGCACGGCGACCACATGGGAGGCATGGGCTACCTGCTCAGCGTCAATCCGAAGGTCAGGATCTACGCGCCCAAGGAAGGCTTCGGCGTCTATGGTGCCGACCTCCCGAGCACGTTCTTTCGCAAGGACGAGTCCTTGCCGGCCGCGCAGCGCTATTACGGCGGCAGGCCGCCTGACGTGATGCGCTTCGGAAGTGCTTGGCCGAAAGCAAATATCGAACTGGTCGACAAGCCCACGATGATCGCGCCGGGAATCCACCTGATTTCACTGGTGTCCGACAAGCCCGGCACGCTCGAGTTGCGCGAACTCTCGTTGGCGGTGGAGGCACCCGACGGCATGGTGATCCTGGTAGGCTGCTCGCACACGGGCATCGACAGGATCGTCAAGGCGGCTGTGGCGATCCAGCCGAAGATCCAGTTCGTCGTCGGTGGTCTCCATCTCGTGGTCGCCAAGGATCCGGAGATCGAGACCACCATCACGACGCTGCGGGACACGTTCAAGGTCGCCTATGTGGCACCAGGCCATTGCACCGGCGAACCGACATTCACTGCGCTACAGAAGGCCTTCGGTGAACGTTGTCTCTACGCGGGGCTGGGAAGCACGATCGCGTTGGGCGCGCAGCCTCTTGCGGCCGACAAAAGCGGACTCGCCGTGCCGACGGCGCTGACTGACGACGATCTGAAGAGTTACCGGACGTTGCTCACCGCCGGCGGCGAACGCCGAAGCGGACTGTTCGCCGACCTGCAACGAATGCCGACGCCAGGCGGCGCCTATCTCGGACAGTGGCGACGCAGCATGGTGGGCTGCTGTTGAGGCGGGTCTCGCTCCTCATTGTTCCAATTGCGCGCGTTGCAGACGCACGAACAGGATCGACGCATTGCGCCGGTGAAGGCTCTCGTACTGGTCCCAGCGCGCGAATTCCGGTAGTGCCGCCGCATCGGGAACCTCACTGAGGGCGGTGCCGGCGCGCAGCAATTCCTGCACGCGCACCTGCAGTTGAGCAAAGTAGCGAAGCTGTGCGTCGATGTCCCCGATGGATGCCGGAGGCCCGTGGCCGGGCACGATGACCTTGACCGGCAGCGCTCTCAGGGCCTGCAGCGCGTTCGACCAGCCTTCGAGATCGCCGTCCTGTAGGTCGGGGATGCGCCCATGGTCGAGCAGGCCGCCGGCGAACAGCACGCCGGAAGCCGCATCGAGCACTGTGACGTCGCCCGGGCCGCTGGAGTGCCCGAAGTACATCAACCGGAGGGGCCGGTCGATCACATCGATGCTCTGCGTGGCCTCGAATTCCTGGTCCGGCGTGAACATCACGGTGCCGCGCATCTCCTCCTCGCCGAGCGTTTCCTTGAGCATCTTGAGGCAGCGTTCGCAGCGCGACGCCATCAGCGCCGCGGCTTGGCGATGCATGAGGATCGGGATTCCGTGCTCGCGATAGGCGGCTGCGCCGAAGAGGAAGTCTTTCTGCGCGTGGGTGATCAAGACCAGCCGCACAGGCTTGTCCGTCGCGCTGCGAATGGCCGCCAGCAGCTGCTCGCCTTGACGATAGGAAGTGCCGGTGTCGATGGCCAGCACGCCGTTGCTGCCGACGATGAAGCCCGCATTGCCGACACGGCCCAGGTTGCGGGTGTCGACCCCGCCGGGCGCACCCTGCACCATGTAGACGCCGGCAGCGAGCGCCACTGGCTCTGCGACGGCGGGCGCCTGTGCCGCTCCGGACGCCGCACAGGCGGCGAGCAGCGTCGTGGCCGCTGCTGCGGTGATCCATGCGGCCAGCCACATGCGCATGCACCTTCCGGTCATTGCGCACGCCGGTACTTCAGCGTGCTCTGGAATCGCAAGTCGTGCGAGTCGATCACCTCGGCCTTGAGCTCGCCGTCCCCGCGCGGCAAGAAATAGAAGCGGAAGTTCGGGTTCTCGCTGATCGAGAAGTCGACATCTGCCGACATCACCAGCACCCCTGCGTAGCTGACGTTGACCTGCCGCACGAAGTACGCCGGCGTGTAGAGGCGGGAGACTTGATCCAGCGCCAGGCCTGAGTTGTTGGGATGGCTGATCATGAGTTGCGCGAGCTGCGGCTGGTTGTCCTCTGCATGGCCCTCGACGCTCAGTCTCATGCGGCCGAGGGTCGCGAGCGCCGCCTGCGCGTCCTTGCCGGGCGGCGCCGAACAGCCGCCCGAGGCCTTGACGAAGGCCGTCGCCATGTGCAGCCGGCCGTCGTTGGTTTCGGCAATCGCGCGCACGTGGGTGTACTCGTCGACGCGCACGCGCGTCTCGATATCCGCCCGCCCGCTTTGCGGCGTGAACTGGAAGATCGCCGAGATGGGCGAAGGGTTGTTGTCGATGATCAGATAGACCTTGTCGATGTAGCGCGTGGGCGTCTGCAGTAGCCGGGTGTGGATGGCAATCGGAACGATGGCGGCATCTTCGGCCCGCGCGGGCACGACCAGCGAAATCACATCGTCGCTGGCAGCGGCGATCGGCCGGGACTTGAACAGGCTGGCGCGCACCTTCTGCCACACGGGATTGGCCTCTGGGCTGTCGGCTGTCTTGATCTCCGCCCAGGCTCCGGTGCAGAACAGGCCCGCAGCGAGCAGCGCGAAGCTCGCTGCCGCGCGCATCAGGAAGCATCGGACGACCCAGCTTTTCATGGTCTCGACTTCTGCGGGCTGGAAGGCGATCGAGGCGGCGCCTCGGCGGTGGTGGGTGGAATATCTTCCCATTCCAGTTCCGCATAGGCGGCAGTGACGTTTCGACGATGAAAGCGTTCGCCAAGCAGCCAGTGCGAGCCGGCGGGAATCTTGATGCTGTCGACCGCCTGCTGAATCGTCCGATGGTCGTGGATGGCAGAGCGCGTGTCGCGCGCGAGGGCCTCCAGATAGCTCGCCTGCGTGGCCAGCACGGCCGACTCGTCGGTGCTGACGCTCCCATGGCCGGGCACGACGGTGTCGGCCGGTATGCGCGCGAGGTCCGCCATCACCGCCAGCCAGCCGCGAAGGCTGCCGTCGATCACGGGCAGGTGCTGCACGAACAGCAAGTCGGAGGTGAAGAGCGTGCGTGTGCGCTGGTCGTAGACCGTGAGGTCGTTGTCGGTGTGCGCCGTGGGCCAGGCACGCAGGGTAAGGACGCGATCGCCGAGGTCCAGGTCGAGCGACGTCTCCACCACCGTGTCCGGGTAGACGATCGAGGCGTGGGTGAGGCGAAGGCCGAAGTCGCGTTCCAGCGCGTTCAGGTAGTAGGTCTCGCGCGTAGCCAGCGCGCGGGTGAAACGCGCATGGGCCACGAAGTGCGGAGCCGTCGAGCCCGCGTTGACGAAAGCCGCATTGCCGAGCACATGGTCGGGGTGGGCATGCGTGTTGATCACCCAGCATATGGGCAGCGGTGTGGTGCGTTCGATCGAGGCGAGCAGCGCCCGGCCAACCGCCGGCGTGCCCCCGGTGTCGATCACTGCGACGCAACGCCGGCCGACGATGAAGCCGAGGTTGGCCACGTCGCCGCCGTTGCCGGGCCCCCAGTCCTCCAGCATGCCGGCATGCACGAACACGCCGGGCTTCACTTCGGTGATTGCCAGCACGGCCCCGGAGTCCGGCGCCGGCGCGGCTGCGCAGCAAGCGCCCAGCACCATCCCGGCAAGCAGGAGCGGCATCGAACGCGGGATGCCCGGCATGATGCAACTACTTCGGGCCGGCGGTGATGAAGCAGCCTTTCTCGGCCTTGGCCTGGAGCTCGCGCAAACGCTTGATCTCGGGCTCGTACGACGGCACGTCGCGGATCGCGCCGCCACGTTCGCCGCCGATGGACATGGCCTTGGTGATCGTGCTCATCGTCACGTAATCCTTGTACTTCACGGCGCTCGCGATGGCGTCGAGCGCGCATGAGCACTTGGACGTCATCTCGTACGTCGGCCCGGGGTGCGCGCGCATGCACTCCTGCACGTATTGCACCCGGTCCAGCGTCGGAAAGTCATTGACTGGAGTGGGGGCGGCGGCCATCGACAAGGTGCACCAGCCCAGCAGGGCGATTGTCGTGATTGATCGTTTCATGGGAGTTCCGTCAAGGTTGGCGCCCGGCGCCTTCGAGAAGCATCTCCTCGACCATCAATGGTGCTGCTTCGGCGGATTGCGCGTCAACCCTTGTGCGAATGCCGTAGAGGCCGCCCGGCACGGCGTCCGACAGCAGGAAGACGTAGGACTTGTTGGCCAGTTTCTCGAAACGCGGACGGTTTGGATCGTCGAGGTAGGGAGAGACGCTGATCTCTCGCACCGCCACTGGCTGCCCGCGATAGGGCAGGTTGACGTTGCGCACCGTGGCGCCCTGGTACACCGCCATGCGGATGCGCTTGCGAAAGTAGCTCGGCTGGCCCTTGGTCAGGCGTTGCATTTCGCGAATATCGCGTTCGAGGAAGTACAGGATCGCCGGGTTGCCTCGGGCGCTTTCCACCTCTGGCTGTTGCACAGCGCGGGCGCCGCTGAAGAACTCCGCGCGAACGGCGCAGCACTTGCCGTCGGGCTCCGCAGTCAGCAGAAGGTTGACCTTGTCGTCGAAGGGCTCTTCCAGCGTTCCGGTCTTGCGGAAGACGTAGTGCAGGGTGAGCGGCGGCCGCAGCTTGCCGAGATGGTCGTCCATGAAAATCGCCTGCTCGGCGACCGAGTAATCGGTCGCCGCGAAGGCCAGCCACGGCATCCCTAGGATCAATGCGAGCGCCAGTCTCAGCACGGGGTTTGCGTTCATCGGGAGAGGGAAGCGCTATTGCTTCGGAGGAACGTAAGAGTAAGAGGCGTCGACGACCGGTACGCCGTAGTCCTTCAGGATTGCCTGGATCTGCGATCGGTTGGATTCGATCAGGCCTTCGACCTGCTGTTTCCATTCGCGCTCTCCGTAGCGCACGCCCATGGCGATCTGATAGTCGAACTGCACACCGGGCTCGGACTTCAGCGGGACCACCGCGAGCTCGGGCGTCTTCACGCGCTGGGCGTAGTAGCCGGCAATCGGCCCCCAGACAATCGCGACGTCGATCTTGCCCGCCGCGAGGTCCTTTTCGATGATTTCGCCGGGGTATTGATCCGGGTCTGCGTTCATCACGGGGTAGGGAACGCCCTGGTCGACGAGCTTGTGTTTGGCGAGCCAGGCCGATGCGGGCGAACGGTCGTAGATGCCGATGCGCATCTTGCTCAGCTTCGCCGGATCGACCTTCAGGAAGTCCTCGCCCGATGCCACCTGGTCCAGGCCCTTGCCCTTCGGAAAAACCAGCGCGTACGTCGATCGGTAGTAGGGCTTGGTGGCGGAAACCTGGTCATATTCCGCGGGCACACCGATCACGATGTCGCAAGGATATTCCTGGCCTGGAAGCTTGAACTTCAATGTGTTCCGGATGAAGGCCAGGCGCTGCGGAAACGAGTAATAGATCACCGGGAGACCTAGCGACTTTCCGAACACTTCGGCGATCTTGTTCTCGATGCCCTCGCCCTTGACGTTTGAAAAGGGCAGGTTGTTCGGGTCCTGGCAGACGCGCAATGCGGTGCGTGCCGCCGGCGGATCCTGCGCGGCAGCGCCGGCCGTCAGCGCTGCCAGCCCGATGGCGATGGCGATGGCCGCGAGCATGCGTTGATGAGAGCCTGCGTGGGTCATTTGATCTCTTCGACCTTCGCGCGCGTGATTGCGCCGTCGGACCTGCCTTTGAGATAGGCGTAGAGCTGGTTGATGTTGTCCATGACCATCGGACTGTTGCCGAAGCTCTGCATCCCTTTTTCCAGCCGGCCGTTGGTCACGGTCTTGATGAAGTCCTCCTTCGACAGAGTCTTCAGGCTGATCACCAGCGACGGCCCGACCAGTCCTTCCTGGTTCGCGCCGTGGCAACGGTCGCAAGCGGCCGCTCGCCAGGCGCGGAAGCCCTTCATCGTCTCGCTGTCCACCTTGTAACCATCGACCACCTTGTACAGGGGCGGCTTGTCGTCGGAATGAGCAGCGCCCGACAAGATCAGCAGTGCGCCGGCGATAAGCAAAGCCTTCCTTGAACTCATGTTGCGAGATCCTTGTTTTCGTCTGAATGAAGAGATGGCAACCCGTCGGCTGCCATCTCCGGATCTGGCCCTACGGGCCTCTCACGTTCAGTTGCCGCCGGGGTTGCCGCCGGGCAGGGCGAACACGGTCAGGGAGCCTCCGAGTTCGGTGTACTGGTTGAGTTCCCTGTAGCCACCCACGGCGCCCAGGCCATCCTGGTCTTTCTCGAGGCCTGCGGCCATGCCGATGCCGGCCCAGCCACCGATGCCGGAGAACACGCCGATGAACTGCTTGCCCTTGTGCTCGTACGTGAACACGTTGCCGATGATGCCGGAGGGGGTCTTGAACTTGAACAGTTCCTTGTTGATGTTCTTCTTGTCCACGCACTTCAGGTAGCCCTCGAGCGTGCCGTAGCAGGAGATGCCGCCAGCCGTGTTGAGCGGACCGCTCCAGACCGAGAACTTCTCCGGATGGCTCTGCACGATCTTGCCGGTGCTGGCGTTCCAGGTGATGTAGTTGCCCATGCCACCGTGGCTGTTCGGAGCCGGATACATGGAGAGCGTGGCACCGACGTACGGTTGGCCTGCTGTGTACTCGACCTTGAACGGCTCATAGTCCATGCACACGTGGTTCGTCGGCACGTAGAAGAGCTTGGTCTCCGGGTCGAAGGCGGCCGGCTGCTGGTCCTTGGAGCCAAGCGCTGCCGGGCAGATGCCCTTGCTGTTGACGTCCGGTCCGTTCTGCGCGGTGGAGTACTTGGACACCACTTGCGGGCGGCCTGTCTTCATGTCGACCTTCGTGGCCCAGTTCACTTGCGGGTCGTACTTCTCGRCCACGAGCAATGCGCCGGTCACGCGGTCCAGCGTGTAGCCGAAGCCGTTGCGGTCGAAGTGCACGAGCGCCTTGGTGGGCTTGCCCTTGACGTCGATGTCGGCCAGGATCATTTCGTTGATGCCGTCGAAGTCCCACTCGTCGAAAGGCGTCATCTGGTAGGCCCATTTGGCCATGCCGGTGTCGACGTCACGCGCGAAGATGGTCATGGACCACTTGTTGTCGCCGGGGCGTTGCGAGGGGTTCCATGTCGACGGATTGCCGGTGCCGTAGAACACCGTGTTGAGGGCCTTGTCGTAGCTGTACCAACCCCACGTGGTCCCGCCGCCGAGCTTCCACTGATCGCCTTGCCAGGTCTTCAGCGACGAGTCCTTGCCGACGGGTGCCATCTTGCCGTCGGTCCAGGTCATGGTCTTGTCCGGGTCCATGAGCATTTCGGCATCGGGCCCGGTGCTGTAGGCCTTCCAGACTTGCTTGCCGCTGTTGATGTCGTAGGCCGCCAGGAAGCCCCGTACCCCCCACTCGCCGCCGCTGATGCCGGTGATGACCTTGTCCTTGAAGACGTGCGGCGCATTGGTGTTGACGGCGCCCAGCTTCGGATCCCCGTTCTTCACGGTCCAGACGACCTTGCCGGTCTTGGCATCGAGCGCGACGAGATTGCTGTCGGCCTGCTGGAGGAAGACCTTGCCCTCGGCATATGCGACGCCACGGTTGACCGTGTCGCAGCACATCTGCGGGATCACCGCCGGGTCCTGCTTGGGTTCGTACTTCCACACGATCTTCTGCGTGTCGAGATCGATCGCGAAGACCTTGTTGGGGAACGGCGAGTGCAGATACATCATGTTGTCGATGACCAGCGGCGAACCTTCATGCCCGCGCAGCACGCCGGTGGAGAAGGTCCACGCGACCTGCATCTTGCCGACATTGCCGGCGTTGATCTGCTTGAGCTTGCTGTAGCGCTGGTTGTACATGTCCCCAGCCTGCATCGCCCAGTTCTTCGAGTTGGCGATGTTTTTCTCGACATCGGCGTTCGCAAATGCCAAGGCTGGCAACGCGAGGAGCGACGGCGCCAAACAACGCCAAAGGCGCCCGTGGAAATGCCCGGAAATTCGCATCGAAGTCTCCTTGTTCTGAGCCACCAGAGTCGCCCGAACGGAACCTCCGACAGGGCGACTGCCGCACGACGCAATGAAGTCGGCGACGGCGCTAAATGCAAGATGCGCGCCCGCTCGAACGAGCCTGATGAGCGCGTCCAGCCGAGTGCCTCCGCGTTTGCCGCGGGCCCCTCTGGAGGGGCCATTCCTTTAGGGGCAAACCCTATTCGTGCATGCATCCGACAGGCCCGTTGCAACCTTGCCGAGGCTGTTTGCGGAACGACGCAGTGGTAGTGGCGAGAAACCGAAGTATCAGCGGGGGAACCAGGAGGGGCCGCTGCGTCGAAACTGTGGCAACCACTTTCGACACAGAGTGTTTCACCGTCAGGCGAAGCATCCCGAACCCTGTGCCATGCAGGGGCGCGACCCGCTTGCGCCGATGGGCGCGTGTATTGCATGCTCGAAGTTATTCATGCCACACACGCTCCCATCGACGACCATGTTGCGGACCACGGGCCTGACCAAGCGCTACGGCACTCGGGCGGCGTTGAAGAGTCTTTCGCTCGCGATTGGGTCAGGTCAGTTCGTGGCCCTGCTGGGGCCCAACGGCGCTGGAAAGTCGACGCTGTTCCAGGTGCTCACCGGGCTTTTCGCGGCGGACGAAGGCGAGGTCGAAGTCGCTGGTCATTCGCTGCGCCGGTCCGCGACCGCGGCGTTGCGCCACATCGGCGTGGTGTTTCAGCAGATATCGCTCGATCTGGATCTCAGCATTCGCCGGAACCTGCTGTTCCAGGCTGACCTGCACGGCCTGCCGCGGCGGCTCGCAGTGTCACGCATCGAGGTGGGCTGCGCGCAGCTCGGCATCGACGCCGACCTCGATCGCAAGGTGCGTGAACTGTCCGGCGGCAACCGGCGCAAGGTGGAACTCGTGCGTGCATTGCTGCATCGACCCTCCGTGCTGCTGATGGACGAAGCCACCGTGGGCCTGGACCCGAAGTCACGCCAGGACCTGATGCGCGCGCTCCATGCGAACGTGCAGGAGCGCGGAGTCTGCGTCCTGTGGGCAACGCACAGGGTGGAGGAAGCCGAAGGCGCCGATCGCGTATTGGTGCTGCACAAAGGGGAACTGCTGGCCGATGGCACGCCGTCCGAGGTGACCCAGGCGCTTGGAGAGCCGTCGCTGGAAGCGGGCTTCATCGCCCGCACGAGTTGACAGGTTGAATGCAACGCTGAACCAGATCAGGAGAAACACCGACATGAATGCAGTTGCCCACGTCCTGAAGCGCGCAGCGTGTTCGGTTGCGGCCGTGTGGTGCGTGTGCCTCTGCACGGCGGCACTGGCGCAAGGCACCGCCTATGTGTCGAGCGAAAAGGACCAGGCGCTCACGCTGATCGATCTGACGACCCTCAGCGTCAAGGGCACCATCCCTACCTGCAAGCGTGGGCGACACATCCAGCTCACGGCGGATCACCTCATCATGCTGGCCTGCAGCGATTCGAACGCCGCCGATGTGATCGACCCCGCGACGGGAAAGTCGGTGCGCCGCATTCCGCTGAGCGACGACCCCGAGGCCTTCGATGTGTCGCCGGACGGCAAGACCCTTTATGTGTCCAACGAGGACGAAGGCGCGGTCAGCTTCATCGATGCGGCGGACGGCAAGGTGCTCAAGTCGATCAAGGTCGGCAAGGAACCCGAAGGCGTGAAGATCAGCGCCGACGGCAAGACGCTGTACGTGACCTCCGAAGTCGCCAGCCTCGTGCACGTGATCGATGTCGCCAGCGGCACCATCGTCAAGAATGTGAAAGTTGGCAAGCGGCCGCGCCGCATGGCCTTCACCCCCGACGGCAAGGAACTGTGGGTCACCAACGAGCTCGATGCCAGCGTCAGCATCATCGACACGGCCACCCGCAATGTGGTGGGCGGCCTCAAGTTCGAAATCAAGGGTGCGCGCAGCGAGGACATCACGCCGGTGGGCATCCAGATTGCGCGCGACGGCAAGCGCGCTTATGTGGCACTGGGGCGCGCCAACCACGTCGCGTTCGTCGATGTGCCGCAGCGCAAGGTCACGAATCTCGTGCTGGTCGGCAAGCGCGCGTGGAATGTCACGCTCGACAAGGCCGAAGCCCGGCTGTATGTGGTCAACGGCCTGAGCGACGACGTCACCGTGGTCGATGTCGCAGCAGCCAGGCCGATCAAGAGCGTCCCCGTCGGCCGCGTGCCCTACGGGCTGGTGGTGGTCGAATGAAGAGGATCGCCTGCTCCGTCGGCGTGTCGCTGCTGCTGGCGGCCCCGGCGTCCATGGGACAGGCGAAAGGTGCCATCACCCCGCTGAAGGCAACGTTGATCTCGCCGAGTCCGGACGCGCGGCTCGAACGCTCGCGCGTCGAGCGACATTTTCTGGGCCACCCCGACGGCCCTGCAAGTGACGGCCTGGAGGTCGCGTTGGACGAAGGTCAGTTCGAGATCGAGGCGGTCGATGCCGCGGTCGCGCTGGCGAAGCAGTCCGCAGACTCGCTGGAGGCGGCACGCACCGTCGCGCAGGCGGCCGAAAAATCAGGCGCTGCGGTGATCGTGACGGATCTTCCTGCGGATTGGACGCTGGCCGTGGTCGACGCGGTGAAGTTGCCGGTGATCAACGTCGGCGACGCCGCCGATCGTTTGCGCGAGCAAGACTGCCGTGCGCGCCTGTTCCATATTCTCCCGAGCGAGCGCATGCGTGCCGACGCCCTGGCGCAAACGCTCGTGTCGCGCAAATGGAGCAAGTTGCTCCTGCTCGTGGGCCCGAGCGAGCAGGACCAGTTGCGGGCCGCCGCGGCGCAGGCTTCGATCAAGCGCTATGGCTTGCAGGTGGCCGCGACCAAGTCTTTCAAGCTCTCCGGTGACCCGCGCGAGCGCGACCTGGCCAATCCGCTCCTGCTGACAGCGGGCAGCACCTACGACGCCGTCTGGGTGGTCGACAGCGACGGCGAATTCGCGCGCGGCCTGCCCTACCGGATCGTTTTGCCGCGCCCGGTGGTGGGCGATGCAGGGCTGGTGGCGCTGGCTTGGCATGCGCAGTTCGAGCGCTACGGCGCGCCGCAGGTGTCGCGCCGGTTCGCAAAGGCGGTTGGCCGGCCCATGACCGACGTTGACTGGTCGGCCTGGATGGCGGGCAAGGCGCTCGTCGCAGCCGCCATCGCTGCTCCGAAGGGACCTGCCAGCGCCTGGGCGCAGGCGCTCGCCAAGACGCCCCTCGATGGCTCCAAGGGCACGAACCTGACCTTCCGTCCGTGGGATGGGCAGTTGCGCCAGACCGTGCTGCTCACCGACGGACAGGGCGTGATTTCGCAGGCGCCGGTGGATGGCATGCTGCATCCGACCAACGTGCTGGACACACTGGGCGCGGACGCCCCGGAGAAGCGATGCGAGACGACGCAATGATTCCGGTCGAAGGCGCCGAGGCAGCGCGTGCGCCGCACCGCGGCATCGCCCATGCGCTGCAGGCCATGCAGGCGATCGTCATGCGCGAACTGCTCAAGTTCTCGCAGCAGACCGGCCGGTTGGTCTCGGCGCTGGTCCGGCCGCTGCTGTGGCTGGCGGTGTTCGCAGCGGGTTTTCGCAACGTGTTCGGCGTCGCGATCGTCGAGCCGTACGACACCTATATCCCCTACGACGTCTACATTGCGCCGGGCCTGGTGGGCATGGTGCTGTTGTTCAACGGGATGCAGTCGTCTCTCGCGATGGTCTACGACCGCGAGATGGGCCTGATGCGGCTGCTGCTCACGGCGCCGTTGCCGCGAGCATGGCTGCTGTTCTGCAAGCTCTGCGCAACGGCGCTGCTGTCGGTCTTGCAGGCCTTGGTCTTCATCGTCGTCGCGACCCTGATCGGCACCGATCTGCCACTCTTCTCGCTGCGCGGGCTGCATGCCTTGCTGGCGCTGGTCTGCGGGGCACTGATGCTGGGTGCGCTCGGCCTGCTGCTGTCGGTGCACATCAAGCAACTCGAGAACTTCGCCGGCACGATGAATTTCGTGATCTTTCCGATGTACTTCATTTCGACTGCGCTCTACCCGCTGTGGAAGCTGCAGGAGTCGGGCGCTGAATGGGTCTATCAGCTCGCTCGCTTCAATCCGTTCACGCATGCCGTCGAATGGATCCGGTTCGCGTTGTATGGCAAGGACCCCGGCGAGGCACCCTGGATCGTGCTGGGTTGCCTGGCGGTGTTCTTCGTGTTCGCCTGCTGGGGCTACGACCCGCAGCGCGGTTTCGGCGGATTGACGAAGCGCGGCGGAGGCCCCACATGAGCGCCGCGCCGGACCGCTCCAAGCAAGCTCGCACCGCAGTGCGAAGCACGGAGGTTGCTGAATGAATACCGGCCGCCGCCGCTGGCTGCGCAGTGCGGGCGCGCTCGCGTTGGCTGCGCAGCCCATGGCGCGTGCGTTGGCCGCTGACGCCTTTCCGTCCCGGCCGATCACGATGTGGGTCCCGTGGGCCGCGGGTGGCGCGACCGATCTGTCGCTGCGGCTGCTGGCCGAACTTGCCGCGCAGTCGCTCGGCCAGCCGGTGGTGGTCGCCAACCGCGCCGGGGCCGGCGGCACGATGGCGATGCCAATCCTGCTGCAGGCCGAGCCCAACGGCTACACCATCGCGCAGATGCCGCAACCGGTCTTTCGCATGCCCTTCATGCAACAGGTCATCTGGGACCCCGTGCGTGACGTCACGCCGATCATCCAGATTTCGGGCGTCACTTTCGGCGTGCTGGTGCGCGCTTCCAGCCCGATGCGGTCGCTGCAACAGTTGTTCGACTTCGCCCGCGCGCGGCCGGGCGAGTTGAGCATCGCCACCAACGGCATCGGCACCACGCCGCACCTCGTGCTTGAAGCGCTCTTCACCGATCGTGGTCTGAGCTACATCCATGTGCCCTACAAGGGGACGGCCGAGCTAACCCTGGCAGTGGCATCGGGCCAGGTGATGGCGGGCGTCAATTCCTCGGGCTTCGCACCGGAGGTCGATGCGGGCCATCTGCGATTACTCGCAACCATGGGGCCGAAGCGCTCGCCACGCTGGCCGCAGGTGCCGACCCTGCGCGAACTGGGCTTCGATATCGTGGCGATGTCGCCCTACGGATTGGCCGGCCCCCGCGGGTTGCAGCCGGACGTGCTGGCCATCCTGCATGACAGCTTCAAGAAGGCGCTTT
This sequence comes from Variovorax sp. 05N34, assembly GCF_056397405.1. Taxonomy (NCBI): domain Bacteria; kingdom Pseudomonadati; phylum Pseudomonadota; class Betaproteobacteria; order Burkholderiales; family Comamonadaceae; genus Variovorax; species Variovorax sp. 05N34. The sequence goes on from NZ_JBFTNI010000002.1 coordinate 913,330, forward strand.
TCGACCCACGCTTTGCCGAGGACCTGGCAAAGTACGACCAGGAGATCGCCTACCTCGGCCCGGACGACTACGCGCAGTCCTGTCGCGAAGAGTACGCCAAGGAACGTGCGATCGCCGAGCGCATGAAGGCCCCGCGCGGCCCGGGTGGCTGAGTACAACCGTGGAGGACCTCGAATGGACCGAGACGATGGGGTGATGAGCGACTGGCGCCAGCGGGCGCTGATGCTCGAAGCCGAGGTCGCCAAGGCGGTGATCGGCCAGGCGCGGGCGATCCGCCTCATCAACACGGCCATCTTCGCGCGCGGCCACGTGCTGCTGCAGGGCGATGTCGGCGTCGGCAAGACAACGCTCCTGCGGGCCTTCGCGCAGGTACTGGGCGGCAATTTCGCGCGGATCGAAGGGACCATCGACCTGATGCCCAACGACCTGATCTACTACACCTACATCAGCGCCGAGGGCAGGCCCGCCGTCGAGCACGGGCCGTTGATCACGCACGGCGAGAGCCTCGCGATCTTCTTCTTCAACGAGATCAACCGGGCGCGGCCGCAGGTGCATTCGCTGCTGCTTCGGGTGATGGCCGAGCGCAGCGTGGCGGCGTTCAATCGCGAATTCCGCTTTCCGCACCTCCTGGTCTTTGCCGACCGCAACCGGGTCGAGCGCGAAGAGACCTTCGAGATCTCGGCCGCTGCGCGGGACCGCTTCATGCTGGAAGTGACCGTCGATGCACCCGCTTCCGATGCCGAACGACGTCAGTTGATGAGCGATCCGCGCTTTCACGACACGGACCGCCTGGTCGGCGGGCTGGCCAGCGGGCTGGTTGCCTACCAGGAGCTGAATCAGGTCTCGGAGTTGATCCAGCGCTGCGTGCAAGCCTCGGAGACATTGCAAACCTATGCGCTTGATCTGTGGCGTGCGACGGCGGCGCCCGCCGATTACGGCGTGCGCGTGCCGGACCTGGACACCGCGCGGTTGATGCTCGCGGGCGCCAGTCCACGCGGCATGAGCCTGCTGCTGCGCGGCGCCCGCGTTGCGGCCTGGCTCGACGGGCGCGACTACGTCACGCCCGAGGACGTGCAGGCGGTCTTCCTTGAGGCCGTCGCGCATCGACTGTGCTTTCAGCCGGTGTACGAGATGCGGCGCCAGGAGATCTCCGGGCCTTTGATCAGCGGCATCCTCTCAAGCGTGGCTGCACCGTAGATGAACTCGCCCCCAGTCTTTGCGCACTTCGTGTCGCTTCGCCAACCCCCTACCGGGGGCACTACCGGTGGCCCGGCGAAGCCGGTTCCACGGTATTCCTGTGCTTGGGCGTGAAAGGGGGCTTGATGATGCAGCGGGCTAAGGTGCAGGAACTTCATTACCGGGTCGGGGTGCCGGTATTGGGGCACTTTCCGGGGCATCACCGGAGTTCGCGTGGTGAGAGCGGCTTCGAGTTTCGTGGCCATGCGGGGCTGCTCGACGCACCGGATCCGCGTCGGCTCGATCTGCACGCGAGTCTGCGCGACCCGTTCGGCAACTGGATCGTCCGGGTCTTCAGTCAGCGCAAGGCGATACCTGTCGTGATGGTGGCGGACCTCTCGGCGTCCATGGGATTTGTCGGCACGCACCGCAAGCTCGATGTGCTGGCGGACTTCGTCGACAGTCTGGCCTGGTCGGCTTGGCGCACAGGTGACAGCTTCGGCTTCGTCGGTTGCGACGATGCGGTGCGCGAGGATGTGCTGCTGCCCCCCACGCGCTCGCGCGGCATGGGGGGCACGCTGGCGGGGACGCTTCGCAGGCTGCAGCTTCAAGGCCGTTCGGCCCATGGCCTGTCGATGGCGCATCGCCATCTCGGCCGGCAGCGTTCGCTGGTGTTTCTCGTCTCGGATTTTCATCTGCCGCTGCCGGAGGTCGATGCCGTCATGGCCTCCATGGCTCACCACGATCTCGTGCCAGTGGTGCTGTGGGATCCGCTCGAATTCGGCCTGACGCCGCGACGCGGCCTGGCGCAGGTGACCGACCCGGAATCCGGCGTCACGAAGTTGCTGTGGTGGCGTCCGGCGTTGCGCGAGAAGTGGCTGGCGGCCCACCAGCAGCGCCGCGATGCGCTGTTGGGGATCTTTCGATCGCACCGGCTCAAGCCGCTGTTCATCGATGGTGCCTTCGATGCTGACGCGGTCACGCGGCATTTCCACTCGTGAGCGCGATCCATGTCGATCTGGCGAATGCATCTGGCCCCACGCGGACTTTGCGCCGCGATGCTGGGCTGGCTCGCGTCGGCGGCCTGCGCCGTGGTGCTGCCGGGGCAGCTCAATGCCACCTTGAGCGAGCCGCGCGCCTTCGGCTACCAGATCGGGGACATCGTGTCGCGCACGGTCACGGTCGATGCCTCCGACGGCCTGGTGCTTGATGAGTCCAGCGTGCCGCAAGCCGGTGCGCGCGGCAACGCGCTCGAGTTGCGAAGCGTGGAGCAGCGCAGCAGCGTCGAGACCGGGGGACGGCGCCATGAACTGACGCTGGCCTACCAGGTGTTCCTTTCGCCGCCAGAGTCGCGCACCCTGGAGATGCCGGGTTTCACCTTGCGCTTCCAGGGTCAGCCGCGAGCGCAGGAGGTCCACGTCGAGGCCTGGCCGGTGACCGTGTCGCCGTTGGTGCCGGTGGACGTCTCGCCCCGGCGCGGCCTTGGTGAGCTGCAGCCTGATACACCCCCGCCGCTGATCGACACACGCTTCGCGCGTTGGCGCCTCATCGTCTATGGGATTGTCTCGCTGGTGCTGCTGGCCTACCTCGCCCATGTGTACATCGGCTTGCCGTGGTGGACGCGCGCGCATCGGCCGTTCACATTGGCATGGCGCGCGATGCATGGCCTGACGCCGGCGAGTTCCGATTCGCAACGGCGCGACGCGCTCAAGCATCTTCATGAGGCCTTGAACCGCACGATGGGGGAGGTCGTCTTCGAAGAGCGCGTCGATCGCTTCGTCCGTGCGCGGCCGCACTTCGCGCATCTGCGCGACGACCTTGTCAGGTTCTTCCGGCAGTCGCGTCAAGAGTTCTTCGGCAGTGAGACTCATGAGGGGAATCAAGTCCCGGCGCATGCAGATCGAAGCTGGCTGCTTGAGTTCTGCCGCCGTTGCCGCGACGCCGAGAGGGGCGCCCCATGAGCTTCGACCACGCCTGGCTGCTGTGGCTGTCGCCCCTGTCCGTGCTGCCGCTGCTGGCGCGGTCGAGCGGCGCGCTCGACAACGCCTGGGCCGCGCTCATGCCGCGGGACCGGAGCTCCGAACTGTTGGAGTGGGCGCTGCGCATCGTCGGCGTGCTGGCGCTCGCCGCCCTCACCATCGGCATGGCCGGCCCCTACTGGCCGGAGTACGACGTGGAGCGCATTGGCAAAGGCGCCGAGATCGTGCTGGTGCTCGATCGCAGCCGCAGCATGGATCAGGGTTTCGGCGGCGCGCGGCCTCCGCCCTGGGCGAAGGGCACCGGCCCGGCAGCGATCGATTACTACATGACCCAGATCAGGACGCGCGAGTCCAAGGGCAAGGTCGCGCGGCAGTTGTTGTCCGAGTTCATCGCCAAGCGGCAGGAGGACCGGTTCGGGATGATCGTCTTCAGCACGCTGCCTATCCGGGTGCTGGATTTCACGCAGAAGAACGAAGCCATCCAGGCTGCCATCGTGGCGGGCGACGTCGGCCGCGGGCTTTCGGAAACCAACATCGGCCTGGCGATGCAAGCGGCGCTGTCGTCTTTCATCGATCGGCCCTATACCGGCTCGCGCATCGTGATGCTGGTGTCCGACGGTGGCGATCGGCTCGACCCGCCAGCCCGTGAGCGCATTGCCTATCTGGCGCGCAAGCACCGTGTCGCGATCTACTGGATCTACCTTCGCTCCGCCAACAGTCCGGGCCTGGTCCTTGAAAAAGGCGAAGCGCCGGAGAACGTTGACGCGGTCCCGGAGTACGCGCTGCATCGCTTCTTCGAATCCCTTGGCAACTCGTACCGCGCCTACGAGGCCAGCGATCCCGAGGCCTTGAAGAAGGCCATCGAGGCAGTGAATCTTCTCGAAAACCTGCCAATCACCTATTTGGACACCGTGCCTCGGCGCGACCTGTCCGGACTGGTGCTCGGAGTCGCGTTCTGCTGCGTCCTGCTGCTGGCCGCAGCGAATTTGGCGGAGATCCGGCGATGGGCATGAACCGGCAGCGATGCACACGCGCGGTGCTGGGCCTCCTCGCGCTGGTCGCGGCCGCGGCGGCGATCGACGGCGCGCGTACCTGGCGCTTGCATCAGTGGAATGAATTGATCGTGTCGGGGCCGCTGCCGGCCGAAACCAGGGACATCCCGCCGCAGGTGCAATTCGCGCAGGCCTATGCACAGGCAGCCAGCGGTGCCGACGAAGCGGCCCTGCGTCTGTATCGCAGCCTCGAGAACGATTCGCCGCTTGGCCGGGCGGCGCGCTACAACAGCGCGAACCTGCTGATACGCCAGGCGGTGGTGGTGCAAGCCGGCACCGAACCCGGCAAGGCCATCGCGCTGATCGAGTTGGCCAAGGAGATCTACCGGGACGTGTTGCGCGTCGATCCTGGGCACTGGGACGCGCGCTACAACCTGGAGCGTGCCCAGCGGCTGCTCCCCGATCCCGACGAGATGGACGCCGCACCGCCCGAGAACCGGCGCGACTCCGAGCGTGCCGCCACCACGGTGCGGGGCCATTCGCCCGGCCTGCCATGAAGCCGTGGCAACGTTGGCGCGCCTCGTGGCGGCACAGCACCGACCGTTGGCTGCTCATGCTGGCGGCGCTGGCGCTGGCTGCAAGCCTGCTCGATCCGGCGGTGGTGATGGAGCGCCCGCTGTTCGATCATGTGATCGTGATCGACGTCACCCAGAGCATGAACGTCACGGATGCGGACATCGACGGCCGGCCGGCCTCACGGCTCGATTTCGTCAAGCACGCCTTGCGTCAATCGCTTCTGCAACTGCCGTGCGGCTCCAAGGTGGGCTGGGCGATCTTCACCGAGTACCGTGCGTTGCTGCTGATCGCACCCATCGACGTATGTGCAAATCTGAGGGAGCTGCGTTCGACCTTGGCGCAGATCGACTCGCGCATGGCGTGGTCCGGCAACAGCGAGATTGCCAAGGGGCTGCACAGTGCGATCGGCGTTGCGAAGCAGTTGCCGGACAAGCCGTCGCTGGTGTTCGTCACCGACGGGCAGGAGGCGCCGCCGCTGCACGCGCGCTACCGCCCGGCCTTCGACGACAAGCCTGGGGAGGTGCCGGGGCTCATCGTTGGCGTCGGTGACCTGCTGCCATCGCCGATCCCGAAGTCGGATCCCGAAGGTCGGCCCCTGGGCTTCTGGCGCGCCGATGAAGTGGCGCAGGGCGACCCGCGCAGCCAGGGGCGCGGCGCGAGCGTGCGTGGCGAAGCGCTGGTGGACGAGCAGTCGGCGCCGCCTGCGTCCACGCTCGGCGCCACGCCGGGACTCGAACACCTGTCGTCATTGCGGGAAGGCTATCTGCGCCTGCTCGCGAGCGAACAGGGCATGGTGTTCATTCGCCTGCAATCGCGCGAAAGACTGGCAGAAGCGTTGATGTCGCCTGCGTTGGCCAGGCCGACGCCGGTGCGTACCGGTGGGCGCATCTTTCTGGCGGGGCTGGCGTTCTGTCTGATGCTGGCGCGCTATGCCGCGCCGTGGCTGCGAAAGACGATGGTGTCGAAGAAATAGAACTCGGCGTCCAATGCCCACCGGATGTTCGAAGACTGGCGGAAGCCGTGCTGCTCGCCGGCGAAGAGCAGGTACTGCGCGGTGATCCCCTTCTGGCGCAGCGCCGTGACCATCAATTCGGTCTGCCCGGGCGGGACGATCTTGTCCTCGGCGCCCTGAAAGAACGCGACGGGTGCCGACAGGCGTTCGGCATTGCGCACTGGCGAACGCTCGAGATAGGCCTTGCGATCCGTGTACGGCGCGATCAGCCAATCCAGGTAGCGCGACTCGAACTTGTGCGTGTCCCGGGCGAGTGCCTCCGGATCGCTGACCCCATAGTGACTTCCGCCCGCCTTGAACATGCTGCGAACCGTCGGTTCTGCGCAGGTGAGGCAGGTCAGGGTCGTGAATCCGCCCGCACTGCTGCCGCTGACCACGGTTCGCGTTGCATCCACCCATTTTTTGTCAATGAGGTACCGGGCGGCGGAAGCGCAGTCGGCCGCATCCACGATGCCCCACATTCCATGCAGGCGTTCGCGGAATGCGCGTCCGTATCCGGTGCTTCCGCCGTAGTCGACGTCGACGACTGCGATCCCTCGGCTGGTCCAGAACTGCGTGCGCAAGTCGAGCGTGCGCGAGGCCGACGAAGTGGGTCCGCCGTGGCACTTGACCAGGAGCGGCGGCAATTCGCCGTCGGGCGCGACATGGTCGGCGTTCTTCGGCGGGTAGAACAGTCCGAACGCCGTCTGTCCGCCGGTTGTCGGAAACTCGATCGGCAAGGGGATGGAGAAATGCCGGTTTGTCGAGGGATCGTCTGCGACGGTGGTGGATTTCCGGATCGTGCTCACCGTGCCGCTTTGCGCGTCGAGCAGAACGATCGAGGCGGGGATGGTCGGTCCGCCAGCCTTGAAGGCCACCTTCTCGCCTCGGGCCCTCACAGAAGAAAACTCGGTGAAAGGCAGCTTCACTTCTGTCAGCTTGCCGCTTGCGAGATCCAGCAGAGCAAGCTTGCCGAGTCCTCCTTCGGTGTACGTGCACACGGCTTGGTCCGCCGATAGGAAGGCGTATGTCGACATCCCGAAAGTCCATTGGGCCCGACCGAATTCCGCCGCCATCGGGCAGACATTGACGCAGGCCCCGTGAGCTTCCGCTCGATAAATGTTCCACCAGCCCGAGCGGTCGGACACGAAGTAGAGCGTGCCATCCGGCGACCATTCCGGCTGGAACACCGATTCGGCTGGGCCGCCTGCAATCCGGGTCGGGTTCTCCACACCAGAACCGGTGAACTCCGCCACCCATAGCTCCGTGCCGACCCATGGCATGCTGGGGTGGCTCCATGACAGCCAGGCTAAGCGCCGGCGATCCGGACTGAGCCGCGGCGATGCGTAGAAGTCATCTCCCTCGACCCAGACTGTGCCGGCGCCGCCTGAGCGCAGGTCCACGCCCACGATTGTGTTGACGGCCTCCTTGTCCGGATTCCGATGATCCTCGCGAACACCGATCCAGAGATGGCTCGGGCGGTCAATCTGCCCGTCTGCGTATCGAAGTCCGGCGTCTGGATGGCCTGAGGTGGGGGCGGGGGTCAGAGGTACAGGGCTGCTGTCGTTGCCGCCGAGGCGATAAAGCCGCTGGTCCTTGAAGTTGCTGAAGTAGCTGACCTCTCCGGCAACCACGACCCCGGCACCGCCGTACTCGTGCACCCGCGTGCGCGTGGAAAAAGGCCGGGGCGTGACATCGATCGTCGTCCCGTCAGTATCGCGTCGAACCAAGACACGGCGGCCGGCCTCTTGCGGGCGGCCTTCGACCCAGTAGACATCGGTGCCGTCGAGCAGCACATCGACGAGTTCGACCGTGGCAGTCGCCACGAGCTCGGACGTGATCGAAGATTTCCAGGTGCCGAAGGGCGCTGTTGTCGGGCGGGGCATGGGAGACCTCGGGTTTGCCTCGCACTGTATAGCCGTAAGGGGGCACCCACATGGCAAGGCGCCCAGTGCGTACAGGTGTTGACCGATAGGGGGAGCCAAAAGGTGATCTGGACTTCCTCTAGGAGACACACCATGAACACAGCACACACATCGCTATCGGTGGCCGTCGCAGCCATCCTGGCGCTGGGATGCAGTTGCGCGACAGCTCAAACGGCCGCTGCGCCTGCTGGCAGCGGCGCTGCTGGTGGCAACGCTCCCACGAGAAGCGAAGGCACCAGTCCGCAGAACCCTTCCGTGAACGGCTACAAGGACTCCAAGCCCGACAACTCGGCTGGGAACAAGCAGCGCCCGCAGCAGGACACCACCGCCGCAGGTGCTTTGCCCAGCGACCCGACGAGCAAAGACTCGATGACCAAGGACAACCGGCCCAGACACCCCGCCGCGGACATGCAGAAGCCTGCTGATCCGAAGTGAACGGCGCAAGTGCTGACCGCAGATCAGGCAGAGGCCGATGCCAACAGAGACCCGGTAGACGAGCGTCTCCGCATGAAAGGCTAGGCGCAGATGAGCACCTTGCAAGCGCGGAACTGCTTGAGAGGCATCAAAGGTCAAGGCAAACTCGTCTGCCTCGGCCTCCATCTTCTTGCGGCTACCCCCGCAGCCGGCGACCTCCGCCTGCGAGCAAAGAAACTCTTCCTGCAACGCTCGGCGCACCAGAAAGTGACCCAGCTCATGCGCGTGGGTGAAGCGAATACGACCAGGCGACTTCAAGCTTTCGTTGTACAGAAGCGCCCACCGGCCATCTTCTATTTCAAACTTCAAACAGCCCGCCCTCGAAAGACCTCAGATTTGCCGCCTGAGCTTCGGGAATCTCCGCCCTGAGGCGAAGCTGACTGCCGACAGCCTTCGCTGGCTCGACCACGTCCACTCGAAATGGCGTCGTCTCACCGAAAGCTGCATCGAGGAGATGCGTCTGCCGGATTGCTTCCTTCGCAGGGGCAACTACTTCATCGGTGGATGCCATCGTCAGCCGCCTTTCTTCAGTGCCTCTAGGATCGCACGGAGTCTTTCCCTATCCCCGGGCTCGAGCTTGGTGTAGTTCCGAAAGAACTGTCGGTCCTTCAGGTCCTCTTCCGAATCTTCAATGCTGTCGTCCATGAAGAAGGCGACTTCGATATCCACTAGCCATGCGCCGACCGCGACTCACATCGGCTCGTGGTCTCGCGCTTGGCCGGTTCGCTGCAGGTGCCTAGCGTTGACATATCGGATCTATCTGAGGTGGAAGCCGAGGTCCCGGGACGGCAGAAACTTGTGTGCGGATAACCCGATCCTTTGCGACGTCGACTGTCTGGAGGGTTTTCAGATCCTTCGGACCAACTTAAGCAAGCTGGTTGGCCTGGTTCTGCCCCAGGCGCAGTAGCGCCATACGACGAAACTCACTGGGAGTGTCTCCGGTCTGCTTGCGAAAGAGCCGCCCAAAATAAGCTTCGTCGGCAAAGCCAAGAATGGCTGCAATCTGCTTGATGCTCGATGTCGAATAGGCCAATTCGCGCTGTGCCTCGTGAATGATTCTGGCGTTCAGCACATCAAGGCTGGACATGCCTAGCGTGTCTTGGCAAAGCCGATTGAGCTGGCCCGCGGTGATGCCGAGTTGCTGCGCGTACTGCGAGATCGGCAGGCGCTTGCGAAAGTTGGTGTCGACGAGCGCGCGAAATTTTTCGATCTGCGTCGACTTGCGCGAACGTGCGCGGCTGTCGCGGGTCTCGCCCGGACGCGGCGCGGCATAGGTGCTCAGGCGCTCGATCTGCACGAACAGCGCGACGAGCAAGGCGGTGCCCGCGGCGATGTGGCCCGCGGCATGCACACGCGACTCTCGTTCGACCGCTTCGAACAGCGGCATCAACGCCTGCGCGTGACGGGGCGACAGGGTCGTGTCGACAACAGCGGGTGTCCGGATGGTCGTCAGTAGCTCGGGCGAGGCGACCGCTGCGAGCGATTCCAGCGGGCGCTGCGCGGCGGTAACCACGGGCCCGTCGATGTCAGCGCTGAAATCGAAGCTGTGCACCGATCTGGCCGGCACGACGATCAGACTGCCGGGGCGAACCGCCCAGCGCATGTCGTCGATGAAGGTCTCGCCGCCACCGTGCTGCACATACAGCAGTTGAAAAAGTCCGCTGTGCACATGCGGCGCGATCTTGTAGTCATGCAGGCAGGAACGCTCGTGGATCTGCTCGTAGTGAACCTGGTTTTCCCAGGCCGGCTGCGCGTCCACGCCGTACAGCGCGTAGTTGGGAATGGTCGAGGACGGGTTTTCCCTTATCAAGGCATTCATGCATGAATTGTCCGAGTAATGGCCGCTTTTGTCGATTGAGCGGACAACGCGTCAAACCTACGATCCGGGGCAAATCATTCGGAGACACCTCGACGAACAAGCCGCATGCGGTGCTGCGGTCTCTTGCCTTGCATTTCGCGCGGCCGGAATTGTCGGGTGCTCCATGGAGCCCCATTCATGCAGTTTCCTCTTTCCGACGGTTGGTTGGGCTTGGCTCGCCGGGTCTGCGTTGTCACCGGTGCGGCCAGCGGCATCGGCGCCGCCATTGCGACAGAACTGGCCCGCGCAGGCGCCCACGTCGCGCTATTGGACCGCGACGGAGATGCCGTCGACGGTCTCGCGCGAACCTTGACTGCCGCCGGCGGCACCGCCGTCGGCCTGGCGTGCGACGTGGCGGACGAAGCTGCGGTGCAAGCTGCGGCGCAACGGGTGCACGACACGCTGGGACCGTGCGCCGGCTTGGTCAACAACGCCGGCGTGCTGCGCTCCTCGCCTCTTGAAACGGTCTCGCTGGACGCATGGAACCAGGTGCTGGCGGTCAACCTGACCGGCTACCTGCTGTGCGCCCGAAGCTTCGCGCCGCAGATGCGCGCGCAGGGCGGTGGCAGCATCGTGCACACCGCCTCCATTTCCGGCTTGAACCCGCAGACCGGGAGCGGCGCCTACAGCGCCAGCAAGGCCGGCGTGCTGTTGCTGTCGCGGCAGATGGCCGCCGAGTGGGGGCCGCAGGGCATCCGCAGCAACGCCGTCTGCCCCGGAATGATCCGCACGGCGCTGTCCGCCAAGTTCTATGAGGAGCCCGGTTTCGAGCAAAGGCGCGCGGAAGTGACGGCGAGCCGCCGCATCGGCGAACCCATCGACATCGCCAACCCCGTGCTGTTCCTGCTGAGCGATCGCGCGAGCTACATGAACGGCGCCGAGATGCTGGTCGACGGCGGCATGGACACCATGCTGATGGATCTGGTTCCGCGCCCGGGCTTCAACCAGAGCGCGGCAACGACCGAGGGAGTTTCCGCATGAACACGAGCGCCAACGAGATCCACTGCGATCTGCTGATCATCGGCGCAGGCGCTGGTGGGCTGTCCACCGCCATCACCGCCAGTAAGCACGGCCTGGACGTGATCGTGGTCGAGAAAGAGCCGGTCTTCGGCGGCACGATGGCTTTCTCCGGCGGTGTGCTGTGGGTGCCGGGCAATGCGGTGTCGGCGCGCGCCGGCGCGAAGGACGGCATCGACGCCGCGCGCACCTTCATGCGCCATGAAGCCGGCGCGCATTTCGATGCCGAGCAGGCCGAGGCTTTCCTTGAAGAGGGACCCGGAATGGTCGACTTCTTCGAGCGCGAGACCACGGTCAAGTTCGTGCCGACGCTCTATCCCGACTACCACCCGACGGCGCCGGGCGGCGTGGATGTGGGGCGCTCGATCCTCGCTGCGCCCTACGATATTCGCGAACTCGGCGAAGACATGGCCAGGCTGCGCCCGCCGCTCAAGACCATCACCTTCATCGGGATGATGTTCAACTCTTCCAACGCAGACCTGAAGCACTTCTTCCGCGCGACGAAGTCGCTGACCTCGGCCGTGTACGTCGCCCGGCGGCTGCTCAACCATGTCAAGGAACTGATCCTTTACCGCCGCGGCACCAACGTGACCAGCGGCAATGCGCTCGCGGCGCGGCTGGCCAGGTCGGCACTCGACCTGAAGATCCCGATCTGGACCTCGACGCCGGGCAAGGCGCTGATCCAGGAGAAAGGCGGCGTGGTCGGCGCCGTGGTGCAAAAGGACGCCAAGGATGTCCGCATCCTGGCCCGCAAAGGCGTGGTGCTGGCTGCGGGCGGCTTCTCGCACGATGTGCAGCGGCTCAAAAAGGCCTACCCCCATGTGGCAAGAGGAGGCGAACACGTGTCGCCCGTCCCCACGGGCAACACGGGCGACGGAGCATGCCTGGCCGAATCGGCCGGCGGCACCGTGCCGATCCGCTACCGGCAGGCGGCGGCCTGGATGCCGGTGTCGCGCGTGCCCCTGGGCGGCGGCAAGTTCGGCGTGTTCCCGCATCTGCTGGACCGCTACAAGCCCGGCGTCATCGGCGTGACGAGGAACGGCAAGCGCTTCACCAACGAATCCGACTCGTACCACGATGTCGGCGCCGCGATGATCGAGGCCTGCAAGGACCAGAAGGAGACGGCGGCCTGGCTCATCTGCGATGCGGCCACCATCGGGAAGTACGGCCTGGGCTACGCCAAGCCTTCGCCCATGCCGCTGGGCGGCCTGGTGCGCAACGGATACCTGAACAAGGGCCGCACGCTGGCAGAACTCGCGGCCAGCGCGGGCATCGACGCGGCCGGGCTGGAGGCCACCGTGCGTGACTACAACGTGCATGCGGTTCGCGGCGAAGACCCTGCCTTCGGCCGCGGCGGCAACGCCTTCAACCGCTACCTCGCGGACCCCGAGCACAAGCCCAATCCGGCGGTCGGCCCGATCGGGCAGGGCCCGTACTACGCGCTCAAGCTCTGGATGGGAGATCTTGGGACCTTCGACGGGATCCGCACCAGCGTGGCAGGCGAGGTGCTGCGCGAGGATGGCGAGGTGATCCCGGGGCTGTTCGCGGTGGGCAACGACCGCGCCAGCGTCATGGGGGGCAACTACCCGGGCGCCGGCATCACCCTGGGACCCATCATGACCTTCGGCTACATCACGGGACGCTATGTCGCGGGCGCCTGGACGCCGGCGTTGCGCACGGAGATCCCGGCCGTTGCCGGCCTGCGGGCGACGAGCGAAGCGAAGGTGGTGCGGCATGCGCGCTGAATCCATCCTCGACGCGCATGCGCTGCCCCTGGTGGACCATCGCATCTACACGATCGCGCTTCGCAAGATGCCCGAGTTCCTGGAAGTGTTCGATCGCCTCGCCATGCCCGTCCTGCTGGAGACGCTGGGCAACCCGGTGGGCATGTATGTGAGCCAGGTCGGCCCGCAGAATCAGTTCGTGCACCTCTGGGCCTATGCGAGCCTGGGCGACTACGAGGCGCGCTGCGGCGCGCGCGACGCCCATCCGGACTTCCCGGCCTACCTGCAGGCATCGGGACATCTCATCACTGCCCAGGAAACGCGGTTGATCAGGCGCGTTGCCATGCCCAGCGTCCGGGCGAAAGAACGCTGAGCGCCCGATGGAACCCATGAAGACAACGCAAGACCCGCGAAGGGGTCATGAATCGGTCGCGGTTGTGACGGGCGCTGCCGACGGCATCGGTTGGGCCGCCGCGCAGCGGCTGGCGGAGGAACACGCGCATGTCGTGCTCATCGACCTGCGGGAAGAAGTGGCGCGCGATCGCGCCGCGCAGCTGGGGGCCGCGCATCTGGGCCTGCGTGCCGACGTGACATCGGCCGACGATGTGGCCTCGGCGCTGGCTGCCGTGACGTCGCGCTTCGGCCGCGTCGATGTGCTGGTGAACAACGCGGGCATCGGCGAGCAGGCCGCGCCCACCGTGGAGCAGAAGGTCGAGCTTTTCGACCGGGTGCTGTCGGTCCACTTGCGCGGAACTTTCCTGATGAGCCGCGAGGCCGGGCGCACCATGCTGGCGCACGGCAGCGGCTCCATCGTCAACCTCGGGTCGATCGCCGCGTTCGGCGGCATCCCCTCGCGCAACGCCTACGGCGCGGCCAAGGCGGGCATCCTGGCCATGACGCGGGCGATGGCCTGCGAATGGGCGCGTCGAGGCGTGCGTGTCAACGCGGTCGCGCCGGGCTATGTCCGCACCGCGCTGGTGGAAGAACTGGAGCGCAAGGGAGCGCTCGACATCCAGGCGATCAACGCGCGCACACCCATGGGACGCCTCGCGGCGCCGGGCGAGGTCGCCGAAGCGATCGCGTTCCTCGCCTCGGCGCGGGCCAGCTTCATCACCGGCACCACGCTGCACGTCGACGGCGGCTGGCTGGCGCTGGGAGCACCCGAGTCGGCGCTCGCTGGCTGACCCGAATCACAAGAAGAGGAGAGACATGAAATGCTGACGATCAACATCTTCAACGGCCTGGTCTACGGCGCGTTGCTGACCGTGATGTGTTCCGGGCTGGCGCTGATCTACGGATTGCGCCGGGTGGTGAACTTCGCCCACGGCTCGCTCTACATGCTGGGCGCCTACCTGGGCTACAGCATCGCTACCTATAGCAACTTCTGGGTCGCGCTGGTCGCCGCGCCGGCGCTGATGGCGCTGCTGGGCGTGTGCCTGGACCGGTTCGGTTTTCGTCTGCTGCAGGACCGGGATCCGCTCACCGTGGTGCTCGTCACGTTCGGCCTGCTCATGATCATCGAGGACGCCGTGCAGACCCTTTGGGGCAAGGACAACCTGTCGGTGCCGGCGCCCGCGCTGCTGAGTACCTCGGTCGACCTGTTCGGCACGCCCGTGCCGGCCTACCGTATCGGCGTCATGGCCGTCGGGCTGCTGGTGGCGCTCGGCCTGACGCTGTGGATGCGCCATTCGCGTGCCGGGCTGTTCGTGCGCGCGGCCAGCACTGATCCCGCGACGACGGCCATGCAGGGCGTGAACACCGATGCGCTCTCTGCCACCGTGGTCGGCGTCGGCACGGCGCTTGCCGGGCTGGCCGGTGTCGTGGCCGCGCCGTTTCTCGCGCTGTCGCCCTCCATGAGCAGCGACGTGCTGATCGACTCCTTCGTGGTCGTCGTCATCGGTGGCCTCGGCAGCCTGTCCGGTGCATTCGCAACCGCGCTGGTGCTGGGGCTGATCCAGTCGATCGGTGCTGTCTACCTTCCCGACGCTTCGGCGATCCTGCCTTTCGCTCTGATGATCGCCGTCCTGCTGTGGAAGCCCGCGGGCCTGGCGGGCAGCCGCACCTGAGGAGCGCATTGCCATGACGATCTCCCTTTCCCGCATCGCGGCGTACGCCGCAGCCGCGCTGCTCGTGGGCGGCGCGGCTGCAGCGTACGCCGGTTCGGCCACTCTCCTGTCCCTGTTCACGCAGGCCGTCATCTTCGCCGTGTTCGCCCTGGGCGTCGGCCTTCTGTTGCGCCAGAGCGGACTGGTCAGCTTCGGCCACGCGGCCTTCTTCGGCTGTGCCGGCTACAGCGTGGCCGTGCTGTTGGAAACCCGTGTTGTGCCGGCGGAGGCCGCGATCGTGCTCACGCTGCTCGGCATTACCGCTGTGGCCTTCCTGCTCGGGCTGGTGTTCGTTCGCGTGCCCGGCATCGCATTCGGCATGCTGACGCTGGCGGTGGGCCAGATGCTGTTCCTCACGGCCGCCCGCTCGCGCGGCCTGACGGGCGGCGCCGACGGCATGAACATCAATTGGCCGAACACCTTGTTCGGTGTCTCGACCTCGGCGCTGACCGAGCCGCATGCGATGTTCGCGCTGTGCTGGTCCGTCCTGGTGCTGACCCTGACCGCGCTCACCCTGCTGCTGCGAGGGCGCTTCGGCGCCATCACCGAGGCCGTGCGCGACAACGAGGAGCGCGCCCGGTTCATCGGCATCCGCACCTTGCTGCCCAGGGCGGCGGTGTTCGCCTTGTCGGGCGGGGTCACCGCGCTGGCCGGCGTGCTCGCGGCGTTGAACACCGGCTTCGTCTCGCCGGAGAACCTGCACTGGAGCGTGTCCGGCGTCGCCTTGATGATGGTCGTGGTGGGCGGGCAGGGCGCGTTGTGGGGGCCGCCGCTCGGCGCGATCGTCTACTTCGTGCTCAAGGATCTCCTGGGCGGCTACGCCGACCACTGGATGGCCATCTTCGGCGCCGCGCTGATCGCCACCATCGTGTTCTCGCCACGCGGGCTTGTCGGTGCCCTGCAGCGCCTGGTGCGGCGACGGACCGGGACCTCCGCCGCCGCGTCCGCCGCTTCGCGCGGAACGGCATTTCGTTGAGGGCAAGACATTCATGACGGAACTGATACTGCAAGCCCGCGACGTGGCCATCCACTATGGCGGCGTGAAAGCGGTCGACGGCGTCGAACTGACGCTGGAGCCGGGGCAGATCCGGGGCCTCATTGGCCCCAACGGCGCCGGAAAGTCGACAGTGATCGACGCCATCACCGGACGCCGGCGGCTGACGCGCGGCAGCATCGCGCTGCAAGGCGAAGACATCACGACGCAGGGCGTCGAACAGCGGCGCCGACGCGGGTTGTCGCGATCGTTCCAGCGCACCAGCATCTTCGGCCAGATGCCGGTGCGCAAGCAGGTGGTGCTGGCGTCGCAGCAAATGGGAATCGCCGGAGCGGCGCAGGATGCGGACGAAATCCTTTCCGAGCTGGACCTGCTCCCGCTGGGCGCCACTCTCGCCGCCGACCTGGGCTACGGCCAGCAGCGCCGGCTGGATCTGGCGCTGGCGCTGGTGGGTCGGCCGGTGGTGCTGCTGCTGGACGAACCCATGGCGGGGCTTTCGGTGCAGGAATCCCGCGACCTCGCGCATCACCTCCAGGCGCTTACCGAACGGCGCGGGGTTTCGGTGCTGCTCGTGGAGCACGACATGGACGTGGTGTTCGGCATCTCCGACGCGGTCACGGTCTTTGAACTCGGCCGCGTCATCGCGAGCGGCACACCTGCCGAAGTGCGCGCCGATCCGCGCGTACGTCAAGCCTACCTGGGGAGCGCGGCATGAAGAGCCTGCTTCAATTCGAACGCGTCAACGCCTGCTACGCCGCGGCGCACATCCTCCATGACCTGAACCTGGAGATCGGCGCCGGCGAGCGAGTCGCATTGATTGGACGCAACGGCGTGGGAAAGACCACGGTGGTCAACACGCTCCTCGGCGTGGCCAGCCTGCGCGGCGGTACGGTGAGAGTGGCGGGCAAGACGTTCCTGCGTCCCAAGGCATACGAAGCCGCGCAACTTGGCGTTGCTGTGGTGCCGCAAGGCCGTCGCATCGTCGCCAACCTGACCGTCGAGGAGAACCTGCGGCTCGGTGCTGCCGTGCGTCGAAAGGGGCCGTGGACCACGGACGCCATCTACAAGCTCTTTCCGATTCTGCTGGAGCGCGCGCACACACCGGGCACCGCCTTGTCGGGCGGCCAGCAACAGATGCTGGCCATCGGCCGCGCGCTGATGTCGAACCCGGCGCTGGTGCTGCTGGACGAACCCACGGAGGGGCTCGCGCCCGTGATCGTCGATCAGCTCGCCGAGATCTTCGGCCAGGTGGCGGACCAGGGCACCGCGCTCTTGCTAATCGAACAGAACATGAGCCTGGTCGTGCGCGTCGCGCACCGGTACCTGGCCATGGCCAAAGGCTCGGTCATCGCTGAAGGGCGCGTGGCGCCCGAAGGCATCGAAGAACTGCATAGACACGTGATGGTCTGACCCGCGCAGCCGCCGCGCATCCCGCATTCCGTATCCACCGTACGCCCCCATCCGGGCTCATTTTTCAAAGGAGACATTCGTAGTGTTCAGAAGAATTCCCCCTCGAGGTGCCTTGACGGCACTGGCCGTCTGCGCCGCCTTGCCCTTGTCTGCGCTCGCGCAGGACAAGCCTCCCATCAAGATCGGCCTGGTTTCCTCCCAGTCGGGTGTGTTCGCTCAGCAGGGCGCCGAAGTGATCCGCGGCGTGCAGTACGCCATCGAAGAGGCCAACGCGAAGGGCATCGACGGCCGCAAGGTTGAAGTACAGCTCGGCGACGACGAGAGCACGCCCGACGCGGGCCGCCGCGTGGCGGAGAAGATGGCGCGCGACGGCTACAACCTGCTGATCGGCGCGATCCCTTCGTCCATCTCGCTGACCATCGCGCAGAACCTGCAACGCTGGGATGCGGCCTATTTCGTCGTGGCGAGCAAGTCCGACAAGCTGACCGGCGACAGCTGCAAGCCGCGCAGCTTCCGGACCAATCACTCCGATGCCATGGACCTGGCCATGATCAAGGAATGGGCGCCGACCTTCAAGGAGAAGAAGTTCGCCGTGCTTGCCGCCGACTACGTGTGGGGGCGTGATTCCGGCGAGTCGTTCACCAAGGCCGTCAAGTCGCACGGCAAGGACGTCGTCCTGGCGCTTTACCCGCCGATGGGCACCAAAGACTTTTCTCCCTACATCGCCCAGCTCAAGGCTTCCGATGCCGAAGCGATCTGGGTGGCGGAGGTCGGCCGCGATGCCATTGCCTTCGCCAAGCAGGCGCAGGAGTTCGGCTTGACACCGGGCAAGCGCCTGATCGGTCATGCGCTGATCATGAACTTTATGATCGACGGCAGCGGCACCGCGCTGGAAAACGTTCAAGGCAATACGTCCTACACCGCGGACATCGATACCCCGAAGAACAAGGCATTCGTTGCCGGATGGCAGGCCAAGTACAAGCGCGTGCCCACCGACAATGAAGCCCAGGCCTACAACGGCGCCCAGGTGATCTTCGCGGGTGTGGCCAAGGCCGGCAGCGTGAAGCCGGCGGATGTGAGCAAAGCGCTGCGCGGCACCACGATCGACACCATCTATGGTTCGGTGCGGATGCGTTCCGAGGACAACCAGCTCGTCCTGCCCAACTACGTGGCGCGCGTGAAGAAGGTGGACGGCGCGCTGCGGCCCGTCGTGGAACAGCGATATGACCCGGCGCTGGTGCCCGCTGCGTCGCTTGACTGCAAGATGTAGGCTTCGTTGCCAATGCCGCCAATGCGGCTGACAAGATGCCATTGGGCGTCATAGCTCCGCGTCACTCTGAAGCAGGGGGCGCGGCAGCGCCGTCAAGCTTGAAACCGCTCTTGATGCAGCGTTCAGCGCTTTCGCATCATTTGGGACGTTGCCGGGCGCCAAGTCACTCGAGCGGCGGAGCGGCTGGAGATCAGTCAGTCGTCAATGAGAGTTGCTCTCGCCAAGCTTCGCGACCTGCTCGACGAGTTGCACCGCCATGACGACGGTGTGCGTCACGCACGAAATGGGTTTCGCCCGAGCCATAGCTGACCGCGGCATCTTCGTGGCCGACGGGGCGCCATCTCCAAGTCCGCTTCGCCGCGGGAATTTTTCAGTAGCCCTCGCGCCGAGCGGGCACAAAAATTTTCGCCCAGACTCTTCACCATTGAACGGCCGGGTCTCGGCATGCGTCATGGAAGCTGTCCCCCTGCCGCCCATGTTCTGCGACCAAGCCACCGCAATGGGGCGTTTACGTGCCGTTGGTTGTCGTCAGTTGGCTTCGGCCAGCTGTCATTGGTGGATGCTTAGGAAGAGCGAAAGTGTCGACAAACGGCACCATCACGTCGGTGGCCCGGTGAAGCGCATGCGTAGAGCAAGCGCTGTCTGGCCTGGCTGCGAGTCCAGCCTCAGTTCGCCGCCGAGCCGGCGCGCTCGCGCGTGCATGCTGCGAAGGCCGGCGCCGCTTCCCCGTCGCGCCGCGTCAAGCGTGAAGCCTTTGCCATCGTCGCGCACGCCCACGCAGAGTTCTGCCCCCGATCTGGAAAGCGACACATCGGCTCGCTTGGCACCGCTGTGCTTGAGCACGTTGGTCAGCGCTTCCTGCAGAAATCGCAAGATTTCGAGGTTCTGCGAAGGTGCGAGCACCAGAGTCTCGATGCCCGACAACCGCCACCGGCAATCGATGCCGTTGGCATCCAGCAGTTCGGTGAGTCGATGGCGCAGCGGCACAAGCAGGTCTCCCAGCGCGGGGGTGCCGTCGTCGTGACTACTGGCATCGATGATCAGTCGCAAATCATCGCGCAGGCTCGTGAGCATTGCCAGCAACTGGGGTGCCGAGAGATTCTCCGGTGTGCGCTCCAGTGTCGCGATGCTGCCAATCAGCATGCCGCCCAGTCCGTCGTGCAGGTCGCTGACCAGGTTCACGCGTTCGCCGATACGCGCGTGCGCCAGTTCCAATGCGTGCCGCTGAGCCAGCGTGGCGGCCAATTCGGCCTTGGCGGCGTTCACTTCCTCGATCAGTTCGGTGTTGAAGTTCTCGATGCGCCTGAGGCTGTTCACGAAGCGGCCGGCCTGGATCAGCGCCATGCCGAGCAGCAGCGCATACGAGGACATGGTGCCGTAGTAGATATTGCTGTCGATCACCTGCGTGTACGCCAGCAGGTCGTGCGTGGCGGCCGAAGCGGAAACCGCCATGAACGGAGCCAGCGCGACGAGGGTGCGCTCGCGCGTTCTCCAGGCCTGCACGATTGCTGTGCAGCCCACGGCGATCGTGATCAGGCCACCGACAAGCGTCCAGACGGCGCGGTGCGTCGCCAATGACGGCGGGCCGATCAACCAGAGGTCGGCCCAGCCCACGGCCACAAGAAGCAGCGCCGCGATTTCGAGTCGCCGCATCCGCCGCCCGCAAAAGCGCAGCGTGAAGACCATGAAAGAGATGGCGAACGCCAGCAACAGCGAGGTGTTGAGCGCCTGCCACGCGTCGTTGGTCGCAAACGGCCATGGGCTGGTCGCGACCTGGTTGAAGCCGAACAGGAGCCACAGAACCGACATCAGCGCGAACCAACCATACGCTGTCTCGCGTCGGCGCATCAGCCACAGCGCACCGAAAAAGGCCGAGACTGCGGCGCTGATGGCCAGCCCGAGCACCTGCAGGTCGCGACGCAGCATGCGCTCGCGCTCGTACTGCGCCTGCATGACGGCGGGCGGGCCGAGGCTGACGGGGCCCAGCCCCGCCTGGTAGGCGGACAGACCGGACACGCGGACCAGCAGCGTATTGGTGCCCTGTTGCAGCAGCGGCGGCGCCAGGAGCCAGTAGCGCGGCGTGTTCCAGGCGCGAGTGAGCGGCTCGACGAGGCTGTTGTCGCGCCAGATCGACATGCCGTTGAGAGACACAACGCCGGCCATGTTGAGGTAGACCAGCAGCAGCCCGGTCTCGTGCACCGGGGCCGGCTGGTCCCAGGTCAGGCGATACCAGACCACACCGTCAAAGCCGGGCCAGCGCGAGGCCCAAGTGTCCGGAAGGGTGACCGGGGTCCAACCGTCGGTTGGGGGTGTCGCATCGAGCCAGCCCGAGCCGCGTGCCGCCTCGACGTGCAGTGCCGGCGCGGGCTGCGCGCGCACTGTGCCGGTTGCGCACAGGGCGATGCAGACGATGCAGGCGCCGATCAGCGCAGCAAGCCATGCCTTCGCGCTTGATAGACGGCTTCGGTGCGCGAGTTGACGGCGAGCTTGCGATAGATGTTTTTGGTGTGGCATTCCACGGTCAACCTGGAGATCGACAGTGTCTCGGCCATGTCGCGGTTGCTGAGGCCTTGGGAGACAAGTTCGAGGATCTTGCGCTCGCGGGGGGTGAGGACCGCGGCGGGAGGCACTGCGAGGGGTTGCGGTTGTGGCGATCCCGGACTGGCCGTGAGCCATGAAAGGATGCGCCGTGCAATGGAGGGATCGATCGGTGCGCCGCCTTGTTCGATATTGCGCAGTGCGATGCCGAGTTCGAGGTCGTCGCGCTCTTTCAGCAGATAGCCGATGGCGCCCGCGCGCAAAGCCGAAAAAATCACTTCGTCAGTGCGCCAGGCGGAGATCACCACCGCTGAAACGTCGGGATGGTGAGCCTGCAGCCATGCAATCAGTTCGACGCCGCTGCCGTCGGGCAGGCCAATGTCGACGAGGGCGATGCTGAACGATTGCTTCCTGAACAGTTCTTGCGCCGCGGCGACGCTATCTGCGACGGCAATCTGCCGGTCGTCGCCGCCGAGACCGGAAAGAAGCAGGCGCAGGCGGTCCCGCATCAGCGGGTCGTCCTCCACGATCAGGGCCGGACTCAATGCGACCGGTTGGGCATCTTCGAGTGGGGCTGTGGCATGGGATTGCATGGAGGAACGGCGGGGCAACGCTTTTACCTATTCTCGGGGATTGAGGGAGCCTGTGACTATTGGTTACGCTTGTGTGGTTACCGGTCGACAGAGATGCAACGCCGATGTCCCGCCGGAGCGCCAACCGGAACTGATCATCGATGCATCCCCCCATTCCCCTCATTCCTCCGATTTCGAACGCACGACGCGTCGCGCTGAAGCTGACGGCCTCAGTGCTCGCAGCCCCCCTGGTGTCCGGCTGCGGGGGCTCCAGCGCTGAAGCCGCCGCAGTCACTGCGGCGAGCCCGGTCTCGGTGACGGAGGCGATCAATAGCTTCGGGGCGATGGCGCCCGACACCACGCATTGCCTCGTCCACGTGGACGCGCCCGGCGGGGCGTGGAGGGGCGGTTGGCAGCCAGATCGCCAGCTGTTTGTCGGCAGCGCCGTCAAGACCTTCGTGCTCGCGCAATCGATCATCGATACCGCCAATCAATTCAACGGCCTGACAGGAGACACGCAGCAGGTGGTCAGCGACGCGGTGCGCTCGCCCGGGAGTCCGGTGCTCCAGCACATGAAGGGGACGATGCCTCTTCGAAGCGTTCTCGAGGCGATGATCTCCCACAGCGACAACACCGCGACGGACATCGCATTTGCAGCAGTGCAAGCGTCCAGAGTGCGTCAGCTGATCACGCGGGCGGGCTTGGCGAACACGCAGATTCCGGGTTCGACGCGACTGTTCTTCTCGTACCTGTCAGGTGCGCCCCACGGTACCGATCTGGGTTGGAATGGCCTGAATGCGATCCCGGATCCAAATCCGAATGCACGGCCGGCGGTCAACGACACCGAATCGATGCGCAGCACAGCGACGGACATGGTGAACTGGTATCGACAGACGCTGGGCAGCCCGTATTTTCCGAACAGCGGAGCGTTGACCGAATACAAGCGGATCCTGGCCATGGCAGATGCCATTTCAGTCATCGTGCCCGCCGACATTGCGGCCTATGGCAAGGGCGGCAGCATCGACTGGGAAGGTTTCCACGCGCTGAGCTTTCCGGGCCGCATGGTGGTCGACGGTGTGCCTGTTTCGTTCTGCTTCACGTACAACTGGACGGGCGCGGAAGGGAGCACCGGAGCACCGTTCCAGCTGTTTGCCCAGCGCTCGAGTGCCGTCTTGCAAGCGGTCGTGCAGGCGTTGCGCACGCGATGAATTTCGGTCGCACGGTCGTGTGGACAGATGTCGTGCTGGTTGGAGCGGCGATGCTGGTGTTTTCGGGACCGGTGTCCGCGCAATCGGGCGCCATCTTCTGGGACCGGCGGGGCGCGAATGGCACCTGTTGCCGCGATAGCAATGGCTCCGACGGCGCCCCCGCGACGGACAACTTCATCCTCACGCAGTCGGGCCTGAACATCAGTGCAACCGGCAGCGCCGGCGTCACGGTCGACGTGAGCGGCGGCAATGGCGGCGACGGCGCTGAGGTCAGCACCAGCCAGAACCATTGGGGCGGCAACGGTGGCTACGGCCGCATCATCGACTACACGGTCCAGAGCAGCTCCATCCTCAGCACCGCCGGCGCGGGGCTTGTCGGCGTTTCGAAGGGCGGCGATGGAGGCAAGTGGGGGGACGGAAAAGACCACGGCAATGGGGCCGATGGACATGCCGTCCTGCTGACGCTCACGGGTTCGACGATCTTCGCGGCCGGCTACGGCATCTCGGCAGTGTCGATGGGCGGCACCGGGCAAGAGAGCGCGATCGCAACGTTCGGCGCCGAACGGAATGCCGGCAACGGCGGCAACGCTGGTGAGGTCCGCGTGACGCTGAACGGGAATTCCGCGCTCTCGGTCGGTGCCTCCGCCCGGACCGGTGCCTACCCGAACGAGCTTGGCGCGGGTATCGGCGCTCAATCGATCGGGGGACAGGGCGGACCCGGCGTCCACACCGGCGATTTCGGCGGCCACAGCTACACGGGCCGGGGCGGCGCGGCGGGGAACATCACCGTCACCACGCAAGACGGGACGAGCATCAGCACCCGTGGCGACAGGACGCTGGGAATCCTGGCCCGCTCGACCGGCGGCGATGCCCTGACCGTTCCCTCCGGCGACCCGGTGGACGTGGCGGCCGCGAATGGTGGCGACGCAGGCCTTGCCACCGTCACCAACGGCGCATGGATCTCGACCAGCGGGACGATGTCGCCCGGCATCCTGGCGGCGAGCACCGGCGGCAACGGCTCGAACGGTGGCCCTGGCTCCTGGGGCTCGGGACACAACGGCGGCGCCGGCGGCACGCCGCAGGGGGTCGTCATCGCGAACACGGGGTCGATCTCGACGAGTGGGGTCAATTCGAACGGCATCACCGCCATCGTCAAAGGTGGCAGCGGCGGCATCGGCGGGGCGAGCGGCATTTCGGGCCACGGCGGCGACGGCGGCGCCGGCGCAAGCACCAGGGCGACGGCCATCCAGATCAACAACAGCGGCTCGATCACGACATCGGGACAAAACTCGACAGGAATTCTTGCCCACGCAGTCGGCGGGGGCGGCGGGGCGAGCGCGGCCAGCAACGGCGCCTTCTTTGTCGGCGGCGGCAACGGCGGCAATGCGGGCACGGGCGGCGTCCTGGACATCGCGAACAGCGGCGGCATCACCACCGGTGGTGACCATAGCGATGCGATCCTGCTGCAAAGCATCGGCGGCGGCGGTGGTGCAGGCGGGGATGCCGACAGCACCGGCGTCATCACCGCCATGGCCATCGGCGGTCGCGGCGGGGCCGCCGGCGGCGGCGGCAACATCTCGCTCAAAGCGTCAGGACGGATCGTGACCACGGGCGCAGGTTCATCCGGCCTGACATTGCAGAGCATTGGCGGGGGTGGTGGCGAAGGTGGCTCGGCAAGCGCGGTTTCCGTCGGAGTGCTGACCGGCGTCGCCATGAGCATCGGCGGCAATGGCGGCGGTGGCGGCCAGGCGGGTGGGCTGGCCATCACGCTCGACCAGAACGGGGGCATCAGCACGGCGGGCGCGCTTGGCAATGCGGTGGTGGCGCAGGCGATCGGCGGCGGCGGAGGCAACGGTGCTTTCGCGGATTCGACGCAGGCCACGATCGCGCCCGACCTCGGCCCGGAAATGCCTTCCGGTGCAGCCAGCATCCAGCACACGGTCGGCGGTTCGGGTGGCACTGGCGGCATGGGCGGCACGATCGGGATCAACACCAGCGGCCAATTGGCGACCACGGGCGCCCGGGCCTTTGGCATCCTGGCGCAGAGCATCGGCGGTGGCGGCGGCAATGGCGGCACGGCGGCGGCACCGCTTCGGCCGACGGTGGTCGGCGCATCCGACATCTCCATCAGCGCCGGCATCACAGTCGGTGGCAATGGGGGTGCCGGCGGCCAGGGAACGACGGTCAACATCAGCAACCGCAGGTCCGGCGCTATCAGCACCACCGGCGACCAGTCGATCGGCGTTCTGGCGCAGAGCATCGGCGGCGGCGGCGGCAGCGGCGGTCTCGTGCAAGAGGAGAATTCGCACTCCTTCTCTCCGACCATGGGATCGCCGCAGGCCTTCCTGGGCGCCGTGAATCAGGTCGCGAACTGGCTGGAGACGGCCCCCACCGGCCTCAAGCTGGCGTCCTTCACGTATGCCGTCGACGCGAGGGTCGGCGGCGATGGCGCAGGCGGCGGCAATGGCGGCGACATCACGCTCACGAACGACGGCCGTGTCGTCACCAGCGGCGCCAGCGCCCCGGCCATCGTCGCGCAGAGTATTGCGGGTGGCGGCGGCCAAGGTGGCGCGATCAATTCCTCCGGCGTGTCGAGCTTGCTGTCGAGCATCGACAGCATGGTCGCTGCGGCCTCTGGCGCTGTCAGCGGCGCCTTTTCGCTGTCGCCGAACATCGGTCTCAACATGGCGATCGGCGGGCTCGGTGGTTTCGGCGGCAATGGTGGAAGCGTCACGATCAACAACACGGGCACGGTCGCCACGAGCGCTTTCGCCTCGCCAGCCGTGCTGGCCCAGAGCATCGGCGGCGGTGGCGGCACCGGCACGATGGCCGACCAGAGCCTCGAAGCCGTGGTGAAGCAGCAGGGTGGCGCGTCTGCCGAGCAGATCCTCGACAGGATCACAACGATCCTCGATCTGTTGGGAAGCAAGGGACTGTCCATGGCAAGGAGCGTCGCTGTCAATGTCGGCGGCAGCAACGGCGCGGACGGCAACGGCGGCCCCGTGCTCGTCGATGCCTCTGCCGGCACGAGCAGCATCTCGACCCGGGGCGGCGCTTCTCCTGCCGTGCTGGCGCAAAGCGTCGGCGGGGGCGGCGGAACAGCCGATGTCTCGACCGACGCGATCGGCGCCGGGGGATTCTCCGCGCTGGCCGGCGGCGCGGAGAATCCGTTGTCGATTGCGCTTGGGGCAACCCGAACCTTCACGCCAATGTTCCAAGGCGACATGAATGGCGGCACGGTCACAGTGCTGACCGGCGGCGCCATTCGCACGCAAGGCAATGACTCGGTCGGCGTCCTGACGCAAAGCGTCAGCGGCGGCGGCGGGGTTGCCTTGGTCAACGTCGACAGCAGTGCCGCAACGAGTCTGGGCGCCGATCGGCAAAGGCAATCGCCGAGCATCTCGCTCGGCGGGAAACTGAGCAGGGAGGATTACTTCACCGCAACACCGCATATCCAGGGCGGGGACGTTACGGTGAAAGGGAAGGGCGACATCACGACCACCGGCACGCTGTCTCACGCGATCGTGGCGCAAAGCGTGGGCGGTGGCGGCGGCATCGCGAGTCTCGCACTCAGCCCTCAGGCAGGCGCCTTGCTGGCCGCGCCGAATGTCAGTCTCGGCGTCACGAGCGGTCAGTTCGGCGCGCCGACCGGCGGCGGCGCCGTGAAGGTCACCCTCGATGGCGCGGCTTCGACCAGCGGCAACCTGGCTTTCGGCGTGCTGGCGCAAAGCATCGGCAATGGCGGCGGATACGTGGCGCTGACCAGCGCCGGCCAGGCGTACGCGGGTCCCACGACATTGACCTTCGGCGGGGGCGGCGATTCATCGGGCTCTGGTGGTGCTGCGTCGGTCGTGCTCAATGGCGCGGTTCGAACAGCCGGGCAGGACTCGCACGGCATCGTGGCACAGAGCGTTGGCGGCGGCGGTGGCATCGCGGGGCTCACAACACAGCCGGGCACCCTGACGCTGCATGGCACGAGCGCGAACGAGCTCGAGTACAGCAATGGCGGACAAGTCACGGTCAAGGTCGCGGCAGGCGGCCACCTTGAAACCGCGGGCCGTGGTGCGATCGGCATCCTCGCGCAGAGCGTGGGCGGTGGCGGCGGCATCGCGGGAGACGCGGCCTCAGTCAACTATGGGCTGGGCATGGTGCAGCGCTCAGACGTGACCAGCAGCGTCGGGAGCGGTGGCAGCGTCGCGGTGAATGTCGGTTGTGCGCCGGGCGAGACTTGCGCCGGCCTGGCAAGCGTTGTCGCCACCAGTGGCGCCAACGCCCCCGCGATTCTTGCGATGAGCCTGGGCGGCGGCGCTGTTTTCAGGGACGGCGGTGTTTTCCTGAACACCCCGCCCCATCTGAACCCTTCTTCGCCCATCAATGCCGGCGCGGCCGTGGAGGTCAATCTTCACGCCGGTGCGACGGTTTCCGCGATGGGGGCCGGCTCCCCGGCCATTGCGGCGATCAGCATGGGCAGCAGGGCCGGCGGCGACGCCTTGCTCGGGAGCGCCGTCGACATCTCCATCGACAAGGGCGCGAACGTGATGGCGGATCGCAGTTCAGGCATCGGCATCCTGGCCATCACCACGGATGTCACCACCATCAACAACGCCGGAACCGTTTCTGGCCGAACAGCCATCGCGACCGACCGGCAAACCGTGGTCAACAACGATGGGCTGATCGCAGGCAATGTCGACATCGGACGAGGATCAGGCATTGGCAGCAACTTCAACAATCGCGCAGGGGCCACCTTCCAGAGCGGGGACAACCTCTATATCACGTGGGGCGCACTGAACAACGCTGGCACGCTCAGCCCCGGTGGCCCCGGCGTTTTCACGACCACCCGGCTGACCTACGGCAAGTTCAACCAGACCTCGTCGGGCACCTTGGCCGCCGATCTCGACTTCGCCAACAGAAAGAGCGATCGTCTCTCGAGCAGCGAGGCCTCCTACTTCGGAGGCACCGTCACGCCGCTCACGCAGAACCCGGTGCGCGATACCGCGCTGACGATCATCCATTCGGATCCGGTGATCCCCGCCCATTCTGTCGAGTTGAGCGTGGCCGATCGTTCTCCGGTCTTCGCCTATCCATTGCGAATCAGTGAGGACAAGCACGACGTGCTGATTTCGGTCAACGCCAATTTCAGGCCGCAGGGCATCGCTCTCAACAGTGACCAGGCCGCCGTTGCCGGCCATCTGCAGGCGCTGTGGGATACCGGCAGTGTGAAGGCGGCGCCGCTGTTCGGCACTCTCACGGGCATCAAGGACTCGACCGCCTACGTGCATGCGCTCGGCACCATCGCCTCCGACGTCTCCCTCGCTCGGGCAAGCGGCCGCGGCCAGGAGAACTATGCATTTCTCAATCGGTTGATGAGCTGTCCCTCCTTTGTCGATGGCAGCACCCGACTTGCCGAGGGCGAATGCACGTGGGGGCGCGTGCTCGGCGCGAGCGCCGACCGTTCGACCACGAGCGAGGACGTCGGATATCGCAGAAACCAGGCCATCTACCAGATCGGAACGCAGAAGAAGATTGCCCCCGACTGGTTCTTCGGCGGCTCCCTCAACTACACCCGGACCCACACCACGTCAAGCGACCATACTGTGGCGGCGTCGAGCGACGGCGTGCAAGGCGGCATCACATTGAAGCGGCAAGCCGGCTCCTGGCAATTTGCCGGAGCGCTGCTTGCCGGCTACGAAAGCTCGACCCAGACGCGCAGCATCGTTCTGCCCGGCTTCTTCGCCAGCGCAACCGGCAAGCCGGAGGCCTACTTCGGGGGCGCTCGCGCCCGCGTTTCCGATCAGATCGACTTCGACACCTGGTACCTGAAGCCGTATGTCGATCTCGACGCCACCTATGAGCGCAACTCTGCCTATCGCGAAACGGGGGCCGGGCTTTTCGATCTCGCCTATCGCTCGACCGGCAGTACCACGTGGATGGCGACGCCAAGCGTCGAGATCGGGGGTCGCGTCGACCTGGACGACGCCACATTGCGGCCCTATCTGGCGTTCGGCGTCAGCTCAGTGTTGAGCGGCGATGCCAAGGTGAGCGTGAGCCTGGCCGAGTTCCCGATGCAGCCGTTCCAGATCACGAGCAACATGCCAAAGGTCTACGGCGACGTGACCGCCGGCCTCGAACTCTTGAAGAATTCGGGTTGGGAGTTCAGGGCCGAATACCGCCTGCGCGCCGCCAAAGGCTATGTCGACCAGAGCGCGATGCTCCGGCTGGCAAGGCATTTCTGACGGGTTCATCACGCCGTCGCCGGGTCAGGCCTCAGCGCCTCATCGATGCCCGCGAGAGCCCAGCCATTGCCTGCCGCAACCGCCGTCGCGCGAACGGCCCTCAGCCGTGCGGTGGCCGCCGCGTCAGCGCCCGATACGGCCGCCCCGACGATGGCCCGCGCCCGCTCGACCATCAACTCGACCCAGGGCAAGATCTCGACCTGGAACATCCGCTCCAGCGAAGCTGCGTGTTGCAGCGCGCACTGCCAATCGCCGGCTGCAAGGCAGGCCTCCATCGCGTCGCGATAGAACCAGAGGTGGTTGTGGGCGAGCCCGGTGTCCTGCAGCAGGGCTTCACCAGCGGCAAGATGCGCAACCCGCTCTTCGGCGGATTCCGCCATGCGCGCAAACCGCCCCATGAGCGCGGCACCGATGAATCCGAGACCGGTCTGGCGTGCCAGCTCGAGCGCCAGTTCCAGGTCTTTGCGCGCCTGCGCGCGATTGCCCTTTCGCAGATGGTGCTCGGCAGAGAAGTACAGCACGGTCGCTTCGTAGCGCCTCGATCCAGCAAGTCGCGCGAGTTCAAGCGCTTTCGTGACTGACACGCCAGCCTCTTCAAAGAGGCCAGCTTCGGTGAGCACCTGAGTGAGCGTGGCCTGCGCGAAGACCCGCACGGGCACGACTCCGAAGCGCTGCGCGTCGTCGCAGACCGAATGGGCATGAGCCACGGCGTCGTGCAGTTCGTTGGCATACCAGAGGCAGTGAGCGATCATGCAGCGGTTGGGCCCGGTGATGCGAATCTGCTCCTCCCCGCACAGCGCGACACAGCGCCTGAAGTAGTCGAGCGCACTGGCCATGCGGCCTTCGGCGTAGCGTGCATCACCGAGGCCGCTCAGTGCCCGCGCCTGGCCCTGTGGTTCGCTGCATTGCTCGGCCAGCGCGAGCGCGATCACGTGCTGAGCGTCGCACTCGGCCGTGCGGCCCTGGGCGAAATAGAGGTTACCCCTCGTGTGATGGATGCGAGAGCGTTCGACGGTCAGCGCGAGCCGTTCGGCAATCGGCTGGGCCTCGCCGAGTGCCTGCATCGCCGGGGCGAATTCGCCGGTGACGCGATGGCCGTCGGCGATGCCCATCCAGGCACGACAGCGCAGTGCGTCGTCGCCGGCGAGTTCGAGCGCACGCTGGAAGGCGGCGACCGACTCGGTCGAGCGTCCGAGCTCGCGCAACATCTCGCCGCAAAGCAACGCGAGTTCGCAGCCGACCGTGGCGTTGCCTCGCGCCGGATCGGCCGCCAGCGAGTCGCCGCGCTCGGCCAGGCGCAGCGCACTTTCGAAGCGCAGCCGCCCGGCTTCACGAGTCGCTGCACGCAGGTAGGCCGCTGCGGCCTCCGTGTCCTCTGCGCGGTCGAGATGCTCCGCCTTCAATACCAGATCGTCGTCGCCGAACCATCGTGCGGCGGCCTGATGCAATTCGCGCCTCCGGCTCTTGAGCGTCGACGCATAGACGGCTTCCTGGATCAGTGCGTGTGCAAACAGAAAATCCGCACCGTCGGGCCGCACGATGTCGGCCGCCACCAATATGTCGCAGCTCGCATTCGGCGCGCTCGCGACACCGCGCAGGTTGGCAAGCGAGAAGCGCTTGCCGATCACCGCGGCGGCCTGGAGGTTGGCGCGATCGGGCGCGGCGAGGCGGTCCATACGCTCGAGCACCAGACTCTGGATGGTCGGCGGCACGGCGGGCGCGAGCCCCGGTGTCTCGCCGGCCCGCGCGGTTCGCAACAACTGCTCGAGAAACAGTGGATTGCCTTCAGCGCGTTCGATGCACATCAGTGCAAAGCGGCTCGACGCTTCCACCAGCCCGCCGGCGAGCAAGCGCGCTTCCTGCGGGCGCAGGGGCGCAAGATCGATGGTCATGAAAGCGCTGCCGTGGATCGACGCCCGCCATGCCTTGTCGATCGGATCACCCTCGATGCGCGAGGTCAGCAGCAGGACCATCGGTGCCCGCGCAGCCGCACGGGCTGCCGCCGCCACCAGTCGCAGCAACTCCGGCGAGGCCCAGTGGATGTCCTCGATCAACACCAGTTGCGATCGAGTCGCAGCGGCCCGCTGCAACAGGGAACGCAACGCCTCGCTCGCGCGCTGCAGCCGGGTGGCGTTGTCCATGGCCTCGAAAATCGCCTCCAGCGGCTTCGGCTGCGGCAGATCGAGCCACTCATTGACGAACAGAATCTCGTCGTCAGTCACCAGGCCGCGCGCAGCGGCATCCAGCACCGCTGCGTGGCGTTGCGCTTCGTCGTCGCATGCGCTGACCTGCAGCAGGGTTTTCAGCAGCGACGAGACGGCGTCCTGGCCTTTGGCGACGCCGAAATCCAGAACCTGCCCTGAGGGGGTGTCGAATCCGACGTCGCGAGCGCGCGCTTGGTACTCTTCGACCAATCTTGATTTGCCGATCCCTGCATCGCCGCGAACAAGCACCGTCACTCCGACGCCGGTGTCGCGCACTGCGTTGAGCGCCCCGACCAGTTGCCCCAGTTCGGCTTGCCGGCCCACAAAGGGCATGCGTTCGCCACGGGCCAGGCGCAAGCCGAGCAAGCGCCAGATCTCTACCGGCACTGCGAAGCCCTTGACCATTTGGCTGCCTGCGGACTGCACTTCGACGCTGGCGGCGACTTCGCGGTACAGCGCGTCAGAAATCAGGATCTCGCCTGGCTGGGCCAATGCATCGAGCCGGGCGGCCAGATTGACCGAGTCGCCGGTGACCGAGTATTTGGCCTTGCCGCCGCCGCTGATCACCGCGGCCACGACCTCGCCCTTGGTAATGCCGATGTGCAGCCGCAGCGGCACGCCTTTGCAATCCGGAACCCCCGCAGCCGCGCGATGCATCGCAAGCGCGGCGTGCAATGCGCGTTGCGCATCGTTGCCATGGGCCACCGGCGCGCCGAAGACCGCCATGACGGCGTCACCCGCCCGGTCGATCACCCGGCCGCCGTGAGATTCGACCACTTTGTCCATCGCATCGAAAAAGCGCCCGAGCATCTCCTGGATTTGCTCCGGATCACTGCCGGCGCACAGTGTGGTGTATCCGGTGATGTCGGCGAATAACACGGCCGCCTGTCGCCGATCCGCGGTCGTCGCGTCGGGCGGCGGCCGGGCATCGCGTGCGAGTTCGCGAGGCGCTTCTGCTTCTGTTACCGAGGGGGCCGGCGCGAAGACTCGCGCCGGCGTGCCGCATTGGCTGCAGAACTTCGCCTGTGCCGCAAGCTCGTAGCCGCAGGTCGCGCACTGTCGTGCGAGTGCGCTGCCGCATTCTTCGCAGAATTTGGCCCCTTGCAAATGAGGATGGCGACACCGTGGGCACTGCATTCGGCAAGTTTCATCCCTGTCGCGCACTGTGTCGAGGGCCGCGTCGCGCCCGCTGCACGGAACAACCGGTTCACCTCGAGGGCGTCTCGCCGAGTTCGGCGGAGGCGCTTCCTCAGTGAATGCTTCAGTGGCCTGGATAGTGGCCGGCCGCGATGTCTTCCAGCAGCATCGCATGTGACGGCTTCCAGCCCAGCAGTTCGYGAGTCTTCATGCTGGACGCGGGGGCGTCGGCGCCGAAGAACATGCCGATCCATCCAAAATGCGCGGCTGCGCGATCGGCGGAAATGGACTCCACAGGCACATTCAGAAACTGCCCGAGGGCCGCAGCGATGTCGCGCGTAGCGATGCCTTCTTCCGCCACGGCGTGCAGCACGGTGCCTGGAGTCGCCTTGTCGACCGCCAGTTGCACGAGCTTGCCGGCATCCAGCCGGTGGACCGCAGGCCAGCGGTTCCGGCCCTCGCCGATGTACGCGGAAACTCCCTTCGCGCGTGCGATCTTCGCCAAAGTGGCGACGAACCCGTGGTCACCTCCAGCGCCGTGAACTGTCGGGGCGAAGCGCACGACGATGGGACGGATGTCCCGTTCTGCCAAGCCGAGCGTATACGCGGCGTTCGCGAGGCGCGGATGCGCCGCAGGGTCAGGCATGTCGCCTTCGGTGCCCACGCGCCCGGGCGCCAGGCTCAATGTTCCCGAGGCGATCATCAGAGGGGCACCAGTGCCTTGCAGGACGTCGGCAAAGGCGGCAATGGCCGCACGGTCGGTTTGCGCCGCCACGGCCATCTGCGAGAAGTCATGGTTGTAGGCGAGGTGCACCACGCCCTCGGCGCGCGCGGCTGCGGCGCGCAGGCTGTCCGGGTCTTCGAGGGTGCCGCGCACTGCCTCGGCGCCGAGTCTCTTGATCTTGGCCGCGGCCTCGTCGTTGCGGGCAAGGCCCAAGACCTGATGTCCGGCGGCAATGAGTTCGGTGACGGCGGCCGAGCCGATCCAGCCCGAAGCTCCGGTAACGAGAATTCGCATGGAGGGTTCCTTGATGTCATTGAGTGACATCAGTATAGGCCTATGATGTCACTTTGTGTCAACACCATGGGGATGTAATGGGTCGATGGGAGCCCGATGCGGAAGGCCGTTTTCGCCTGGCGGCCTTGGAGTTGTTCGCGGAGGTGGGTTATGAGCAGACGACCGTCGCGGCCATCGCCGAGCGGGCCGGCCTCACCTCGCGGACGTTCTTCCGCTACTTTTCGGACAAGCGCGAGGTGCTCTTCAGCGGGCCGCAGTTGCTGCAGGAATCGATGGTCAGCGCGCTCGCCGGTGCTCCGGCGGACGCAACGGCCATGGACGCCATTGCCTTCGCGCTGCAAGCGCCCGGCGACTTTTTCGACGAGGATCGCCGTGGGTACGCCCGCCTGCGCGCATCAGTGATCGCGGCCCACAGAGATCTCTACGAACGCGAGTTGATCAAGCTGGCGAATCTATCCGCGGCACTGGCGGAGGCCCTGCGGGCGAGGGGAGTCGGTGAGCCCGACGCGAGCCTCGTCGCCGAGGCGGGTATCGCTGTCTTCCGCGTGGCTTTTGCGCGGTGGGTCGGAGCGACCGAGCGACGTAGCTACAGCGACATCGTCGGCGATTCGCTGGCGCGTCTGAAGGCACTCGCGAGTGCTCAGTGAAGCCAAAGGCGGTCGTCGTTGGTAGCGGACTGAAGAAGACCGAAGCTCCGGATCTCGACAAGCGGCCTATTCGACCGCTGCCGCTTCGATGTGCCGCTCGAATCTCTCCAGCAGCAGATGCATCGCCTTTCGAGCACTGGCAAATTCATCGCACTCCGCGCGCGCGGCCATGTCCGCCTCATAAGCTGCATGCGTTTCGAACGCGCATTCCCATCGAACGTCGGGGCCTGGCCCTTCCAGCTTTTTGAAGATCCGCCCGGCCGGCAAGCCCAGACGTGTCCTGATCGCACTGGCATGCAGGCGTTGCGACAGCACGTCTTCAATCTTTCCCGGCAAAGCGTAGTAGTTCGTGATCTCGACAATCATATTGCGCTCCTGAATGCATTGGCGCGGTCTCAAGGGCTTCGCGTATTGACAAGAATTCTACTTGATCACAAACTGTGATCACAGTATTCTTCGCAACGTCGGCAGATGGTCTGTTCGACATGCGTAAGTTGATACGTGAGGAGCAGGCAGATGCCAACCATTCAAACCATAGAGACATTGCTCGTCCAACTCCCGACGCGGCGCGAGCACAAATGGACCGGCCTGACGGAATCCATTGGCCGTTACTTGCTCATCAGGATGACCGACAGCGACGGCCGAGTGGGGTGGGGAGAGGCTCCGGCCCTGAAGGACTGGGGCGGCGAGTTCGGCCGCTACTTCGGGGAGTCGACTGCGATTGCCAAATTGGTCATCGAGAAGTACCTCGCGCCATCATTGATCGGCCTCGAACTCGGTAACTTCGCAGAGATGCACTCCCGCATGGATGCCGTGATCCGCGGCTATCCCTACGCCAAGGCCGCAGTCGACTTCGCTGCTTACGACATCACAGGCCGCTGGCTCGACTTGCCGGTGCACATGCTGCTGGGTGGCAAAGTGCGGTCCCATATCCCTGTCACGCACTCCATCGGACTGATTTCAATCGCTGAAGCGGAAAAGGAAGTGGCGCAGGTCGCCGCGGAGGGCATCAAGACGATCAAGATCAAGATCGGTGTCGATGCGAAGCGAGACATCGACATGGTCCGCACTGTTCGTGCCGCAGTTGGCGATGAAGTCGAACTCTGCGTGGATGCCAACGAAGGCTATCGCACACCCGGAGAGGCGATCTCGACGGTGCGCGCGATGGAAAAGTATCGGCTCAAGTACGTCGAGCAACCCGTGATGGGCATCGAGCGCATTGCCGAAGTGGCTCGTGCCATCGACGCACCCGTCATGGCGGACGAGTCCGCATGGAACGCCCACGACGTCATCCAGATCAGCGAACACCGTGCCGCGCAGATCGTGTCGATCTACACGACGRAGCCCGGCGGTCTCTACAAGGCGATGGAAGTGGCCGCTGTTTGCAGGGCCGCCGGCATTGTCTGCAACGTCAACGGATCCGTTGAGACCGGCGTCGGCAATCTCGCAAATATCCATTTGGCCGCCGCGGCGCCGGCGGCCACTTTGTCGTGCGTCGTCCCCGTGTCAACGCCGGCCGAATGGCAGCAGGGGCAGGTGGGCGGCATCTATTACCGCGACGACCTGATCGTCGCCCCCATGAAGCTCGTGGATGGCGCCATCGAGGTTCCTGGCGGTCCCGGCATGGGCATTGATGTCGACCTCGGAAAGATCGACAAGTACCAGGTACGCGACTGATCGCGACCGGCCACTCTTTCAACACCAGGAAAGTTAAAGATGCGCAAATCAATCATCGAGCGGCAAGTCAAGGCAATGGCCGAGGGCGGACTCGACGCCATGGTGTCGTGCTCGCCCGAAAACTATGCCTATGCCACTGGCTTCGTCGTCCCGTCGCAACCGTTGATTCGACACCGGCACGCGATGGCCATCATCAGCGCCGATGGCACGGCCGAGTTGTTCTCGGTCGATATGGAAGCCAGCACGGTGAAGCGGCGCGCGCCGAATGTGCCGACACGCATCTGGGCTGAATTCACGGACGACGCGATGCTGGTTCTCGCGGACCAATTGAAGAAGCTCGGCCTGGGTCAGTCGCGCATCGGCATCGAGATGGACTACTTGCCGGCAGGAGATCTCGCACGCCTTCAGAAGGCACTGCCAGAGGCCCGTTTCGAACCCTGCGAACACATTCTGGCGCGTCTTCGCCAGATCAAGACACCCGAAGAGGTTGCCCTTCTGCGGCGTCTGTCGCGCATCGCCGACCAGGCCATCACCGACGCGCTTGCATCGGTCAAGGCAGGTGACTCGGAGATGGACATCGCGGGCCATCTGACGCGCAATGTCTATGCATTGGGCGCGGAGCACTTCAAGCTCATGATCATTGCCACGGGCGAACGCAGCGTGCTGCCGAACGTGGGCCCGAGCGAACGCAGGCTCAAGCCGCGTGACGTCTGCCGCGTCGAGATCTTCTCGGTGATCGACGGCTACCAGGCCGGAGTGTGCCGCACCGCTGTTGTGCAGGAAGCCCCTCCCCATGCGGAACGGATCTGGCAGCACCTTGTCGACTGCAAGTACCAGATCATGGAACTGGTCAAGCCAGGCGCAAGCTGCCGCGCCATCTACGATGCTTTCATCGCGAAGCTCGCAGAACTCGACTTGCCGCCGATTTCTTTCGTCGGGCACGGCATCGGCCTGCATCTGCACGAAGATCCGTACCTCGGAAAGACCCCGATCCTCGGCAAGCCCGGAAGCGATGCTGCGATCGAGGAAGGCATGGTTCTGGGCTTCGAGCCACTGTGCTACGAAACGGGCTTCGGATTCGGCATGCAGAACAAGGACATGCTGCTCGTTACGGCCGATGGTTGCGAACTGCTGTCCGACTATGCCGACACCGACAAGCTGTTGGTTGTCAAAGGCTGAACATCAATACTGGAAAGAGCACCCATGCGCACGCTGATCGAGCACCTTGAATTCGCGTTCCTGGTCGACGCCAAGGACACTGTCCTTCGCGATGCCAGCATCGTCATCGAGAACGACCGCATCGTCGACATCGGCGCGGCAGAGCAGGTCGCCGCGAGACATAAAGGCGGCAAGTTCGACCGGGTGATGGATGGCACGATGCTCGGCATATGCCCGGGCTTCGTCGATAGCCACGTCCATTTGTCCGAGACGCTGTCGCGCGCCGTGTTTCCGGACAACCTCAATACGCGGGCATGGGTCTTTCACTGGGCGAAGCCTTTCTACGCGCACATCACCGAGGAAGACGAGTATTGGGGCGCGTTGCTCGGCATCACCGAGATGCTTCGCAACGGGACGACTTGCTTTATCGACATGGGGTCGCAGTACGACCCTGGGATCACCGTCCGAGCCATGGAAAAGACCGGCATCCGTGGCGTCACGGGGCGACATGCCGCGGACAACCCGCCGGCCGAATTGCCACGCGGATGGACCGAGGAGATGGCGCGTCATCATTTCTTCCCAAGCGCCGAGGCTGCCCTCGCCGAGCTGGAGGCTTGCGTCCGCAAATACGACGGTGCCCTCGGCGGCCGCGTCCGCTGCTGGGTCAACATCGAGGGCAAGGAGCCTTGCACGCTGGAGCTGCATGTGGGCGCGCAGAAGCTCGCGGAACGCCTTGGCGTGGGTACGACCTATCACCTCGCCACGTCAATTGAAGAGGCAAAAGTCTGCGAAGGCAAATACGGCATGTGGCCGATCACGCGGATCGATCGCGCAGGTGGCATCGGCTCCAACCTGGTGATTGCCCATGGTGCCGCAGTCAGCGACGAAGAGGTGTCCCTCCTGGCTCGCCGAGGCGCCAAGGTGGCCTTCTGTCCCTGCTCATCGTTCAAGCTCGGCAAGGGCGCGACCGCGATCGGGAAGTACCCGGAGATGGTCGCCGCAGGCGTCACGGTCGGCCTGGGCACCGATGGCGTGTCCGCCGCCGGAAACATGAACCTGATGCGTCAGATGCTGCTCGTTGCCGGCATGTTCAAGGACGCACGCATGAAGCCGGACATCTTCACGGCGCGGCAGGCCCTCAGGGCTGCCACCATCGATGGCGCGAAGGCGGCCATGTGGGACCATGACATCGGTTCACTCGAAGTGGGGAAGAAGGCGGACTTCATTCTGTTCGACCTCGATCACATCGAGTGGACGCCATTTCACGACCCGCTGCAGGCGCTGGTGTTCTCGGCATCCACTGCTTCAATCTCGCAGACCTGGGTTGACGGGCAGGCGCTCTACAGCAATGGCAAGGTGCATGGCGTCGATGAGGTCCAGCTGCGCCGCAAGGCCAGGGAACTCGCGGCAGCGGCGGTGAAGCGGGCAGGGCTGCACGAAGAGGGTGTGGAGACCACGACGACCCTCTACGACAGCGGCAACTGATCGACGAAGTCCTGAGTTGGTGCACCAGTCAGACGAGGCTCGATTCGTACACCGAACGAATTGAGTTCTCGATGGCTCGGGCAGTCAAATCGCGTGCGATGAAGACAACCCATCCGGGCGAGGCTGTGCCATCGGGCCACGTCGGCAGCCGGTCCAATGGATAAAGGACGTGCTGCACGCCCTGTACCACCACTGGCCTTTCGTCGTCCGTCACGCCGAGCAGGCCTTTCACGCGCAGGATCGAATCGCCCCTGTTCGCGAGCAGCAATTCGAGCCAATCGACGAAGACGCTCCACTCCACCTCGCGCTCCAGCTGGACCGTGAACGTCCGGATCGCCTCGTCGTGACTGCCCATCAGCGGACCCAGCGGTGCGTCACCGTCACCGTCCTGTCCATCCTTGGCCGCCATTGGCAGGATCGGACCGGACCGCCGCCATTGCGCTTCAGATTCGTCGAAGATCGCGCGTGCCGGCAATCGGCCGTTGCGGGCACTGGCAAAGATGGCGCCCGGATTCGTCGCCCGCAGCTTCTCGAGCAGCACCGCGCAGTCGGACTCGTCGACCAGATCCGATTTGGTCAGGATCACCCGGTCGGCGGTCGCCAACTGCTGCCGGGCTTCCCGATGGCGGACCAGCGTCTGGTCGCCGTTGACGGCATCCACCGTGGTGATGACCTGCCCAAGCCGGAACCACGGCGTCAGGCTTTGCTCGCTGAGAACGGCTTGCATGATGGGTGCGGGGTCGGCCATGCCCGTGGTCTCCACGACAACACGCGCGAAGGCGGGGATGTCGCCGGTGCGCATCATGGCGTTGAGCTCGGCCAGCGTTGACACCAGGTCGTCGCGCACAGAGCAGCAAAGGCACCCTGAACCGAGCAGCACAACGTCTTCGGCAACCTCCCGCACGAGAAGATGGTCCAGGCCTGCTTCGCCGAATTCGTTGATGACCACCGCCGTATCCGACAGATCCGGATCAGCCAGCAAGTGACGCAACAGAGTCGTCTTGCCACTGCCGAGAAAGCCGGTCAGCACATGGATCGGCACTCGGCGATCGAGTCCGGCGTGGCTCATGTTCAGGCGATCTCGAAGATGGCGTCCACTTCGACCGCCACATTGCGCGGCAGCGAATTGCAGCCAACCGCCGCTCGCGCGTGCCGGCCCGCATCGCCGAACACTTCGACCATCAGATCGGAAGCGCCGTTGATGACCTTTGGGTGGTCGCCAAACTCCGGCGTTGCGTTGACGAAGCCGCCCAATCGTATGCAGCCCACCACGCGATCGAGGCTTCCGCCGAGAGCGGTGCGCAACTGCGCCAGGATGTTGATGGCGCACAACCGTGCCGCCTTCTGCGCGTCTTCAATCGACACGTCTCGTCCGACCTTGCCTACGTACTGGTCCTTGCCGCCAGCGCTGGGTACCTGACCGGCGATGTAGATCATCGAGCCACTCTTGCGAGCCGGGACGTAGTTGGCCGCGGGGGCGGCTGGGTTGGGCAACTCGATGCCGAGTTGTTCGAGACGAGCGTCGTGTCCTTGCTGAGTCATGTTTCTTCCTGGTCCTTGGGAGTCAGTTGCCGAAATACAGATCGTCCAGCGGCGCGGACAGCAGGCTTGCCGCGTCGGGCTCAACGAGCGCAGGTGCGAGGGATTGCGCGGTGTTGCGAATGTCGCGGAGAACGCCACGCTTGGCGATCGCAGGCTTCTTCGCCTGCAGGCCTTCAAGGATCTCGACGTGCGCCGATGCGTCCCACGGCATGTCGGGCGACAGCAGCGACAGGTACATCGTCGGCCCGAATTGCAACCAAAGAGACTCGACGAGCGGCATGATCACTTCGCTACCGGCGGCCTCATACAGGGTGAAGTGGAAGCGCTGGTTCGAGGACAGGCAGCCGAT
Source organism: Variovorax sp. 05N34 (assembly GCF_056397405.1). Taxonomy (NCBI): domain Bacteria; kingdom Pseudomonadati; phylum Pseudomonadota; class Betaproteobacteria; order Burkholderiales; family Comamonadaceae; genus Variovorax; species Variovorax sp. 05N34. The sequence continues at coordinate 953,589 of NZ_JBFTNI010000002.1, forward strand.
CAGATTGCGCTTGGCGATTGCATCGAGAAGCTCACCGTTGATGGCGGTCAGTGCCTTGAGCAAGGCGGGCGTGCAATTGCGGCATGCCATCTCTGTGGCAAGGCCTTCGATCAGTTCCCTGACGGTGAAAAGCTCATTGAGCTTCTTTGGGGTAAGCCGAGGCACTCGGACCGATCCGCTCGAAGTGTCCTCCAGCGCGTTGATGACGACCAATCGCGTCAGCGCCTCGCGAATCGGCATCGGACTCGTGCCGAAGCTGGCGGCCAACTTTCGCAGGCTCATGACTTGGCCTGGCACGAAGGCGCCCACCATCAATCCTCGTCGCAGCCTCTGAAAGACTTCTTCCGGGACGCTGCCGCGCGCCCGCCTGTTTGGCTCTTCCGCGGTATCCGAATCTGCTTGACGGCGGCTCGCAATCTTTTCCATGGCGTTCTCTTTGATGTTCTCTGTGAGGCAGTGCGGGTTAACCCGGTTGTTGGCGATTATATGTGTGATCACACTTCGTGATCAAGATATGAAAAGCAGAAGAAAAACATGAGATCGCCACCCTAGTCCCGGCCAGCCCCGCACGCAAGTTTCGGCCCCGGTTCACTCACTCAACCTTATGGCAGGTAATTCATGCGCACCCACTTTTCGGTTTGTTCATTGACTTCCGGCATTCGGGCCGCCGCCGTTGCGGCGGCGCTCACATTGACTTCGGCCGCGTGGGCCGCGGATGACGTCAACGTCCGGTTCAGTTGGAAACTCAAGGGCGAATACGCGCACATGTACCTTGCGCAAGAGCAGGGAATGTATGCAGCCCACAACCTCGACGTCCGGATGGGTGAGGGCGCAGGTGCACCCGCCGCCCTGGGGGCCCTGCTGCAGGGCCAGGAGGACGTGGTGATCATGCCGGCCATCTTTGCGGTCTCGGCCATCCAGAAAGGCATGCCGGTCAAGATCATTGCCTTGTACCAACCGAAGACGCCCGTGGTGTTGATTTCGCAGCCCGACAAACCGGTGCTCAAGCCGAAGGATCTCGAGGGCAAGACCGTGGCGCACTCCGTGGGGGAAACAGGAACGTCCTATCTGGCTGTCTTCTGCGCCGTCAATCACGTCGACTGCACCAAGGTGAAGAAGGTCCAGATGGATGCGCAGTCGCGCGTGCCGCAATTCCTGCAGAAGCAGGTCGACGTGGTCAGCGTCTACACGAACAACGACCTCCCCATCATCGAGGCGCGCATCGGGACCAAATTCCCGTCGCTCGATCTGGCTCAAAACGGCCTGGCTATTCCCGGGTTGGCCGCTGTATCGAGCGACGCGACGATTGCGAAGAAGCCGGACGTGCTCAAGCGCTATCTGGTTGCGGTGAACCAGGGCATCGATGCGACCCGAAAGGACCCGAAGGCCGCCACCGCCGCCATCTTGAAAAACTGGAAGGGGGGCCCCTCCCCAGAGGTTGTCGAAGTGCAGGTGCGCGCGACGATGGACGCCATCAGCGCACGGCCCGGGAAGCCACTCGGGTGGACGGACCCCCAAACCATCGTGCAGGCGCTCGAACTGCTGAAGACCGACGAAGCCATCGGCGCGCCAAAGCCGGCTGAGGCCTTCTTCACCAACGACCTGCTGACCCAGCCGTAACCCAAGGTGATCCATGACTGAACTGAAACACCCCGGAATCGTCGCGATGCCCGTCCCTCGAAGCACGAAGAAGAAGCAGCCGCGCGTCAGGTTTGTCGAGCGCTACGCCTCAGTCCTGCTTGCAATCGGCGTCCTCGTCATCTGGCAACTCGCGGTGCCGCTGTCCGGCCTCTCCGAATTCGTCCTGCCGACGCCGCTCGCCATCGCCAAGCGAATGGTGACGGACTTCAACTTGCTCGCGACACACTCATACATCACTTTGCTCGAAGTGCTGGGCGGCTTTCTCTCTGGCGTGCTGGTCGGCATTCCACTCGCGCTGGCGATCTTCTATTCGAAGGTCTTCGAGCGCGCGGTCTACCCGCTTCTCGTGGCGCTGCAGACGGTGCCCAAGATCGCGCTCGCGCCGTTGCTGGTGCTCTACCTGGGCTACGGCTGGGCGCCGAAGATCAGCCTGGCTTTCCTGATCTCGTTCTTTCCCATCGTGATCTCGACCGTGGTGGGCCTGCAGTCGCTCGACAAAGGCTTGGTCAACATGGTCCGCTCGATGGGTGCCAGCGAGGCACAGACCTTCTTCAAGGTTCGGCTACCTGCGGCGTTGCCGAGCATCTTCGGTGGCCTCAAGGTTGCGATCTCGCTGGCTGTCATCGGCGCGATCATCGGCGAATACATCGCCGCCGAGCGTGGTCTCGGCTACCTGCAGCTCCAGGCCAACTCGCAGTTCGACACGACGCTGAATTTCGCAACCGTCGTCACGATCTCCCTGATCGGTGTGCTGCTCTATTTCGTCCTTGCACTTGTCGAGAGCAAGGTTTCGTTCCACCGCGAAAGCGCCAAATGATGGAAATCCGCCGGGAGTCCACGCCATGAGTAGTGCAGCCGCAGTCACCATCGAAGGTGTCTCCAAATCGTATGAGGTGCGCGCGGGCGACGACGTGCTCGCACTCGACCGCGTCGATCTCGACATCGAGCCCGGGAGCTTCGTCGCGATCGTCGGCCCCAGCGGATGCGGCAAGAGCACGCTGCTCTCGTTGCTCGCGGGCCTGACGCCGGTGAGCTCCGGCAGATTGGGCATCGATGGCGACATCGTCCTGCGACCGCATCCCAAGGCGGGCGTCGTGTTCCAGTCCGACTTGCTGCTCTATTGGCGCAGCATCGTCGACAACATCTTGCTGCCGATCGAGATCAAGGGATTGGACCGCAAGGCCTATGCCGATCGTGCGCGCGAACTGTTGGCGCAGGTCGGGCTCGAGGGCTTCGCGGAGAAGTTTCCTTCCGAGCTTTCGGGCGGAATGCGTCAACGCGTCGCGATCTGCCGTGCCTTGATCCAGGAACCCGGACTGCTGTTGATGGACGAGCCCTTCGGCGCGCTCGACGCGCTCACGCGCGAGCAAATGATCATGGATCTGCAGACCATGTGGATGCGGCTGCGCAATACGGTGTTGTTCATCACGCACGGCATCGACGAAGCGGTGTTTCTGGCAGACCGCGTAATCGTGATGTCGCCGCGTCCGGGCCGCGTGGATCTCGATCTCACCGTCGATATCCCGAGGCCGCGCCGCTGGAGTGGCATCCACGAGAACCCCGCCTTTCAGCACTATGTGCGGCAGGTGCGCGAGATGTTCGAAGCCAAGGGCGTGCTCGTCGCGCACTGACCAGACAGAGGCAAGAATGAAAGTTTCCATACTGGGCGCCGGCGCCGGTGGTGCCGCGGCCGTGGCCGAACTCGCGCAAGCCGGTCACGAAGTGGTTCTCTGGAACCGATCTCCCGAAACACTCGCTCCTTTCCAGGCACTGGGCGGAGTGCGCTATGAGGGCGTTCTGGGCCAAGGCATTGCGCGGCCAGCCCTGATCACGGCGGATCTCGCGCAAGCCATCCAGGGTGCCGACGCGGCCGTGGTAACGCTGCCGACCTTCTCTCACGCGCCGGTTGCGCGCGCGCTCGCCGCTGCGTGCTGGCCGGCCAATCGACCGGTGATTCTGAATCCCGGGCACACCGGCGGCGCGCTCGACTTCGCGCATGCCTATCGAAGTGTTCGTGCCGATCTGCCGCCGATCGCCGAGTTCTCGACGCTGACGTATGTCGCTCGCAAGTACCAGTCAGACAGCGTGACGGTGACCGGCCGAGCGCGGCAGGTGCGTGCGGCGGCGCTGCCTGGCGGCGAGGCCGCGCTCGCTGTCGCATGCCAACTGTTTCCCGGTGCTTCACCGGTAGGTGATGTGCTCGCCTCTGCGCTCGCCAATGCCAACCTCGTGCTGCATCCACCGGGCGCCGTCCTGGCGGCGGCGTGGGTCGAGGCGACGCATGGCGACTTCACCTTCTACGTTCAGGCCATGACGCCAGGGGTGGCGCGCACCATGCGAGCGCTCGACGACGAACGCCTGGCTGTCGCCGCGGCCTTCGGCCACCGCCTGCCGAACCTCGTAGAGGAGATGAAGCTGATCGGCACGGTCGAGTCGTCAGTCACGGATACGCAAGACTTCGTGGCCGCCATAGCGGGCGGCGAGGCCAACAAGCGAATCAAGGGCCCAGACTCCCTGCAGCACAGGTACTACCGGGAAGACTTCGGCCACGGCCTGCTTCCCTTTCTCGAACTCGCCGCGATCGCCGGGGTGGCCACGCCGGTCGCTCGTTCGCTGTTCACGCTGGCGCAGGCGCTGGTCGGTATCGACTACAGCAAGGGCGGCCGGACCGCCGACGCGATGGGCATCGCGGGCCTGTCGAAGTCCGAACTTCTTCAACATGTGAGGCAGCCATGAACTGGGATCAAGTCGTCATCGCGATCATCGGCGGCGATCGTCGCGAACAAGAGATCGCCCGCTGCGCGGTTGCAGCCGGAGCCCACGTACGTGCCTTCGGCTTTCCGTGGCCAGAGCAGGGCATCGCTGGCGTCGGCCACGCGTCGAGCGCATGCGAGGCACTGGAAGGTGCCGACATCGCGCTCTTTCCAATTCCGGGCATCGCCCCCGACGGCGCGCTCTTCGCGCCCCAATGTGCCGATCGCATCATTCCGGACCGCGACATGCTCACCGGCATGCGCCGCCCCGGACACATCATCCTGGGATGGGCCGACCCCAAGCTCAAGGCGCATTGCGAGGGTCTCGGCATCAATCTGCATGAGTATGAGTGGGACGAGGACCTGATGCTCCTGCGCGGACCCGCGATCGTCGAAGGCATGCTCAAGGTGTTGATCGAGAACACCGACATCACGATCCACAAGGCGAAGGTTTGCCTGGTGGGGCAGGGGACGATCGGTTCGCTCGTCACGCACACCCTGTTGGGGCTGGGCGCGCATGTTCACGTCGCTGCGCGCAACCCAGTGCAGCGCGCCGCGGCATACGCCGCCGGCGCCGAGCCGCACGAACTGTCCGATCTGGCAAAGGTGCTTCCGGACACGGACATCGTCATCGCGAGCGTGCCCGCCCGCGTGCTCGGGCGTGAGTTGCTTGAGACCTTGCCCAGGCACGCACTGCTCGTCGACCTGGCGGCGCCGCCCGGAGGCATCGACCGCGATGCCGCGCAAGAGCTCGGGCTGAAGTTCGTCTGGGCCCGCGGACTGGGAGCTCGCGCACCCATCACCGTCGGCCGCAGCCAATGGAGCGGCGTGCGGCGTCGCATCGACAACATCTTGAAGGAGAAAGCATGAGCGCCGACCTGGTGATTCGCAACGCACGGGTGGTTCGCCACGATGGAGAGTTCCACGGCGGTGTCGCCGTGAAAGACGGCAAGATCATCCTGACCGGCGCCGACAGCGCCTTGCCCAAAGGTCATCGCGAGATTGACGCCGGCGGCCGCGTGCTGATGCCGGGTGTGATCGATCCGCATTGCCACCTGGGCGTGAAGTATCCCTATGCGGAAGACATGCGCACCGAGACAGCAGCAGCGGCGTCGGGCGGCGTGACAACGGCGTTGCTCTACATCCGCAATCTCAAGCCTTCGTACTTGCCGTTCTATGAAGAACGAAAGGCGCTCGGCGAAGAGAACTCGATCATCGACTTCGGCTTCCACTTCGGCATTCAGCGCGAGGAGCATATTGCCGAGATCCCGGAGATCGTCGCAAAGACGGGCGTGCGCTCGTTCAAGTGCTATTTCGGCTATGAGCCGGACAACCCGATCGGCATCGTTCCAGCAACCGACGGCTGGGTGTATGCCGCGATGCGAATCCTGGCGAAGATTCCAGGCGCGCTCATCAACGTCCACTGCGAGAACACACAAATCGCCGCCTGGATGAAGAACGAGATCAAGGCAACGGGTCGGCAGGACCTCGGCGCGTACACGGAATCCCGTCCCGCCTTCTGCGAGGTGGAAACGATTCGTCGAATGATCTTTCTTGCGGAACGAACCGGCTGTTCTCTGCACCTGGTTCACACGTCCGTCGGCATGGGCCCCGTACTGGCTGCCGAAGCGCAGGCACGCGGCGTGCACGTCACGGTCGAGACTTGCCAGCACTACCTCACCCGCACGGCCTATGACAGCGATCTGGACATGCGCGCCAAGATATCGCCGCCGCTGCGCGACAAGGAAGAGCAGGAAGGCCTGTGGCGAGGCGTCCTGAACGGCTCGGTCTATAGCCTGGGCACCGATCACGTTCCTTTCATGCCCAAGAAGCTTGAGGACCTCTGGTCCGAACTGCCGGGCGTCGTCTCGTTTCCGTGGGAGTTGTCGCTGATGCTGCACTTTGGCGTTCATCAGCGCGGCTTGCCGCTGTCGCGCCTGGTCCAACTCAACTCGGCCAATCCGGCGCGCCGCTTCGGCCTGTGGCCGCGCAAGGGCAACATCGAGGTGGGCTTCGACGCGGACCTCGTGCTGGTCGATCTCGATGAAGAGCGTACGGTCCGTCATACCGGCAAAGGCACCTGCATCTACGAAGGCTGGAAGCTCAAGGGATGGCCAGTGCTCACCGTGGCTCGAGGCGCGGTGGTCTACGAGAACGGCAAGGTCGACGAAAGCCTCTTCGGCCGCGGCCGCTGTCTTTCCAATCCTTCTTGACCATGGAAACAGGGCTCCGCGAAAGCGCGACCGGCGGCGTGGCGCCACGCTCTCGCAGCATGGCCGAACGCATCGCAGACCTGCACGAAGCGGTGCGGGAGCTTTTGCTGCTCCGGCCGCGCCCACGACTGGAGCGGCTGTCGGGGCTCCACAACCCCTGGGGCCATGCTGCTGGGCTCACCGATGCCTGGCGCTTCCTGGACCTGTGCGAGGACCCGGCCATCGTGGATCGGGTGGAATCGGCGATCGGGCATGACATCGTGCTGTGGGATTCCGAACTTCACCTCGAAGCAGCCTCTTACCAGCGCTTCGTGCGCGAAGGTCGCGAAGGGCGGTACTGGCCCGTCATGCCGCTGGCAGGCGCGGTGGTGCTCGTGACGCCGGAGCGCGCGCAGCCGTTGACCTGCCTCGAACTGAGTCGTGTCGCCACCGGCTTGCCGCCGCTGGATCCACATGAGCCTCTGTACGTAATCCGCTACATGCCAGCGGACAGCAACTTCCTGCGGGACGGGCGCGCCTTGGCCAACTGGGTGGCCATGGAAGAACAGCCCCTCATCAACCATGCCGTGCGGCCACTCTGGCTCGTGCGCGGCGAAGACCGTGCGGGCAACGATTTCGTCACGGGCTTCTCACCCCCTGTCCCACGCTGGGCGGGAAATCAACCTAAGGAGCAGTGAAATGCCATTCGTCATCGTCGAATTCTGGGAAGGTCGCACGGTCGACCAGAAACGCAATCTCGTCAGGGCCATCACGAAGGCGATGGTCGACGAGGCAGGTTGCAAGCCGGAGCACCTTCACGTCGTGATTCATGACACACCCAAGGACAGTTGGGGACGCGCCGGGGTACTCGGCATCGACATGGAGGAAAAGTGATGAATCTCGATGAACTCGACCCCCGTTCCTCGGCACTGCTGGTCATCGATCTTCAGAACGCCTTCGTCCACGACAAGGGAACACTCGGCATCTCTGGCGTCGATACGAAGCGTCTCTCTTCGATCGTGCCCGCGCTCGCTGAACTGATTCCGCATTGCCAGGCGGCAGGCATTCCGGTCATATGGACCGTTCAGGAGCATTTCGCGGTGGACGCGAGCCGCGCCCGCAAGAAGCTGGCCGGCCACACCGCGCGGCGCAAGCAAGTCTCCGCTCTCGCTGGCAGCTGGGACGAGGAAATCGTCGATGAGTTGAAGCCGCTGGCCGCCTTCAATCCTTCCTATGTCATCCGCAAACACCGTTTCGGCGCCTTCTACGAGACCCGCCTCGAGATGATGTTGAAGATGCTGGGAACCCGGACGCTGTTCGTGGCGGGAACCACGACGAATGCCTGCGTCGAGACGAGCATCCGGGAGGCCTACCTGCGCGACTACGATGTCGTCGCGCTGAACGACTGCATCTCCGGAGTCAATGGAGAGTGGGAGGAAACGGCCAAACGGGTCTGGAAGCAGTATTTCTGCGAGCTCTCCGACTCCAAGGAAATGCGCGGCTGGATCGATTCGAAATCTTCACCGCGCACGCTCGGCTATGGGCACATGCTGCTGATGGTGCAGGACGTGGAGCGCTCCACGGCTTTCTATGTGAACCAGCTCGGTTTTTCCATTCGTCCGGCAAAGCCGCTGGCCGACGGTCGGCCATTCACTGCATTTCACCAGGGGATCGCGATTGTCGGTGGACGTGCGCCGGCACATCGGCAGATCGACCATATGGCTTTTGAAGTCAACGATGTTCGGGCGCTGCGCGATCGGCTGAAGAAGTCTGACGTCGAGTTTCAGCAGGATCTGCACGACGGCCCCTATGGCTTGACTATTTACGTCACCGATCCGGACGGAACCAGGGTCGAGCTGTATCAGGTCGGCGCGGCCGCCTGAGTGATCGCGTCGCCTGCTGAAGGCGACGATCCGCCCGCTCTATAGACGACACACGGCGCTTTCGCCGTGTGTCGTTTCGTCTCAAGACATCAAGGAACCTCCATGCTGATAGGCGTGCCGGCCGAAACTGTGCCAGGCGAGACCAGAGTGGCCGTGACTGCGGAGACCGCCAAGAAGCTGGTTGCGCAGGGCCACACCGTGCGAGTGCAATCGGGTGCGGGGGTGGCGGCGAGCCTGACC